>PMHO01000053.1 GCA_003156715.1 Candidatus Tityobacter terrigena
CCAGGATCGCGGCGCCCAGCGATGTCCGCAGGGCGAGGCCGCGAGAGATTTTTGGTTGACGCATGACAATACTCCAGGGGCACAGGGCCCAGATTTTGTGCGGGCTTCGGCGAGACATCTCTGCAGCGATCGTGGTCGCTGCGGTGGCTCGCTCGAGCTTCCGATCCGATTATCAAGCGTTGCCGTCCGGAAATCGTCCGGCTCAGCTGCTCCGATTGGACAACGTCACCTTCGCGTTCGCCGGGAGAGCCAGTGCCTCGAGCCCCGACAGCGTCGCTGGAAAAACCCGGCGACACCTAATCAGGACCCCGCGGGTCAATTGCTCGGTGCCGCAAAGGATCAAGTACTCGGTGCCGTTCCAGCAGGATCGCTTCGACGCTTCGGTCGACGTCATTCTCAGTCGTCACCCAGCTAGAGACGCTGATGCGCATGGCGGCGCGGCCGCGCCACATGGTGCCACCGCACCAGCACGTGCCCTCGTTCTGAACGCGTGCAATGATGCGGTTCGTCGTTTCATCATCGCCGAACGCGACCACTACCTGGTTCAGCACGACGTCGTTGAGGACCTCAACGCCGGCAGCCGAGAGCCGTTCGGCAAATCTCGCTGCGAGCCGGCAATCATGTTCGATCAGGTCGGCGAGGCCGAAGCGGCCGAGGGAACGTAGCGCCGCCCAAATTTCGACGGCACGAGCGCGCCGCGATGCTTCGGGCGTATGGAACCATGGTTCGCGCTGCGGAGTGATCGCAATGTATGGCGCGCTCACGCTCATGGCCGCCTCCAGGTCTGCTGCGCTGCGAACGAAAGCGAGCCCGGAATCATAGGGCACGTTCAACCATTTGTGACAGTCTACGGACCACGAATCGGCCCGATCGAAACCGGCAACGAGATGAGCACGCTGGGGCGCTGCGGCCGCCCATAAGCCGAAGGCGCCGTCGACGTGGACCCATGCGCCGGCTTGGGTTGCACGTGCGCACACGTCGGCGGCAGGATCAAACGCTCCGCTGTTGACGTTCCCCGCCTGAATGCATACGATCGTGCGATCGTCGAGATCCGGAAGCGCGGCGGCTCGCATGCGCCCTTGCCGGTCGGTCGGAACTCGCAGAACGCGCGTCCGGCCAAAACCGACGAGAGAAAGTGCTTTCAGCAGAGAGACATGTACCTCGTCGCCGACCACGACCCTGAGCGGCGGCGCTCCGAACAGGCCATCTTCCTCAACGTTCCACCCTGCCCGCGCCAGGAGCGCGTGGCGTGCGGCGGCGAGCCCGGTGAAGTTCGCCATCGTCGCGCCGGTGACGAAGCCGACGGCGCACGTTGACGGCAATCCGAAAAGCTGGCGCAGCCATTCCGCGGCGACGTCTTCCAAATGCGCAGCGACGGGCGACATTGCGCGCACGGCGACATTTTGGTCCCATGCGCCGGCGAGCCAATTACACGCGAGCGCGACCGGAAGCGTACCGCCCGTTACGAAGCCGAAATAGCGGCCACCGGTCGACGCCACCGTCGCCGGCGACCCGACTTCGTCGAGCAGACGCAAGACCGTCGCTGGTTCCTCGGAGTGCTCCGGAAGAGTGCCTCCCAGCGCATGCAGCGCCGCGATCTCTTGATCACGCGGAGCAACCCGCCGCTGACCGATTTCCTCAGCGTAGCGCGCGGAGCGCGACGCCGCATCCATGAGCAACTTTCGCACGTCACACCTCGTAGCGCCTTCAGCTTCGAAGCGTCGAACGTCCTGCCGCCGGCATTTGCATGGCAACTAACCTTTCAGTGGGTACGCATCAGTGCCGGGTGATGATGATCTCTAGGTATTCGCTGGGCGCGACCATCGAGCCGTCGCCGGAGCGATTGAACTCTGCGGCGAGGCTCTGAAGATCCTTCTCGAGCGCCGATTGCTCGGGCGATGGGAGCGTGGCGAACGCTTTGAGCACCGGTCCGTAATAGGTCTTGAAGACCTCGATGAAATGCGCGGCCGAGCGGTAACGGAAGACGAAGTGCCGTTGCGCCGACGCGACTGAAGACGCGTGCGGCTCGAACAACTCGGTCAATCGCGCGCGCGTTCCCCAGAGTGCCGGGGACTTGGCACCGGCAGGCGGCGGTACGTGCTTCCCGATCGTCTTGAACAGCCGACCGACGAAGCTTTCCGGCGTCCAATTGGCAAGCCCGATCCTTCCGCCGCGCTTGCAGACGCGCACGAGCTCGGAGGCGGCGCGCTCCTGATTGGGAGCAAACATCACGCCGAACGTCGAGACGACGACGTCGAAGCTCTCGTCCGGAAACGGCAGCGCTTCGGCATCGGCTTCCCGGAAATCGACGCGCAGGCCCTCGGCCTCGGCACGTTCGCGCCCGCGTTCGAGCAACGCCGGCACGTAATCGGTGGAAACCACGCTGCACCAGCGCCGCGCGGCCGCAAGCGAGACGTTCCCGTTGCCGGCCGCCACATCAAGGACGGCAGATCCCGGGCGGAGGTCGAGGGCCTCGCACAGCTCCTCGCCTACGATTTGCAACGTCGTGCCGACGATGGCATAGTCGCCGGACGACCACGCGCCGCGCTGGCGCGTTTTGAGGGCCTCGAGGTCGAGCGTAACCGGTGGGGACTCTTGAGTCATCGTGGTAGCTGAATTCATGGGCATTCTCCGTCGGAAGGCGGGTGAATACAATTAGTGGTGCCGCAAACAGTGCTCCCTGGGACTATTGTGCGACGCAATGCCTTGGGGGTGGGGGGCAGTGCATGCCTGATAGCGCAAGAAATGCCTCACCGTCCGCTAGTTCGTCGATGCTGAAGATACCGCCGCCGGCCGTGTAGCCGGCATATCGCCCCGTTCCACCTACGATGTCAAAGAGACCGTTCGTGGTTGAGGCGCCAGAGGGCTGCACGCAGTTGTAATCAACGAGGTTGTACACCATCGTACTCCCGTCTGACGTCACGATCTGAGCCCGGCGGTACTCGGCGTGACAGGCGGCGCCACCAAAACCATATTGTGAGACGCTGGGGATCTTGGCGAACGTCTTGCCGGGAACTGGCGAGCTCAATGGCTGCCAAACCGCGTCTCCGAACGGCTCGCCCTCTACGTAGAACGTTGCCGAAGAGCTGGCACGTACGCCAATGATGTTGATGATCCCAACGTTCTTAAGCGGATTGGTAGATTGTGCTTGAAAGGGGGCGATCGAATGGACGACGGCGGTGGCGGGGCGGGCGAGAGCGAACGCGGTCGCGCCGGTTCCGGCTAGGATCGCGGCGCACAGCGACGTCCGCAGCACGAGGCCGCGCGAGATTTCCGGTTGACGCATGACACTACTCCATCGGGCACGGGGCCCAGATCGTGTGGCTTCGTCGAGACATCCAAGCAGCGATCGGGGTCGCTGCGGCGGCTCGCTCGGAGGTTCCGATCCGATTATCAGGCGTCGGCGTCCGGAAATCGTCCGGCTCGCCGGCGTCAGCTGATGGGCAGGTCCGACGGCCGCGCCCCATCGACGAGCCGACGCCGCGGGCTGGAGGGCGCGTCGTTGCCTGCGCGTCGCGGCGCCAGCTTGAATCCTACGTGTTACGTGGAATGTCGGCGCACGCGATCGGAACGCTAGCACCGGGCCTCGACCCGACGACGATGGCGAAGTGGCCGTTCATAAGGTACGACAGCCGAACGTTTCGCACCAAACCCGATCCGGTACCGTCGATCACATCACCGAGGTGATACTCACCATACGGGTACGGCTGCGTGCACTGGCCTTGACGAATCTCCGCCACGGCGCGCGAAGCGCTTTCGGAGAGGTTGATCGTAACCGCAACGTCGTGGCCGGTCTGCGTGAGGGTCGCCACGCCTGATGCGCCGGCAGTCCTCGCTCGTGCTCGCATCCGGACGACGATCGTTCCGCCGGCCTCGCTCGTGCGCGAGGCAAAGGACGTGGCGCGCGCCACGATCGGGCGACTGCTCGGGGCCTGCGCCAGATACCTTGCAATAAAGGCGGCAATCGTGTTCACGACGCTCGCCTTTTGTCGCGGAGTGCCATCGCCGTAGAGGGCATCGAAGGCATGCTCGGCTCCCGGGTAGGTTACGAGGGTCACGTTCATGCCGACGCGCTTCGCGTTTTCGGCGAGTGCGATGCACGACGCGACCGGGACGTGCGAATCGAAGGTCCCCATCGCGATCAGCAGCGGGATTGACGTACGGTAGACCGCGGTATCCCGGCGCACCGGCGACGTTCCGCCTTTCCACGCGCCGTAGGGGTCCTGACAGTATCCGTAGTCCGCGACAGCCATCTTGAAGGGCAGCGGCCGCACGCGATCGGCTCGCTCGACGATCGCCTCGAGAACGGCGGTGCCTCCGCCGGAACGCCCGATCACTCCGACCTCGTCTTTACGCACGAACGATTGGCGGGCAAGAAACGAGCCGGCATCCCAGGCATCCTGGCCGCGTGCTTGCGGCCCCAATTTCCAATGCTCGGCGAACGCCAGATGACGCGCCGTAAAACTGTCGACGATCAGCGCCACGTAGCCGGCCGACTGCAAGCGGAGGGCCCACGGTATTTCCCAGTTTTGGAAGCCTTCGGCGCCCGACGTTCCGGACATGATCGCGATTGCCGGCGCGGGAGCACTCGATTCCGGCCGGTACAGCACGCCGGTTAGCTCGACCCCCGGCGTGCTCGAGGGGAACGTGACGCGAATCGAAGATGAAGGCGCTGCATCTGCGGCCGGCACCGGGAAGCCTGACGTCAAGAGGCCCGACGCGAGCGCCGCCACGACGAGGGCTCGCGCCACGAGGCGAGCGCTTGAAACCAAATGCTTTTGCACGATCACGCAGCGCCCGCGACCGTGCGCGACGAAGCCTCTTCAAGCGCGAGCGTCAGGGCGATGTAGTCGCGTTCACCTAACCCACTTGCGGCCGCATTCTCAAATTCAGGCAGAATGCCGTTGAGCACGGGCACCGAAATGCCAACGCGCTCGGCCGCTCCAAGCGCCAATCGAAGATCTTTCAACAGGGCGTTCAGCGCGAAGCGCGGCTCGCTGTCGCGATCGAGTAGCTGTTGTGCCTTCCCGGTCGCGACGCGTTCGAAGGCACGCAGGAGCATCTCCATAACGATCCGCCGGTCGACTTCCGCGCGTTCGCACATCGCGCTCAGCTCGCCAAGCGCCGCCGCAACGACGCCGAGGACCGAATTGTTCGCCAGTTTCAAATAGGCACTCGCGACGGGGGAGCCCGTGTACGTCACGGTATTTCCGAGTGAATCGAGCACATCACGTGCCACCTCGAATACCGCGCGCTCGCCGCCCGGGAGGATCGTCAATGACCCTTGCCGCGCCGCATCAACGCTGCCCACAACGGGCGCCGCCAGAAAAGGGATGCCGTGTTCGGACGCCGCCTGCGCGAGCGCTTCATACATTTGCGGCGAGAGCGTTGACATCTCGATGACGACTTGCGATTTGCGGGCGGCCGGGATCACTCGCGCCAGACTCACCTCACGCGCGACGTCGTCGCCCCATAGCATCACGATGACTGTGTCGACGCCGGCCACAAGCGCTTCCGGCGACTCGCAGGCTACGGCCCCAAGAGCCACGAGTTCTTCGGCGGGCCGCGGCGACCGGTTCCACACCGAGACACGATAACCGCGCGCGAGGAGGTTGCGCGCCATCGCGCTGCCCATTTTCCCCAAACCAACGACCCCGACGCGTTTCGTACCATGCGCGATGGACGAATCGTCCTGTCCCTGATCTCCGTGACTTTCCACGTTCTTTGCCTTCCGCTACGTAAATGGGCGTATTTGCGTATTTGCCGGTTCGTGCGCTCGATGCAGGACCCCGGACCGGTCCAAGCATGACACGGACACTCATTGACGTCAAATAGATATTTCGGCGATACTGATAAATCCTTACTTATATCTTTCGGCCGGAACGGCTACGGCTGGACGGCGCCGCGCGCCCGGCGGTGGGGGGGACAAGGCGGGTATAGGAGCGCTATTCCTTGCCGGCGCCCAGTTCGCGATCGGTGCGGCAGCCATCGGGTGGCTGCGTCCCTCTCGTCTTCCAAGCTCGTAGGTCAAGAAGAGGATAAGAAATGAACATCAAACGCGTTGGTTCGGAGCCGTCCGTTAAGGGCTCGGCGGACTATTTCACCGGTACGGTGCGCATCGATCCACTGTTCGATAGAGATGATCCCGCCCGGGCGACCGGCGCGCACGTGACGTTCGAACCCGGCGCTCGGACTGCATGGCACACGCACCCGCTCGGTCAGACGCTCATCGTAACATCCGGCTCCGGGCGCATCCAGCGTTGGGGCGGCCCAATCGAAGAACTTCGGCCCGGGGACGTCGCGGTGATTGACCCTGGCGAGAAGCACTGGCACGGCGCGACCCCGTCGACGGCGATGACGCATATCGCAATCCAAGAAAAACTTCACGGCAAGAACGTCGACTGGCTCGAGAAGGTTAGCGACGAACAATACAACGGCTAGGCAGCGACGACAAACCTCGACAGTATGCCTACCTCAGCTCGCCAAACGGCAGGCACGATCGGGCGGGCAACTCCGCGCTCCGTGGCGACAAAACCGGCTGCGAAGAGTTACGCACGACCCGCGAGAGCGAGCGAGGCGAGGTCCGCGAGTGCGCTCACCTCGGCGCGTCCGAGATCCGAATACGCGTGTACCGTGTTGTGAACCGCGAGGGGTCGTGCAACGAATCCGCCTTGCGACCGAACGCACGGCCCCGAGCGACTCCCGATCGCGTCCGCGCGCCGCGTACCAACCCTACATGTTGAACGCGCGCGCATCGCTCCGACAAGCAATTGATTCCTTGAGTAAGGCGAACGCGGATAAGGGCGGCCACCGGATCAACGCCATCAATCTCTGCCAGCAGGCCATCAGAGAGATCGATCTGGGCATGCGATACGCGAACAACCACTAGACGGCTGAGCTGCTCTACGTCGGCTGGACGGCCGGCGCAGGTTCATTGCTTCCCGTCATCGTGCCGTGCCTATGGTGGTGCGAAGCGCCGGCCGGATGGAACCCCTGAGCCTGCGCGTTAGCGAGGCACATGAATTGGCCGTTCCTCGTGCGCCCATAATACGGATCCCCAAACTCGTGATAGGCTTTGCTCTTAAGGTTGACCCACACCGGTTTCCCGCCGCAGCGCAGCCCCTTTGGGACCGCTGCGACAGTCAAGGGAAGGGCGGCTGTTTCGCGCTGCGCCTCCGTCGTGGCGGTTGCGCCCATTTGCGATGTCGACTGAGAACTCGACGATTTTCCGCCACAGCCCGATATAGCGAGCAACGCTAGGGCCGCGGTGGCCAACATACTGGACAGACGCATCTTCTGTTTACTCCAATCGGTGTGGCGAGCGATGTCCGGGTTGAGGTTTCCGGCTCGTCGTCGTGGCCCTCTTTCTCGAGCGCAAGACTAGCACCGCCCGAGCGACAGGCAACGCTAGAAGTAGGCCGTCGCGGCCTCGAAGCATGCGATGGAGTAGCGACGCCGGCGGCGAACGCCAAGCGGATGAGTACCATGCACGCGATGCTCGTCCGAACGCCAGGCACCAAACTCGAATGGGCGGAGTTGCCGCTGCCCGAACCGGGTCGCGGGGAAGTTCGCGTCCGCGTTCGAGCGTGCGGCATCTGCCACAGCGACTCCCTGACCGTAGAAAACCACTGGCCGGGGATATCGTTCCCGCGCGCGCCCGGCCACGAGATCGCCGGCGAGATCGATGCCTTAGGCGCCGATGTCACAAACTGGAACTTGGGCGCACGCGTTGGGATCGGTTGGTCGGGTGGCTACGATGGGACCTGCCGCCAATGTCTGCGCGGTGACTTCGTTAGCTGCGTTAACGTTCGCATTCCCGGTATTGCATATGACGGCGGTTACGCCCAGTACGTCGTTGCGCAGAGCACGGTGCTCGCGCCCATACCGGACGCCCTGAGCTTTGAAGAAGCCGCGCCGCTAATGTGCGCCGGAATTACGACCTTCAACGCGCTTCGCCACGCCGGTGCGATGCCGGGCGATCTGGTAGCGATTCTCGGCATCGGTGGCCTTGGGCACCTCGGCATTCAGTTTGCCGCTAAAATGGGCTTCCAAGCCGTCGCGATCGCGCGCGGCCGCGACAAGGGGCCCCTGGCGCGGACGCTCGGCGCGCACGACTACATTGATAGTTCGAGTGAGGACGTGACCGAGCGACTGCTGCGTCTCGGCGGAGCGCGCGTCGTCCTGGCGACCGTGACGAGCTCGGCGGCGATGGCGCCCGCGCTGCGCGGCCTGGGCGCGGACGGTGTATTCCTGATCGTCGGCGCCGCCATGGAACCGTTGCCGATCACGCCGGCCGCGCTCATAGCAGGCCGCAAGTCGATCAAAGGTTGGCCCTCCGGCAACGCCATCGACAGCGCCGAAACGTTGCGCTTCAGCGAGATGACCGGCGTGCGTCCAATGGTCGAGACGATGCCGCTGGAGCGCGCTAACGAGGCTTACGAGCGAATGATGAGCGGGGCCACCCGTTTCCGAATGGTCTTAACGAGTTAGCGTTCGCCTCACGCATCCTGCGACCAGAAGATCTCGTTCAGCGGAATCGACGAGATTCGGCCCGTGTTGCTCCCGATGATGAGAGAGCCTCCTACAATAACCGGTGAGCCGACATTGAACGGCGTACCGGTCTTACGGACGCCGATTACCCGGCCCGTAGTGGCATTGAGAGCCCACAGGTAGCCTTGCAGGTCACCGAAGTATACGATGCCGTTGCGTGCCACAATCCCGCCCTTTACCGCTCCGTGAACCTCGCGGCTCCAAAGTACTTTACCGGTCTTCGTATCGATCGCGTGCAGGTACGGTGCGACCGCGCTGCCGACGTACAGGCGTTCGCGATACAACAGCGGGATCGCCGATTCGTTTCTCGACGGAACGGTGCCGGACTCGAGCGCCACGTCCCACTGCGCCTTTCCCGTATGCGCGTCGAGCGCGTAGACGTGCTCCCGGGCAGTCACGCCCGGGTCGACCGGCGGCCCGTGCTGCACCGGTGAGAGGTAGTCACAAAACACAGCTTGTCCGTCGGTGGCGGGAGGGCAGTCACCAAGACCCGAGTTTGCCGCCGAAAGCTCCCAGGCCCAGGCAAGTCCGCCGGTCCCCCGGTGGATAGCAATGACTCGGTTGGGGAAGATGCCCGTCGTCACAACGAGGTCGTCGCCGACTGGGACCGCTCCGACCATCGAGGCGACCGCGCGCACGTTCTGGCGGTAGAGCAGACGGCCCGTGCGCGGATCGAGCGCTACGACGACACCGTCGCCGTCATGGTGGATCAAGAGACCATCAACGATCGCGGCCGTGGGCTGACCCGTGCCGCTCAACGGGAAGTACCAGCGCTTGTGCCCGGTCCCAGCGTCGAGCGCCACGATTCCGCTCGATCCGCTGCCCACGCGAACCTTCGCTCGCGACTTAATGGTTGTCGAGTCGGCGTTGCCCACGCCAACGATCACCACGCCGCCGTAAACAAGCGGGTTTGACTTCAAGCCGTTCAGCGCGCGGTACGTCCAAAGAACGGCTCCGGACGCCGCCTTGATCGCATAAAGCGAACCGCCGTTGGTTCCCAGATAGACGACGCCGCCGACAATCGCGGGGCTCGCTGAAATCTGACCGTGGGTCTCAAAGTGCCAAGCAGCTGAGGTCGGCGCGTCGATGACCGGGTTGTGCTCGCCGTTGAGCCTGAATTGCGTCCAGCTCTGGGGCATCGGCGCGGGATGCTCCACCAGCGCGACGACCTCGGTTCCTTGGGACCCGGCCGTCACGCCACCAAGCGCAAGGGCCCCAGCGAGGGCGGCGGCGGACCACTGGGGCAGGCGACGCTCCAACACAGTAGCGCAATTATTCCCATTTCGCGGCGAACGTAGCCCGAATAGGGGGATGCTCACCGTTTTCTCACTCCGCCGGCTCTGACCGAGCTCTCAGGGTCTGCCGGCACTTGCTGGGGCCGTTGTCATCGGTTTCTGATGCGCGCCTATCGCGGTCCGGCAGTACTAGACATCCTCGGCAGGCGAGTTTGTCTGGTTGCTGAATTGGTTCTTGGTCAAACGCCTTGTTGTGGCGTTTGCTTGCCGTGCGTCTCGTGCATGAGAGCGCCGGGCGTTTTCACGCAGAATGGAGCATAGAGTGCAAAGTGCAACCGCAGCCACTTTCGCGTTAGGCATATCGTAGCAAGGATTCGTTCTGCGTCACTTTAACTCAGGACTTCTCGGTTCGGAGACGCCACCGGCCTAATGGCGGCGTCAAAACGAAAGGACGATCGCCATTGTCACGCCTGATGAGCGCCTACCGCAGTTAGCAATGCAGGCTTATGGCGGCAGGCGAGTTTGGCTGCTTACTGAACTGGTCTTGGGGCGCACGCCTTTGTTTGACGTTCGCTTGCATTGCCTTTCGCAAACGAGCGCATTGGGCGCTTTCATGCAGGAATGGAGCATACAGTGAAAACCTTAACCGTAGCCACGTTCATGTCAGCCATTTTGGCCGCTGCAGCGCTCGCCGGCTGTAGCAGCGGGTCACAGTCGACGTTCAGGCCAAGCACAGAGTCGGCAGCGATTTCGCCGGACAGCTCGGCGCAGTTAGACCCGTTCGAGAAACTCAAAGTATACGTCCCTGCAACGAGCCCTTATACCGATACAGGGATCGCGGTGACGGCCAATCAGCATATCCGGATACGTGCCCTTGGCTACGCCTCGCACGGTGGATGTGGACCGTCATGCGGGCACAAGAGCTTGCGCGGCCCGAACGGCTTATCCTTCGATAGTCCAAGATGTTCCCAAGCACAGCAGCGTTCGACTTTCATCGCCCCCGGACTGGCGTGTTTTGCGCTTATCGCCGTTATCGGCTCGCCCTCAACCGGCACACCGTTCTTCGTTGGAAAATTACTCGAATATGAGGTACCGGCAAGCGTGTCGGGCGAACTCTATCTTGGCTATAACGACAGCGATTTCTCTAACAATTCCGGCGGCTTCCACGCGAGGATTCGTTCTGCGTCACTTTAGCTCGGGTCTTTGAGTTCGGAAGACGCCGCCGGACTGGTAGGTGCGTCACGACGAAAGGACGATCGCGCCGGCAATCTTGTTACGTCACGAACGTTTTCGTCTTGCCTGTCAGCAGCGGGAAATCGATGACATCCTCGAGTTCTTGGTAAGTCTTCGAGGAGATTGTCTCGCAGTCTAAGAACGACGCGAAGTCTTGCACCGGCGCTACCAGTAGAAAGAGTGGAATGACATTTCATAGTTTTCGTAAAGCGCTTCTCATGACGTCGTGCGCGATCGCGGTCGCCCTCGTCTTCGCAGTGCCGCTCGCCCTGCGCGCGGACGCTGCGCCGGCCGCAGGGGCAACGACATTTACTTTCAATAACGTCGACGGTGGACAGGTTTTCGTACGGCGCTGGATTCCGGGCGGAACGCCGAAGGCAGTCGTTCTTGTCGTGCACGGGCTGGCCGAACATAGCGGGCGTTACGCTCGCTTCGCCCTCGCACTGAACGCGGCCGGCTATGCGGTGTACGCGGCGGACAATCGCGGTCACGGTCGTACGGCGCTGCCCGGCAAGCTCGGCGACGGCGGCCCGGACGCGTGGAACGGAACGGAGCGGGACCTCTATCAGCTAAGCGGCATCATCGCGAAAGAAGAGCCCGGTACGCCGTTGTTTCTCTTTGGGCACAGCCTCGGTTCGGCGTTTGCGCAGCGCTACATCGAGTTGCACGGCGCCGAACTAAAGGGGACGATCCTTTCCGGCACGTTCGGCGCCATTCCGAACCTGCCGGACGTCATCGCGCAGATCGACAAAGCTTCGGCCGGCGACGCCGCCTTACAGAAAACGATCGCCCCGACGCTGTTTGCCGGGTACAACAAGCCGTTCGGGAATCGCACGGCTTTCGAGTGGCTCAGCCGCGACCCGGCCGAGGTCGACAAGTACGTGCACGACCCGCTGTGCGGGTTTGCGGTCACAAATCAGTACGTCGACCTCTTCTTCCACGGCTTTGCGGACGCGTGGGATCCGGCGAATGAAGCGAAGATCCCGGTGACGCTGCCGATCTACATACTTGGGGGCGATGCGGACCCGGTTGGAGGCAACACGCTATCGGTCAAGGCGCTCGCCGACCGCTATGACGTGCACGGGGTCAAGGACTTGCACATGACCTTCTATCCAAACGGCCGCCACGAGATGCTCAATGAGACCAACCGCGACGTGGTGACCGCGGACATCATCACCTGGCTAAACGAGCACCTCGCCACGTAACGTCACGCGATTTTCGCCGACGCTGCACGATTCGGAATCTATGACCGGTCCGGACAAGATTATGATTATCCGTCACGCGGAGAAGGCTGGGCCTGCCTCCACGACGCAAATTGGCGTAGACGAGAATGGTTCGCCAGATAAGCATTCGCTGTCCATTCGCGGGTGGCAGCGCGCCGGTGCGCTCGTGGCATTCTTCGCCTCGCCTACGAGACCAGGGGTCGCGAAGCCGAAGTCGATCGTTGCCGCCGCTTCAGGAGACGACGTTGGCATCGCGGATGAAGAGTCCAAGAGTCGTCGTGCTCAGCAGACCGTTGCGCCATTGCACGTCCGAATCGGCGGTAATTACCGGAACGACATCGCCACAGGTGACGAAGATATCTTGGTGGAGAGGCTCAGAGGCTATGACGGCGCCGCCCTGGTGGGGTGGACGCACAAGCGCATTCACAATATCGCTGCCGGCTTCGTTGAGTCGGTCGTACCTGAATGGGACGATGACCGGTTCGACCTCGTGTGGATTATAGATCGCTCGCCCAACGGCACCTACCGGCTAAACATACTTAATCAAGACTTGCTCGCGGGCGATCGGCAAGCCTAAGCCGGTCGATCGCCGCCTCACGATCGGCCGCGACGGGATGCAGCCGTTCGCCATTTCCGAGGCGTGAGCGAGGCTCCGCCGGACGTCATCTCGACGAGCAGGCTCCTCACGGCAGTTAGGATATCGCCCGACAGCTTCGGGTCGTCGACAGAACGCGACAGCTCCAGCGCCCCGACACAAGCGCTGAAAACGAGCATTCCAGCCTGCCTCTTCGCAAGGGCACCATCGGCTGGAGCCAACCTCGAAAAGAACTCGAGAAGGCGTCGCACCTCCCTCGTATAAACGGCGCGCACGGGATCGCTCTCGTTCTTGACGTCCCCGGTAAGCGCAGCCACGCTGCATCCGGTTTCGGGATGGTCCCGATGATCTTCTGCCAAGTAGTCTTTGATAGCTTGCCCGCAACTAGAAACGCTCTCACTCCACTTCACTATGTCTTGAGATGCGGCGATAAACGCCTCGACCACAAGCTGATCGCGCGAAGAAAAATGCCGGTAAAACCCGCCGACCGTCAGCCCGGCTTCGTTCATCAGGTCGGCTATGCTGATCTGATGAATTCCTAACTCGCGAAACCGCTTCGCCGCGATAGCCACTATTCGGGCGTGAGTGTCAGCCTTCTTCGAACGCGTCCGGCGGATCATTTCTAGCGGCGGGCTTCATTGTCGCGGCAAGTCCGCCCTTGCAGGCTACACCGGGAGCGATCCCACCGGTGAAGGTTGACCTTGGGGCAGGATTATGCCTATAATCCGAGAGGCACGACCATAGCCAAGTGGATTCCGCAATGCATCGCCTACATTGACGACCTCGCAGCTCGACCTAGAAGGGGCCCGACGGGTGCCCCTACCAAATCTCGGGCGGTCCGCCGCCGTTGTTGCTTATGCTTTGCGTGGGCGCGCCGACGAAGTCGAGAGCGTAGTCGGCCTGCTGCGCAGAACGCAAACCTCGGGACAGAGCGGCGTTGTTCTCTTATCAGGCGAATCCGGGATCGGAAAAACCGCTCTACTGAACGCAATAGCCGACCGCGGGCGGAAAATGGGATTTAGCGTCGGGGTCAGCAAAGCGGAAGAGTTCGATCAGATCGCCCCGATGGCGCCGCTGTTGCTGGCGTTGCGGTCCGGATCCGCGCCGCTTCTATCTCGGGACGACTTCGCCGACCTTGCGCCGCTTTACCAACAACAATTGTGGCTGGTCGAGCGCCTTACGGCGACGCTCGAGCAGCGCGCGATGAAATCGCCTTTGCTGATTGCTATCGACGACCTGCAGTGGGCCGATCGCCTGACCGTGTTTGCACTGCGCGTGATGCCGGCTCATCTTGTCGGGTCTCCAATTATTTGGCTACTTGCATCGCGCCCGGAGCCCGCGCATCCCGCAAATGAAATTCTTACGGCGGTGTCACCCGACGTTCCGGCACAGATGATCCATCTCGGTCCGCTGACCCCGACCGCGATCCTTGAACTCGCCGTCGACCGGCATGGCGCTGCCCCAAGCGGGAAGTTGACCGATCTCCTGCGGCGGGCCGACGGCTATCCATTTCTTGCCGTTGAGTTGCTGGACAGCTACGCAAGGGACGAAGGTGGAACGACGGCGGCCAGCCCGCAGGAAGAGTTTTTTATACCGACGGCCCGTGGCGAAAAACTTCCCGGCCGCATTGTTTCGGTTGTGCGGAGCCGGTTGCAATCGCTGCCGGCCAAGACGTTACGGCTCGTTGAGGTCGCATCCGTCCTCGGCCGCTCGTGTTCGCTCGTCGATGCTGCAGAACTCCTGAATCTCACACCCTGGACTCGGATCGTCCCTTCTATCGAGGCGGCGGTCCGAGCCGGCGTATTAGAGGACCACGGACAACGCGTCGCGTTCCGCCACGACCTCTTCCGCCAGGCGGTCTACGAAGACTTGCCGCAGTCGATGCGCGTGGCTCTGCATCGCGACGCCGCCGAGCGTTATGTGGCCACCGGACGCGGCCCCTTGGAGGTAGCTCCGCACGTTCTCATGTGCGCGGAGCATGGCGATCGTCAAGCCGTCGAAGTCTTACGAAGAGCGGCGACTGCGGTCGCTTCCACCATGCCCACGGTCGCCGTGGAGCTGATAGAGCACGCTTTTTCGCTGCTCGACGCGAACGATTCATTGTGGTTGGAAACGGGTCAGGATGCGATCGGGATGCTGGCGGCGGTTCGACGCGGAAAAGCCGCAATCGCCATCGCAGATCGACTTCTTTCCTCAACAAACGTCAACGAGATTGCGGCAAACATTCAGGCGCGGGTTGCGCGAATTCTCTGGGATATGGGCCGCACGGCGGAGATGCGCGAGCGACTTTCGAAGGCGATGACTCTGGACGATCTGTCCGGCCAGGTGCGAGCAGAACTGATCGCCCTGCATGCCCTGGCGCAGTCCGGTGAGCCCGAAGCGGCGGAGGGTCCTAATGCCGGCGAACGCGCGCTTCGAGATGCACATCTAGTCGGAAACCGCACAGCCGAGGCTGATGCGCTTCGGGCACTCGGCGAGTCCTCAAAAAACAGCGGACGTCACCAGCTGGCACTCGATTATTTCCGCCGGTTGCGCGTCCTCATCGATCTAACGTCTCCCGTGGACGAGCTGATCTCGCTGCAGGTCCTGGATCGATACGACGAGAGCCGGAGGTTGCTCGCGGAGGTGCGCGCCGAAAGCGAGGATCGACGCGATCTTTCGAAAGCCCCGGGCATCGCATTCGCTCAAATGTGGCACGACTACTGCCTCGGTCTGTTGGACGATGCGGAAGCCGATGCCGGCACCCTCTCTCAATTGTGCGTCGACTTCCAAGTGCCGAACTATCAGCTTGAAGCGCGCATCATCCTAAGCCGGATCGCGCAACTGCGTGGTGAACTCCCCGCGGCACGCGCCCATCTCGCAGAAGCAGAGAACGCAGAAGGCTCAGACGAGAGCCGGCTTCTCATGCTACAACTCATGGCCGCATGGATCGCGGAAAGTAACGACGACCGTGTTGCGGCTCTCGCATCAGTCCGCGACATCGTCCAACGCGCGCGGCGCGTGCGGCATCGTTGGCTGTGGCAGCCGGCATGGCTCGTCGCGGCGACGCGAATCTCAATGCGCGGCGGTGACCCGGGGCTCGCCAACGAGGCCGCCTCGTTCGCGCGAATGCTCGCCGAACGCAACCCCGGAGTGGCGACGATTGCCGGTATTGCGTCGCAAGTGGATGGTCTCGTTCACGATAACGTTCAATCCCTACGTCGAGCGGTAGAATTATTGGGTGGTAGCCAGCGACAGCTCGTGCGCGCGGACGCGGCCGTCGACCTAGGTGCCATGGAATTGGCAACGGGCCGACGAGACGCCGGGGCTGCGGCCCTCGATGGTGCTTGGGATACCTACAATCGTCTCGGGGCGCACGGCGAAGCGCGAAGAGTGCAGCGGCTTCTGGAGCGCGCGGGTGTTCGCCGACGGCGCTGGCGAACGACGACCGCGCGCCCGGTTGAGGGCTGGGCTGCCCTGACGGAAACCGAGCGGCGCGTCGCAAGATTGATCGCCGACGGGCGCACGAACCGCTCCGCCGCCACGGAACTAATGATCTCTCCGAATACCGTAGCCACGCACCTGCGTTCGATTTTTGGGAAGCTGAGCGTTACTTCGCGAAGCCAGCTCACACGCGCGGTTATGAATTACGGCTGAGATGACACGGTGGTCGGGCGCAAGCGCTTTAGTTGCGACCGGCACGCCGCTCCAGCTGGAGCCGTCGGCCCACACGCCATGGACGAGCACGATGTTTGGCACAGCGTCATTCTAATGATTCCTTTTTTCAGCAGTTGAGTTCTTGTCACGCCATTTTTCCGCCATCGACGCCGATGATCTGGCCCGTCACGAACGAAGCTCCCTCGGAGGCGACGAAGACAATTACATCTGCGATTTCACTTGGATGACCCGCACGCTTGAGCGGAACGCCCGCTATCAATGCGTCTTTTCGCTCCGTGCTCGCCGTGAATCGCGTCAGCATCCCCGTATCGACCGGGCCGGGAGCGATCGCGTTGACGCGCACTCCGAACGGGGCCGCTTCCAACGCGGCGACCTTCGTCAGCCCTTCAACAGCGTGCTTGCTGGCAGCGTATACGGAGGAGCCGGCAGCTGTCCTCTTGCCGAGGGTTGACGAGAGATTGACAATGCTGCCGCTTCCGCGAGGCAACATGACGCGAAGCTCGTGCTTCAAACACAAAAGCGTGCCGAGCACATTAGTGTCGAACGTCGCTGCGTAGGTCTCGGCCGTTTGCTCGAGGATAGGCCCGGGATAGCCTTCAGTACCCGCACTATTCACGGCCACGTCGAGACGGCCGAAACGCGCAACAGCCTGGTCGATCAGTTTGATGATTTCGCTTTCGTAGCGCACGTCGGAACGCACAAATAGCGCTTCCAGGCCGAGATCTTGGACGTCGGCAGCGAGCGCGTGACCGTCCTCGTCGTTGCGGCCGGAGACGATAACGCTGGCGCCGTACCGTGCGAATGCGAGCGCCGTCGCACGCCCGATCCCGGTTAGGGCTCCGGTGATCAGAACGACCCTATTAGCCATTGCGTTCTTCTCCTGGAATCGTGGCGGGCTCTTGGCGGGCCTCACGGATTTTCGTCGACGTCGAAGGAGGCGCTCCCCAATCTTGAATTGCCCTAAGCTGAGCGTCGCGTCTCTGGAAGTCCGGAGCCGTATCGGGTTCGGCTACGGTAAGGCCTCCCTAAGACAATAGCCGCCAACATGGGACTTGCGCCTCGTCTAAATAGACGACTCGGCATCTTCACCTCAGGCGTACTGACTTGCGCCGTTGCCGGCGTTCCAAAGGCGCATCACCCATTCGGGCGATGCAGCGACGCGGCGAATCCGCTAAAGTGCGAAATGTTCTCGTCATCGGCCCGAAACTGATGCGCTCGAAAGGAGCTTCGTCATGCTATCCATCCCGCTTCGTTTTCTCTCGCTGGCCTCAGTTGCCGCGTTCGCTATCGCGTCCCCGGCTCTGGCGGTGGAGACGGGTTCGTCGCCCGTCAAGGTAACGTCTTGCGTCGTCGCCAGCGCATCGTTAAACAATCCCCTCGTCGAAGGCCTGAGCCGAACCAACGGCGTCACCGTAGTCATCGTCAATACTGGCGCCAAGACGGCAAGCGCTGTAACCATCATCGGCACCTACCATGGAAGGACCGTTACAGACGTCGCGAACGTAGCCTTGGCGCCCGGTAAGTCCTTGCAGCTCACGCGAAGCTACACGCCATCCATATATCAAGGCCCGGATGCTTCGTGCAGGGTAACACACGTCGTCTTTGACGACGGAACGTCGTGGAGCACCCCCGGACAGTAGACGCGTGGGAGGCGGCGCGAATAAGCCGGATCACGAGGAACCGATGGACACGATGTCAGCCGAACAGACCAAGGCGCTGGTTCTCGAGGCCTTTGACTCGCTCTTCAACAAGCGCGATTATGTGAAAGCAGCGGAGTTCTGGTCTGAGAATTATATCCAACACAGCGCCCACATAGCGCCCGGGCGAGAGGGTCTGTTCAACCTCGTCCGCAGCTTGCCGGGTACCCTGCGCTATGAGAACGCGCTCATCATGGTGGCGGGCGATTGGGTGATGATGCACGGGCGACTTAGTGGGAATGGCCGCTCGCGCGCATGCATCGCGGCTGATATTTTGCGGATGGAGGATGGGCGCCTAGCGGAGCATTGGGACGTTCTGCAGGACGAGGCAACGGCTGCGGAATCGCAGACCGGTCTGCCGATGTTCGGCACGTCATTTGCGAAGCCGGATCAGCAGACCGCAACCGTGGGTCCGGCTTCGTCACTGACGGTTGAAGAAGCGCGTCGGATCACGGCGCCGCTCTACGAGCGCTCAACGAACCCGCCAAGAAATATGTGGTCGACCTTGTTGGCGCAAGCAGCCAACGATGACTACAAATCATATTCGACGAACGAGCAGTTCCTCACGGGCGAACAATTAGCCGAAGTGTTTCGGGGCATGGGTGCGGTTATCCCAGACCTCCATTGGACGGTCATGGATATGCTGACGATCGGCGATCACATCGTGGTGCGCGGGAAAGCGACAGGAACACCGACGGCCGAGTTCTGGGGCCAGAAACCGAGCGGCAAGAGCTTCAATACCATGGCCATTGATTTGTTCACGGTAAGAAACGGTAAGCTAGCATCCGCCTATCGTATCGAAAACTGGGTGGAAGCACTGCAGCAACTCAGCGAGTAGACCACCAGTCGTTGCGCCGTAACCTACGCAACCTCCGGCGCCGAGCTCCTCTCAGTGGTCAGACTAACGCGTCGCTGAAAGGTAGCGTTCGCACGCGCTTCCCCGTCAATGCGAAGAGCGCATTTCCGACCGCGGGCGCTATCGGCGGCGTGCAAATTTCGCCGATCCCGGTCGGCGTTTCGTTGCTCGGCACGACGTGCACCTCAATCGCGGGAGCGTCGGCCAGTCGTAGGACCGTATAGTCGTAAAAATTGCTCTGTTCGACGCGACCCTTTGACAGTGTGATCTTCCCCGTTAGTGCTGCAGACAGGCCGAAGTTGGTTGCGCCCTGGGCCTGCTGAACGACGATGTCGGGATTGATGACGGTGCCACAGTCAACGGCGCTGACGACGCGGTGGACCTTCGGCAGCTTCTTTTCGATCGATACGTCGACGACCATCGCACCAAAGCTACCCGCCCACGCCGTAACCGCCAGGCCTTGTGCCACGCCGGCTTGGTTTTGGCCCCAGCCGGCCTTCTCGGCGGCAAGGCGAAGAACGGCCGCCGCACGCGGGCTCTTTTCCATGTGCGCCAAGCGGAACGCGAGGGGATCGGCGCGCGCCGCGTGCGCGAGTTCGTCCATGAACGACTCGGTAACGAATCCGTTCCAGTTCGCGTCCGGAGCACGCCACGAACCCACGGGAATCCCGTGCTCGTGATCGATATATGTGGCGCGAAAGTTGGGAATGGCGTACGGTGCGTCGATCACCTCGAGCACGTCGAGCACGTCCACGCCGTTCTTCATTCCTGCGGGAAACCAACGACGCAGCCACGACGGGGAAACCACCTGATGGGTAAGGGCGACGATCGCACCCCCTGCGACGACGCCGCGCACCGTGTTCACGCTCATCGGACGATAGAAATCGTGCTGCGTATCGTCCTCGCGGCTCCACATCACTTTTACCGGACCGCCGATCGCTTTCGATACTTCAACCGCCTCTTGAACGTAATCGGCTTCCAATCGACGGCCGAACCCTCCGCCGAGGAAGGTCGTATGAATCGTGCACTGCTCGGGCGGCAATCCGCTCGCTTTCGAGGCTAGGGCGCGTGCCCGAAGCTGAACCTGCGTCGGCGCCCAAACGGTGCAACGACCGTCGCGCACGTCGGCGGTCGCGTTCATCGGCTCCATCGTCGCGTGTGCCAGAAAGGGACCGCGATACATCGCATCGATCACTGTCCCGGAAACGGCTTCCGGATTGCCGCGCGATGCCGCGAGCCGTTCCCCGATGCGGCCGCGCGCCAAATGCTCCGCCTCGGCAAACAGCGAGTCCGTGCTAACGGTAGCGTTCTGCCCTTCGTTCCAAACGATCTCGAGCGCATCTCTTCCCTGGAACGCCGCCCATGTATTCTTCGCGACGACCGCGACGCCGTTAGAGACTTCGACAGTCTGGAGAACGCCGGAGATCTTTTTCGCGTTCCTCGCGTCGTAGTGTTTTACGCGGCCGCCGAAAACCGGCGACCGGGCTATGGCGGCGTAGACCATTCCCGGCACGCGGACGTCGATGCCGTACTGGCACGTTCCGTTGACTTTCGGCGGGACGTCGGTGCGTTGGCGGGGTTTACCGATCAGGCTGAACTGCGCCGTGGTCTTTAGCGGCACGCTCTGAGGCACTGGGACGCCTGCTGCGGCTTCGGCCACGCTCCCGTAACTCGCTTGCCGCTGGGATGTTGCGTGGTAGATGACGCTTTGCCGCGTCGTGCATGACGTGGCGTCGACCTTCCACTGCTGAGCTGCCGCGGCGACGAGCATGGCACGCGCCGTAGCACCTGCTTTGCGCAAGGTCGACCACGAATGGCTTACGCTCGTGCTACCGCCCGTCACCATGTCTCCACCGAACCCGGGGTCCCCGTAGACCGGCTCGGCCGGCGCGAATTCGGTCCGGACATGCTCGATTGCCGCGTCGAGTTCCTCCGCAACGATCGTAGCGAGACCCATCACGACACCTTGGCCCATCTCAGACTTCGAAAGGACGACTGTGACCGTTCCGTCGGGCGCGATCCGGACCCAAGCGTTCGGAACGAACTCCTTAACGTTCCGGGCGGTATCGGCATCCTTCGCGCAGCCGGGTAGCTCGAACGCTAGGATTAGCCCCGCACCAAAGCCCGCACTCGCACGCATAAAGCCGGCCCGATCGATCACGGAGGCGTCTCCCCCCGTCACGCCTGGCGCGCGGCGCGATGGATCGCGCTGCGAATTCGATCGTAGGTGCCGCAGCGGCAGATATTCGTCATCGCATTGGATATCTCGGCGTCGCTTGGTTCTCCCGCCACCCGCTTCAGTAGTGCGGCCGCGGCCATGATCTGTCCCGATTGGCAGTAGCCGCATTGCGGCACCTGCTCGGCGACCCAAGCACGCTGGATGGGATGCGAGTTGTCGTTCGAAAGGCTTTCGATCGTATGGATCTGCTTCCCCGAGGCCGCCGAAACCGGCATGACGCACGACCGCGTCGCCTTGCCGTCGACGTGGACCGTGCAACAGCCACATTGGGCGACGCCGCACCCAAACTTGGTGCCGGTCATGCCAAGCTCGTCGCGGATGACCCAAAGCAGCGGCATGTCCGGGGGAACCTCGAGATCGTGGCGCGTGCCATTGACGGTGATCGAAATCATAGAGCCTTAGCTGGCAGTGTAGCCGCTCGCAGAGGCCCGTGCCTCGTCCAAATGGGTGATTCGGCATGCCACCGTCGCGTGGTGCAATTCCCAAGGGACGCCTAGTTAAGGATACGCCGCAAGAGCCGGGGGATAGCCACATGCCGATGATCGACGTCTACGCCGCCGCGGGAACCTTTGACGACAAACGCTCATTGACGAAGGACCTGACGGCCGCGCTCATGCGCTGGGAAAAAGTTCCCAGCATTGCTCTATTCCTGGAGAACACGGCTGCGTTCGTCCACGAACTGCCGCCCGATGCGCTCGCAAACGCAGGGGGTGACAACAACTACGTTCGGGTCCAGGTACTGACGCCGGTCGGCGTGCTCGACCGGGATAAGAAACTCGGCGTGGTGCGAGAGATGACCGACATCATCGCTGGCCAAGCCCGGGATCCGAGTCTCGCGGATCGCACGTGGGTCCTCATTACGGAAGCTCCCGACGGCGGCTGGGGCATCGATGGGCATGCATACACTGGCGTGGAACTCGGCGAAGCGGCCAGGCGCGAACTTGCCGGATCGTAGTGCGTCGCCGCTTTGCTGAAGCGGATCGAGTAGCCCTCAAGTCGAACCCTGTGAACTGCGATTTCCGGCCGCCGCCGATCGGTTGATTCTGCACCTCGAAGAGCTCGATACGCGCTATAAGACGGGCATTCCGAAGAGAGACGCGAGCGGTGATGGAACCGCGCCGGGTATGCGCGTCCCGGACGTCCTCTCTGCTACCGAGGCAAGACTGTCGACTGGCCGCCAACAGAACGCAACTCCCGACATCCAAAGCATCGGCAGCGGACTGTATCGCGTCGCCTATGGCGGCGTCGCTTCGCCGTACACCTACGGACTCGCGGCCGACCCGCTGTACGTTACGGCGCTCACGCAGGGCCCGGTCGATCGGGCTAGCGCGGGGCAGGGCTACAGAGCGCAAATGATCTACGATTCGCCGACGCGTTTCTTCCAAGCGATCCTCGCTCGCAGCCGACGTTACCGTATAGCTTTAAGTACATCCGCTCCCAGTTAGGATACGACCTCTAGAAATCTCTTTCGTCGCGCATCCGGGGAAGTGGCAACCAGGCGCTGATACCGCGCGGATTCCGCGCCGTATCAGCCAATGGCCGTTGCGATCCTGTTGCTTACTCACCGGGTACGCGGGCCGCCTGACTCGTCGCGCGGGGGCCAAGCGAGCGGAACTGAGGAGCAGCGGCTCGAAAAACGATCGGTAAGTGGGACTTCGAGCTCAATAGCGCGCCCGGCAAGGAGCAAGTGTCTATGGCACTTGTCGCTTTTGTGAGGTGTCGAGCGCGAGTCCGGCCGGTTCGTTAGAGCAATCGCCGACTGGGCGACGTTGGATCATCGGTGTTTTCAAAGATCGAAGGAGCGCGCTGTGACCCGCAGTGTCTACCCTTTTGATGGCGGCGCATTGCTCGACGCCATCCCAAACGCGACCGCGGTTTTGGCTACCGACGGCACGATTCTTGCGGTGAATCGAGCGTGGCTTACGTTCGCGGCTGCCAACGGTGGAACTCCTGAGCGCACCGGGCCCGGGATGAACTACCTCGACGTTTGCAGGCGAGCGGCAGCGTCCGGTTGTCTAGATGCAACTGAGGTCGAGGCCGGCCTGCGTACGGTCTTTGCGGGCGGAGCAGTCGAGTACACCATGGAGTACGAGTGTTCGTCGCACGCGGTGGAACGCTGGTTTGTGCTTCGCATCACGCAGATCATCGGCGAACCAGCGGGAGCGCTCGTCTCTCACACGAACGTCAGCCGGCGAAAAATCGCGGAACGAAATCTCGAACGCAGGGCTTCGGAAGATTCATTGACCGAACTCCCCAACCGCTTCCTCTTTGCCGAGCGCGTGACCGCGGCGTTGAAGGCGCCACAGTCTCGAAGAAAAGCAGCGGCCGACGTCGGACTGCTGTTTATCGACCTGGACGACTTCAAGCCCATAAATGACATCTACGGCCATGCCGCCGGCGATGAGGTGCTTCAGGCCGTGGCGGCGCGTATGAGAGCGGTGACCCGGCCGCACGATACGATTGCCAGGCTCGGAGGAGACGAATTTGCCGTGCTGTCACCCCGGATTACGGCCACGAACTTAGCAGCGTTGGCCCGGCGAATCACGGAGGCACTGAGCGAACCGCACCTCATCCATGGTGTTCTTGTAAGAATCGGCGCCAGCGTAGGCCTTTACTTGGCTACCCGCGGCGAGAATGTCATCGATGCCCTCGGTCGGGCGGACCAGGCGATGTACGCGATGAAGCGCTTGCGTGGAATCGGTAGCCCGCCTCTTTGATTGCGGCTGACTGGAAAACGCCAGGGCGGTCGACTCCCCAGGTCATGCACCTGCGGGAGCGGCTATCGGGCTAAGCGGCGGCCGGCTCCGGCCGCCGCCGTTGGAGAAAGCGTCGTCTCGGGAGGCTTCCTCGAGATCGAGTCCCTTCGGCTCGGGCAGCAACGCCCACGTCAATCCAAGCCCGACGAGCGACGAAAGGCCCGCGATCCACATCGGTCCGGGCAACCCGAAGTGCGCCTGCAGCAGCGGGAAACTAAAGGTTCCGACCGCCGCGCCAAGCTTGCCCACCGTAGCCGCGATACCGTGGCTCGTTGTCCGTACGCTCGCCGGAAAGATCTCTGCCGGCAAGACGAACGTCGTGGTATTCGGTCCGAACTCCGTGAAAAAGTAATTTATGCAATACAGAATTGCGAATGGGACAACGATGGCCTTCGCGTCCCCGAGGAATGCGATCCCGATGAAGCTTGCCGCCATCATCGTGAAGCCAAGCACTTGAATCGTCTTACGGCCCCACCGGTCCATGCCGAAGATCGATAGGAGATACCCGGGAAACGCTGCAAACGCAAACACCATCAGGGATAGAAACAGGTCGTGCGTCTGGCTCGCGTGCGGGCTAACGGCGGTAACGAACTCCTGGTTTGAAATGGTGTTCCCGTAGTAGGCGAGGTCGAGGAAGAACCAGCAGGCCGAAGCACCGACGAGCCACTTCAGCAGTTCTGGATCTTTGCCGAACGCATCCCGCAGCGCCTGCACAAAGCCTATTTTCCGGACCTTGTCATGCAACTGGTCGGACTGGCCTTCCGAAAGCTGCTGGAAGCGCGGCGTCTCCTTCAGATGGCGCCGTGCCCAAAAGACCGCAAGCGGGGGGATCGCGCCCGCGGCGAGCAAGATGCGCCATACGAGATCTTGCTTGATGCCGGCCGCGATCAGTGCAATCGCGAGCAGTGGGCCGATGATCAGGCCGATGCCCTGCATCGCGAAGACGCTCGAGATCATGAGCCCTCGCGTTTTCTTGCCGGCGAATTCGCTCGCGATCGTCGCGCTCACCGGGTAGTCTCCGCCGATGCCTAGGCCCAGGATAAACCGGAAGGCGACAAGCCACCAAATGTTTGGCGAGAAGGCCGATGCTATAGCTCCGGCGCCGAGCACGAGCACCTCGAACCCGTAGATGTACTTCCGTCCGAAAACGTCGGCGACCCGACCAAATACAAACGAACCGATCGCCGCCGAAACCAGCGCCGTCGCGCCGACGATTGCTGTTTCGACGGAGCTGATATGCCACTCCGACTTGAGCAGCTTGAGGACTACGCCGATGATGAACAGATCGTAGGCATCAGTGAAAAAACCCATGCCTGAGATGAACACGATGGCCCACTGGGCCTTGCTGACCTTATCGTGTTCGATCTCAGAGAATCGGGCCGACGAAAAGCGCGATGCGGATTCCATGCGTGAATCTCATCCCGCATCCGCTCCGGCGCAAAACATTAACTTTTTATTATCGCCCGAGGGGTTGCGCACATTTCGCTAAGAAAACACTCGCACATGACTAACCGGGTGGAAGGGTCCGGTCAGCGTCGCAGGCGCGAAATCATCCAGGCACGGGCGAGCAGCAGCACTCCAGCCCCAGCCCCGCTCGCCAATGGCACCAGTAGCTCCTCGACCGGCATGCCTGCGATATGAGCGATTAGGATCATGTCTACGTCACCTCACCGGTCGGTTGCGCTTCCTGCCAAAGTCGTCTGCGCGCTCCCGACGACTTCGACCCACTTCGGGTCGGGCGTAGCATCGGCGGCGCCGTACTCGTCGTGCCAGTTCCACCACTCGTAAGGCGGGCTCTGGGGGTAACCCTCGGGCGAGTCCTCCCACTCTTCCTGGCGCCCCAGTGGCGTCGCGTCGAGGTAGCTCCAGGTCGACCCCATCGCCTCATCGCCGCGGCTGTTAATAAAATACGTGCGAAATACGCGGTCGCCGTCGCGGAAGAATACGTTGTGGCCGTGCCATTCGTCTACGCCGAAGTCGGCATCGAAGCTGTCGGTGATGGTGTACCACGGCATCTCCCAACCCATCCGCGCCTTGACGCGCGTGATGTCGGGCTGCGGGGCACGCGAGACGTACGCGAGCGTAGTGTCGCGCGCGTTCAGGTGGGCGAGGTTGGCGACCTGATCGGCCCCCAAGGAGCAACCGCGGCAAGCGTGTTCGGGCCAGCCGAACACGCCGGGCTCGAGGAAAGCGCGGTACACGATTAGCTGCCGGCGGCCTTCGAAGAGGTCGAGCAGGCTCACCTTTCCGTTGGGTCCGTCGAACTCGTAGGTCGTCTCCACGGCGACCCACGGCATCCGACGGCGCTCGGCGGCCAGTGCATCACGGGTGCGTGTCAGGGCTTTCTCTTTGACGAGCAGCTGCTCGCGAGCAGCTTCCCATTCTTGCGCCGAAACGATCGGTGGCGTTTTCATTGCAGTCTTCCCTCGTAATGAGATCGTGGCGATTTGTGTCTCCCGCTATGAAGACGATCGAGCGCGAGCTAAAGATACGGGCGAAAGCGCGCGTCGCTCGCAATGTACGTCACGTAGCGGAAATCGCGAATCAGCGAAATCCGGCCGCCCGTCCATTCCAGCAGTGCGAAATACGCCGGCACCGAGCTTGATGAGGGGCGAAACATCGCAATAGCGGGAACGCCGTCGACGAAGCCCGCCTCCGCGCGGATGTCTTCGCTCTTGAGGATCTCGGCGTAGCGATCGAAGTACCCCGCGTCGGCGACCCGCCGCTGCACGAGCGACACCTGATCGAGTCGCGACTCCTCGCCGAGCAATGCACGAAGACCGACCCAATTGCGATCGTTGAAGAGATCCACGTATCGCCCGAGGTTCGCTCGTTCCTGCGCACTAGCGGATCGTGCGCGTTGCGAAATCGCGGAGGGCGCCGCTCTAGCGACGTTGGCGCGCGCCCGGAACAGCGCCGATTTGACCGCGCCGACGGACGTTTCCATCGTCACCGCTACCTCTTCCAGCGAGTGCCCGAGGACGTCCTTGAGAATGATGGCGCCCCGTTGCGCAGGCGGCAGTTCGACGAAAACCGTCAGGGCCGCTTCGACGAGTGCCGGATCGACGCCGACCTCCTCGAGTTCGGCGCGATCGGGGAGGTCGCGAACGACATCCACGTTCTTTCTTTCATAGCGTCGCAGAAAATCCATAGCAGCGTTGTGCGCGATGCGGAAGAGCCACGGTTTCAAGTTTGGTGGCTCCCTCATCTGACCGAGGGCGTAATAAGCCTTCGCGAGCGTATCTTGGACGACGTCCTCGCCGTCGAAGACGGACCCGGTCATGCGAGCGCAATAGCGATGAAGCTCGGGGCGCACCTCGTCAACGAGTTGCATGAAGCGGTCCCGCGCTTCGGCCATCGCCGGCAACAGCGCAAGCGTGTCGTCTTGCATCGTCAGCCGAGCGGCTCCACGCCTTGCCCGGTCACCTCGATCGCTGTAACGCCTTGCGCAACGTCTCCTCGCAAGGCGCCGACGATCGCGGCGCCTACCTTGTCCGCGTCGAGCGGTACTTTGAAACGTTTCATGAACTCCGCTCCCGAAATACCCTGCGACGCGCCGTAAGCCGCGGCCGCACCGTTCCCGATTTCCGTGCCTTCGATAAGTTGATGAGGTACGACGGCAAGAAAACGGATTCCCAGCTTTTTCTTGTCCGAAAGTTGCTGGGCATAGTTCGCGAGCAACCACTGCATGCGCTTGGCGCCGGCGTATCCTCCGGACAGCGGCGATCCGTCGATGGCCGCGCCGCTCGACACGACGACGACCGTGCTACCCGGTGATAGCGGCATGGTGACCGAACCCTTGAGCAAATGAAACGCCGCTTGCGTGTCGGCGTTCCACGGCTCTGAAAAGGATTCCCAAGTCTGCTCTTCGAGTGGTGCCATGCGCGGGCGAGCGCCGGCTGCAAGGACGACGAATTCCGGCCGGAACTCGCGCAGCAAGTGCTCCGCGCCCAACGCATCGGTCGCATCGGCTTGCAGCGTTTGCACGGGCGTCGCCACTTCGGCGCGCAGAGCGTCGAGCGCTTCGCCGCCTCGTGCGATGGCAATAACGTGAGCTTCTTCTGCAATCAGAGCCTTCACGGTGGCCCGGCCGACGCCGGAGCTGGCTCCGATAACGACTGCGGTCTTGCCTCGTATCGATGTCATGGCGATCGTCCTCCTGCGTAGAAGACGTGTGAACGGGGGGCGAAAAGGTACGGCTCAAGGGGCTGGCCTAAGCCAAATATGCTTCGCGACGGGCAGCGTGGCGTTCATACCGTCCTTATGCAGCACTTTCGGCAGTCTATCTTAGAGCTAGAGGGAGGCAACCGACCCCAAGACTGAAAGCGGTCGAGATGCTAGGCCTCGGCTCGGCCGACGTCTTACAGATAACGCGCGTTTATTGGGCTCAGTGCGAGCTCTATCGCTTGCTCCTCGCTTAGCGCTGCGCCGTCCGCCATGCGGCGGTCGCACTCATTCGCCGCCAAATGAGTCGCGAGCACCGCGCGGAGTCGTTCGTATCCAACGCCTTCGGTCGGCTGCCGCGCTAGACCCATCGAGCGCAGCCGGGCATCCGTATAGCCGAGCAGCTTTGCGGCTCGCTCGGCTTCGCCGGATAGTCCCGCGATGACGGCCAGATGTTCGAGCGCGACGACGAGGCCGAACGGGTGCTGCCCGTCGCGCTGCTCGACCGCCTCGCGTGCGTAGGTTGCGGCTTCATCGAGCCGGCCGGCGGCAATCGAGTACGCCGCGAGATTCGAGTCCGTCGGCGTTGCTTCGTCCCGGTTCTTGAGATGGCGAACTAAACCGCGCGCTTGTTTGGCGAGTTCGACGGCGCGTTCGAAATCGCCGAGCGCGAACTCAAGCTCCGCCAAGTTGGTCAATAAGACGTCGCCGAGGGCGAATTCGGACCTTACGAGATTTCTGAAAGAATGGGAGTCAGGCCGGCTATCGCTGCCATCGGCGCCGTCGTCGCCGTCGCGGATGAAACACAACTCGAGTGCGTGTCGCAGAAGGTCGCGGGCGCCGTCGAGGTCGCCACGCAATCGCCGCGCCGTGCCGAGCGAATTCAGCGTGGCGACGACGCGCCTCTCGTCGCCGAGCCGGCGGCAAATCGCGAGCGCCTCTTGCAGAGCCGCCTCACCATCGTCGAGCTCCCCGGCAAAGATCAACGCGTTGCCGTAGAGACGCAGAGCGCGCGCGAACTCACGCTCGTCCGGCGAAGCGCGATATGCCGCAACCGCTTGCTCCGCACACCGTCTCCGCTCGACGCCCAGCGGCAAGACTCCGACCAAGGCCAACGTCACCGCGGCTGCCAGCTCGGGCTTCCGTGCCGCGTCGGCGTAGGTGGACGCAGCTTCGAGCCACTTGCGGCCTTCCCGCGGCTGACGGATCGTCCAGTATCCGCCAAGTGTCGCGGCAATCGCCGCCCCAAGATCGAGATCGTGGCCATGCGCCATGCTCCAGTCGAGCGCAGCGCGCACGTTGTCCAGCTCTACCTCGACGCTCGCGAGCCATTCGAGGTCGGCCATCGTTTCGAGCGCGCTCTTGCTGCGCTCGGCGAACGAAAGACACCAAGTCGCATGGCGTCGCGCGACCGCTTCGGCCTCGCCGCTTTCTACCAGACGCTGGCGTGCGTACTCGCGCGTCGACTCGAGCAGCCGGTAGCGCTCGTCGCCGCCCGAGGGCTCGGCCACCACGAGCGATTTGTCGACCAAGGCGCACAGCAAGGCGAATATCTCCGAGGGCTCGAGCACGTTCCGCTCGGCGCCCGGTGCTGGGCCGGAGCAGACTTCGTCGGCCGCCTCGGGCGTCCAGCCGTTAACAAAAACCGATAGACGCCGAAACAGCAGCTGCTCCTTCTCTCGAAGAAGGTCGTAGCTCCAGTCGATCAGCGCCCACATCGTTTGCTGGCGTGGCAGTGCGGTTCGGCTTCCTCCCGTCAGCAGACCGAAACGCTCGTCGAGCTTTTGCGCGAGCGTTCGCGGTGCGAGCACGCTTACGCGCGCCGCCGCAAGTTCGATTGCGAACGCAATGCCGTCGAGCCGGCGACAAATCTCGCCCACCACCGGTGCGCTCTCGTCGCTCAGCCGAAAGCGCCTATCCGACGCCGCGGCCCGTTCAGCGAATAGTGTCACCGCGCCATAACGCAGCGCTTCTTCTCGGGCCATCACGGCGCGATCCGGCGGGACAGCCAGCGGGGGCAACCGGTACGTTCGTTCGCCCCCGACGCGCAGCGCCTCGCGGCTGGTTGCGACCAACCGAACGTCGGGACAGCTGCGCAGGATCGCCTCGGCAACGCGTGCCGCCTCGGCGATGACGTGCTCGCAGTTATCGAGCACGACCAGCATTCGGCGGCGCTTGAGATACTGCAACAGCGTCTCAAGTACGGGACGCTCCGTTTGCTCCGCGACGTGGAGTGCCGACGCGATCGCACTGGCGACCAGCGCCGCATCCGCCAGCGGCGCCAGTTCCACGACCCACACGCCCTCGAACGCTCCACCGAGCGCGCCCGCCGCAAGTTGCAATGCGGTTCGCGTCTTACCGATGCCGCCTGCGCCGACGATCGTGACCAGGCGGCTCGTTGTGAGCAGCGCCCCGAGCTCGGCCAGTTCCGCCTCGCGCCCGACGAAATTCGTCAGTTGAAGCGGGAGGTTATTCGGTTCCAGCCGCTCGTCGGATGCGGCGTCTCCGGCACCGGCCGAATCGAGCGGACCGAGCCTGGGGCGTTGCGTGCGAGCCGCCGCTGACTCCAAACGTCTTCGCTGCTCGGGTCCTAGCGCCAGGGCCTCGGCCAGCAGCGCGACGGTATCGCGATAAGGCGAGCGGCGCGCGCCGCGTTCCAGAGCGCCGACCGTGACCACGCTCATCCGAGCGCGTTCGGCTAAGGCCTCCTGCGACAGACCCGCCTCTATTCGGAACTGCCGGAGGAGCGTGCCGAACGCCGACCGGCCGACATCCTCCATCGACTACCTCATTCGCGAAGCCCGGGCTAAGCTCTACGCGCCACCGCACCTCGTCGCCTGGTGAACTGAGTAGAGGCAGCGCCTCGCTTTGGACCGCTAGCGCCCGAGGGCCAGTGCCCTGATGAGCGCGTCGCCGTTCGGTGAGCCGAATCCCGTAACGAGATCGAATCCGGTTTCCGCCGAATACTTTCCGTTGTAGCCCACGACCTCGTCGTGAAAGAGCTGGGAATAGTCTGACGCAGAACCGATCCTGTACAATGCGGGGTTCAGGAAACCGATAGGAGGCCGCTCCGTTGCTGCGGCATATTGATTGGCTAGGGCCATGAACCCGGCCCATAGCGGCGCGGCAAAGCTCGTTCCACCGACGTGCGTGTAACAGCGGCCGTCGAAACAACTGAAGTTGTCCGTATCCGCATCGCCGGCAATATCCGGCACGTTTCGCAGCGTCGTCGAGCCGCCGTTCTGCGCGGTGATGAACGGCACTTGGTACTTCGGGATCGGGATTCCATCGGGCGACGGGCCGCCGCCACTGAATTTCCAGCCTCTCTCGCTTCGCCAGGGACCGCCCGGACCGTGCGTCGTCAGGTCGGTTCCCCCGACTGCCGTCACGAGTTGATCGTCGGCGGGCCAGACGACGCCTTTCTTGAGCCTGAAGCCATCGTCGCCGGTCGCAACGAAGAAACTCTGGCCTTGTGCCGCGAGTTCTTCGAAGATCGGATCGAGTGCCGTCGGATCCGGTCCCCACCCCCAAGAGCAGCTCAGTTGCTTGCTCGTCCCATCGCTCGCCATCTGATTGATGATCGAGACGTCGTTGTGGCCGACGTAGACGACGAGTTGCGTGAGACTGGGCGCCATCGAGAGCGCCTCCTCCATATCGAGGACTTGCTCGGAGTCATCGCACTTGCCGGTGCATTTCAGGTCCGCGCCGTTCACGGACTCGCCGACGATGGGAACGTCGTTCTCCTGACCAACCTGTGCGAAATAGTTTTCCACGTCGGCGATATTGTAGCCGCGATATTCGAACAATCCTAGGGATTCGCCGGTACCAGCCAGCGCCGTGCCCCCGTAGTACGCCGCGCGGATGTCGCTTCCAACGAAGTTCCCCTGCGGCCCCGAGCCCGTGTGGATCTTCTCGATTCCTTCTGCTTGCGAGCCGCGCTCGACGCGAGCGACGGGCTGCACGTAGTCGTCCAGGCCCGAGATGTGCAGCACGGGTACGCCCAGAGCCAGCGTCGGCTCCCGGTCAGGCGCGTAGAACGAGCGTGGTTCCGTCGGATGGCGATAGAGTCCCATCCTGACGTCGAAGGCTCGTTCAACGTCCGCCACCGTTCCCTGTACGTCGAGCACGCGCCGGTTCGCGACGAGGGCATGCGGACGCAGATGGTGAGCGAGGGCAAACCCTAGCAACGACCGATAGTCCGACTGGGAGGGCCCGTAGCGCGCCGTGAATTGTGAGACGCTGAGAAAATGGCGGTAGAGCGGACTCGCGGGGTCGTTCATCGCGGCCAGAAGCGACTGAAGCTCGGCCTCGTTTCGCGACGGGAGCGAGATGGTCAGTTCCATCATCTGCCGCGCCGGCAGCTCGCCGACGCGCGCTGCCGTTCCGCGCGCCACGACGTCGGGCACGTGTTGTGTCAACGTCCGCTGCTGCACGAGGTCATTTGCGGCAAGCGGAACGGCCAGAGCCGCGAGCAACGTAAGCCCGAAAATCATTCATTTCTCCAGTGCGCGAAAGCTGCTTCGCCTCCAACGTCGCTTCGCGCACCTACTCTGCGCTCCTCTGGCCGTGGAAAGGCCAATCTTCCATGCTCGCGTTAGCGCCGCAACGTTACCGTTTGCAGACTGACGCTGTCGAGCTACGCGTCAAACCGCGCGCGGGGGGAAGCTCTACGGGGTCACCGAGCGTTGCAGCGAAGGGGCGGCCGTATTCGAACTGGCACCTTGAACCCCGATGATCGGAACGTCAGGTCCTGCCGACGACGAAAGCACCCCGGTCAGCCGTGGGTCGTCGAACACTTCGATTTGCCGCTTGAACGGCACGAAGCCCGAACGGATGTAGAACGACAGAGCGGCCGTGTGATCGAGCGTGCACGTGTGCACCCAGAACCGGCGGATCGGCATCGACCAGGCGCGCTCGATGGCGCGATTCATCATCCATCGGCCGGTGCCGGTTCCGATCGCCTTCTCGGTCGTGCCGAAGAACGACAGTTCGCATTCATACGGCTGACGGAAGTCGAGCTCCACCAAGCCGATGTCTTCGCCATCAGACCGGACGGAGTATACCTCGACTCGTTCATCGCCAACGATGCGCGCAAGTTCATCATCCAGCATGACGAGGCGCGAGAACCACAGATAGGGTTCCCCGATCCGGCGGAACAGAGCGCGATACCAGCCAAGGTCCACCGGCTTCGCCCGGACGAGAACGAGGGGCGAGTCAAACATCTCCGCGCGCAACAGCGGCCTTCCGAACATTTCGAGAGACGTCTGGACGTTTGCGACTTTGCCGGTAGCGAGGTCGGAGTAGCCGTCAGGCAGCGGCGACATCGGCCAGGCGGCTTTCTTTCAGCGCTGTTCGGACAATGACGACTCGAGGGCCTTGGCAGGATCCGCTCGAGCTTCGTCGATTTCTCGTAATTCACGACCGCTCTTGTCTGTGCGCTTGATCGATTGAAGCGCCAACACGTATGCACTCGACAGCGCGTCGTTCGCGCTTGTGGCGACGTCGGGTGCGATCCCGGTACCTTCCCAGTTCGTCTTCGTTACCGGACTGTAGGCGCGGCCGTTCGGAATGAAGATCGCAAACTGATCGGGGAGTGGCTCGAATCCACCCGGATTGGCGCCTCCGCCGGTCGTCTCGCCGACGATCGTGACGCGCTTGAGGTTATGCAGGTCGTACGTGAATTGCTCTGCGCACGAGAACGTCCAGCGGCTCGTGAGCAAATAGACGGGTTTGTTGAGGTAGAGGGCCCCTGGTACGTTCGGAGCGGTATACTGCTGTTGTTCGCTGGTCGTCCCGGTCTTCGGATCGCGCACGACGAGTGACGTTATTTGCTGTGGCTCGGCGAAAAAGTATCCCTCCAGCGTTTGCGCCAAGCGCGGATCGCCGCCGCCGTTCTTTCGTAAATCGATGATGAGGGCGTTCGTGTCGGCGAGGAAGGCCATCGCCGAGTAGACCGCGCGGGCGGCTCCGGCCTCGCCCGAGAACTGCCGGAAATCTAAGTAGCCGACATTGCCCGGCAGCCGTTGCACCGTTTTGAAGAAATAGTTCTCGGATGCCTCATAACGCGCTTGCTCGGCGTCGTCCGGGGTCCCCATTTCGACCATCGCCGGATCGAAGGGGTACATCAGCCGCACGTGCTTGTCGTGCGTCACCGTAAGAAGGTCCGCGTTGACGTTCGCGGCGAGTGCTTTCGGATCGCCGATCGCGCGATACCCCGACTCTCTTTGTTCGAGCAGCGCGACAGCTCGTCTGGCGACGTCGGGAAAAACGTAGGCGTGAAATGCTCGTTCGGCGCCCGAAATCACTGAATCGACCTGCCCGGGCGTTAGCGTAACGGCGGCGAGGAGAACTGCGTAAACCATACGTCTGAGCTTAGCGCAAAACCAGCCTTCGCGCACACTGTTTTCAGAAGGTTGGTTTGGAATATTGCAGAAGTTTTCGCAGCGATGGACCGGGTTGACCGCGATATCCTCCGCCTGTTGGAGAAAGACGGGCGTATCCCATACACCGAGCTCGCCGAGCGCATCGGCTTGAGCCCGAACGCCACGTCCGAGCGCGTCAGGCGCTTGAAAGAGCGCGGGTTCATCCGCGGAATCGTCGCGCAGATCGATCCTGCCGCACTTGGGTTGTCTCTGAGCGCGTTAATCGAAGTGAAGATGGAATCGACGACGACCGCCACGCAGTTCGAAGCACGCGCCGCGGCGACGCCGGGCGTCATCCGCGCGCTCACGACGACCGGAAGGTACGATTGGCTGCTCGAGGTGATCGCACGCGATCAAGCCGATCTCCATCGGATCATCGAGGCGTTGCGCGCCGGCGGCCTGACCCGCGACACGAACAGCCGCGTGGTCGTAGCGGACCGCCGGTACGCGCTCGCCCGCTAGCGCATACGCTCCGATGGTGGATCCCGAACGAACGAGTCGCCCCGCCGGCTCCGGCGAGGACGTGGCTCGCGTTCGGCCGGCGACGCGCGCCGACATCCCACGCCTGTCGGAGCTGATCGAACGCTCGGTGCGCGGGCTGCAGCGCCACGATTATACCGAGCCGCAGATCGAAGGTGCGCTTGCGACCATCTTCGGCGTCGACACGACCCTGATCGACGACGGGACGTATCTCGTGGTCGAGAGCGAGAGCGCGAGCGAGACCGAGATCGAGATCGTCGCCTGCGGTGGCTGGAGCAGACGCAAGACGCTCTTCGGCGGTGACCGATGGACGCACCGCGAGTACGACTTGCTCGACCCCGCCGTCGATGCGGCCAAGATCCGCGCATTCTTCGTCCACCCCGACAGGGCGCGCCGCGGCTTGGGCACCCTCCTTCTGGAAAGGTGCGAGAATGCGGCGCGCGCCGCGGGCTTTCGGCGGTTCGAGCTGGGTGCGACAATGACGGGCGCCCGTCTCTACGAGCGGCGCGGCTACAAGGAGGTCGACCGGATTGGGGTGCTGCTCGCGAACGGTGAGACCGTTCCCGTCGTGCGCATGGTCAAGGAATAGCGCGCAGGGCAAGCGGCAAGCTCGGCGGTCGTGTCGATTTTGGCGCGGCTCGTTCGACGTGTCCGTAGAATCCCACCGACGAAGGAGAGACACCAGATGCGATTCATGGCTATCGTCAAGGCGACCGAGAAGAGCGAGGCGGGGCGCATGCCCGAGACCGAGCGAGTCGCCGAGATGCTCAAGTTTAACGAAGAACTCGCGCGGGCCGGCGCGCTCCTCGAGGCCGAGGGTCTGCACCCGAGCGCTAAGGGCGCGCGAATCACCTTCTCCGGGCCTAAGCCGACCGTCATCGACGGACCGTTCGCCGAGACCAAGGAGCTGGTCGGAGGCTTCTGGTTGCTATCGGTCAAGTCCAAAGAAGAGGCGATCGAATGGTTCTTGCGCTGCCCGTTCGAGGAGGGCGAACAGGTCGAGATCCGTCAAGTTTACGAGGTGGGGGACTTCAGCCCCGAACTCACGCAGATGTTCGAAGAGCAAGAACGCCTTGCGGTGCGACTGACGGCCGAGCGGTCGCAGAGTTGACGGAAAACCACCTCGACGCGCATCGGACGCTCGACGCCATCTGGCGGATCGAGTCGCCGAAGTTGATCGCCGGGCTCGCGCGGATGGTGCGCGACGTCGGAGTCGCCGAGGACCTCGCGCAGGATGCTTTCGTCTCCGCGCTCGACCAGTGGCCGGAGACGGGCATCCCGCGCAACCCCGGCGCGTGGCTTATGGCAATCGCCAAACGGCGCGCGATCGACCGGTTCCGGCGCGAGGACCGGCTCGAGCGCAAGCACGACGAGATCGCCCGCAACGGCGCACTGCTCGCCGCCGAAGACGTCGCTCTCGACGCGCTCGACGACGACATCGGCGACGACCTGTTGCGCCTTATCTTCATCGCGTGCCATCCGCTCCTCACCGTGGAAGCGCGGGTCGCGCTGACCTTGCGCCTGCTCGGCGGGCTGACGACCGCCGAGATCGCGCGGGCGTTTCTCGTGGGCGAACCGGCGATCGCCCAACGGATCGTGCGCGCCAAACGAACGCTTCGCGAAGCGCGCGTCCCATTCGAAGTTCCGAGCAGGCAAGAACGCACCGAACGCCTCTCGTCGGTGCTCGAAGTCATCTACCTCATCTTCAACGAGGGGTATTCAGCGACGACCGGCGAGGACGTCGTGAGGCCGGCGCTGTGCGAGGATGCAATGCGCCTGGGCCGCGTGGTTGCCGAACTCGTGCCCACTGAGCCGGAAGTGCACGGCCTCGTCGCGCTCATGGAGCTGCAGGCCTCGCGCCTGAAGGCGCGCATCGGCCCGAGCGGCGAGCCCATTCTTCTTCTCGACCAGGATCGCGGCCAGTGGGACCACCTGCTCATCGGTCGCGGCCTGGCCGCGCTCGCGCGCGCCGAGAAATCGTCTAAGAGCCTCGGGCCGTACGCGCTGCAAGCCGCGATCGCCGCATGCCACGCGCGCGCGCGCACGGCAGCCGAAACCGACTGGACGCGCATCGCCGCACTCTACGACGCACTTGCGGTACTCCTCCCGACGCCGGTCGTGCACCTCAATAGAGCCGTTGCGATCGGCATGGCGTACGGACCCGCCGCCGGCCTCGAACTTGTCGATGCGCTCGCGTCGGAGCCGGCGCTAACGGCGTACTACTTGCTGCCGAGCGTTCGCGGCGACCTCCTCGAAAAGCTCGGCCTCCCGAGCGAAGCTCGCGCCGAGTTCGAGCGCGCAGCATCGCTCGCCCACAACGTCCCCGTCCGCAATCTCCTTCTCGGGCGCGCCGCAGCCTGCGCTCGGGCCTAAACGTAACCAGACGGCCTCGGTGGGAGGGTTACTCGAATGCTTGAGGGTGCTGACCATCCGCGAGGCCCTGGGCGAAGGCCGCGTTGAGCTTCGACTGGTCGCTGAAATCGAGTACCGAAACCGGCAGAGCTTTGCCCGGCCGGACGTAACGGAGAGCGACTTGCCGTTTGCCCGCTAGGCGCTCCTGGACCGCCCTCGGCGCTGCCGCATGATTGTCGAGCGCGACATTGGTTAGTGAGGCAAGATTGAAGTCGTCCTCGAGAATTTTCTGCTGCATCACGTCGTAACAGGCAAAAGCGATATCGATAAGGTTTCGTGGCGGCGGTGACGGCGCATCGTTCGACAGCGGGTCGAGAAAAACGACCGTGATATCGTCGGCTCCTGCCGCTACCGCCAACGATATCGGAGTATTGTTCGCCACGCCTCCATCGACGAAGAATTTGGGAGGCGGAGCACCCAGGTTCATCTGGATCGGCGTAAAAACGGCGGGGATTGCCGCCGATGCTTCAAGGACCTCCACATAGTTGAGCTGGGAAAGCGCCTGCGTCTCGAGCTTTGCTGCAGTTCGAAACGTAACCACATTCGACGCCGTCCGCCCGACGAAAGCATAGAAGGCGGTTGCAGTTCGCTTGGTGATGTCGGTTGCGCTTACGATCAGCGTGCTGCGAAGATTGTTATAGTTTGCGAACTGCTTGAGGAGCGCTTCGATCGGTGCTTCGTTGAATGCTCCTAGAAGCGAGAACAGGGCGGTCTTCGAGCCGATTTTCATCCAGAGCAGCACGAGGCCCGGAGTGTGGCTGACCTTTGCCACCGTTGGGAGACTCTGCCAGTCGGAGAACGCCTGCAGGAACTCTTCAACGTGTTTGACCGTCGGCTGCGGCTGGATCACATTACGGCCCGCAATCGTGCTCCACATCGTCTTGAGCGCGGCGATGTCGTGCTGTGCGGTTAGCGATGCATTGATCGCACCGATCGATGTTCCGACGACGATGTCGAACGGCTGAATTTGCCATAACGAGGTGATGACACCCGCTTCGTAGGCGCCCTTGGCTCCGCCGCCGCTCAGGACGAGGGCCCGGACGCTCACGAGCCGTTACCAGCCGGCGGCTTCGCGCCCGCCGAGCGCACGTTAACGATCGTGCCGAGAAGATCGAACCAGAAAGGGGCACCCAAGAGTATCGCGATGGTGGTCATTCCCAATCCAAAGAGTTTGAGCCACAGGTCGCTCTCGAAGATTTTTTCGTGGAATTCAGCTTGAGGGTTGGGGTCAAGGTACCTGACAAAATCACGCCATCGTTGGCCGTTCCAGCCGATCGGCAGTTCGGCCAGCGTCGCATCGCCGATCCGGCAGACCGGCGGCTTGACCGTGTTGTCGACCACGAATCCGCTGTCGCACGTGCAAGCGCTCGGCGACGCACAGGGTACGGTCATCGAGGGCATCGTGCTCATCGTGGGTGCGGTGCCGGCGGGCGCAGAACTACCGGTTGTCGACGGAGTGGGCTGGTACCGCTGGTAGTAGGCTTGCGTTGCAGACGCGAGCGCGCCGGCGAGGGCGGTGTTGCGCTGCAGTTCCTTCACGATCTGGACCGTGTCGACGTTGAAAGCGATGGCGATGATCAGCCCGATGTAGGCGAGCATGATCTGGGCGCTGCGCTTGTACCAGCCGCTGACGCGGTCCATATGGCTGTCATACCACGAGCCTATGGCCTCCGTGAACTGGTTGTAATCACCCCTTGCATCGCGCCAGATCGGCATGAGCGAATCGTAGAGCGGACGGTACGGACCCGCCGGATCGGCAAGCGTATTCAGACCGGCTACGACAGCCGTTTCTGCCGCGCCGAACGTGGCGAGCGAGGTGCCGCCGGGCGCCTTCCCCTGAAGCAGATCGATGATTACCGCAGCAAAGTGATCCGAACTCACGTAGGGCGGATTCTTCGATCCGGCCCCTTGTGCGGCGTTCCCCGCAGTAACAGATGGCTGGGGTATAGACGAGGTCTGCTTGGGAAGCACTTGCGTGACGTACTTGAGACCGAGCACCGTTCGAAGCCATGCCCAAAAGTCGTGCCCGGGGGTTTCTCCAAGAGATGCGATCAGGGGATGGCCAAAAAAGTCCGCCGTCGCCGCGTCCCCGATCATCGCACGAATTCCAGCGATGAGGGTCTTCGACCGCAGTTGCAGATAGGTTGCAATCTGCTCGTTCACCCAAGAAGCCGCGAGCGCAAAGGCGATGTACACGCCGATGAGCCCAATGACCGTCGTCAGAAGAGCCGTCACACTAACTCCTCCGCCCACCAAGATAATGCCGACGGCATCGGTGAGCCCTCTTGACCATGGCATTGACGCATCCGAGCTAAATTATTCACGCAACCTACGTACGACAACGGGCCTTTTGGGGAATCGCCACCCCAAGAATGGCGTTAGCCCGCCCTTCCACTTTCATTATAAACCCCGTAGGGGGGCGGGTCCAGCTATCCATCCTTGTTTCATGAGCAGCAGTCGCTCGCCAGAGGATCACGTACCCGTCTAGGCTTTCTCCGGTTGCCGAGGATTTGCCTGATGCCGGAGTAACCAAGGTCGTGGTGGATGTTTGGAAGGCCGGCACCTTTACCGGAGAAACGCAGTCGCTCGAGATTGCCGGTGCTTTGCTCACCGACGTCCGGCACCTACGGGCCAATAGGGTGCCGCAGCACGCCCACGAGGCGCCGTACTTCAGCCTCCTGCTCGAAGGGTCGTATTCTGAGAGTGCGGCCGACTTTGCGATTCGCTACGAGCCCTACACCGTGGTTTTCCACGATCGGCTAACGCCGCATCAAGATGCGATCGACGCCGCGGGCTGTCGCATGTTCTTCGTCGAGCTTCTGCCCGCGTGGTACGAGGTGATCGACGAGTTGCGCCCGTTGCCGGCGCACTTGTTCGAACTCCACGGCGGCACGCCGCTATGGCTGCTGATGCGCCTGCATCGCGAATACCTTGCGGGCGATTCCTCCAACGCGGTAACGGTCGAATCGCTCATCTACGATCTTTGCAGCTACCTGACGACGGTCCCAAGCAGCGTCGCCGACGAACCGCCGTGGATTTCGCGCCTCGACGCGGTGCTGCAAGCCCGGTTCGAGAGCCGACTGCCGCTGCGCGAGTTGGCGCGCGAGCTTGGCATCCACCCAGCCCATATGTGCCGAGGCTATCGCCGGTTTCGCCACCGGACGATCGGCGATCACGTGACCGGGCTGCGCGTTCAACTTGTGAGCCGCCTCTTGGCGAAGGGTGACGTGCCGCTTGGAGAGATCGCCGATGCCGCCGGATTCTCCGATCAAAGCCACATGACGCGCGCGTTCAGTCGAGTCGTCGGCGTCGCGCCGGGCGCATACCGGCGCGGCAATCTAGGCTAGGCCGACGTCGTTGAGACCCTTGGGCCGAGGCGTGCAGCGGTACTCCATCGAGTACGCGGAGTTTTTCGCGGCGCCAAGGCCATAGTAGCGTTCGATGACCCGCAGTGCAAGATCCATGCCGCAGGACTCGCCACCGGAGGATGCCATCATGCCGCTCTCGACGAACCTTGGCCCGCGGATCAAGTCGACCTTCGGATATAGCTTCGCAAACAGGTCGTAGCCATCGTGATGCGTCGTCGCCCTGTGGCCGTTGAAGAGTCCGGCTTTGGCGACGAGAAATGCGCCGGTGCATACCGACATCGTTACGTCGGTGCCGGCGCTCGCCTTGCGGATCCACGCGATCGTCTCCGGGAGCTGTCGCTGCATCGGCACGACCAGCACGTGTGGTTGCGGCGCGTTCTCAAACGTGTACTGCGGAACGATCGAGAAGCCGCCCTGATCGAGCGGCGTTTTCGTGGCGGCGACCGAGTACGTGTTAAACAGCGGCGGCTTGCCCATTTCCATGCTTGGACCAAGCCACGCGCCGGCGAACGCCGTCAACGGACCGAAGAAGTCGATCGCGACGAGATCCGGCCCGACCGCAAACGCCACTTGAACGGGTCCGTGTCCCGGCGGCTGCAGTGGAATTGCGGATTCCGATGTCGCGAACGTGGCACTGGATGAGGCGCTGAGGCTGCCGAGAAGGCCGGCCGCGCCTAAGAGAAGCTGTTTGCGATGCATCCGACAAGTTTAGCACCGCCGTCCCACGCCGTCTTGAACCGGCGTTGCATTTGGCTCAAATCGTACGTCACGGTTAGACGAGCGGCGGCCTTAGCAAGACCGCGCAGCGCGCAACCCAAAGGCCACGCATACCGAAGCTACCGAGACTCCTCGATTGCGTCGACACGGTCGGGGCAAAATGCACATGATCCTGGATCTCGACGACGGCCGAAAATGTGACATTGCAGACACCATGTATGAGGATGTCACGTTGAGAAAGAGTCCTAACCGATACCGCGGCTGTTCTCCTTCTGTCACACCAACTGCCGTAGGATACGCGTGGGGCTGATCGAGGTTTGCGGCAAGACAAGCGCCAAGTGAGCATGATTCCACAAAGATACGCCGCAGTCTGCTGGGCGGGAAACGAGACGAGGGCAGCATCTCATGGCGAACGTAGTCCGGACGCTTGCGGTTTTTCTCATATACGTGTTCCTCTGCGGCTGCGGCGCCAGCGTCTCGGGCGCGCCCCCGGTCTCGGCACTATCTTCATCCCACGTAGCATCCGCAACTGGGGCGCAGATGATCGCTGACGGTCGATCCTCCGTCACGCACCTCGGCCACTACAACATCGATCCCTCGAAGACCTTCGTAGCGGGCATCTCTTCCGGCGGTTTCGCGGCCGTTCAGATGCATGTCGCGCACTCCGCGACGTTCAAGGGTGCTGCGGTCTATGCCGGCGGCGTCTACTGGTGCGCCGGAGCCGGCGGCGCGGTCCAGGCACTAGCCGACTGCGGCGGCGAGACGCTTCCGACGGGTGAAGCCTCGTACCATAGCACGCTCGTACCGTCTGAAGAATACCTCAACGTGCAATCGTCTCTGGGCACGATCGACCCCTCTTCGAACCTGAAGGGTCAACCGGTCTATCTTTGGTCTGGGACCAACGACACCGTCGTCAATCCGCTGGAGATGGCCGATCTCGACAGCGAGTATACGAAGTACGGGGCGAACATCCAGTTCGACAACGCGTTTCCGGCAGAGCATGGGTGGGAGTCGCCCGACGGGCAACTCGCCTGCGGCACTCTGGGAAGTCCGTATATGATCGCGTGCTCGCAAAACAACGCCGTCTACGATTCGGTCCATACCTGGCTCTCGATGTTCTTGGGGAAGCTGCGTCCGCGCAATGACGGCACGCTCTCCGGCAAGCTCTTAACATTCGACCAGACGCAGTTCGGCGCGTCGCCGAACGTCTCGATGAGCCCGACCGGCTCCGTGTTTGTGCCAAGGGATTGCGCGCAAGGCGCGCTGTGCACATTCGTCCTCGCGCTGCATGGGTGTCTGCAAGAAGCCTCGCTGATCGGCGACTTATGGGTAACGGAGGCGGGCATCAACGAGTGGGCCGACAAGAACCGCATCGTCGTGGTATATCCCGACACCATCGCGTCGTCCGCGCCCGGGCCGACGAACCCCCAAGCCTGCTTCGACTGGTGGGGCTACTCGAACCAGTACGACCCGAACTACGCAATCAAGAGCGGCCTGCAAATGACGGTGCTCTACGCCATGGTTCAGCGCGCGACAGGAGCGCAGTAAGCGCGATCACCGCGGCCCCCTCGACTATGTGGCTTTGGTAAGCGCACCGTTGGAGCGTTGATAGGAAAGGTCCGGGAACCAATCGCCTCGTCCTTGTGGCGTCAGGTCCAACATATTATATACCGGAGTGAGCCGGTCGACTCCACGCTGATTGATGTTCTCAGCCAACCACGGGTGGCCCGTGTAGAAATGCCGCAGCGTTCCGCTCGAATCGCGAGTAAATACGGAAATGGTCGAATCTTGGTTGCCCTCGGCATCCTCGCTGGCCATGTCATATTTGAACGTGCTATCTGCGCAACTCAAGAGGCGCAGATTTTTCCAGCCGCGGGACCGGGCGTGAGCCCGCAGAGCCGGTAAATCGGCCGCGGCCGCGATCGCGAAGTCGACATTCTGAGCCAGGTGATGTGCCACGCCGTTGTAACCGTCGATCCACATCGTGCACATCGGGCATGGGCTCGTTTGCTTCTTCCCGAACATCAATTGATACACGACCAGCGCGCGACCGGACCCACTGAATAGCTCACTCAAACGCACGGTCTTGACTGGTTCGTCCCCCGCGTCGAGATCCGCTGGGCCTTCCGTGAACTCATAGTCCTCGACGATGGCGCCCTCAGGAAGGCGGCGGCGCAACTCGGCGACGCGCTCAAACTGGCGCATCGACTCGATTTCGGCGAGCCTGAGTTCTCCGCGGCAAGCAAGATACGCCGCGGATTCGTTTGTAAGATTCGTTTGTCGCATGACACCTCTCGGATCGACAGTTCTGAACGGAATCGCGTCGATGATGTACCCTAAATGGAGAAAAATGCCACCACCGGCGTGGTCTCGCAGTGAGTCCCAATCGAGCTACCGGGGACTTGGCCGCACGCTTCCTAACGTGCCCTCGAGCACGATCTGGATGAGGTTTGGATACACCAGGGTGCGGCCTTGCGGGAACGTCGTTGGGTCGATGATATCGTGGCGTGGACTGCCGAGCCCCCTCAAGACGACTTCGCGGCAATCAGCGCTCCGAGCGCGCCATAGTTTCAGGAGCGCCCGTCCGACGCCGTTATTGACGGCGCTCTCGTTCTCGTTCGTCACAAGAACGCAGCGCCGTCCCAGTGGTGCCATCTCTTCCGCTCGAACGAAAATAGCGTCTCCCAAGAAAACGCCGACCGCCAAAGCGTGCGTGGGAAACCCCGGATACGCGTATGCCGGCAAGCACTTCTCTCGCAGACGCCAATCCCACCACCAATAGATGTCCGGCAACGTGTAGAGCAGGCGCATGGCGGCCATTCCAAGCCGCCTCGGAACCCCGATCGGCATCAACAATGGCGCGATCGGCACGACGAGATCGATCGGTTGGGTCTGTTGGAGCCAAAGCGCCAGCGTGCCACCTAGCGAAAAACCCATAGCGCAGACACGCTGTCCCAGCCCGCGCGTCACCCGAAGTGCTTCTTCCGCGGAATGCTGTAGCTCGGCGACCGTCAATCCGGCCAGGGTTCTCGTCAGCCGGTCCTTCAGGCCATGCCGCGGGAGCCGCGGCACATATACGTTGCAACCGCTTGCATAAAGACCCTTTGCGAGTTCGTCGCACTGCTGCGGGCAACTCGTAAACCCGTGAAAGAGCACGACGGCATCCGGCACCTGGCCGCCATGTTCGTAAAGCCTCGGCAGCGCGGCGGCTTCTAAGGATGGGTCTCTCGCGTCGAGCGCGACCGAATCTCGGATGGCGGACCGCGCTACCTCAAACGACAGCCGCGGTGACATAGCTATCGCGGAGGCGAAATCACTGCGAAGTCCCGAGCGAACCAATCCGTCACCTACCATACCCGACGTGGACAAATCAAAGAATGGAGCGTTACTTGAGGCTTTGCGGTGAACCCCCTGTCCGGGTCTTCCAGCCGCAAGAGCGATATCAGGATGCCCGTTCGGGGCAGTACATTTGCACGCTCGTTGAGAACGACGGCAACGGCCAAAGCCCGGCCGGATCTCCGCCAATCAAGTCACAACGAGGTTCCGCAAATGAAGGCTCCGTTTAGCATTTACGATTTCTTTGCATATCTCGCTCCCGGGTTTCTCCTCCTAGTGAGCATCGACTTCATTTTCTTCGGGCTCAAGTACAGCGCCGGCTTTCAGGAACATGTGGTGGTGGCGGCGATCGCGCTTATGACCGCCGCGTATGTGACCGGCCACGTCATCGACACCGCTTCTTACATGGCTTTCGAGTTCTTCAACAAAGAACTTTCGCCAAGGGCGACTATTTTCAACCGGTCCCAGCTTCCCTGGTTGATAAACATTGCTTACCATCCCCAATTCTCCGAGAGCTTCTGGGCGCTTATCAAGAGCCGCACGCACGCAGAGGGAGCTGCGGACGATGCCTCATCCTCGTTTGATTGCGCGTTCAGCGCCGTCTTCGCGGATGAAAAAGCGGCCAAAGCGTTGAGCACGTACGAGACGCTCTACGGCTTCGCGCGGAATGTTGCTTTTACGAGTTTCGTCATCGCCGTAATGGCGCTTTTCGCGCCACCCGGGGTGCCGAGATGGCAACTATTCTCGATCGCCTGTTTCGTTGGGCTGGTCCTGACCTTGCGCTACCTGCGATTCTACCACGACCATACTCGGAACTTATATTTGCTTTATTGGCGACTGGTTGCCCCTAGACATAGCGAACAGCGAGGCGCCAACGATCAAGCGGCCGACGAAGGTGCCCTCGAAGAGGCAGAGGGCGCGACGGCAACGTAAACGGCGCTCATGGCTTCTTGGCGTGACGTGCGCCGTCTTGCGCTGGCGCTGCCCGGAACGAGCGAGCAAAGCAGGTCGAGCGGCACCTTCGCCTGGATCGTGAACGACAAATTCTTCGCATGGGAGCGGCCGCTGAGACCTTCAGACATCGCCGCACTCGGAAAGAACGCCCCCACCGGGCCGATCTTGGGCGTCCGTACGGCCGATCTCGAAATGAAAGACGTCCTTCTTGCGAGCGATCCAGAAGTGTTCTTCACGACGCCGCACTTCAACGGTTATCCGGCAGTTCTGATACGACTTGGAAAGATATCTACGAAAACACTCAAGTACGTGATTCTTGAAGCGTGGCTCGCGAGGGCCCCCAAACGGGTCGTCGCAGCGTTTCAATCAAACGAAGGAGGCTCTCGCCGGCGCCAACTCCCGTAGGACCAAGCGCCTCGAGAGCCTGCGGATGCGTCCTTACTTTCCGCCGGGATTTGTAATGAGGGAGCCGCTCGCGACTGGAATGCTGACGGCGCCGGTTCCCAATGAGCTGCCGCCTGCCAACGCCCGGCCGGTGAAGGCTGTGGCATTCAGCGTGACCGAGGAATAGGCGAAGATATCTCCATAGAAGGTCTCGCCGCCGAGCGTTGCTGAGCTGCCGATCTGCCAATAGATATTGCAAGCGCTGGCCCCGTTTTCCAGGATCACGTTGCCGCTGGCTCCGCCGTTGAACGTGGTCGTGAACGAGGAGCCTACTTGGAAGATAAACACGCTGCGTGGATTATGCTTGCCGTCGAGGGTCAGATTTCCAGCAATGATCCCCAGCGTTGACGTCGATTTGTAAACTCCGGGAGGCAGGGTGCCGGTCGGATAACCAGGGACCTTAGCTTGGGAGAGGTCGCCGGCGACGAGATGCGTCGCCGCTCGGCCGGCGGCGGTATTGTAGGCGGTGGTCAACGCGCCTTGCGCTGCCATTGGGACGGCAGTGTTGGTGTTATAGCCGGCTGCGTAAATGGCGTTCGGGCCATCCTCGTCCGTACCGGGCGGATAGAACCCGGTCACGGCAGTTCCCGGCCACACGCCCATGAGGTCGTCATGGACATGGTGCGTCACGGCGCCTGAAGCATAGGTGACCATGGTATCTCCGACGTTCGTGATCGTTGAGCCGGCCAAGATGGCAAATGGCGCGAGCGCAGGTCCGAGTACGATCGCATCGCGACCCTGATCGCACGAGCGAGGCGTCGGCGTAGGCGTCGGTTTTGGTGTGGGCGTGGGTTTTGGGGTTGGAGTTGGCGTTGGCTTTGGAGTCGGAGTGGGCGTTGGTTTGGGGGTTGGCGTGGGCGTTGGCTTTGGGGTCGGAGTGGGCGTTGGTTTGGGGGTTGGCGTGGGCGTTGGCTTCGGGGTTGGAGTGGGCGTCGGTTTTGGCGTGGGAGTAGGCGTCGGTTTTGGGGTCGGCGTAGGCGTCGGCTTCGGTGATGGAGTGGGCGTCGGCTTTGGGGTCGGAGTCGGCGTCGGCGACGGAGTGGGCGTCGGCGATGGCGACGGCGTGGGCGACGGCGTGGGCGTCGGTGTTGGTGTCGGCGTTGGAGACGGTGATGGCGTTGGCGTCGGCTTAGGAGTCGGCGTCGGCGAGGCCGTTGGCGTGGGTGAAGGCGTCGGCGTGGGCGTGGCGGAGTGGATGGGGGGCACGGTGCAATTTCCGCAACCGCCGCCGCCGCATGCTACCAGGAACGCTACGAGCACTGTCGCGCCGAGCAGCGCATGAACGAGGGAACGGGTCCTGAGCATGGCTGTGTCCTTCCGATCGCCTAAAGCTTCGCGCCGAGGCCAATATACGGACCGGCATGCGTCTGGCCGATCGGTGCGTTCTGTTTTGCGACGTAGCTATCGCCGCTGTAACCACCATAGAGATAGATGGGCACGCGTCCGAAGACGAGGGAAACGCCAACGTCGTACTTGAGGATCTGGTATTGCTGGTCGTAAACCTTGCCGACATTCGAGCTGGCTGGACTCGTGACCGTGTAGTTTCCGCTCGCGTTCGGGTAGTAAAACACCGATCCGGAAAGACTAAGCCCCGAGCGCAGTTCGGGCAATTTTTCGATTCCAACGCCGGCACCGTTGAGCTGCGGGTATCCGTAATTGTTGTCAGTTTCGAGATACCCGACGCCGACGTACAGTTGTGGTGCAGCGATCCGGTATTCCAAGCGCTCGTCAATGCTGGTCTGGCTCGCCAAGAAAACGGGCGTCATCGCGTAGCCGCCGTCTATCGTCGCGAAACGAGTATATTGGTTCTTCAGGGCGTCCGTAAAATTATCGGTCGTGACGTAGGTATCTAGGCGGTAATCGAACTTAACGGCGAAACGCGAATCCTTGAACGCGTACCCGGCGCTGACCAAATACGAGTGACAGTATTGCCCGTCTGAGAATTCATTGTAGTTTCTGGGCGCCGAGATTGCGGCTTCGATGAAAGCGCCGTACGGCATTTGCACAGATATGGGAGTGGGGGTGGGGGCGGGGGGCGCGCTGACCGGCGGCGCTACGGGCGCTTCGGTGGGCGGAGGCGCTGGAGCCGCGGTGGGCGGCACCGGCACAGGCGGAATATAACGTACAACGACGAGCCGTTTGTCTGAAACCCAGAGAACGTATGCGCCCAGTGCTTCCGAAATCACGCGAATGGGCACCAATACGACGCCATCATAAAGCACCGGCGGTACATCCAAGAGCCGCGCCTCACCGTCGATCGTGACCACGTTCGACCCCAACTGCACGGAGACGCTCGTGCCTTGCTTTGTCGCGACAAAGGTTCTTCCGTCGGCGGAAGCGCTGACGGTCGCACCCATTTGCTCGAACATGCTCCGCAGAGGTACGTAGATCTGGCCATTCTTTATGAACGCCGCGAGGACGCGCCGTCGCCGCAGAATGTCCGGCTTCGAATACACCGTGTGGTCGTTGTATAGAATCGGAATCTCGCCCGAGGGAGGCGCTCCGAAATCCGCGTGGCCGCTCGGTGTGGCATTGGAGGCTGGACCCGTCTGCACCGGGGTCTGCGCGTCAGCGCTGCCTCCGAACGCGCAGATGAGAATGGCGAGAACGGGCGCCGCTGCAAGGAGCGATTTCATGAGGCTTCTCTTCCTGGACATGGGGGCTTCGGGTGGGATCTCGTATTGCAGCAGTCCATGCCCGTGTAGAGCAGGGCTTTCAGCGCAGTCTTCGGCCGCTTGGATCTCAAAGCGGCTCAACCAGTGACTTTAGCTTGACAAGCGCAACTCTCGTCAGCAACGAGAGGTCATTCGCGCTGGAACCGAGCGCTCGTAATGCGCCGCCGGCCGACGCGATGCGCGTTACGAGCGAAACGTGTTGGCGACGGGGAGGCACCAGGAGACCGCCGCCGCGGTCAACGTGACAGTCGGCGTGGCCGAATCGCCGGGAGAAGGCGCACCAGGCCGGTGACAGACTCATTTCGAGGGCGAGAAAATGCAACGAACCTCCGGGTGCGTTTGCGGGCTCCCACTCCGCCGGCTCGGATCCTGCGAGCAGTTCACGAGCGGCGTTCATGCCAGCACGAGCGAAAAGGTTGGATTACCGAGCATGCGATGCCGGGAAAGCCGCTTCGATGCTTGACGGCAAGGGACGATCCAGCAAGGAGCCGCGCGCGCGCTGCAGGTCGCGGGATCGTACAGCACCTGCGACATGCGGGTGCACAGCCGTTTCGTAGAACCTCGTGGCATGGTGACCTCTGGCGCGATAATAGGCTCTGACGGGACTTAGGTCTGTATGAAATGACACCGAAAGACCCTTGTGTGTGCAGCCACGCGCCCCGCTGGCGCTGGGATCCAATTCAAAGCCGGCGCCTACGAGCGCCCTCGACTCGTCCCTTTTCCCCGCAACCTACCGCTCACCGCGAGTCCGTTCGAAAATCCAAAATCGTAGAGACCCCGGCGTACGCAAACCTCGGCGTCTTGGAGTGAGATCGAATAGCGTTCCGCGATCTCCGATATCGCGAGACCGGCAACGAAGTCTGCAAAGCAGTCAAAATTCAGCCTATTCCTAGCGCCGTCTACCCGAAGCCTCACGTTCTGATGGCGGACATGCCACGTATCATATTTTCTTGCTCACGTCTCAGCATACCCTAGATGGGCTAGGCCGGCCGCGGGCTCTGGAGACTAAGGAAGGTACCCGAAGCGTCGCGCATAGGCGATCGCAGCCAACCGGCTATGCACGTTAAACTTCGCGATGATCGACTTCGCATGGACGCGCACCGTGAAAACGCTCCGATGCAGCTCCAACGCTATTTCCGTTGCCGAGAAACCATGGGCTAAGAGTCGAAGAACCCGGTTCTCGGCTGGAGTCAAAGGCGAGGCCGAACTCTCCGCCGAGCGAATGAGTTCCTTTGCGGCCGCGACCGCGCGAGCGAACCCGCGCACTTGACGAGCAGCCTTCGTCCATGACGCTCCGTCGAGAACCTCCAGGAAGCCTGACGCCGCAGGGTCGTCGCGCATGGCCTTAGCTTCGAACGCGCGACGTCCTCGAATGCCGTCTCCGACGAGCACGCAAGCTGAACCCGCTATCGCGCGGGCCAGACGCGCGTATTTCAATTCGTGTGCGGACATCGAGCGCGTCGCGACAAGACTGCTCGTCGCAATCGCGCTACGCGAGTGGCGACGAGCAGCGACGACGTCGCCTAGGGATGCATCCGCAAGAGCCCGCAATGCGTAACAAAGAGCTGTCTCGTGTTTTGTCCGGGAATGGACCTCTTGCAGGACGATGACGTTTGCGCGAAACGCCGCGAAGTCACGATCCCAAGCGTGGGGAAGCGCATCAGCGAGCCCATTTGCGAATCGTTCGCAGTATTGCTGGGGCAACGCTCGTTTGCGGAGGACCGAGCGCAGGGTGACGAGCGCCTGATCGTCCGCAAGCTCCGCGGCGAGTTCGTACTGCGCGACCAAGCCCGAGATCTCGATTGACGTATTGCCGCAAGCCCGTGCCGACTCGATTTGGAGTTGAGCGAATTCGTAAGCGGCCTCCGTGTCGCCGGTGACTGCGTGATGGATGGCGTAAAGAACCGAGTACGCGATCGCCGCCCCCCGGTGGGCCCCGATTCGTCGCAGCATTTGCGCCGCGCCCAGTTCCCACTCGATCGCTTCCTGGTAAGCTCCGGCGTAATACGCCGAGAGCCCGCACCGCTGGTACGAAAAGGCCGTAAGAAGGTCGTCGTCGCATCGAGCGGTGGCATCGGCGATGCCTTGGCGCTCCTCGCGAGCGCGAGCGCTATCGCCGCGAGCGGCGGCGACGACCGAGCGCAAGGCCCGCCGGCTGAGAGCGTATCGGGGCGAGTGCGGTGCGCGCTCGAGCAAACGGTCGACATCGTCGTAACGCGCAAGAGAAACCCAAAGCGGCCCAATTAACTCGTCAAGGACATCCAGGTCGGCTTGATCTGCGCGCCTGCGAGCTTCGCCTAGCGCAGCGACGGCTCGGCTGACGTTGGCCTCAGTTTGGCACAACACGCTACGCACGATGTAGTGTGCAACCGATCCTCGCGCTAGACGCCGAAGATGGTGCCGAAGAGTCGCCGGGTCTCCCGTGGAGGCTATCCATAATGCCCGGTGCGGTGACATTACAGCCAAATACGGAACCCCACATTGTCACGAGGCCTAAAATCGAGTTAGGCACTCCGGGGACGTTCGCCTGCCGCTATCCCCGCTCGATGACCGCCCCTGACCGGCTTTAGCTGCGCTGCACTCCAGCCTTCAATTCGCGGAACATCTTATGGTCGGCGAAAGCGGACGGAAGCGCGGGTTCATAGCGCTGAAGGCCGTTCTCGGGATACTTGAAGTAAGCAGCGCTTTCTAGAGCGCGAGGCAGCGCGCGGCGACATGTGCCGGGAGCCGTTCGCGACGCCGCTGCAAATGTTGCACGACGCGCCGGTTGCGCTGCGATACACTCTTGCGGAGGCCCTACCTAAAACTAGTGATGCCTGACCATCCAGGTTTGCCTATCGTCGAGCAATCTTACTTGCTCGCTCGGAGGCAATTATGCTTGGGGTGCTGCTCTACCACATTCTTGCTGCAATCGTGACCAACATCGGGCACGCGCACGGACTTCTTCCCTTGGACGTTTGTCCGAACACCGTTCCACCTCTTTGTACCTGAGCGTTTCGTCTTTACATTCAAGCATGCGGAGGCGCCAGACCGACTTTCCCCCGGCAACCTGAAATTGAGTCCCGATCGACGTCTATGACTGTCTGCGAGGAGTCTGAAAGCTTGGCGCTGCGTCACGGAGAATAAGATCTACGCGGAGCGATTGCGGACCCCGCTCTTCAAGCGGAACGCCATCTTGAATGGACTCGATGCGGCGGCATCGTCGCGAATACTTCACGAAGGCAAGCTGATAAAGCTCGCGACGCGCCAGCGAATTTACGAGCCCGAAAAGCCGATCGAAGACGTATATTTCCCGCTCAACTGCGTTCTATCGGTCGTTAGCCTCATGAACGATGGCAGCCAAATTGAAATTGGCACCATCGGCCGCGAAGGGATGTCCGCCTTTCCACTTCTGATGGGGGCCTCGGCCACTGCCAACAACGCGTATTGCCAAGTCCCCGGTAACGCCGTAAGAATTGAAGCAAACGTTTTTCGTGAACTAGAAGCAACAAACGGCGGATTTCGTCAACTGCTCGACCGGTATCTCCAAGGATACGTCAACATGCTGGGGCAGCTCGCTGCCTGTAATCGACTGCATAGTATTTACGAACGCTGCGCTCGATGGCTGTTGATGTCGCACGATCGCGTTGACTACGATGAGATTCCTCTCACCCACGAGTACCTTGCGATGATGCTGGGCACGGGACGCTCCGGCGTAACGATAGCCGCTGCCACACTGCAGCAGGCCGGCTTCATTCGGTACGCGCATGGAAAGATAACTATCCTCGACCGGCACGGTCTAGAAGGTGTCGCATGCGAATGTTATGAAGTCGCCCGCGAGCAATTCCGCGGGCTCCTGCGGCATGTCGAGCGGTGAGAATGTCCATGCCATTTTTCGACGGCAAGCAAGCGAGTGATGCGATCCTGGGTACAATGGCTTTATGAAACCAACAGTCACGTGCTCATTACTGGCCGCATTCCTACTCTTGGCCGCACTTCCGTCAGTGGCTGCCGACAATTCCGGCGGCAAAGTCTTTGCACTTCACGCTCAGAATGGGTCCGGCCAACATGGCACGGTTGCCTTGAAGCCTCGCGGGTCGAAGACGGTTGTCGAAATTCATTTGCTAGGCGCCCCAGGCAGTTCGGAACCGGCTCACATTCATAGCGGATCGTGTAGCAAACTGAATCCGGCTCCGAAATATCCCCTCACGCCGGTTGTGGACGGCATCTCGGAAACGACCGTGAACCAACCGCTGGCGGCACTAACGGCAGGCGGTTTGGCGGTCAACGTTCATAAGTCCGCCGCCGACCTGAAAACCTATGTAGCCTGCGGCGACCTGGCGAACTCCAATATGTAGCTCGTAGTAGAACCGAGGGTTCGGGCCGGCAGACCGCGCCGACATCGGCCAATCCATCTTGGCGTGTCAGCAGGCCCGCAGAAAGCTTTCGCCAAAGCCGCCGACTGCCATGCTGCACGGCTTTCGCTATGCCTTCATGCGGGTATTCTAACATTCCGCGCAGATTTTACGCGTCGCTGGCAGCACCGGCCCTTTCAGCGACGCTCCTGCTCGTTTCGGTCTGCATTGCAGCCATAACGGCGCACCTTGGCATCGACTTCTTTGGCGACTACGTGCTGGCGCATGACGACTACGACGGGATCGCACATTCTTCGCGGCTCGGTATCTGCGTGGGCGCCGTCGTGTTTGCGCTCGGGGCGATCGCAGGCGTGCTTTGGTCTGCATTCGACGAGGCACGCCAAGCGCGGGCAGTCCACCGGCCGCTGATCGGCTCTCCGTTCGCTTTCGGCTGTGCCGTCGTTGCCCTTGGGATCGGGGCGACGATGGGAATGGAATGGTTCGACGCCTGGCTCGACGGAACGAGCGTCGACGGAATCTCGGGAGCGCTCGGGGGCTCCGTTCTGCTGGGTCTCGGCACGACGGTGCCGATCGCCATCGCGGTCGCCTATTGCGCCGTACGAATCGCTCGTTTCATCGAGCGTACTCGGTCGCTGCTTGCCCGGGCCATCGTCGCCCTCGCCACGCTCGTGCGGCGCGACGCTCAATCCAGTTGCCTGCGCGCGTCCAATAACGAACGCGCGCCGTTCTTTTGCCTTCTCGCGGTCGCTCATGCCCGCGCACACAAGCGAGGTCCACCGCTAGCCGCCTAAGGCGGCAAGCGGACTCTTTTCCTTCACTTGTATGCGGGCGGTTTACCGCCCGAGGAGTATTGCTTTCATGCTGTTTCGTTTTGCGCGGGCGGCGCTGTCGCTCGCGCTGATCTGTGCTGCGTCGCTGGGTTACGCCGGCGTAGCTACCGGACAACCAATGCCGCCCGCGGCGCCGCCGGCGAGTTCCGGCGTCGGGCAAGGGGCGATCAGTGGGGTCGTCGTGGATGCATCGTCGGGCCTTCCGCTTTCGGGTGCGCGCGTTTCCGTCGTCGGAACTGCGCACGCGGCGACGTCCGACTCGCACGGGGCATTTCGATTTCCGCTGCTTTCTGCCGGCTCGTACCAGCTCCGGATCGAGCGTTCCGGCTACCAGCCGACGATTTCCGACTACGTTTCGGTCGTAGCGGGCCAAGATGCGAGCACGACCTTATCGCTCCAGAGTGCCCCGACCCAGTCAACCCTGCACATCATCGGCCACACCAGCACCAACGCAGCGCAGTCGCTGCAACAATCGAGCGTCATCTACCGCTCGCTTTCCGCAGAGACGCTCGCCGAGGAGGGCGTCGACCGCGTGGCCGACGCCCTTCGCGAGCTTCCCGGAGTCAACAACGGAATCACCGGCGATACGGCGGCGCTCGCCGACGACGTCAACCTGAGCCTTCGCGGCATCGGGACGCTCGAAACGACGGCCGAACTCGACGGCCACCCGATCGCTTACGGATTTCCCGGCGGCTACAACTACCAGCTCTCGCCGGTCATGCCGCTGCGGAATATCACCGTCACGTACGGCTCCGGCGGCAGCGATCTACTGGGGGTCAACGCGATCGGCGGCGTCGTCGACTTTCAGACGCTCGACCCGACGCCCGAAGACCATTTCACGTTCTCGCAAGGTTGGGGGACGTTCGATCGGCTTACGACTGACCTAAAGTATACCGGAACGACCGATCGTCTTGGGTATGCCATCGATCTCGGCACGGCCGGTCTCGATGGGCCAATTAAGAACTCTATCTTCCCGCAACCCGGTGCGGCCTTCGATCCGTCGGCCCCGCCGGGATCGTACGCATATCAGCTCTATCCGGACGATTCGGGCGCCGTTGCCCGCGACGCCGTCTTCAAACTACGCTATCAGTTGAGCCCCGTGACCCGCGTGACGTTCACCAGCACGAACGAATCGTATTGGGAGAACAAGACCGGCAACGGTGACGGTGACTATCTTCCCTACCCGGCAGCGCTTGCGTTCGGCAAGCAACTCTTAATGAGCAAGACCGCCAGCGACCCGTGCCCGGCCGGCGAATTCCAGCCCCTGAACCAGTTCGGCGTCCCTTATGGCACCGGCCCCAACGGCCTGCCGGACGGCGGCGTGCCGTGCGAGACGCCTCAGCAGTGGGCCGGATATAATACCGGTTGGGATGGAGCCGGCACCGCCTGGCAGTCGTTTAACTTCAACGATCAGCACCTGGAGCTTGACTCGTCGCAGGGCAGGCAGAACTTTCGTCTCGACGTCTTTACGAACCGCTATTTCAATACCGTCGACCGGACGTTTGAGTTGCCCTTTGAGAGCGTTCCGGGAGACCAGGCGTCGTGGCGGAACTACGAGACGAGCGAAATGGGCATCGTCGCGAGCGACGACTTCAATACCGGCCCAAACAATGAGTTCGGTTACGGCTTTTCTTATCTAAATACGTCGTACGATTTTGAGAGGAATGCCGAGCTTCGCGGTGCGCCCTACATCACGGAAGGCGCCGCATTCTTGCGCGACGTCTTTCACACCGTGAATTCGCCGTTGGCCGTCTATACCAACCTGAACTTCCGCGAATCATCGGCCACCAACACCGACTACGTCGACCCGCGCGTTTCCGTCGTTTATAACGCCACGCCGAATGACGTCGTGCGGCTTTCCGAAGGCGGCACGACGACCCAACCGGCCGGAAACCAGCTCGGCGTCCTCTACACCGAATCGCAGCTCGGGGGAGCGGGCGGCGGCGCACCGATCGACTGCCACGGCCTCAACTCGATCGGCAGCGCACCATCGTCGATCCTAAAACCGGAAGACGGGGTCGATACGGAGCTGGCCTATGGTCACCGCTTCTTCGGCGACTCCCAAGTGCAGCTCGAGTTGTACAATGTGAACGTGTACGACAAGCTGTACACCTCGCTTATACCGCTCTCGCAGTCCGGTACCGGTTTTATCCCATCTTCGTTCTTGCAACAAGAAATCACGCAGGTCTCGTCGCTGTGCGGGGTCAACAGCGCCGCCGCAGAGGCCCTTCTCGGATTATCGGGCACCGTAAACGTCGGACAACTTCAGGCCCGCGGCTTTACCCTCAGCGGTCGCCAGCGTCTCGACCGGCGTACCTTCATCGACTACGACTGGGACCTCGATTCGACGGTGCTCAAGTCGGCGCCGGCACCGCTGCTGCAAGCGAACCTCACGCTCATTCTCAACGGCCAGATTCCGCGGGTTCCGCTGCATACGCTCGATGCGTCGCTCGACCACCTGTTCGGCGGCGGCGTCGATGCACGTTACACGATCCATACCGTATCGGTCAACAACACAAAGAGCCTGCCTGCGTACAACTACAGCGACCTCACCGCGAGTACGCCGCTTGCTCACGGAAAATTCAGCGCGACCATCCAGAACCTGTTCAATCAGAACGCGTTCATCGAAGGCCTCCGCTACGAAGGCGTCCCGTTACCGCTCAACCAGTACGCCACGGCCGCCGACTACGCTCCCTATACTGGTGCCAACGCAACGGAGCTCTTCGGACTACCATACCGGAGCATCTTCTTCAACTACAGCATCCAAACAAGATAGGTTATCACTCATGAAGCGACTCTCTTTTCTCGTCGCCGCCGGGCTGGCGCTAGGTGCGCCGGCCCTCGCGGCCTCCGCGCCCACTTGGACTGCCGACCTCGTCCATTCGCGCGCTGAATTCACCGTCTCGCATCTCGTCGTTTCCAAGGTTTGGGGCCACATCCCCATCGCGGAGATGAGCCTGGGCGCGCGACCGGGCTCGGCCATACCCACGCAAATCGAGGCCGTGCTCAACGTCGCGCACGAGGACACCGACAACCATGACCGCGACGCCGATCTGCGCTCAGCCACGTATTTCGATATCGCGCATTATCCGACAATGAGCTTCCGCTCGACCGAAATCGCGCCGAAAGACCCAGACGACTTCACCGTGTCGGGCGACCTAACGATCAAGAACGTCACCAAACCGGTAACCTTTCTAGTGCACATTGAGGGTCGCATTCCCGACGAAACGGGAGGGACGCGCGTCGGATACAGCGCGCAATTGCACATCGACCGGCGCCAGTGGGGCATCGTCGACAACAGGCTCAGCGCGGCCGGGGTGCTTCTCGTCGGCTACGACGTAACCATCGGCTTGACGGCCGAAGCGGTCTCGAACGACCCGGCGCTACGCGTTGGATCGACCAACCCGCGCTGACCGCTGTAGGCTGACGAAACTGAGTAGGCAGACACGCGAGCCGAGATGTTGGGGATTGCGCAGTCCGTCGCGCAATCCCCAACATCGACCTTCAGAAAAGTTCGTGCTGCAGTTTTTCTAGTTCGGGCCGAATGACCGCGATGCGCTCGGCAAACGCTTGCTGGGCGTCCTCCTGACCAACCCCGCTCGAGGCCGTCATCCCTACCTTTACTGCATATGCTTCCCGAAGTAATTCGATGTGCCGGGATAGTGCAGCATCTGCCTCCTCGCGCGTCACGTTACGTTGTGCTCCTTACTCATGTCAGCCGCTTTCTCCACGACTTTGCAGGTTCGCGCAAGGGATTCCCGCTAGCATCGAGGGCGAGCATACGGGGCGACGGAGGCGGTAGCAAGGCCGTAGCTAGATGCGGAAGAGGGCAACGAACCGGTCGAGCAACGCTCGGCGGCCGCGGATGCGTACCACGCCGTTTTTCAATGCTTCCTTCGGGCTCATCTCGTGCGACAGCAAGGCGCGGATGGCAGGCCCTGATTCGATTACGAGGTCGGGCGCCGGCAGGGTTCCTCTCCCGATCGTTGCCTCTCCGTTGCGCACCTGCGCGTTAACGACGATCTCGCCGACGTGCACTTCAAAGGCGACATCGTCGTGCGCGCCGGCATCGGGGCGAAAAATCGTTTTCAGCGCCATCGCCATGGAATCATCGGTGACGATCTCATCGGGTCCCGGAGGACCAAGATGCTTGGCACCCCAGCGTCCGAGCGCAATCACGGCGTCTTCGAGATCGCGGCCGTCTTCGGTGAGTTCGTAAACGACGCCACCGAGCGGCCGCGCCTGTGCCCGCCGGCAGACGATGCCGTTCGCTTCGAGTTCCTTGAGGCGGCCGGTCAAAATGTTACTCGGCATCTTCGGCAGGCCGCGCTGGAGATCGCTAAAGCGTTTCGGCCCGACGAGAAGGTCGCGCACGATGAGGAAAGCCCATCGCTCGCCGACGAGCTCGAGGGCCCGCGCAAAGCCGCAATATTGGCCGTAGGAGCGGGAAACCATGGCACCATTATAGCACGGACATTGCTTTTTCGCCTAGTACTTGTTTTTTGCAAGTTAAAGTGATAGTATCCCTCACAAGCGATCGCAGAAAGACCGCAGGGCCGTACCGGGAAGACGCAAGCCATCAGCCGGCTAGGAGGTACCCACGTGGCACGCAAGGCTTGGACGGTGCGCGGCTTTTCAGCCTTAGCATTAACGCTCGTTACGCTAGCTACCCGAGGTCGTGCCGATTTCCGGGGAAACGTGAGATAGACGTTAGCCGGGTTTCGTAGATTATCTCATGCAGCTTTCTTCCTTGCAATACGCCGCGGCGACATTTCTTGATGGACTTTCGCGAGAAGTTGATAGCCACTCAGTTTGCGCCAATGTTCGGTGCGTCGCACGAGTAACGCGTAAACCAAGTACGTCGCCGACGTGCCTGAGCGAAGACGCTTGCAAACATCGGTGCGCGATCGTACCGGGTCGAAGTTCGACTCGATGATGTTGGTCGTGCGCAAATGCTTCCAGTGCGGCTTGGGAAAGGCGTAGTACGCCAGCATTCGTTCTTGGTCGTCGCGTAGGCAGGTTGCAGCCTTGCTGTAATCGCGCTCAAGCGACCGAGCCAATGAGTCGATCAGCGATTTGGCGTGCGCGCGGCTCTCCGCATGCATGATCTCGCGTAGCGGCCCGAGGTTCTGCGCGCGCATGCGCTCGGGCAGCTTGTCGAGAACGTTGCGCATTTTGTGCAACCAGCAGCGCTGCTGCTTCGCTCGCGGGTACGTTTTGGAAAACGCACTCCAGATGCCCTGAGCGCCATCGGCGACCAACATAGCGGGGTCTTTAAGCCCGCGTTTCCTGAGGCTTTCGAAGACGGCCGTCCAGCTTTCTTCGCTCTCGGCAAATGCGTCCTCGATCGCGAGCAAAGCCTTGTCTCCATTGCGATCGACGCCGATTACCACGAGCATCACTCGCCGCTCGTCGCTCGGGCCAGCGCCCAGATAGACGCCGTCGGCCCACAAGTAGACGAACTCGTTTGCGATGAAGCGCTGGCACCACTTTTCGTAGTCGTCGTGGAATTGCTTGTTGACGCGAGAGATCGTTGACGGCGAGAGCGGGGTCTGCTCGCCGAGTAAGGCGCGTAGCGATGGCTCGAAATCGCGCGTCGATAGACCTTGAATCCACAACTCGTGCAAAGTCGCATCGACGTCTTCGAAACGGCGCCGATACGGCGGCAAGATCTCCGATTCAAAGCGGGCCCGGCCCCCGCGCACTCGCGGCCGCCGGATCGCGACCGGTGTGCTGCCGTAGGTGACCGTACGCTCAGCTTCGTAGCCGTCGCGATAGCCCGTTTGTCCACCAGCGCGTTCGCCGCGCAGGCGGCCCAAGAACTCATCGACTTCGGCGATCAGAACGGCTTGGACCAGCTCGCCGACCTTCGCTCGGCACAGTTCCTCGAGGGTGGACAGAAAATCTTCGCGCGACGACTTGGCAAGCGCCGGCGTTTGCGGGTACACTCTTTTCAAGGCGTAGTCTCCGTGGGTTGTAAGCTAACCTCGGGCTACGCCGCTCTCTTTTCCGTCACCCCCGGAGATCGGCCCGACCTCTAGCTACCCAGACGCAGGTGCGAGCGCAGCTACGATCGCCGAAATCAAGCGTGGCGATTACCGGCGACGGCGATGGCGCAACGTCGGGTCCGACGGCTAAAGGGGCCCTGAGCGCGGACGAGGCAATCAATCAAGCGTTATTAGTCAACGACACCGACGCATTAGAAACGCTGCTCGCTGACGATTGGGTCGTCGTCAGCGGCTTTGGCGGCATTGCCGAAAAAAGCGGCTTCATCGACTTTATTCGCAAAGGGGGTCCGCGGAAAACGATGACCCTTTCGGAAGCGCGCGTTCGGCTTTACGGAGACACCGCTCTCGTAACGACGCACCTGCGCGCTTCAGGGCCTTTCGTTGCGGAAGTTAACGGAAAGCTCGTTCGTAAGTGCTTCGATGTCAAAGAGCGCCAAACCGACGTCCTCGTTTGGAAGAATCGAGCTTGGAAGTCCGTTCTGCTGCACGAGACCGTGATCCCGCCGGGACCCAAGCTCGGCTGCACATAACGCCCGGACCCGCTCGTAAATGCGAGCGAGGGCGGATGCCCGTACGTGGGCCGGGTGTGCCGAAATGTTTCCGAAACCGGCTCGCGAAAACGGCCGCGACGGTGGCCGGCTCGGTCGCCCCACCGGGCTTATCCAATCTTGGAGAGATTCGTTGAACAGAATTAGCATCGCCACTTTTGCCTTGATCGCATTCGCCCTCTTAGGCGCCTGGCTGCATCAAGTCCGACCCGCGACGGCTGCGGCATATCCAACGTATGAGTTCAGGTTGGTGACCGCGGGTATATCCCCAAACGAGTTGATTCAGACCTTAAACACCAACGGCACTCAGGGGTACCGGGCGGTGGGCCTCGTCTGCTTAAGCGCTAACGTCAATCAATATGGCGGCACTCCGTGCGTAGCAGAAATCCTGATGGAACGCCAACGCCACTAAAGGCACCCCGCATGTCAACCATTCAGTCGTGTCCGTGCACCGTTCAGATGGCTGCTTCACGGCTCGCCGCGTCATGATTTGCTGACGGAGTGAGCGCCCTTTTTTCGCCTTTCGAGCTGCGAAGCATCACCCTCCCCAATCGAATCGTGGTCGCGCCGATGTGCCAATACTCGGCGAACGACGGCGAGGCCAACGCTTGGCACTTGATTCATCTGGGAACGCTGTCCCTTTCGGGCGCCGGGATGCTCTGCATCGAGGGGACCGCGGTCGAACCCGAAGGACGCATCACGCCGAGTGACCTCGGTCTTTGGAACGACGCCACTGAAGCCGCGCTCGTGCCCGTGCTCGCGGCCGTCCGCACGTACTCGAAGATTCCCGTGACGCTGCAACTCGCGCACGCGGGGCGCAAAGGTTCGAGCCGCGTGCCATGGGAAGGCGGCGAGCAAATTCCGGTCGCGGACGGCGGCTGGCTGACATCCGCCCCATCGGCCGTCGAGTACAAGGCCGGCGAGACGAAACCGCTCGAGCTTGATGCGCGCGGATTGTCACGCGTACGCGCCGCCTTCTCGGCGGCCGCAGAACGCGCGGCACGGCTCGGCCTAGATGGCATCGAACTTCACGGGGCGCATGGATACCTCATCCACGAATTCCTGTCCCCAATCGCAAACCGACGAACTGATGGGTACGGCGGATCGCTAGAGAATCGTCTGCGCTTTCCACTCGAGATCTTCGATGCCGTTCGGGCCGCATTTCCGGCGGACAGACCCGTCGGCGTCAAGGTGTCTGCGACGGATTGGGTCGAGGGGGGCTGGGATCTTCAACAAACCATTGCATTTGCGAAAGAACTCAAGCATCGCGGCGCGGATTGGATCACCGCATCTTCGGCAGGCGTGTCTCCGCTGCAGAAAATCGCGCTCGGGTCCGGTTATCAGGTACCATTCGCAGAGGCCGTGAAACGGACGGCCGGCGTCAACGCCATCGCGATCGGCCTCATCACGGGCGCGCAGCAAGCCGAAGAGATCGTCGCAAGCGGCAAGTCCGACCTCGTCGCCCTTGCGCGCGGCATGCTCTACGATCCGCGTTGGCCGTGGCACGCCGCAGCCGAGCTCCACGCGACGGTTGAAGCGCCGCCTCCGTACTGGCGCGCTCAGCCGGCAAATCTGCGGGGTCTCTTCGGAGAGCGCGCCGTCTCCGGACTACGTTAACACCGGCGCGCAGACTTCGGCCCCGACGCCGATCGCGGGCCGCCCAGCGAGGTGGTGTTTCTACCCATAGACGAGGCGATGGGCCGAGCGTATCCTGTTTACGGTCCATATCGCTGCGTGGGTCGCCGGCGGAGCTCGCTCTACCGCTCCCGGGGGCTGCGTCTTTTCTTGATAAGGAGCACTATCGTGCGCGCTTTCCAAGGCGTTCTTGACCCCAACCGTCGCAACCGCCCCTCTCGCGGACGCGCTTTCGGCGGATTTGAAGCTATCCGAGCCTACGATCTTCTCCTATGTTGCGTAATACTCGCAGGTTGCTCTAGGGGTGCGGCCGGTAGCGTACCGGTGGCTGCCGATGCGAACGGCGGGTCGTCAATGGACGCGGCGTACCGTTCGCAAGCATCGTTCGGACAGAAAGTGCCGGCGGGGGCGGCGTGGTTGAAGCCCGACTCCGCCGCGTTCAAGGAGTTGGCGGTTTCCAACTACGGGGCGGGCAGCGGCGCCGGCAATATCGAGCTTTTCAACAAGAAGTACGGGCTGACCGAGACGATCGTCAGCGGACTCAATGGAACCGACGGCGTCTGGATCGACGCTAAGCAAAACCTCTACGCCGCCAACCTCCCCGGGACCGTGACGGAGTACTCGCCCGGTGAGCCGAGCTCGGGTGGCCCATCATTCACGTACTCGATCCCCGGCGACGTAAACGGTCTCACGGAGGGTCCGGTGACCGTTACGACCGACAAGCAAGACAACGTCTATGTCGGTTATGCGCAGGACGACGTTGCATACGTCGTCGAGTTTCCGCAAGGATCCAGTACGCCGCTCGCCCAATGCCCCTCACCCAATGGAGGCTCCGTAGCAGGCGTGACGGTCGACAAGAAGGGCGACGTCTTCATCGCCCCCGACGCGGGTCCGAGCGGGCCAAGCTACATCTACGAATACACTCCGCCCCTGAGCAATTGCAATTACGGTCAACGCCCCGTCCCCGTTTACTACCCCGGCGGCCTCGAGTTAGACCTGAAAGGCAACCTCGTCGTTGAAGAGCAGGTGAAGGGCGACATCCTGATCATTCCGTACCCGTACAGCAACGTCCAAACGACGCTCTTCGGCTTCGGCGGCGATCCGTACCAGTTAGCGCTAAGTGCAGATAACAGCCTCCTGTTTGTTGCCGAGGGCGATACCGGAGTCGTTAACGTCGCGCAATATCCGAGCGGTACGATCGAGGCAACGCTGCCCTGCAGCTCCTCCGCAGCCCCTCCGTGCAGTCCCAACGGCGGCTCCGGTATCTCGGCCGCGTCTGGCGTCGCGGTGTACCCCCCTCCCAAGCCTGCCTCAAGGTAGCTTGAACCAAGGTTCGGGGCTACGTCAATTTTCCGTGCGCTGAGGCGAGCCACAGGTCAACTCGTAGTACGAGATTATGCGTGCGCTATGCGCAATGGTTTCATCCCGAACGATATGAAAGCCGAGTTTCTCAAGGATGTGCTCTGAAACGCGATGACCTTTCTCCACCGTCGCCACGATTCGTGGCAGGGCCCGATCTTCAAACCCGAACGTTACGAGCGCCGAGGCCGCCTCCGTCGCAAAGCCGCGCCCCCAAAACGGTCGCGCAATGTAATACGCCAGATGCGGGGCAGGCGCGTCGCCGACGAGGCCGCAGCAACCGATATATTCGCCGGACTCCTTGAGAATCGTCGCCCAAAGACCATACGGCTCGCGCTCGCGTCCGACGTACTGTTCGCGAAAGCGTTTGCGCGCCTTCTGGGCGGGCCACGCAGTGCCGCCGACATAGCGCCGGAAGTCCACATCGCCTTGCATGCGCACGAATGCCGCCTCATCCCCGGGTTCGTGCGACCGGAAGAACAAACGCTTCGTTTCGAGAAACACTTTCGTTGCTGCGGGTTGTCGTCGCCGTGAATCGACTTCGGTGGGGCGACGGCACGCGGGCTTTTCGTTGTAGTCTCCTCTTCCGGGCGTTCGTCTCGCACCTTTTCTTTGCTCCTGGGTTTCTGTCGAGTCCGGCGGCCTTAGCAGGAGGAGCGCCGTCGTGGCGAAAGCGCTCGCCATGACGGCGCGGCTTGCATTCGCTTTGCTGGTAGGCGGGATGCTTGCAACATCGGCGTGTTCCGAGCGCGGCAGCCCGGGCGGGCCCTTTGGGACGCTCGCAGGCTCAGCCTACGACCGTTCGAATGCCGTCCGCGCCACAGCCGGCGTTCGTCAAGCCTGTCCGCGCGATGATCGGATCGGTTTCGCACGCTGCGGCACCGTCATTCGTACCGACGTCGACGCCACGAGGCCGAGCGGGTACGGCCCGGCCGACTTGCAGTCCGCTTACAACCTGCCGTCGTCGACCGACGGCGCCGGGCAGACGGTGGCCGTCGTCGAGGCTTACGACGATCCGAATGCGGAAGCCGATCTCGGTGTTTACCGGGAAACGTTTGGCCTACCGGCGTGCAGCGCTTCGAACGGCTGCTTCGCCAAGGTAAACCAGACGGGCCAAGCTGGGAATTATCCGTCTCCGAACGCCGATTGGGCGGTCGAAACATCCAGCGACATCGACATGGTGTCGGCAGGTTGCCCGAAGTGCAACATTCTGATCGTCGAGGCGAACTCGTCGTCGTTCAAGGATCTCGGAGAGTCGCTCGATGAGGCTCTTGCGCTCGGCGCCGTCGTAGCGAGCAACTCGTATAGCGGTGCGCCCTCGCAAGGCGACGAAAAGTATTACGTTCACCACGACGCGATAATCGTGGCCGCAGCCGGGGACGAGGGCTCGAGCCAACCCGAAGCGCCGGCTGCGTTTCCGAGCGTCGTTGCGGTGGGCGGTACCACGTTGAAGGTCGACCAACACTCGAAGCGTGGTTGGACGGAAACGGCATTTGGGACCGGTGGTTGTACGACGTTCCCAAAGCCGGCGTGGCAGCACGACACGTTCTGCACGACACGCACGACAAACGACGTGGCTGCCGTCGCCGATCCAGGTACCGGCGTTGCCGTTTATGACTCTTACGAACAAACCGGCTGGGCGGTGATCGGCGGCACGAGCGTTTCTGCGCCGCTGGTCGCGTCGGTATACGGTCTCGCAGGGAATGCCGGTACACTCTACGCGGCCAAGTCGCTTTACCAGCACCATCCGCACCTCTACGACATACCTCCCACGGGGTATGACGAACCAACGGGCTGGGGCACGCCCGATGGCATCGGCGCCTTCTAGACGCCCGCTGGAGGCGTTGCCGACCGGCTTCCGACCATCAGCTGTGGCCGGCGCGCCCACTGTCCCTCGTGCTGCTCGATAGCGCCCGGCTCTGGGTACAAAAAGTCATGCGTGCTGACCGATCCGAGCTCATCGCTGAGGCGAGAGACTTTGCCGCGCAACCCGGTATCGGTGCGGTACGTGGCCTCGTGCTCGACCTTGCCGACGCTCTTTCCGACGCCGACGACGCTCTTGCTGCTGCGCGCGTGGTATCCGAGGCGGACCTCGAGCGGGCGCGGCTCATACAAGCACAAGCAAACGGCAAAGGAGATTCCGACGGTCTCCAATCCGCGCTTGAGTCCCTTGGCTTCACGATCGGCGGAGCCTCCGGAGAGGGAGGCGAGATTTGAATACATCCGCAGGGATCGCACGACGGACTCCAAGACTTTGTTAAACTACCGTACGTTTTCGGACAGACTGGCCCCGGCCCCGGAGGTAAATTCGGAACCGCACTGGCGAGTCAGGTAGGGAGGGCACGTTGAGGATGCTCGACTCTAGCGACCTCATCGTTACGGTTTCTCAGGTTCATGGCCTGAAGATGATCGAAGCGTCCGGCGAAATCGACATGTCGGGCGCCGAAGTGTTCCGAGACGCAATTGACCTAGCCCGCCAAGAACCGGTCACGATCGTGTCGCTGCGCGATGTCACGTATATTGACTCGACGGGGCTCGGCATACTCGTTCGCGAACACAACCGGCGGCGAGACAAGGGGGGCCGGCTTCTGCTGGTCCTTCCGTCAGCTTTCGGGCCGTTGAAAGTCTTTCACATCACAGGACTCTGCGATTCGATCGAGTGTTTCGACGACGTGGGGAACGCGGTTCGAAGCGCAACCTCGGAGCCGGCCCCGCCGCAAGTCTCGCTGTAGATGTTGCGTCCTTCGCCGGCGGTCAGCGAGTTTTGTTCTGAGCAGGCGGACTGGAGATCACGGCTAGCGTCCAGATTCGCGCGTGCGCATGCGGACGCACCCAGATGCGAATCTCAAGGGCATCGTAGGGCGACGACCTCCACGCAGGCGAAATGAAGGGCCCGAGTCCATCGTAGAGCCGGTCCCCTCCAGAATACGGCAGCACCACCGCAATGTCCAACCGTCGAGGCAGCGGACTGAGAAACTCCTTGCGCGCGACGAGTAAGTCTTTCGAAGCGTCGCGAATTTCGATTACGATCGCATCTCGAGCGGCAAGCGAAAGCGAAACATCGTATTCGCCTGGCGGTCGCCGGAAATACGCATTTCGCAGCAAGAAGCCGGCCGCGAGGTTTCCTCCGTCGACCTCGAGGGAGGTGTGTGACGAATCTCGTCCGACGACACGCCGTCCGACGTCCGTTGGAAACGCCGATGCGGGGAGCGTAACGCGCGGATAGCCGAGGGAAAGCTGACCGGAACGATCGTCCGGGCGATAGTCGAAGACCCACATATCGTTTGAGGTGCTAACAACTTGGGAACGGCTGGAGTCGAGCAACCGAGCGATCGCAGCGGCACTTTCCTCAACGCTTGCGACCTGAATTCCGGAGTACGTCGTCAAGACGACTCGCATCCGCTCCGAGTACACTTTGTAGTCCCAGCGGCCGAAGAACTGCTCGACGAACGGTCGATCGGCGACACCACCCACGATGCCCTGCGACGCTATTACTTGGACGTCGTCGCCCGTCGATCGATCGAGTTGGCGAATCTGGTCGGCCAGGCCGACCGGTACGCTGACCCAATCCGCTGGTAGACCCGGCAACCACGCCACCGCCCACCCGAGCGCATTTGCCGTCAGAAGAGTTGCTGCGGCGACTGCGACTCGTTCGCTGCGGAGCAGCCGCTGCAGCCAAATGATGACCCCGGTGGCGCCGGGGACGAGCAACGAATATCCGGCGGCAAACTGGAAACCGGGCAATGCAAATCGCGACGGCCCGGTGCCGGACATGCCACGGTGAAGCAGGTTTTCCAGCAGCAAGACGCTCCACGGCCCGATCGCCCAAGGGCTGAAATAACCAATCCACCCGTCCGGCCCTAGGTTCGCATAGACGCGCAGACGCTGATCCCAGAGGACACGAAGGACGAGAGCTGGGTGCCCTGCCATCCCGCGCACGATCGAAACGACGCTCGTAACGGAACCATGGCGTCCGTCCGCTAAGTAGCCGTAAGCCTCCGAGATGCTCGAACCAACACCTGCGCCAAACGCGTGCATGCCGACAATGGCGGCGAAAGATGCGGCTACGATGAAGAGCCCTTCTCTCCAAAGCCGCCGATCGGCGAGCGCAACCGTCGCGCCGACTCCGACGGCATACGTAGCGTTCACATCACCACCGGTGCAAATCCCGAGCGCGCACAGCACGCCCCCCAATCGATTTCCCTTGTAAAATGACCACAGGGAGCCCATCAAGAACAGCGCGCCGATCGTGTAAAAATGGAAGTCGAAGGCGTTTGCATAGAAGGTCCACGGGTTGAACAGAAGGGACGCGGTCGCAGCGATCAAGAGCGCGCAGGCCGTTCGTGGACGGACCCTTGCCGAGCGGAGAATGTCGACTGCCCAGAGAACGCCGATGAAGTCTGCGCCGGCACCGGCAATATCTTGCACCGCCTTGAGAAAAAGCGGTGACCGGGTCACGAGGCCGGCAATGGCGAGCGGCCACAGCGCCGTGGCCAAGTGATCTTTCCAGAACGGTTGACCGGTCACGGTCGAAAACGGGTTGAAGTCGCCTCGAGCGATGAGGGTCCAAGCCTGAAAAAAGACCGCAAAGTCTCCGCCCAATGCGCCATGCGCGACCTCGTAACAGGAGAACGCAAACAGGACGATCGCCTTGACCGCAAAGATCCCGCCGAGCAGCACGATCAATTGACGGCTAGCGAGCCATCCGCCTAGCCGCATGTATTAGACGCTCCGATAGCAGCCCACGCCCGTCACCTCGCTCTATCGGCGGAAAGGGGCCGCGCGCCCTTGTCGCGCTAGGCGAAGGGACTTTCGAAGGGTTCGCCGCAGATCCGCACGCTCGTCGCGGCGGCTCTCGCGTTCCAGGAAGCGAAGGACCCGGGCCTCGCTCTCCGAGAGATGGCGCTCGGCAGGCGTCACGGCACGCGGCCTTTTCGGCAGAACGATCTTTCCGTCGAGCAGAAAGCGATCGATGACCGCCGGATGTACGTAACACGTGCGGCAGATCGTCGGGGTGTTACGCAACCGGACGGATACGACTTTGACGGCTGCTGAGACGGCGCGGCGCCGTTCTACCGTCGTGGGGACCGCCGGCGCCGCGCTCAGTTCGATCGCGCACAGCATCGTCCCGTGCCACGTCCGAAAATCTTTTGCGGTGAATTCGGCACCCGTCGCCTCGCGAACGTATGCGTTGATGTCGCCCGAGCCAATCGGCACCGGCTGCCCGTTTTCGTCGATGTAACTGAAGAGTTCTTGGCCGGGCAGGTCGCGACAGCGCCTGATGACCGCGGCAAGTCTGCGGTCGCTGATTCTGATGACGTGGTCGATGCCGCTCTTGCCCCGGAAGCGAAGATGCAATTCACCCCGGCGCGCCCGGACGTGCTCGGAACGCAGCGTCGTCAGCCCGTACGAGTCGTTTTCTCGCGCGTACGCCTCGTTGCCGATGCGCGCGAGCGTCGTATCGAGCAGACGCACGACGGTCGCTAGCACCTTTTCCCGAGTCAGGCCCGGTCTCACGAGATCGCTTTCGACACGCTTGCGAAGCGCCCCGAGCGCACGCGCAAACGCGATGCTGCGCCGGTATTTCGCTTCGTCGCGTACCTCGCGCCAGCGCTTATGGTACCGATATTGCTTGCGGCCTCGCGCGTCACGGCCGGTCGTCTGCAAGTGACCGTTTTCGAGCGGACAGATCCAAACGTCCACGTACGCCGGAGGCACGGCGAGGGCGCGAATGCGGCGAAGCTCTGCTTTGTCTCGGACCGGTTGTCCATGCTGATCGATGTAGACGAACCCCCGTCCGACTCGACGGCGCCGGATGCCCGGCGAACCGTCGTCGACGTACCTTAGCGCCGCGCGCGCAGCGGCTTGCGCCTCCGCCGGCTGCACGCTTTTCTGCGCCTCAGCCCGAGGCTAGTAGACCACCGCGTCGCCAGTTCCGGGCGTCGCCGTGTCGTACGGTGTTCGTCATGCTGCATATTGCCCGCAGAAAGCCTACCGCGAAACCGAGGTCCATCGCTCAGAAGAAAACCACCTAGCTAATGTCAGCCGCTTCGAAGAGGCGCTCGCGGCCATCGCCGACTAAAGCCGTATTGATTCCGATCGCAGCGCGCGTGCCGCTAGCTGCGGCAAGAGAAACTTGGTGCAGGCTCGTAACGGCATCGCCCGCCGCATAGGCGCCGCGAACGCTGGTTTGACCATCCGGCGATACCACGATCGACCCTTCGGCGTCGAGGGCGCATCCAAGCCGCTCGGGCAGTGGAGACGCTTGACGCAGCGGGACGCGCACGAACGCCGCGCTACGGGCCAGCGTTGTGCCGCCACTGAAGACAATTGCCTTCAGCTTCGTACCAAAGCCTTCGAAGCCCACCACCGGCGTCTCGATCAAACGGACGCTTTTCTTCTCCAGAACGCGCCGTTCGTCAGGTGAAAATTGAGCATCCCCGTCGCTGCATACGACCACGTCGGCGCTCCACCCGAGGAGCAACAGCGCTAGGTCGAAGCCGCCACGGCCGCGTGCGTACGCTGCCAGCGGCTGATCGCGAACCTCCCATCCGTCGCAATAGGGGCACCCGAAAACGCTTCGGCCCCAAAGCGGGGCGAGGCCCTCGATCGGAGGTAAGTCGTCATACAAACCGGTCGCGAACAAGAGATAGCGCGCCGCACACGTCGTTCCGTCAGCAAGCGAGGCCACGAAGCCCGCACCGTCTTGCCTCCGAACGGCGCTTACCGAAACGTCTGCGAATCGAACGCTCCGATAGGGCTCGAGCTGCCTTCGGGCGATCCCTTTGAGCTCTGCCGGCGGGATCGCGTCGCGCGAGTAGAACCCCTGAACGCGTTCAGCGGATTGGTTGCGCGGCCGATCTTCGTCGCATACGAGAACGCTGCGTCTGGCCCGGCCCAACAGGAGGGCCGCGCTCAACCCCGCAGTCGAGCCCCCCACGATGACGACGTCGAGTTCTCGACGATGCTCATTCAACCTAAGGCTGCCGCCGCAATCGCCGTGAGGCGGTTCCTCTACCGCTCGTCGCCCTCGGACTCCTGAGAATCATTCGAAGCGCTCGAACCCGCGATCTTAGCGGTGACGGTCCCGGCCATGCTGTGCGCCCGATCTGCTAGGTTTCCGGCGGCGTCCTGAGCTTTCGCCGCAAGCGTTTGGCTCACGTCCGCCGTCTTGTCGAGGACCTGCCCCGCGGCGTCTTTCGTTTTCCCCGCAACGGCATCGATGACTGCGGCGACAACTTCCTTACCGGTAGCCGCGGCCGTGTCAACGAGTTGGCCGGTGAGGTCCTTGGCGTGCGCGGACGCCTTATCGACGATCTTTCCGGCAGCATCTTTGGCTTGATCGAAGCCTTTTTCCAAGTCGTTCAAGTCTCACGTCCTTTTTCTAATCACTCGATCGTGCGCGGCTTACGCCGCTTGCCACACTGGTATACCCCGCAGCAACGAAACCTCACAACAGCCGTTCGAGGGTCGCCTCTAGCCTAGTCACTATTTCCGGGAAATGCTATTCTCTTTCGGCGATGATTCTGCTCGTCGGTGCAGACTCGCGAAGGCGCGCGTTCAAGAGGCGGCGAGCCGAACGCTCGAGGCGCCCGACTCGCCGGCTCGCTGACTCTAGCTGCTCGGAGGCGTGGCGGACGGCCTTGGCGAGCCTGGGCCGACTGCAGTTGGTGTGGCCAGCGGTGACGGAACGACCTGAGCCGCGCCAGGCGACCCGGGTGAAGTTGGAGTCGCAACCGGTGATGGAACGACCTGAGCGGCGCCAGGCGAGCCGGGTGAAGTTGGAGTCGCAACCGGTGACGGAACGACCTGAGCGCTGGCGGGCATTGGCCTCGACGCCGGAGCGGCGAACGCAATCGCGAGCACCGCTAGGGCGGCCGGGACGAATAAGTATTTCACGTTATCCCTTTCGTATGACGTTTTGGCGAAATGTGCGATGTGCCTGGGCAGGCGAGGGCATCGCGTTACTTCTTAGCCCTTCTCGCTCTCACGGGCGCGCTTATGTCCGATGCGACGTCAGGATCCTTCGGCGGAAGTTCCGGATCGCCGCCGCGCGGCGTGCCCGACAGTTGTTTGAAATCCCATAACCCCTGGGAGTCGACGAGCGTAAAACCTTCCGTGCTCGCTTTGCTACCGTTAGAGGCCGGCGAAGCAGCTTCGGTCGACGTTACGAAATATTCATGAGCAAAATCATCCAAGACGATGTTGCCTGGCGGGAAGTTGTCAGGGATCGCCGCGAGCGCCGACTCAAACATCTTTTGATGTGCGACTTCTCGCTGCATCAGGAAGGTGAGCGTATCGCGTGCGCCGTTGTCGTCGCATTGCTTGATCAAGCGTTCATACGTGATCTTTGCCCGTGCCTCAGCAGCAATGTCCGAACGAAGATCGGCTGTCGGATTTCCGATCGTGTCGACCCAGTCCGCCGTGAACGAATTCCCCATCGAATCCGTGAAACGGGGTCCCGGCCCACCCAAAACCGTTTGCGAGCTGTTGAGGGACATTTCGGTATAGCGGTCGTGCTTGCCGTCCAGCAGATCCGCCATGTAGCCGCCCTCAACTTGATCGACCATCGCCCCAGGAGAGCCCTTCAGCAACATCGTGAGCATTTGAGCCACCATCTCGAGGTGCGAGAGTTCTTCGGTTGCGATGTTCAGCAGCATATCTCGCCGGCCCGGATCGGATTCTGCCCAGCCTTGTGAAAAGTATCGAAGGGCGGCACCCAGCTCACCATTCGGGCCGCCAAATTGTTCCAGCAGCATCTTCGCGAACCTGGCATTAGGCGCGTCCACACGCACGGTGTACATCATTTTCTTGTTGTGTAGAAACATTTTTCCCCATCGTAATGGCGTCGAAGGTTGTCGGTGGTGCGCGTCAGCCAAGAAGCATCCAAGCGACCCCGACGGTGGACGATTGCTTGCAAGCTACGTGATAGAATTTGCATCCGAATGGTCCGCTCATACCCCAAATCGCGCCATCCGAACGCGCGGCTCGATAGCGGCGGCGCACGCTAGATTGCGCAGTCGATGTGCGCGCGAATCGCTTTACGGACGATCGGCGCTAGCTCCGCAGAGCGCACGTCAATTGTGCCGGCGGGACCGCGCGAACTGACGGGTTGCAGAACCGGCACAACGCTTTCCCGTTCGCCAAGGGAACCTACCGCGCGCACACCTGCCATGTACGAAAGCGTACGGAGCGGGCGGTTCAAAAGGGAGCGACGCGTGCGTCAGAGGGGTTGCACGGTGTGATTTTACACGTTATATTGGGTGCGTTCTCCATTGTAAAGAAAGGTGGTTTCCCCCGACGATGACGGCCATGCACCGACCGGGCGGGGCTCGAGACAGCATCGATGCCCACAGCCACGCGATGGAAATACCCATTCGCCAAGTAGTCGAAGAGCTGGTTGGGTATCTGGGCGCGACCACCGTTGCCGCGATCGCTGGCGTCAAAGAAACCCGCGCCGTCCAGCAGTGGATGGCGGATCGGGAACCGCAACAGCCGCACCTCTTACGTTTTGCCCTCCAGCTCGTAAGCATGGTCGCGCGGCGCGACCAGCCGGATATAGCGCGTGCGTGGTTCCATGGAAGTAACCCGGGCTTGATGGACGAGACGCCGATCGTTCTTTTCCGGAGCCGGCCGCTGGCTGAAATTCAAGGGCAACTGCTCGCGGCCGCCCGTACGTTTGCGGCGCGCGATGAAATCCGCTCGACCACAGCCGATACAACAGCCCTCAACCCAATCTAGCGCCCACGACGATCGACAAGTCAAGCCACAACTTGTATCGGTGGCCTCTTCGCTCTAACATGGCGTATGATGCTATCAGGATATTTTTCGCCGAGCCGGTGGCCGGCTTGCGTCGCTCCGCTCATCCTCGTCCATGACGTCGACGATTGCACGCACGTCATCAACGTCTTTCATGAGGTCGACATCGCCACCGCGGCGGAGTTCGAGGCTGAGCTTGCAAAGCCGACCGAGCACGGTCCGGTGGTCATCGACTTTTCACAATGCCGCTACATCGACACGTCGGCCATCAACCCCCTACTTCGCGCGTACGAGAGGTTCGGCGATCGGCTTCAGATCGTCGTCGCCGCGAAGAGCCAGGTGGAAAGGCTTTTTCGTCTGCTTCACCTCCAATCAGTATTGCCGATCGTCTCTTCTCTCGAAGAAGCTTTCTTGCGGTTGGCCCCGGCGGCTATCGCTTAACGATCGACGCGCTCGCAGCAACGGTGCGAGCTAGGCAAAGCGGCAAGCTCGCGGGACGCAACAACTACAGTGGCGAAGGATCGCGCCGTGGAGGTCTCCGAACCGGGCCGGCCGTCTTCCGATAAGGCCATACTCGATCGTTTGCCGGTCCTTACCTATGCGTCGGATCAAAACGGAGTCATCACGGGAGCCGCGTGGATAGAAAGCGTGCATCCCGACGATCGGGATCGCGTGAGAGAGCATTGGCTCGACACGGTCGCGGCGGGTGTCCCTTACGTCGCGGAAATGCGCCTTCGTGGAGAGGATGGAACGTTCTGCGTATTTCTAAACCGAGCCGTTCCTGTCCGTGATGCATCGGGTACGCTCAAGGGCTATGCAGGCGCGGCGTTTGACATCGATACGGGGCGAAAGAGGCGCGAAGACCTTCGCACGCTGACCGAATTGCACGAACGCGTTAGCATACGCGAAAGGCTTTACGGTCGTTTGAGCGAGCGGCTCTCCGAAGCGTTGTCGCTCGACGAGACCATCGAGGTGATGTTGGGCGCGATAGTTCCAGATTTCGCCGATTGGATGTCCGTCTATCTCGAGAAACGGGAACGCGACGGATTCGAGGTAATCGCAATGCGGCACTGGGACGAACGCCGTCGGCCCATCGTGGAAGAGCTGATCGGAACGACCTTTACCACCGAGAGCAGCGCAACCGCGCAAGTGTTGCGAACCGGAGAGGCGATGCTCTTGGAACGGTACCCAGAAGACCTGCGTGCGCGAGCGATCCAGTCCAACTACTTCGGGCACCTAGAGCGCCTCGGACTGCGTTCGGCCATCGTGGTCCCATTCAGGCGCGGGGAGCGGATCATCGGTGCGATCCACGTCATTCGCGGCGACAATCTAGTGAACTTTGACCGCGAGGATTTGCTGCTCGTGGAGGAAGTCGCTCGGCGTATGACGCCCGCTATCTATCACGCGGAAGCGTACGAGCGCGAGCGACTCGTCGCCCGGCGTTTTCAGGAAGCAGCGTTACCGACGGTCCTCCCCGACTTACCCGGTTTGGAATTTGACGCCGTTTACGAGGCGGCTAAGACGGAGGCCACGGTTGGCGGTGATTGGTACGACGTCTTTCAGATCGATGACGAAAGGCTCCTCGTATCCGTCGGCGACGTTGCCGGCCACGGCCTTCAGGCGGCCACGATTATGGCCATGTTGCGCCAATCATTGCGCGCGCTCTCGCTCACGACGGGGTCGCCGGGCGAATTGATGTTTCTGCTGCGTTCACTCATGGCAAAGGAGTATCCGGATACCGTCGCAACGGCCTTCATCGGCATCCTTTGGCCGTCCACCGGAAAGCTCGAATACGTTTCTGCCGGTCACCCGGCTCCGCTCGTGCGCTCGCCAAGCGGTTACGTCGAAGAATTAACGGGAGGCCGGCGTCCCCTGCTCGGCATCCCGCATCCAAAGTCGTCACATGTGGCAAAAACGACGCTATCGCCGGGTTCGCTGTTGCTCCTGTTCACCGATGGTTTGACGGAGGCAACCCGCGACGTTCTCGAAGGTGAACGGCATTTGCGTTCCGTCGTGGGCTCCGCCGAGGTCGGGTCGGCGTTGAATCCCGCCCACGTCGTTTACGAGGCGATGCTGCGAAACGGCTCTTTCGATGACACCGCGATCCTAAGCGTGCGATACGTCGGAATCAAGGCTGCGCTCGGGAAGACCGCTGCCGCGGGCGAAGCGGCACAGCCCTGGGCGCGCGCTTAATGGCTGCGCTTTCAGAGCGCTGCGCTGCTCAGCGGGAGGACCGCGGTCACCACGCAACCGGGCGGCTTATGCTCCACCGTGAGCTCTCGACTAAGGGCCTTGGCGATATGAAGGCCGCGACCACCCTCAGCTTCCGTCGAGCTTTGCCCCACGCGGCCGACACCGAAGCAGTCCCCGTCGTCAATCACGCGTAAGATCGTCGAATGGTCGGCAGCGAGCTCTACCAAAACCTCGCTGCGAGCGCAACGGACCGCATTGGTCACCAGTTCGCCGAAGACGACGAGGGCTTCATGAAGGCCACTATCATCCGGTGCCCGACACCGTAGGAGGTGGTTGCGGAACTCGCGTCTCGCCTCGGCGCCGCCACGCTGATCGTTCCTTGCAATGCGCCACCTGCGCTCGAGTTTTTCCATCATTTCTTAGACTTACCCAAGATCGGTATTCTAGCACGCGACCTGCGAGCTGGCAGGCGCCCGGCCTTTCGTGCCCTGGGCAGTGCCGTGCCGCAGCCTTTCATTCACCTTCGGCAGCTTTACGTTCGCCCCGACCCGGCGCAGGCAGAAGGAGCGGCGCGGCGGCGACCGCGAGCAACGCCCCCAGGCTCGGTCCGATGAGGTAGATCCACGACGTTCCGAAGGCTCCGGCCAGGACTTGCGGCGCGACGGAGCGCGCCGGATTCATCGATGCGCCACTGATCGAGCCACCGGCGAAACCGCAGGCGGCAACCGTGAGGCCGACAGCCACCGCCGCCTGCTTTCCGACCGCAAACTCGGCGTCGGCGGTGGCCAGGATCACCGTCATCAGAAGAAACGTCATGACGACCTCGGCGAGCAGCGCTTGTATTGCCGACACGCCGCTGCCGGGATGGCTCGCTCCGAGAACGAGCGCACCGCCAAACTCGAGCCGCATCAGCCACGACGCGGCGAAGGCGCCCGCAAATTGTGCCAGCACGTAGAGTCCGAACTGCCGAAGCGGAAGCAGGCCGCGTGCTAAAAAGCCAAGTGAAACGGCCGGGTCGATATGCGCACCTGATATCTCCGAGAGAGCGTAGATCAGCGCGGTGACGATAAAGCCGCGAGCGAGCCAGCGCGCGACGTCGTCCACGTGCCCGGTCGTGTAGTAGGCGATGTCGACCGCGGTCGGCACGAGCGTTCCAAACAACGTTCCGACGAATTCCGCGAACAGCTTGCGACGCAACGGCGGCGCGGTGGCGCGGCGCGCGGGCGCATCCTTCCGCTTCATCATGTACAGATTACCGCGCTCGGCTGGGTTGAAACTCGCACGGGCAAACGAGTGACTCGTCCAGGGCGTCGCGCGCGCAGCGCGAAACGCAAGCACTCAAACGAGCGAGCGAGCGAACGATCGCGGCCGCGGTGTGGGTATAGCCCTTTGGGCTACACGAAACGGCAGCTGGACGGAGACGAAGCATGAAAACGCTGAACGCAACCCATTACGAGCTGATCCCGACCTACCCGTCGAAAGACGACCGCCGCCGAGGAACCGTTCACGCAATCATCGAGACGCCGCGCGGCAGCCCGTACAAGTATGCGCTCGACAACGATCACGGCATCATCGCGCTAAAGGCGGTAATGCCGGCCGGCTTCCGTTGGCCTTTCGACTATGGATTCGTTCCGCAGACGCTCGGCGACGATGGCGATCCGCTCGACATTCTGATGCTTCTCTCCGAGGGGACGTTCTCGGGGTGCATGCTCAAGGCTCGCATCCTCGGGGCGATCCGCATGTCGAAAAACGGCGTTGAAAACGACCGCCTGATCGGGGCGCCCGTCCTGATGCCTGGCCGCAAGCTTTTCACCGACGAGTACGAAACGGTTACCGACTTGCCGCCGGACCTGCGCCACGAGATCGAAAGTTTCTTGTGCGGCTACTCCGAGGGCGAGGGTAACGACATCGACTTACATGGGGCGGTGGAGGCCGAAGAAGCTCTGGCACTGCTCGCTCGCGGCCGGAAGGCATTTCGCAAGAACGCGGCCTGAGCCCGCCGCACGCGAGGGCGTCCAGGCGTCGTCTCGACCGGCCCTGCGCGGCTTAAACGCGCGGTTTAAAGAGGACGAAGCGCGGCGCCCTCCGTATCTCCGGCACACCGTTCGACGCCAAGGTTAAGTTGGCGCGAGGCGGCGCGTTCGGAGCCATGGACTGGAACACCCTTCCGAATTTTCTCGCCGTGACGGCTCTCGTCGCAGTATTTGCTTCGCTCTTACGCAAACCCGGGAGCGATTTACGGCTCGGACTGGTCGCTTGGGCGCTCATCGTGGTGCATTTCGGCGCGGTAATGTTCGATGCGAGCGGCCGGAACCTCGCCGCCACTTTGGTTCGGTCCCTCAGCCTCGATTTAGCGGGCCTCCTTTTCCTTTGGGCCGCGGTATCGAAGCGCATCACATTTGAAGGCTTCCTCGGCTTTTGCTCGCTTGCCGTGCCGCAACTGGCCTTCATTGCACTCGGCGTGGCCAACGTTCAGCCCAACGGTGCTTACCTCGCGCTTGCGCTAGCGGGTGCGATCGTCATCCTGCCGGCGATCGTCTTCTGGCGCATCATCCACGCAGCCCCGAGAGAGCGGTTGCTCGCGACGCTCGCGTGCCTGCTCCTAGCTATCGCAATACTGGTCGTGGTTCGCTTCGATAGCAATCCCTGGGACGGCGCCGACAGCATTTTCAGCTGGCTCTTCCTGGGGGCGGCGGTCCTGTATTGGCGGCGCTACCAGCGCGCGACCGCAGGCGTGCTGACGCTCGTGTTCGGTTTCATCGCCTGGGGGTTGGTCTGGCCAATCGGCGACGCACTCGCTGCCTGGGCGCCGAACCTGCATATCGATGCTGCCGATTGGAACATCCCGAAGTATGTCGTCGCGATCGGCATCATTCTCACGCTGCTGGAAGATCAAATGGAACGCTCGACCTTCCTGGCACTGCACGACGAGCTCACGGGATTGCCGAATCGGCGCCTGTTTGAAGACCATCTCGCCTCCGCGCTCGCGCGGGCCCGCCGCAGCGGAACGCAAGTCGCCCTACTGGCGATCGATCTGGACCGTTTCAAGGCGGTCAACGATTCTTTCGGGCATCGCGCGGGCGACGAATTCCTACGGGTCGTCGCGCAGCGGTTCCAGAGACGCATCCGCACGTCCGACACCTGCGCCCGCCTAGGCGGCGACGAATTCGTTGTGATCGCGAACGGGATCGAGGGCTACGCCGACGCCGAGCGTCTAGCGAGGGACCTAGCCGCGACTCTAGCGGAACCGATCCGGCTGCGCAGCGCGGACGTTTTCGCGGCTGCCAGCATCGGCATCGCCGTTTTCCCTGAAAACGGCGACGACGCCGAAGCGCTTCGAACCGCAGCCGATAGCGCACTCTACGTGATGAAACGCAAGAACCGGCGCGGCGACCGGCTCGTGTCCGACGCGCTCGCGCCGAACCGGCCGGCTTACCGCAACTAACAACCGGTGCGAGAACGCCCGCAAGCTATGGACGGAGTGGAGCGTTGCGTGCGCTCCACAGTGCGATCGTCACCAAGAGAGCGACCAGCACGAGCAGTGTGAAACCAATAAACCGAAGTCGCGGCCCCCAGCGTCCGGGCTGTCTCTGCGGGAGCGGGCCGGACGGGCTCAACCGCTGCTGCATTTCGTTGATCCGGTCACGGGCCTCTCTTAGCGAAGCTCCGGTCGCTGAGCGATAGAGTCGAATGGCCTCGATCTTGCGGCCGGCGTTGATCGCCCGCTGGATTTCCGGGTGGTTTTCCATGTTCAGTTCACGACGACGTCTTCGTGCGTTTCGACGGTGCGACCGTCGCTGCGACGAGCGACGAACGTCACGTCGTACGTGCCGTGAAAGAAGCGAGCGATCTTCGGAACGCGTGCGGTTTGCCGGAACGTACCGGGTTCGACCCGTGCAATCGCAATCGTAACGTGCGCGACGTAAGCTTCGACCGACACGACGTCGGGGGTCGTTAGCACGGTCGCGTCCACAGTATCTCCCGGATGCACCGGCATTGGGTCGATGGCCGTTGAGACGATGCGCGGTGATTGCACGGCTTGAGGGCTATCATCAACTTGTGCGGAGGCCGTCCCAGCGAGGACCACGGCCAGCGCCGGGATCAAGCCGGAGCGGAATAGCAGGCGCATCGTCAAAGGCCCCATTATACGCCTTGCCGGCTTACACCACCCGTGCGAGGACCGAGGCGTCGAGAAATGTACCAGGACCGGGTCGCGTCTGCCCGGTATCACGGCAGACGCACCATGTCGCTGACGTCGTGCTTCGCAGTTTCGCGAGGATTCACTCTTGAACCCCACCCCTTCGATCGGCCGCCGCCGCTTTCTCGCAGCCTCCGCGGGGGCGCTCGTTCTGCGGCCCGGCGCCGGCGAAGCTCTTCCCACGCGTCCGACCGAACTCGGCGCGCCGCTGCGTCCCTACGGCGAGCCGTCGCCGTTTGAAGAGAATGTCGTCAGAGTACCCACCGACCTGACGCCGACGAAACTTTCGTCGTGGAACTTTACGCCGCTCGCGAACTCAAGCGGCACGATCACTCCAAGCGGCCTGGTCTTCGAGCGCAACCACGCCGGCGTTCCCGCGATCGATCCGGCGCAGCACCGCCTCGTGGTGCACGGACTCGTCGACGCCGCGCGCGCGTTCACGCTCGACGACCTCAAGCGCTACCCGTCGGTTAGCGTGATGCATTTCCTCGAATGCTCCGGTAACAGTATGACCGAATGGAAGAAGCCGACCGGCAAGACCGTGCAGCTCACTCACGGTCTTCTCAGCTGCTGCGAGTGGGCGGGCGTGCGCGTAAGCACGGTCCTCAAGGACGTCGGCGTGAAGCCGTCCGCCAAGTGGGTGCTCGCGGAAGGGGCCGACGCCGCGCTCATGGATCGGAGCATTCCGCTTGAAAAAATGATGGACGACACGCTGCTCGTGTACGGGCAGAACGGTGAAGCGCTTCGACCCGAGCAGGGCTATCCGGTGCGGCTCTTCTTGCCGGGATTCGAGGGGAACATGAGCATCAAATGGCTGAGGCGTTTAAAGGTCGGCACGGAGCCGTTCTACTCGCGCGAGGAGACATCCCCAAGTACACCGACCTGATGGCAGGTGGAGAGGCACGCATGTTCACCTTCGTGATGGAAGCCAAATCGGTTATCACGCGCCCGTCGGGCGGCATGCGCCTCGACGGCAAGGGCTCTTACGAGATCAGCGGCTTAGCTTGGTCGGGTCGCGGTAAGGTCGCCAGGGTCGATGTCTCCACCGATGCCGGCAAGACCTGGAACGCTGCGAACCTGCAGGATCCAATTGCGAGCAAGTGCCTGACCCGCTTCCGTTATGCGTGGAGTTGGGATGGTCGCGAGTGCGTTTTACAGAGCCGCTGCACCGACGAGACCGGGTACGTGCAGCCGACGCTTGCCGAGCTCGCGCAGGCGCGAGGCCTCAACTCGGTGTACCATCTCAATGCGGTCCAAAGTTGGCACGTTGCAAGCGATGGCGCGGTTGAAAACGTGCATGCGTAGCCGCGCGCGCGCGAGATTTTTTGCCTCGCTCGCGTGGTCGGCCGCCCTTGCGACTGCCGCTTTCGCGGATGACCGGTTTGGGTTCGGCCAGCCGGTCGCGACGCTCGATGTCGCCGCGTGGAACGTCGACGTAGCGCCCTCGGGTTCGCTCCCGGCGGGACAGGGCTCCGTCGCCGATGGCCTGCGCGTCTATGCAAGCACCTGCGCACAGTGCCACGGCTCCAACGGCCAAGGGGGCCCGATGGATCGGCTCGTCGGTGGCAGCGGGACCCTGAATACCGCGACGCCCGTCAAGACCATCGGCAGCTATTGGCCTTACGCGACTACGATCTTCGACTACATCCGCCGCGCAATGCCGTTCGATCGTCCGGGAACGCTGACGAACGACCAGGTCTATGCGGTCACCGCGTATCTGCTCAATCAGAACGGAATCGTCGCGCCGGGCGCCGTGATGAACGCGCGAACGCTAAAGGGGGTCGTCATGCCCAACCACGGGAGGTTCATCGAGCACGACCCACGGCCCGACGCGCCCTAAATGCGCCGGCACGAGCCCGGCAGCGCGAGGAGCCGCGTGAATGGGTAGAGTCTACGTTATGAACCGACTGCGCACGTGTCGCGCCTTCAGCGCATTCGCCAGCGCGTTTCTCGCAGCGTCCTTAGGCGAGCCGGCGCAGGCGCAGCTCCCGAGCGCAACCCTTCCGCCTTGCCCGATGGTGCACGTCGCGCTGAGGGGTACCCTTGACACGAAGATCGTGAAGTCGGGCGACGTGTTCCGATTTGCAACGACCGCAGCCGCCATGCTCGGGGACCAGGCTATACCCGCGGGCACTCCCGGCGCAGGTTTGATTGAAGTAATGGACCATTCGAAAAGCGGCGGACGGGCTGGCTATCTGATTCTCGATGCACGCTTTTTGTCGCTCGCCAACGGCACCTACGTACCCGTCGCTTTCGCGCCTGCCACCAACGGACGGTCGTTCGCGCGTATCGACGCGGGCAGCAGCGATGCCGGCATCATCGGATATCTGCCATATTACATCGGGACCGCAGCCGGCATTTACGACTACTTCCACCACGGCAAGGATGCGGCAGTTCTGGACGGAACCACCATGCCGCTCGTCCTCGGATACGGTGCGGAACTGGGTACCTGTAGCGTGCAGGTAGTGGGTCCGAACAGTCCGGAACCGTCACCGCACTTCTAGCTCGCGATCCCGAATCAGCCGCTCGGCACGTTCGGCAAAACGGCTCTATAGGTGAAGAAGACTCTGCCAATGCGAGGGTACGCGACCTGCCGGCCCGGGCACGGGCTGATCCAAAGGACGCCAATGCGGCGGAGCCAGGCGCGGCCCCGTAAGGAACTTTCCGCTACGGTAGTCGTAGAACCACCGTTCCCCAGGCTCGAAACTCGTAATGACCGGGTGACCGGTCGTCTCATTGTGCTTCGTTGCGTGCCGGCTAGGCGAGCTATCGCAGCAGCCGATGTGGCCGCATCCGGCGCAGCGGCGAAGATGCAGCCACCAGCCCTTTGTTGCCAGGCATTCGACGCAGCCGGAGCCGCTCGGTTTAGCCGACGGATCGATGCCGTCTATCTCATTGTCCACGGTAATCTCCGGGCGTTTCTGAATTCGCCGGTCGCCGACCTGTCGAACCTTGGCGCCGCCGGCAGGACGTGCTTGGCATACGAGCGAGCTTAAAGAGGTTAGAGGCTAAGGAAGAGCGCGCTATGGTACAGCATCTCGAACTCGGTTTGGACACGTTCGGCGATGTGACCGCCGATGCTGCCGGCCAGTTGCTGCCGCATGCCCAGGTCATACGGGACGTGGTCGAAGAGGCGGTGCTTGCCGACCAGCTAGGCGTCGATTTTATCGGCGTCGGCGAACATCATCGGGGCGACTTCGCGATATCATCGCCTGAAGTTGTGCTGGCAGGAATTGCGGGGCGTACGAATCGCATCCGTCTCGGCTCTGCCGTTACGGTGCTCAGCTCGGACGATCCAGTCCGCGTGTTCCAGCGGTTCGCGACCCTCGACGCCATCTCGCACGGCCGAGCTGAAGTCATTCTCGGACGGGGCTCGTTTACGGAGTCCTTTCCGCTCTTTGGATACGATCTCAGTCAGTACGAAGAACTATTCGCAGAGAAGCTCGACCTTTTCGCGGCCTTGATCACGCAGGAGCCCGTGACCTGGCACGGCAGGACCCGCGCGGCTCTGACGACGCAACGCGTCTTTCCCACGATCGAGTCCGGCTCGCTCAAGACCTGGATCGGCGTCGGCGGAAGTCCGGAGTCCGTCGTCCGTGCCGCTCGCTATGGCATGCCCATGATGCTAGCGATCATCGGCGGCGACCCGAAGCGATTCGTGCCCTACGTCCAACTGTACCAACACACGCTCGAGAAACTCGGCAAACCCGCCCTCCCCGTCGGCGTTCACTCGCCGGGGCATATCGCCCAAACGGACGCGCAGGCAAAAGACGAGCTATGGCCCGCGTTCAAGATCATGCGCGATCGGATTGGAGCCGAGCGCGGTTGGGGACCGATCAGCCGCGCAGAGTTCGATCGAGAAGCAGATCGAGGTTCGCTCTATTGCGGCTCGCCCGATACCGTGGCTCGAAGGATCGCCGCAACCGCGAAGACGCTTGGAATCGCGCGCTTCGACTTGAAATATAGCGCCGGACCGCTCTCGCACGATAAGCTCTTACATAGCATCGAGCTTTACGGCGGTAAAGTAATTCCACTCGTTCGCAACATGCTGGCCTGAAATGCAGCCGAAGGCAGTCTCGCCGTGGGCACCGTTCAAGTACGAGGTCTTCGCGGTCGTATGGACCGCCACCACCCTTTCAAATATCGGCGACTGGATGTACAACGCCGCTGCCGGCTGGCTGATGACGAATCTAACGTCCGATGCCTTCGTCGTTTCGCTCGTTCAAGTCGTTACCACTCTGCCGTTGTTCATGTTTGCACTCGTCGCCGGCGTCCTTTCGGACATCGTCGACAAGCGCCGTTTTCTTATCGCGAGCGAAGTCAGCATAGCCATTCTCTCCGCTATATTCGCCGCGATGGTCTGGCAGAATCGCATCACGTCCGCCTCGCTGTTGTGGTTCACCTTCTTCATAGGCGTCGCTAATGCACTCACCGCTCCTGCTTGGCAAGCCGTGGTTCCCGAACTCGTTCCGTGGAAAGTGCTCCCCGCCGCCGTTTCGGCCAACAGCGTCGGCATCAACATCAGCCGCGCGGTGGGTCCCGCGCTCGCCGGCGCGATGGTGGGCCCGCTCGGGATAGCCGCACCTTTCGTCGTTAACGCGGTGAGCAATTTTGGGTCGATCGGCGCGTTGGTCTGGTGGCGAGAACCGAAGGGACAGACCAGTGCATTGCCGGTAGAACCCTTTGGGAGCGCGATTCGAATCGGCTTTCGCTACGCCATCAACAATCCGGGTCTGCAAGGGACGCTGATACGATCGGTTGCCTTCTTCTTCTTCGCCAGCACCTACTGGGCGCTGCTTCCGCTGATCGCGCGAACCCATATCGGCGGGGGCCCCGGGACGTACGGCATTCTCCTAGGGGCCATCGGGCTAGGCGCGGTTGCGGGCGCTTTTGTCATGCCTTCTTTGAAGCTAAAGATGGGACCGGACCGGCTTGTCGCGGCCGCAAGCGCCGGCACGGCGGTCGCGTTGGCCCTTTTCGGGCTCGCACACGAACCGGTCGTGGCTCTGATCGCGAGCTTCAGCGCGGGCATTTCCTGGATCGCCGTCGTCGCGACCCTCAACGTATCCGCCCAGGTTTCTTTACCCGATTGGGTACGCGGCCGCGGACTAGCAATGTACATCACAGTTTTCTCAGGAGCGATGACGCTCGGCGGCGCAATTTGGGGACAAGTCGCAGCCATGACGGGGTTGCCCATGACGCACTTCGCCGCCGCCGGGGGCATGCTTCTTGCAATCCCGCTCACACGACGCTGGAAACTGCAGACCAGCGAGAAACTCGATCTCACGCCCTCGATGCGGTGGCCGGCGCCGATCGTATCGCGGGCGGTCAAAGCCAATGACGGACCGGTTCTCGTGACGGTCGAATATCGAATCGCCAACGACAAAGACCGCGAACTCTTTCTTAAGGCCCTGCATCGGCTGCGGAAAGAACGGCTGCGGGACGGCGCCTACCGGTGGGGCATATTCGAGGATACTGGCGACCCCGGCCGATTCTTGGAGACGTTCTTAGTGGAATCCTGGACCGAGCATCTGCGCCAGCACGAGCGGGTCACCAATGCCGACCACGTTCTGCAGCAATACGTCTCCGGGCTTCTGACGGGGGAAGCGAAGGTGACGCACCTCATTACTCCGTCGTGATGCGCCCGATCTTGTCACCACACGTAAACGACATGGCGCGGTCGGGACCCGGTGCAATTTGCTGCGGGGAACAACTGCTCGGGGGCATTGCGTAGAGCGCGGTGCGCCCCGACACCGTGATCCGCCCGATGTATGGCGCAGCCGTGAACCACAGTGCACCGTCGGGACCGGCGGCGATCCCAACCGGCGAGAGACCGGACGGCAGCCGGAATTCGGTGAGCTGACCGTTCGTTGCGAAGCGGCCGATCTTTCCGGCGCCGTTGTCGGTCAGCCACAGCGCGCCGTCCGGGCCCCCCAATTTAAAGTGGGTGATCGAGCCGCTCGTCGTAATGCGTGCAACGCGCCCGAATGCCGTGAACCAGAGCGCACCGTCGGGACCGTTCGTGATGGCTTGCGGATATCGCTCGGCGCTCCCAAAGTGGGAGATGCTGCCGCTCGTCGTGATGCGTCCGATCTGCTGGCCGGTCGTCTCGGTAAACCACAGGGCTCCGTCGGGTCCGGTCACGATGCCGTTCGGGTTGTTGAGCCCGTCGGCATACTCGGTGATCTTGCCGGCGAGGCTAACGCGGCCGATTGAGTTGTCGCCGAAATCCGCGTACCACATGGCGCGGTCCGGTCCGGCCGTGATGCCCGCCGCCACGGGATCGCCAAATAAAAGTGGGTACAGCGTGATCTGGCCGCGCTTCTCCGGCCCGATCGCGGCGACGCGTTTGCTCGGCGCCGAACGGTTCGCGTCGGGCCGCAGAAAATCACCTGAAACGGCGCCTGTCGGCACACAGACGGCGACGACGACGAAAAGCGCCGACATCACGGCGGCAACGAAACCTGATAGCAACGATTTGAGCATCGAATCGCTCCTGAATCGGGAGGAACCCACACGCTGCTACGCTCGGGTCGTACTCCTTCCGTAAAGGATGGTTGAGCTTGCTGAGCGTCTTACACGGAAACCGGTAATCTGCGGTCGAATGACGCGAGCAAGGAGGGGAAGGCATGCAATCCCGCTCGTTCGCCGGGGTCGGTATCCTGGTCTTAATCATTCTCGTCATCGCCGGCGTCATCGGCGGAACGTATAATTCGCTGGTCTCGCTCGGGCAAGCCGTCGACGCGCAGTGGGCTCAAGTGCAGAACGTCTACCAGCGCCGTGCCGACCTCGTGCCGAACCTGGTCGCGACCGTCAAAGGTGCGGCCAATTTCGAGAAGAGCACGTACGTGGCGGTGGCGCAGGCCCGCTCGAGAGTCGGCCAAGTCGCACCGCAAACCGTCCAAAATGCGCCTAACGATCCGCAGGCGTTCTCCCAATACGAGCAGGCACAGAATCAGCTTGGCGCCGCGCTTTCGCGCCTATTGGTCGTCGTCGAGCGTTATCCCGACCTCAAGGCGACGAGCAACTTCGCGACGCTTCAGGCACAGCTCGAGGGTACCGAGAACCGGATCACGGTCGAGCGCATGCGATACAACGAGGCGGCCCGGGCCTTCAACACGCGCCGCGATTCCGTTCCGGCGGTGTTGTTCGTCTCAATGTTCGGCCAGAAGTTCAATGAAAAGAACTATTTCAAAGCACAGAGCGGCGCCGAGACCGCACCGGCGGTCGATTTCAGCAAATGACCGCCGCCGACAACGAACGGGTCAAGCGCGCGATCGACAAAGCCGAAGCAGGTACGACCGGTAAAGTAGTCGTTCGCATCGTGCCCGAAGCCGAGGCCGATGCGCTGGCGCGGGCCAAAGCAGAGTTCGCGGAAGCCGGGCTGCACGGCCACGAGCATCGCAACGTCGCCCTCATCCTGGTCGCCCCGCAGGCCCGATCATTTGCGATCGTGGGCGATCGGGCCTTACACGAACGGGTCGGCGACGCATTCTGGCAGGATCTCATCGCCAAAGCACGACCGTATTTCGCACGCGGGGAGATCGCCCGCGGAATCATCTTCGCTACCGAGCGTTTAGGCGAGACCCTGCGCGCGCATTTTCCGCGCACCTCACCGGGATGAACGCGCGCTCCGCCGGCTTGGCCGCGATGGGATCGATCCTCGCGCTCGGCCTGGCACTCGCGGCCCGAGGATCGACCGTTCCGCCCGCGCCGACGCGCTTCGTCACCGACGAAGCGCACGCGTTACGTGCCGATACCGTCACGCAACTCGAGCGCGAGCTGCGCGAATACCAATCCGCCACCGGTCATCAGATCTTGGTCTATATCGGCGAGACGACCGGTACCGAGCCGTTGGAAACGTATACCGTCAACGCTGCCCAAAGTTGGAAGGCCGGACGCAAGAAAAAAGATGATGGCGCGGTCCTGTTCCTGTTCATGCGCGACCACCGGGTACGCATCGAAATCGGGTACGGGCTCGAAGGCGAACTTCCCGACGCGCGCGCCAAAGAGATCATCGACGAGACGATCGTGCCGCAACTCAAAGCCGATAACCCCGATGCGGCCGTCGCTTCGGGCGTTGGAGCGATCCTCGCCACCGTCAGCCCCGGCTTTAAGCCCTCGGAGCCGTTGAGTGCGGCATCGGCTCCCAATACGAGTTCGAGCGGTGCGGACTCCGGCAACTTCTGGCTTTACGTCGTGCTGTTTGTCCTCGCTACATTTCTTCTGATCGCGCTGATCCGCTGGTTCTTCGCGCTGCCGGGTGGCTTAAGAGCCGCCGACAGAGCGTTTGAAGACGCGTGGATTTTCGGATCGAGTTTCGGAGCTTTCGGATCGGGCGGCGGGCATGGTGGAGGCGGTGGATTCTCCGGTTTCAGCGGCGGCGGCGGCGGTTTCGGCGGCGGAGGCGCGTCGGGAAGTTGGTAATGCAAAAACCCTAAGGCGTCGCACGTGCCGCCTTCAGACGCTCAAGCGCTTGAGGCTCGTAAGGAAGCGGCGGGTTCAGCAGTTCGTAACCGCCCGCAGCCACCAAGACCATATCCTCGAGATAAAAGCCTTGGCCTTGCAGCGAAAACTCGGGCGCCCAGCAAATGACGTTCCCGGCGGCAAACGCCTTCGGAACATCTTCAACCATATCGATGCCGTGGCCGTACATTGACCAAGGCGCGTTTGTGACGAGCAGGTCCGCTGCGGCCCGGCCGAAGTCGCTCTTCAACGTATCACGGTGTTCCTTGACGTAGTTTATGCTGGCGGTGACGACGTCGGCCCGGGTCGCACCCGGCCGGATCACCTGGAGCCCGGCGAGATAAGCGCGTGAAAAGAGAGCGAGCACTTCCCGTTGGCCGGCTGAGAATCTCGCGCCCACAGGAAACGTGCGGCCATAGTCGCCCTTGTACATGCCGTATTCCGCGCCGAGATTGACGCGCGCGACCTCTCCGTCGGCCATGACGTGATCGAGCGCGTGGTAATCGAGGAACGACGCGAACAAACCGGGCAAGTAGGCGCTGCTACCCGAGCGCACCCAAGGCCAAAAGCCGGGTCCTTCGGCGCCGGCATCCATCATCGCCGCAATCACATCGCCTTCAGCCTGGCGCTGCGTACGACCCGGCGCAAGCGCGCGGAGGGCCGCGTCGATGCCGGGCAGCGTCATCCGGGCCGCGCGGCGCAGCAGCATCTGTTCGTAGTCGCTCTTGGTCGCCCGGATCTCGTTGAGCCCGGGGTGGGCCGCCTTCACACTTGCGCTTGGCCAACGGGCTTGCACGGCGCGATACCACAAGAGGTGTGCATTCGCGATGGGCAACAACTCGGATGGGTCGCTGCCGCTACCCGCAAAATCGCCGACCTGACCGCCACTGTCGAGATAAAGGGGAAGTTGAGGATCGTCTTTCAAACGAGTATCGAGCCAGGCTGAAAAGCCGCTCCAGCTTTCGACTCTCGTCACGCCGGTTAGCCTCGCCGATGAATCATCGGCGGACAACGTAAACTGGTTCAAACCGGAAAACATCTTTTGCGCGACCCAGAGAAACGGCTGCGTACCGACGAATAAGATGGCTTCGTGCCGCGGGCCGTCCAGCGCCAAGATCGCGTCCTGAAGGTTGGTCATTCCCGTAAGATAGTAGAAGCTTGCGTCCTGCCTAAATCCAGCATCCTCCCAACGCTTAAAACCCGAACTGCTATGGAGGAGCAGGATACCGTCGTGAAACCGGGCGAGCGCAGCCTCGCGCCTCTGGGCCAATTCCGGCAACGGCACCGTAGCGCTGGACGATGACGGGCTTGGGATGTCTTCGGATGCGGCCGCTCGCACGTTAGCCCCGAGCATCGTCAATGCTACGAGAGCATAGGCAAGAGCGCTGCAAACGTACTTCACGCGATTACTCCTCATTAGAAATAAGGCTGTCGCTGTAACCCGAGGCGGCGCGGCTGCCGGAAGCGCACATGTGAGCGTGAGTAGCTCCATCCGTTCAGCTTCCCCCGCGTACGGTGCACAGATACCGATTGTTTCAAGCGACTGAAGAAGCTCAGAAAGGAAGCGCTCTAAACCTTCCTTCATGAAATGAGGTTTCATCGAGCGGGCTATGAACCACCGGCGCGGAGCTGCGCGGAACGGCGCATGAGTACCGCCTCGCAAGCAGAAGGGCCGCTATCGCGGCCCTTCAGTTGCTCGAAGGTGGGGGGTTCTATCGACGCCAGCCATAGTACCGGCGCCCGTAGAACGGACGGGCGTAGTACGGACGGCCGTAGTAGCCGGGACCGAAGTATGCGCGAGCGGCGAAGGGACGATAGTATCGGGGGGGGGCGTAGCCGACGTAGTAGCCGCCCACGTAACCCGGTGCGGCGGCGTAACCGAAGCCGACGCGAACCCAGGCGCCGCCACGGTAGGCGTAGCGAGGATACCGGTAAGGCCCGCCGACGCCGATCCCGATGCCGACCGCGACTTGGGCGCTCGCGGCCTGGGGAGCGGACGCGAGGAGGCCTTGAGCCGGCTGACCTGCGTGCGTGGCGTCAGTCATCAGGACGGCTGCCGAGGCGCTCACGGCGAACAGTGCTGCGGCGGCGAGTTGGGGGAGTCGTTTGAAGAATTTCATGGTGCCATTATGGAACCGTCGCGCCGAGGTTGAAAGGGAAGGTGGATTAGAACCGGTTACTGGTCGTCCGGAGCGTGGTAACTTTCACGCTGCTTTAAGAAGAAGTTCTTGGAGTATTTCGCTGAAATCGTTTGGAACGGGCGCGGCGGCTGGTTGAAGTCGAAACAATCGTTCGAGGGGTCGTTTGCCCGCCCGTCAGCTGCCGCCAGCTGGCCGAGACCGAAGGTATCCTCGATGAAGCGCGGGACGCTCGCGGTCTCGTATTGCGTGTGCGAGACGTAACCCTGTTTGGCATACGGTGAGATTACGATTAGGGGGACGCGGAAACCGAGGCCATCGTAGTCCTCATAGACCGGCTCGACGGGATCGAACCAGCCGCCCCAGTCGTCCCACTGGATGAAGATTGCGGTCGTACCCCAGAAGGGACTGTTCCCGATCGTATTGACCAGTTGCGTCACCCAGGATGGGCCGGTATCGGAATTGTTGCCGGAATGATCGGAGTTCGCCCACGTCGGCGTGACCCAGGTCACCGGCTCCAGTATCCCGTTTTGGACGTCGGTGATGAATTGGGAAGACGGCGTGATCACGTCTTTGGCCCAGTCGGGCCCTTCGTAGATGTGCTGGATCGCTTGATATGCCGACCAGATGGTACCGGTATTGCTGGTCGGGGCTGCGTAGAAGCGCCAGCCGATTCCAGCATTGTCGAGTTCGTCGCCGAGGGTTTGCTGATTAAAGCAGGCTGAAATGTTGGGCCCGATCGTGCGATTCCCAAGCAGCGTGTTGATCACGTCGCCCGAGCTGCCGGTGCAGCCCCAAGCCCCCGACGGGTAATTGACGGCATGGTTCGCGTAGGCCGAGATCGCGTACTGGTGGGAGATGAAGCTCCCGTCTAGATTTGACTGGAACATATTGTCGGCCAACACGTATTGCTCGGCCATCGACCAATACGGCTTGACCTGAGATCTCTCGATGTAGGCGTAGGCAAAATCCTTCGGTTCGCCGCAGCAAGCGTCTTCTTCATTCCATCCGTTGAGCGCTCCATTGGCGTAGTCGGCGAAGAAGCCGTTCACGGAGTGGTCCATGTCCCAGCCCTGCGAGAGGTTTTGCACGTGCAGCTTGACCTTGTTTCCGTTTTCGTCGTCGCCTTTGCTCGCCGTCGTTGCGCCCGGGAATCCCTTAAACAGAACGTTGAAGCTGCGGTTCTCTTGGATGATGTAGACGACGTGTTGAATCTTGCCTGAGGATTGATACGGAGCCCGGCGTAGCGCAGCGCGTAGGGCTTGGGAATGCACTACGTTCCGTGCGTCCGGCGGTCGCGACATCGCAAGAAGCGCAGGCCCTCCCGCACAAACGGAGGTCGTCACGACGAGCGCGGCGGCGAGACATCGAGCGACCGGGCGTAACGCCGGAAAAACACGCATAGTCGGCTACTTTCACGAGTAATGCCAATGAGAATGTTGCTGAACAGTTTGCTAACGTCGCCTCCGCCTCCCCCTTGCATTCGTCGCGAAGCATCGGCCGGGTAAGCGAGTTCATAAGAAAAATGACGCAGCGCCGAAATACGCGCTTATCATTCGCGTCGCAGCGCGCCGAAACGCAACGAGCGAATCTTCGGTAAACGAAAACGAGTCGGACCGGCGAGCCGGAAGAGGTCTGCATAGCCGCTTTACGAAGCGCCGCTTATGAAACACATTCGTACGTTCGTCATGCTCGCGCTCGCCTTCGCAGCCGGGGCGTTCGCTTCGCGCCTCCCGGAGAGGGCTCAGGCAGCGGCGGCTCCCGTCGTCGCAACCTCGGTCGATCTCAACGCGCTGAATCCGACCGATTCCCCACCACCGAATCCCGCGCTCCCGAACCTGCGTACCAAGGTCCTCGTGCAAGTCGATTCCACGCTTTTCTCGTACTCCGTCGGTACCGCACCCAAACATACCCACGCGGAGACAACGGAAGTACAACTCGTCGTGGACGGGACGGGCACGGAATGGCTCGGCGACAAACAGATCTCGATCGCGCCCGGAACATTCGTCGTGATTCCACCGAATACGGCGCACGGCGGGTTCACCGGCGGCCCCTTCCGCCTCTTTACGGTGAAGACGCCACCGCAGAACCCTGCGGACTACCACCCCGTGCCCTAGCACAGTTATCTTGCGTGCGAGGCTGCCGCCGCTTCACGAGCGCGCCGCGCGAGCGGCGGGCGTCTGTCGAACCATGGTTTGGCTACTTCGAGCTGCGCGGCGAGACGGATCAACGTCGCTTCGTCGCCATAGCGGGCCGAGAACATCATGCCCAGCGGCAATCCGCCTTCGTTCCACGCGAGGGGAAGCGAGATCGCCGGGGCGCCGGTCACGTTCGCGATCGGAGTGCCGTCCACGAACTCGTAGACCTTTAGCGCGGTTTTATCCAACTGTCCGCTGCGCACGAACAGCTTGCCTATTGGAAGCGCGATCAGCGTTTGCAGACCGCGCGCCTCGCTCGCGGTCGGGAGAAGCGTCCCAAGTTTGACCGGCGGCAGCGCGAGCGTCGGCGTCAAGAACACATCGTAGTCGGCCATGAATCGCCCGACGATGCGGCCTTGAAAGCGCAGCGTGCGCACCGCGTTGCTCAAATCGACCGCGCTCAGCACGTAGCCGACCTTTTGCAGGCCGCGCGTCGCAAGTTCGAGCTGTCCCTTGCGCGGCTTGCGCGCCTGCAGACGCGTGAAGTACTCGATGTCGGCCGCCGTCTCGGCCGAAATCAACTTGAGAAACGCGGCCGCGAAAGCAGCGCCGTCCACCGCGGGCTTCGCTTCTACCAGTTCGTGCCCGAGCGACTCGAGCAGCGCGACGGTTTCCTCGAGAGCGCGCACGACCTGCGGTGCATACGTCGTCGCGATCAGAGGCGTGCGCGTGAAGGCGATGCGTAGCCGCCCCGGCGGCGCGCCGATCTCTTCGAGGTATGGGCGGGCCGGGGGCGGCGGCGAATTCGGCGCGCCGGGATCGGGGCCGGCCGTCGCGTCGAGCACGGCTGCGCAATCGCGCACGCTGCGCGAAACGACGTGGTCGACGACATTGCCCATCCACGGATCGGTCGACTCCGGACCTAGCGGCGTCCGCCCTCGCGTCGGTTTGAGCCCGACGAGGCCGTTACACGCCGCAGGGATCCGAATCGACCCGCCGCCGTCATTGGCGCTCGCGATCGGAACGATGCCGGCCGCAACTGCAGCGCCGCTGCCGCCGCTCGAGCCGCCGGCCGTGTGCTCGAGATTCCACGGATTACGCGTCGCACCGAAGGCGGCGGGTTCCGTGGTCGGCACGAGACCAAACTCCGGCGCATTCGTCTTCGCGAAAGCCACGAAGCCCGCGCGTCTCCAGCGCAACACGATCTCAGAATCGTAGCGGGGCACGTAATCCTTGGTGAATGCACTGCCGGTACTCATCGGCACGCCCTCGACCGCGCTCAGCAGATCCTTGATCAAGAACGGCACGCCGGCGAACGGACCGTCGCCGATCCCGCGTGCGATTTGCGCGCGAGCCTGCGCCTCCATCTTGGTAGTGATTGCGTTGATGCTCGGATTGATCTGCGCCACTCGCTCGAGTGCCGTATCCAGCAACTCCTCGGCGCTCACCTCGCCGCTTCGCACGAGCTGCGCCAGGCCCAACCCGTCGTACTGGTCGTACTCGGCAAGGATACTACTCATGCGCGGCTCTTCGCGGCGAGTGCGCGAGACCCCGCAGGTAGGCGTATCGATCCCTTACGAAAGCATCCAAGCCTTACGCGGGTCCGCGGCTCTGGACTTTGGACTCGAGCATGCCGGGCCGGTCTAGACGGCCTTCCTCCAAACAGCCAAGAAAGATAGATTTCGTTTCATGCGCAGTAGAATCGGGAAGATCGTCGCGACGCTAGCGGCTCCTCTGTTCGTTTGCAACGTGGCCGTCGCACTTGCGCGGCAGCAACCGGTTACGTCGCCGGCCCAAGTACCTTCGAGCGCCCAAGCCGCTCCCTGTAGCGCGCCACTCGCCGCCGGAAACGGCGCACCGCAGTGGGACGGATGGGGCGCGGATCTTTCCGAAGACCGGTTCCAGCCCGCTGCGATGGCGCAGCTCGATGCGGCAAACGTGCCGCGGCTCCGATTGAAGTGGGCCTTCGGGTTCGCCGGAGTGACGCGGGCATACGGACAGCCGACGGTCTTCGGCGGGCGCGTGTTCGTGGGAAGCGCCGATCGACACGTCTACGCGCTCGAGGCGCGGACCGGATGCGTCGCGTGGACGTTCGACGCCGGCTTCCCCGTTCGCACCGCGATAGAAGTCGGACGCCTTGGCGACCGCTGGGCGGCGTATTTCGGGGACCAGAACGGAAGCGCATACGCCGTCGACGCAAGCTCCGGCACGCTAATTTGGAAGACGCGCGTCGACGCTCATCCCGCCGCTATCGTGACCGGCGCGCCGGTGTTGGCAGACGGCAAGCTCTACGTTCCGATGTCTTCGCAAGAAGAGGTCATGGCCACGGATCCAAATTATCCTTGCTGCACTTTCCGTGGAAGCGTCTCCGCGCTCGACGCGGCTACGGGTAAGGTCGTCTGGAAGACGTACACGATCGAGCGAGCCCCCGGGCCGCGGGGCACGAACAAGCACGGCGTCACGCAATCGGCGCCCTCTGGTGCGGCGATTTGGTCGGCGCCGACGATCGATCTCGCGCATCGCACACTTTACGTCGGCACCGGAGATAGTTTTTCCGACCGTGCCGCGGAGACATCCGACGCGATCCTCGCGCTGAATATGGATACCGGGAAGCTCTTGTGGTCGCGACAGATGACCGCAAATGACGCCGAAAACATCGCGTGCGACCTTCCGAGCCCATACGACGCCAACTGCCCGGCGGCCAACGGACCCGACTTTGATTTCGGTTCGTCTCCGATCCTCGTCACGCTTCCAGGCGGCGGCCGCGTTTTAATTGCGGGTCAAAAGTCGGGGATCGTCTACGCGATCGATCCGGATCGTCAAGGCGCGTTGCTTTGGCAGCGCCGCGTTGGGCGGGGCTCGAAACTCGGCGGGGTCCAGTGGGGCAGCGCGGCCGATCGTAGCGCCGTGTATGTGGCCGTGTCCGACGTGCACATCACTCCGGTTGCACCCGGAACGGCCGGCTCGCAACCCGGTCTCGGTGCTTCACTCTTACTGGATCCGAACGCCGGCGGCGGCCTCTTCGCACTCGACATCCGCACGGGCGCGATACTTTGGCACACGCCGCACCCTGGGTGCAACGCCAAGCCGGGCTGCAGCCCGGCGCAATCCGCGGCCGTGACGGCAATTCCCGGCGTCGTGTTTTCCGGCGGAGTCGACGGGCATCTGCGCGCCTATTCCGCCACGAGCGGCTCAATTATCTGGGATGTTGACACCGAACGCGACTATGCGACCGTTAATTCCGTCAAAGCCGGCGGCGGTTCGATGGACGGTCCAGGGCCTAGCGTCGCCGGCGGCATGCTCTACGTCAACTCGGGATACAGTCTCTTTGGGAGCGCTCCGGGTAACGTCTTGCTCGCCTTTTCGGTCGACGGAACGTAACGTCGCCGGACGTACGTTAGCGTGCTTCTCCTGGACACGTGTCCATGCAAAACTCACCCAGCATGGCGTAAACTGAGTGCAGAATACATCTAGAAACAGTCGGAATCTGCGACCGTAGACCCCATGCAGTCACAGAGAAGCGGCATCGTCGCGCCGAACAATTGACTCGGGACCCACGGCGAATGCGCTGATTTGGTGCGACTGACCGGTCGTGAAAGGCTCGACCGGTCTCGAGAGGAGACACAGTGACCACAGGCGCGCCGCAGGGCGGCATCGTGGCGCTAGCGGCTGCCATTGGACTTTGCTCCGCCGGCCACGCGGCAGCAGCGGACGAATTGCCGAACCCGCGACCGGCAGGTTGTTTTGTCGGCGTCGCCCGCGACTGGAACCGCGATCAGCCCGACGATGTCGTCGCCTTCGCATCGTACGCGGATCGCTTCGCCCAATGTGCCGATCAAGACCGCGACGAACTTCAGGTTCGCTCGGATCTCGTCGGCTGGTACAAGTCGGAGCTCGGCATGGTCGTCTCTTTTCTCGATCACGGCCAGGCGGCGATGGCGAAGCACCACTACGAGCAATGTTATTCGGTGTTCGACCGAATGGCATCGCTTTCGCAGCAATTCGGCGACGGCGCGCTCGCGCGCTGGGTCACCAAGAACTCCGAGCGCCTTTCCCATCTCGAAGATGCATTCGGAGCGCAACCTGAAACGCTAAGCGGCGACCAGTGAGCAAGAGCAGCCTCGTCGAAAGCGCCGAGCGGATCGTGGTCGCTCGCATGGCGGCCGCGCTTATCAGCGCGAGCCTCTGGGCTTTTCACCGCCTTCACCGCTCGTAACGCTAGGAAAAGCCGCCCTCCAACACCTCGGCGTCGCTCTTGACGGCCTCGAGCGCGCGGTCGCAGAACCGGTCGACGTAGGCACGCAGCGCGGCGACGCCGACGGGATCGAGCCGGTAGACTCGCCGGTTGCCGAAACGACGGTCGATGACGAGGCCGGCGTTCTTGAGCGCGCGCAGATGTTGGGAGACCGCCGGCCGGCTGATCGGAAATGCGCTAGCGAGGTCCATGACGGCAAGTGGACCTTCTGCTAGGCGCTCGAAGATCGCTAGCCGCGTGGGATCGGCCAAGATGCCGAGCCGGGAGGGTTCCTTTCGCGCAGGCAAACGACGCAGCGGAACCGTGGTTCGCGGCTTGTCGTCGCCCTGCGGCGCCATTTGCCGGAGCAGTGAAACCAACATCACGTTCCCACCTGCGATACGAGGCTCGAATATTGACGCCGCTGTCGCGGCTCGAAGCCGAGGTAGAAGTGCTTGACGTCGTCGCGCTCGCGCACCTCCGCTGAGGCACCCGCGAGCGCCACGCTTCCGTGCTCGAGGACGTAGGCGCGATCGGCGTATCGGAGCGCAAGCGTAGCGTTCTGCTCCGCGACGAGTATGCTCAGGTTCTCGTCACGGTTGAGCGCTCGCAAGAAGTGGAATATCTCGCGGGCGACGAGCGGCGCCAGTCCCATCGTTGGCTCGTCGAGCATGAGGAGCCGCGGGCGGGCCATAAGCGCGCGCCCAATCGCGGTCATTTGCTGCTCGCCGCCCGAACAAAGCGCGGCGGGCAGCCGGCGCTTGGCGCGCAACTGCGGGAAGTACCCGTAGATGCGCGCGACGTCTGCGGCGAGCTGCCTGCGACCGATGCGTAGTGCGGACGCGCCAGCGATGAGGTTCTCCTCAACCGTCAGGTGCGGGAAGCAATGGCGGCCCTCGATCACTTGGGCTAGGCCGGCAGCGACCAGTTGAGCGGGCCCGAGCTTTTCCGTCCGCCGTCCGTCGAACGTCACGTGCCCGCCCGTAATTTGGCCGTGCACTGCCGACAACAGATTGGAGATCGCCCGCAAGGTCGTGGTCTTTCCGGCTCCGTTCGCCCCCAACAGCGCGACGATCTCTCCCGCACCGACCGTCAGCGAGACCCGCGACAACGCGAGGATCGCGTTGTCGTAGGTCGCGCCGACGTTCGTGACGGAGAGGAGCGGTTCGCTCACGACGTCTTCGCGCAGTTGCGCGGCGTGATGTGATGCTCGGCCGCGTATTTGTTTGCCGAGGCCTCAATCAGCGGGCGCAGCAGTTTGCGGTCGGCCTGAATCCAGCCGGTCTTGGTCACCCACCTTTGACCGTCCCACTGCTGGAACTTGACTGCGCCCGCGCCCTCGTGGTCGGCGCAGGTGACGTGGATCGGCGGAAGCAGACCCGTCGCGCCGAGCTCTGCGATCCGCTTGTCGTCGAGATCGAGGTGGTCGAAGCCCCACTGCACCTGCTCGCCCGAGAGCGCCTTGTCGCCGAAGTGCTGTTGCGCGATGCGTAGCGCCTCGACATTTAGGATCCCGTTGATGATGCCAAGCGTGTGGTAGCCGCTCCCGATCCGGGACTTGTCGTCGAGGTTGCCTTTGTTTGCCCCGTACACGGTCTTGATGATCTCTTGGACCACCGGAAACTCGGTGCCCGACGGATGGTCGGTCAACGCGATGTATCCGACGGCTGCAGCTCCTGCCGGGCGCACGTCTTCTTCCGAGTTGCTCCAGATGTTGCCGATGATGTGGTCGGCTGGAAAGCCGACTTGCTGCGCGGTCTTCAGCGCAACCGGGTTCATCACGCCCCATCCGCGCAAGATCACGAACTCCGGCGCAATGCGCTGGATCTGCAGCCACTGCGACTGCTGCTGGTTGCCCGGGTGCGGTACCTCGATCTCGGTCACCTCGAAGCCGTACTTCTGCGAAAGCAGAGCGAAAATCGGGATCGTCTCCCTGCCGTACGGTGAGCCGTGATACAAAACGACGATCTTCCTCCCGCGCAGCTTGTCGAGCCCGCCGTCGCGCTGGGCGACGTAGTTGACCATGGCGGATGCCTCGCTCCACGGGTTTAGCAGCAGCGGGAAGATGTAGGGAAAGACGGCGCCGTCCGTGGTATCGGTACGGCCGTGGTTGATCGTAATGAGCGGGATCTTGTCGCTCGTCGACCGGTCGAGCAGCGCGTAGGCGATGCCGACGCTCAGCGGGTTCATCGCGGCCGGCCCGGGATTGCCTTGGGTCTTCATGCGCTCGTAGCACTCGACGCCGCGCTCGACTTCGTATTCCGTCTCGCACTCGTTCCAGGTGAGCTTGACGCCGTTGACTCCGCCGTCACGCATGTTGATCAAGTTCATGTAGTCGATGAAGCCGCCGAAGAACCCGGTGCCGCCGGCCGCGTAAGGCCCGACCCGGTAGCTCTGCAACGGGAAATACTCCTGCCCGCGGTCGGGCGCCGCGAAGCTCGGCAACGCGATCGCGCCGCCGAGTGCGAGGGCCGCGGATGCGAGCAGAACGGGCATGAGGCGGCCCTTATATGATGACGAGAACATCGTGGGGTCCTTTCTTTACCTAAGAATGATGGGCTGCCGGTCAGCTCTGGGGGGCCGGCACGAAGGATAGGAGACGTGCCAGGCGTCTGCGGCCGCGGTCCCAAAGCGAGACGAGACCTGCAGGCTCGGCGATGAGAAACGCGATAATCAACACGCCGATCAGGATCATTTCGACCAGCTCGGCGATTCCCGAATCGGTCGTGCCGAAGAAAGACGCGCCGATCCGGCTGAGCAGAAGCGGCAGAACGACGATGAACGCGGCGCCGAAAAAGGCGCCGCGAACGCTCGCCAGGCCGCCGATGATGATGATGAAAAGAATCCTGAACGACAAGTCGAGGGTGAACCCGTCGGATTCGACCGTCCGTAAGTAGGCGAACGCCCACAGCACGCCTGCGACGCCGCAGTAGAACGAGCTGATCGCGAATGCAAGCAGCTTCGAGCGAAAGATCGGGACGCCGATCACGGCAGCTGCAAGGTCCTTGTCGCGCACGGCCATCCAGTTCCGCCCGGTCTGCGAATGCACGAGTCGCAGTGCAACGAAGGTCAAGGTCGCGACGACTGCGAGCGACAATACGTAGCGTCCCGCCGACGAACTGAAGTCAATGCCGGCGACCGCGAGCTGCGGCGCCGTAATGACGCCCGAGGGGTCGTCATTCGCGAACCAGTGAAAGTTCGTCAGCGCCCACTGCACGAAGTACTGCGCGGCAAGTGTCGAAACGAGCAAGTAGAAGCCTTTGAGCCGCAGGCTCGGCAGGCCGAAGACGATGCCGACCGCGGCAGCCGTGAGTCCGGCGAGCGCGAAGCTCGCCAGCAACGGCAGGTGCGGAACGCGCAGATTGAAGTTGTAGGCCGCGAACGCGCCGATCGCCATGAACGCAGCCGAGCCCACCGAAATCTGGCCGGCGTAACCAGTCAGCAGGTTGAGCCCGACCCCCGCAAGACTCAGCGCCAGAAAGGGCGTGAGGATTGCGTCGAAGAGATACGTATTTCCGACGCGCGGCACGACCAGAAGCGCCACGGCGAGCAGCGCTGCGACAAGCCAAAATCTCATGCGCGCACGAGCTCCCGCTGGCCGAAGAGGCCGGCTGGGCGCACGAGCAAGAAACCGAGCGCGACGACGTATGCGATCCAGCCTTCGGTCCCGCCGCCGACGAAGGGGCCGATATAGACCTCGGCACTCTTCTCGATGGCGCCGATCAAGAGACCGCCGACGATCGCGCCCGCGATCGAATCGAACCCGCCCAGAACCAGCACCGGCAGGGCCTTGAGCACGACCGTCGACAGCGAAAACTGCACGCCCAGGCGCGCCCCCCAGAGGAGGCCCGCCACGAGGGCGACTACACCGGCGAGCGCCCAGGCGATCGCCCAGACGTGCGAAAGCCGCAAGCCGACCGCAATGGCCGCCAGCTGATCGTCCGCGACTGCGCGGAAGGCTAGCCCGGTCCTGGTGGTGCGGAAGAACAGCGTCAGCGCCGCGACCATCGTGGCCGCGATCAGCGCGGCGACAAGATCGAACTCGCTGATCGCGACGCTGCCGAACTGCATCGGCGTGTCGGGGATGCCGAGGTCGAGGCCATGCACCTCGGTCCCCCATAGCAACTGCGCCGCGCCCTCGATCACGTAGCTGAGCCCGAGCGTCGCCATGAAAAGCGTGATCGAGGACTGGTTGACGAGGGGTTTTAAGACGAATCGCTCGATCAGCCATCCGAGAGCCACCATGATCGCAAGCGTCACGAGCAGCGACACGGCGAACGGGAGCTTATGCTCGGTTAGGCTGACAAAAGTCAACGCCGCGAACAACACCATTGCGCCCTGCGCGAAGTTGAGCACACCCGAGGTCTTGTAGATCAGGACGAAGCCCAGGGCGACCAGCGAGTACATGACGCCGGAAAGCAATCCTCCGACCAGCACGTCCACGAAAAAGCTCATACCGCCGCCTCCACCAAGCGTTCGTCGTGGTCCACTCCGATATAGGCGTCGATCACCTTTTGGTCGGCGCGGATCAGATCGGGCGGACCGTCGGCGATCTTGCGGCCGTAGTCGAGCACGGCCACCCGATCGGAAAGGTCCATCACGACGCCGATGTCGTGCTCGATCAGCACGACGGTCGTGTGAAATTCTGCTTTTGCCTCGACGATGAAGCGGCACATCTCGAGCTTCTCGCCCGCCGTCATGCCGGCCATCGGCTCGTCGAGCAGAAGCAGCCGGGGACCGGCGATCAGCGCGCGGCCCAACTCGACGCGCTTTTGCAGGCCGTAGGGCAGCGTCGCGACTTTGCGGTCGCCCTTGGCATGCAAACCGAGGAAGTCCATGATCTCCTCCGCGCGGCGAGCGCTCTCGCGTTCGTCGGAGCGCGAGCGCGGTAGCCCGAGGACGTTCTCGGCGAAGTTCGAGCGGGCAAAAGCGGCGCGGCCCATCACGATGTTGTCGCGCACGCTCATCCCCGCGAAGAGCGCCAGGTTTTGGAACGTTCGCGCGATCCCGAGATGGGCGAGCGCAGAGACCGGAACGTGCGTGTAATCTTTCCCAGCGAACGCGATCGTGCCGGCGAGCGGGCGATACAAGCCGCTGATCACGTTCAGAAGCGAGCTCTTGCCCGCGCCGTTCGGTCCGATGATGGCATGGATGTCGCCTTCGCGCACGGTTAGATCGACGCTAGAGAGAGCGCGCACGCCGCCGAAGGAAAGCTCGATGCCGCGAAGCTCGAGCAGGGCTCGCTCGGCGCTCATCCGGCTAGCGCCTCGATCGCCGGATCGCTCACGGGGCGCCCGAGACGCCGCTCCCATTCCACTTCAAAGTGCCGCCGGGCAAAGTCGCCGGCGCCTGCGCCGTGCTCTCGCGCGCAGCCGAACGGACCCCAGATTGCATCGTACTCGCGGACGCGCTGAGCGCGCTCCTTGGGCGTGTCGCTCCGCGGAGCGAGGCCACGCGATTCCACGACGACGCGTTGCGGCGAGATCGGTCTCACGGCGTCGACGCGCAAGCTGGAGCCGCGCAGGCGGAAAGCCACGCCTGGAAAGACGGCGATCTCCCGCGCGTGATCGGGCATGAGTCCCCCGAGCGTCAACGTCCGCGCTGCCGCACCGGGATACGCCTCATAGCGAACGACCCGCTCCGCGAAGGCGATGTGACCGTTCGCGAATGCCCGGTCACGCGCGACGAAATAGGCCGGGTGGAGCAGATCGGGCGCCGGCTCGATGCGGCGAACGGCACCGCGTTCGACGTCGCCATTTCGATCGGGGCGCGCACTCCGGCCTGCGTCGAATGGAGTCGTCACGCACGCGAACACTTCGAGTTCGGCGGAGGCGAGCGTCGCAATCATGCCGTCGAGGGCGCCTGCGACGTAGTCGCGCAAGGCCGGCGCCGCGTCGTCGAAATTGACCCACACGAACTGCCCGAAGTCGATGGCAGTTCGCATCGGACACGACCCGGGGCCGGCGTCGCGGCAGCGAATCTCCCCGTCGGCCCCGCGCAGAACGATGATGCTGCGCCGCGCCACGTGGCGGATCGCGCGAGCGTCGCCGGGGTTCGCGATCTCGCTTTCGTGGCACGCGAGCAGCCACGAGCGCTCGAAGACGGAACGTCGCTCGCGTTCGACGCGGCGCGATCCTTTCGGACTCGAAGGCACGGGCGTGCGACGTGACAGTGACGGCCTGGCCGCCCTGCGCTGCGAGCCGTTCACGAATAGAAGGAAGGCGACGGGATGCGGTCGTTGAGCGCCCAATCCCCGAGCTCGCGTACCTTGTAGTCGAGCCGGTCGTGAAGGGTCAACGTGCGCGCGTTGCGCCAGAAGCGGTCAAGATGCCAGTGGGTCGTCGTGGCTCCGGCTCCGGTCGCTTCGAAGATCCGCGCCGAGATGTCGAGCACCGCGCGCGACGACACGACCTTTGCTGCGGCGATCATCAGTGCGACTTCGCCACGCTGCTCGGGCGTCAGGTCGTCCTCTAGGCTCCACGCCCGCTGCAGCAGTTGTGCGGCCCGATCGGCAGTCGCGCTTGCAGCGATGAGCTCGGTCCACATATTGCCGAAATGCTCCAGCACGTACGGGTCCTCGCCGGCATGCTCGACGCCCGAGCCGGGCCACGCGCGGGTCCGCGAACGCGTGTATGGCTTCGCGCCACCGAGGGCGCCGTGCGCGATGCCGAGGTAGACGTTGACGAACGTCAGCTGTGCGATGCACGATCGCAGCGTGGCGAACGTGCTGCCGAGCGGCCCGGGAGGGCCGAGGATCTCGCTCTCGTCGAGAGACACGTCGTGGAACACCGTCGATCCGCTGTCCGTGAGACGCTGCCCGATGTTATCCCAGTCGTCGTAGACTTCGATGCCGGGGCGCTGCGTCGGCACGGCGGCCACGACGAGCCGCTCGGTCTCCTCATCGATCGCCGAGACCAGCAGCATTTCCGAGTCCATGGCGCCGGTCGTAAACGATTTTGTGCCGCGCAGGCGCAAGCCGCCCGCCGTGTGACGCAGTGCCAGGCGGCGGTCGAGCGGGTTCAGCGTGTTGCCCCAAAACCAGCCTTCGCGCGAGGTGGCCGAGAGCAGCGCGCGCCATTGCTCGGGCGCCCCGAAGAGCCTGCACGTCGCGCAGATCACGTGGTGGAAACCGAATAGTTGTCCGAGCGAAGCGTCGGCCTCAGACACGACGCGCACTGCCTCGAATACGGTGGGCCAGGACGCGCCGAGCCCTCCGAGCTCGCGTGGGATGCTGAGCGAGAGCAGACCGCTCTCACGCATCGCGTCGCGCTCGCGCTTCGGGGTGCCGCCCCGCCTGTCGCGAGCACCCGCACCCTGAGCGAACGTCTCGGCCAAGCGGTGTGCCGCTCCCAGCGGATCGAGGACCGGCGCGGCCACCGTGCCGCTTGCTATCGTCATCGCGCGCTCCATCCGTCGCGGCCGGCCGTCAGAACCACGGATGCCGCGGCGGCGGTGCGCCGTTAAGGGCGTAGTTGCCGATCGCATAGTACTTCCAGCGCGACGGATCGTGCAGAGTGTGCGTGCGCGCGTTACGCCAGTGGCGGTCGAGCCCGTACTGCCCCAGGGTGGAGCGCGTCCCCGCAAGCTCGTGCAGCCGGTCGGCCGCGAAGATGGCAGCGTCTTCGCTCATGGCCTTCGACTCGGCAACGGCGATAGCGGCCTCGGCTACGGTTTCGGTCGTCGGGTCCGACTGCGCGACGTCAAGCAACTCTCCGGCTCGGCGCAAGATCAACTCCGCGGCGTGAACGCGAATCCGCACCTCGCCAAGCCGGTAAAGCAGGAGCGGGTCGTCCACCGCGCGTTCGACGTTACTGTCGATCCATGGCCGGCTGGTCTGCCGAACGAATCTCAACGTGTCGTCGAGCGCCGCAACGGCGATGCCGGTGTCGACTGCGGCTTGTATGATCTGTGCGACGGCGCCCATCGTCGTCGGCCGTTCGAAGGCGAGCCAGTGATCGATCACGTGGTCCTTGCGGACGAAGGCGTCCTTGAGCACGGTCGTCCCACTGCAGGTCGTGCGCTGCCCGAAACTGCTCCAATCGTCGATCAGCGTAAGTCCAGGATCTCCGCGCTCGACGAAGCCGACGACCGTGTGATCGGACTCGTCGAGCGCGACGACCGGGATCCAGTGCGCCAGCAGCGCGCCCGACGAGTAGAACTTCGTGCCGGTGATGCGGAAGCCGTCGCAGTCGGGATCGGGCGTGAGCCGCGTACGAACGTCGAGGACGTTCTTCGTGCCGACTTCGCTGAAGGCGTTGCCGAATCGGTAGCCCTTGAGTGCGAGCTCGAAGAAAAAGCGCTTCTGCTCGGACGTCCCGTCGAGACGGATCGCTTCGATCATATACAAATGATTCTGCGGAATCTGGCCGATGCTCGGATCGGCGGCCGAGATCAGCTTGATCACCTCAGCTAGCGTCATGTTCGAAACGCCGGCGCCGCCGAACTCTTTCGGTACCGTCATACCCCATAGGCCGCTGTTGCTGAACGCTTCGATTTCGGCCACGGGCGGCGTGCGCTCGGCGTCGCGCTGCACGGCATCGACGGCGAAGCTCGCCGCCAGCTCGCGCGCGACGGCGATCGCCCCTTCATCGGAATGCACGAGGTGCGCTGCCGGTTGAGACAGCTGTAGCGCTGTCGCCGTATTGCGGATCGCTTCGCCGACCGCGGACGCCGTCGCAGGGGAACCGTTCGGGAGCTGGGTCGCAGGCATGCGTGGGTCTCCTCTACTTGAGCGCTTGCAAAGAGTCTGAAGCGACGGCAGCGAGAAGGGCTCGAACGAGAGCGCCGATCCGCTCCTCGATCGCATCGTCAAACACCGGCATCAGCGCGTCTTGGAAGCTGCCGTCGGTCAGGAATAAGTTGGGAAGGATGTCGCGCGCGCCGAGGAAGGTGAGCACCGGCCGAAGTGCATAGTCGAGCGCGAGGTAGTGCGCAAGCGTACCCGCCGTCGCGAGCGGCAGTACCGTCTTGTTCGCAAACGAGCCGGGCGGGATCGTGTCGAGCAACGCTTTGAGGACGCCCGTGTACGACGCCTTGTAGATCGGGGTCGCGACGACGATCGCACGCGAAAGCGCGACGAACTCTAGGAAGCGCCGAATCGCCGGGCTCTCGGCGTTACCGAACGCGAGCTCCTCGGCGGGAAAGTCGCGCACCGAAACGATGTCGACGGCTGCGCCCGCCGCAGCCAGCCGCTCGGCCAGCACGCGCACGACGGCCGCCGTCTTCGAAACACGAGACGGGCTGCCGTTGATCATCAAGATGCGCCCGCTCGGATCGGGTGCGGTTCCGACGAGGCTCACACTGCGACCGGTTCTGCGTGCGAGCGCGGGGCGGGCTGCGGTGCGTCGAACTGCGGGTCGCGCAGGCTGGGCAGAGCCCGGACGAGCGGGATGACCTCGCGGCCGAAGGCTTCGATCTCCTCGATGAAGTGAAGGTACGCGGTCAGCACGAGGTCGACGCCGATGGCATCGAGCTCCTGGATGCGCTCGGCGATCTGCTGCGGCGTGCCAATGAGGCCGGTCTTGAAGCCGTCGTTGTACTGGACCAAATCCTCGTAGGTGGACTGGGCCCACATTCCCTTGCCTTCTTTGCTGCTGCGCCCGGCCTGCATCACCGCTTGGCGAAAACCTTCCACCGCCTCTTCGTCGGCGTTGGCGACGATCTCGCGCAACTGCTCCGCCGCATCTTCGCGCGTCGGACGGTTGATCACGAAGGCGTTCACGGCGAACTTAACGGTCCGCCCGTTTCTCGCGGCCTCAGCTCGTACGTCGGCGATCTGTTCCTTGAAGCCCTCGATCGAGTTCCCGTTCATGAAGTACCAGTTGCTGACGCGCCCGGCCATACGCCGCGCCGCGATCGAGTTGCCGCCTTGAAAGATCTCCGGATGCGGCTTTTGAATAGGCTTGGGCTCGAGCCGGGCCTCATTGATGCTATAGAAGTCGCCCTTGAATGAGAACTCGGGCTCGGTCCACATCCCGCGCAGAACGCGTATGAACTCTTCGCTGCGCCGGTAGCGTTCGTCGTGCTCGAGCCAGGGAACTCCGTAGTGCGTGAACTCGCCCTTGAACCAGCCGGAGACGACGTTTAGGTTGACGCGTCCGCCGGAGATGTAGTCGATGCTTGCGATCATCTTCGCGACGACGCCCGGATGCCATAGGCCCGGATGCACGGCGGCTATGATCTTCAGGCGCTGGGTGACCGTCGCGAGCGCGGTCGTCGTCACGACGGCCTCGAGCTGCTTCTCTGCGCCGTAACTCGCAATGAAGCGCGCCTGGGCCAGGGCGTAGTCGAAGCCTGCCTCCTCTGCAGCTCGCGCGAGGCGCGTGTTGTACTCGAAGCTCCAATCGGTCCGTTGGGGCAACTTGCTGATCACGAGACCACCGGAGACGTTGGGCACCCAATAGGCAAATCGCGTCTTCATCGAAACGGAAACTCCTCGGCAGCGTTAACGGGCCAAGTATAAACAATACTTTCGTACTTTGCAAGTATTTCTTTGGTTGTTCGTGCCGGCTAACGCAGCCCCGTGGTCGTGCCGTCAGGCCCTCTGCGCGCGGCGAAATGAAGCCCGCCAGCGTAACTCTAGACTTACGCGGGAAGACCGTTTCCGAGCGGACACACTGACACCGGAGGTGAATTGCGATTCGTCTGAATCAAACCGTTCCGATGGACGCGAACGGCCCTTCGATCGACGATTCGCCGGTTTGCGTTAGGGCGAGATCTCCCACACGACGCCGTAACCGGTGCCACCGACTTGCGTTGTGCCGAAGATATCGCCGCGCGTGTCGAAGACCGGGTTACTGAACACGAACCCGCCGTCCGCGCCGCCGGTAAAGTTGTGCAGCGCCGTGTACGTCCAGGTGCTACCCGAGCGCCTCAGCTCGAAAACCGATCCTTCGCTATAGGCGCCGTCGCAATGCGTCGTGCCGAAAATAGTTCCCGACCCGTCGATGACGGGCTTGCGGAAGGGGCCCGAGATGCCCCATCCGGGAACGCTATAAAGCGCGTTGAATGCCCAGCCGCCGCTCGAAGGCGTGAGTTCGAAAATCGTGCCGCCACCCGACGTCCCGCCGTCCGTTGCGGCGCCGTAAAGGTCGCCCCACCGATCGAAGGTCAAACCGGCATAGGGGACGGCGCCGTCGCCTTGCTCCGCAAAGCTGTGCAGGATGGTTTCCGACCAACCCGATCGTGACGGAGTCAACTCGAAGACCGTCCCGTACCCGAAAGACCCTCCCGCGGACGTCGTACCGTACAAGTTACCCGCCGCGTCGAAAATGACGCCGGCGACCGGGTCTGTGCCGTCACCACTACTGCCGCCGGCGAAGCTGTGCAGGACGGTTTCGTTCCATCCGCGGCCGGAACGAGTCAACTCGAAAACGGTACCATTTCCGCTTGCGCCGCCAGAGCTCGTCGTACCATAGACATTACCGGCTGCGTCGAAGGTGAGATCGCCGGAAGACGGTTCCGATCCAAAGCTGCTATTCGCAAAGCGATAGAGCGATCGTTCTTTGCCGGACTCGCGCTTGGGTGACGCACCAAGATCGAAGACGGTGCCGCCGCCGCCACCGCCCTGCGACGTCGTTCCGTACAGGCGACCTTGCGGACCAGGCATCAATCGCGCGACGGGTGCGGCCCCGTCTGAGCCGGAAGCAAACGTGTAGAGCAGGTCGAACGTCCAGCCGGAAGCAGCGCGCTTGAGCTCAAAGGCCGTGCCGTACCCAGCGCCGCCATACTCTGCCGTTCCATAGAGATTTCCTGATTTGTCGACGGTCAAGCCGGCAAGGGGATTAGCGCCGTCGCTTCCGCCGGTGAACGTGTGCAAGACGCTGAACGTGTGAAGAACCCCAAAGGTCTGAGCGTCCGCTGCGATTGCCGGCACGAGTAAGCACGTCAACGACAAACCGGCGGTCGCGATGAACTTCCGTGTACGCTTCCCCATGGTCATGCTCCTTAGTCGAACGCTCGGAGGCGTGGTCCTTACGACGCGCCCTACCCTGCGCCCCTGAGGGACTTCGCCGAGCGCAGCAATGTGGCATCCGTCACAGCAGCCCATTTCGCACGCAGGCGGCCATTTTACGTCCCCGCGGTGGCCGGGCCGTCCCGGAAGAAAGGGCGGGGGCTGAAACCTGGGCCTGCGCCGGCCCGTAGCTCGCGCAGGAGGTCGATGGATGGACGCTGCTGCCGACTATGCCGCCGCCAAGGCGATGATGACCCGCCCCCTTCCTGCGTACGTTTCATTTGCGGTGCGTTCGCACGTGAAGTTCGACGCAATCGTGCGCGACGAAACGAGCCAGGTCGTCGTACGGACGCAAGACGGCGTCGTGGTCAAAGGCAAAGTGCCGGAATCGCCTCCAAATGGGATTCAGATCGGCGACGAACGCGACTCGGGTATGGAACCCGTCAAGCACCCTGCGTTCAAGGCAGACTGCTACGAGGCGACGGGAGCGCGGATGCAAGCCTACCACGGGGCGGAACGCGAGGCGATCGCTTTGCGTACCGTGTGCTCGAGGAAGAAGGGCGACCAGGACTTCGATACGCTCTACGTTGATTCGTTCACGCACGAACCGATCGCCGCCGTCGGAGCCGACGACGACGGCCACGTCGCCGTCCAGCTCGTTCAGCAGTTTACCCGGGTCCAGGACCACGCGTTGCCGTCGTCGCTCTACGTCCGCATTCACGGCAGCGGTCTGATGTTCTGGCTCGACTTGCTCGTCGATCAGCACTACGACGACTATCGGTTCAGCGCCGTGCCGTAAGCGACAGCAGACCGCGAGGAGTCGCCGAGCGGTATTCCCGAGGTCGAGTCGAACCGTCGCCCCGGCGGGGTAAGCCCAGAATTGGGTTCGTGCCCCCCCGACCTGGTGCTTTTTTAGCACCGGGTCGTCGCATTATCTCGCCCGAGCGGCGGGCGGAGACGCAAAAACTATGAGAACGAACCCAATTCTTGTCGGCGTGCTGGGCGTAATAGCTGGGGCTGGGCTCGTGGCCGGCGGCGTCTCTGGAGCATTCGGATCCGCGACGCGCGGCCAATCCGCCCTGCAAGGGGTGCCGCGGCCGGCGCCTACGGGCGGTCCTGCCCTTCTGACCACGCGGCGCGCCACCCCGAAAGGCCGCGTCGCAAGGCCGTTGGCGGGGACGACGCTCCTCGAGGAATCCTTTGCCGGCTCGAGCACGAGCGCCGGCGCTTGGTCCGCGGCAAGCGATGCATGCCTGACGGCGGGTACCGCCTCGACGCCCTCCACATCGATACCGGCGTGCGGCAAAAGTTATCCGCAGGATCCGTCCGGTCAAGGCGCGCTGCAGTTGGCAACCAATTCCGGCTATCACGTTGGGATGGTTGTCTACCAAACGCCCCTTTCCACGGCGAACGGCCTTGTGATCACCTTCAACCAATTCGCTTTCAGCGGCAGCGACGCCGACGGTATGACCGTGTTCTTGTCCGATGCGTCGCAAGCGATCCCCACCACGCCAGGGGGTGTGGGCGGATCCTTGGGATACGCCAACGGGGGTCCCAACGGGCCTGGAAGCAGGTGCCCGGCATAGCGAACGGATACGCCGGAGTCGGTTTGGACGACTTCGGCGACTATAGTCAGAATACCGACGGGCGCAATGGCGGGCCCGGCAAAGTTGCCGACACCGTCGCGGTTCGCGGCTCGTCCTCGACGCAATGGTATTACTTGGGCGGCGCGACCAATGGGTCAGGCCAACCGGCGAGCCTGCCGTTCGATCTCTGGACGAACGCCTCAAGCCGCCCAAGCCAAGGGCCTACGGTGACGGTTACGCTAACGCCGCAGGGAACGCTCAGTGTCGCGATCGACGATAATACCGGGAGCGGCTCCGTCACCTATTACACGCAGTCGATCGTGGGAGTCAATGGCGAACCGGCGGTCCCCGCAAACGTGTACCTCGGTTTCACGACCGCCAACGGCGGCGCAACGGCTTACCACCAGATCAACGATCTCACCGTAGCGACGCAAGCGCCGCCCGGTCCGTACCCGTATCCGTTCGTGGACGGCGACCAATTCAATTACTCGTACAGCGACGATACGGTCACGACCGGTTCTTCTTCGAGTTCGACTCCGGTTTACACGTCCCTCACGGGGACCGAGACGACGACCATCGGCAACAACGCCACGTTTAAGGGAAAGGCGAGCACTGAGGTCACCAACGTTCTCGAGACGAGTAAGAAGGCCGGCGGCGTGGTCCGATCCCAGACGGTGACCGCCGACGCGTACGAGGCGTTCGTCTCAACGGGTCGATCGGCGTTCAACTACGACGAGTACGGAAACGATCAATCGACGACGGTGACGACGAACGGGAAAATACGAACGACCACGTCGAACGAGACGAACCACGGGCCGAAGGTTCTTGACGAACTGCCCGAGACCGCGGGGCAAGAATGGCGAGAGCAGGGCGGCTTCTCCAATAGCGACTCGTCGCAGATCTCCAGAAACGGCAAGGTGACGAGCGAATCAAACGGCACGTACGCGCGCAAAGCCGACGGTCAGTATATGTCTTCGGTCACAACGTCGGCTGGGAAGTCGAGTGTAACCGACAAGCGGGTGCAAAAAAGCGACGGCAGCGGCACGGACACGAACAGTGGCACCGGGTCCACCGGAGGCACGACGACGTTCGGCCTTCCCGCGCCGATCGGGAGCAGCTACTACATCCCGGTCACGCACCAGCCCGCGGGAGGCTCGGCAACGACAACCCAGGTGCCGGACTGGTATCCGGGCAATGGACCCATTCCCACACTTTTCACGAACGTGGCGACGGATCTTGGGCCCGCAGCGATCCCTGGATCGTGCCCCAACAATGCCGGCTCGACGGCGCAGGACCTCAACGACGTTGCGGCCTTCTTGGACGTAATCGCGGGTACGTACACGCAAGAGACGACCGACACGTACGTCATTTACGGGGAGGGCGTCGTGTGCATCGTCGACCAAACGACGACGACCTCATACGACAATCTCAGCACCGGCAAGCTCCTCTCGACGGTACAGGGCACCCAAGTGACGTCACTGACCAGCGAGACGCTCTACGGGTCCTCAAGTTCCGCACGAAGGCACAAAGGCCGCAGCTAGACGCTCGCCGCGATCCCGATAGGGCTTTTCAATCTCGACGAACGATAACGCCGTATGACGTTCCGCGTTCCTCATCTCGTTGCCATCCTCGCGCTCGCCGCTTCGCTGCGCGCGACCGGCTTGGCTGCCCCCACAACCCAGGACGACGTACTCAAGGCGACCCTCGCCAACGGCCTGCGCGTAATCGTCGTGCGCAATACGCTGGCGCCGGTCGTATCGACGGACCTCGCGTACCTCGTCGGCTCGCGCGACGATCCGCCGAACTTCCAAGGAATGGCGCACGCGCAAGAGCACATGATGTTTCGCGGCACGCGGAACCTCAGTACGAGCCAACTCGGGACGATTGCGACCGCGCTCGGGGGAAACTTCAACGCGGAAACTTCCGACACGCTCACGCAGTTCGAGTTCACCGTCCCCGCCTCCGATATCGGCGCGGTTTTCCGAATCGAGTCGGATCGAATGCGCGACATTCTCGACGATCAATCCCAGTGGGAGAACGAGCGGGGCGCCATCGAGCAGGAAGTGTTACGTGATGAAGCGGCGCCGGGCGGCGATTTCTTCCGCGACGCGCAGGCATTCGCGTTCGCCGGCACGCCGTACGCTCGCCAGGGCGTCGGCACGATCGCGGCGTTCAATCGCCTGACCGGGCCTGAGCTCAAGCGATTCTACGAGCGTTGGTACGCGCCCAATAACGCCGTGCTCGTCATCGCCGGCGACGTCGATAAGGAGGCCGTGCTGGCTCAGGTTCGCGCTTCCTTCGAAAACATACCGAAGCGCGCGATTCCGGCGCATTCCGTCGCGCATTTCGAACCGCTCGAGCGAAAGGTCATTCGCCGCCCGAGCACGCTCACATATCCGCTCGCAGCACTCGCGTTCCGTTTTCCCGGCGTCAACAGCCCGGATTTCCTCTCGGCCTACCTTCTTCAGCAAGTGCTCGGCTCGCAGCGTGGTCCACTGCAGGCGCTCGTCGATTCCGGCGAGGCGCTCGACGCCGAATGGGTTTCGGACGCCTACTTCCCCGAGGGCCAACTTTGCATGGCAACCGCGGCCCTCGCACCGAGCGTAAGCCCCTTCGAGATGAGCGCGCGCCTGGAAGCGGTGCTGCGCAGCCTGGCCACGAGCGGCGTGCCCGCGGAGCTCTTCGAAACCACGAAGCGCCAAGCCATCGTTAGCCAGGAATTTGGCCGCAACTCGATATCGTCGCTCGCTTCCGACTGGGCGACGACGATCGCCCTCGACGACGAGCCGTCGATCGCGCGCGAGCAAGAACTCCTTGCCGGCGTCACGCTTGCCGACGTCGATCGGGCGGCAAAACGATACCTAGATATCAATCACGCGGTCGTCGGAGCTTTGACGCCGTCGGCAAACGCCTCGCAGAGCGCGCCGCCGGCGCCCGCGCCAAGGGGGCCTGAAAAGCCGCTGGACGTCCAGGGCGCAGCGACGAAGTTGCCGCCCTGGGGGGATGCGCTCGTCGATAACGTCGCCCTTCCGCCGCCGGCCGAGGCTGCGCCCACGCGCACGAAGCTCGGCAACGGAATCACGCTGATCGTGCGCCCCGCGCAGATCTCCAACACCGTTCTCGCTTACGGCAGCGTGCACACGAGCGCTTCCGTGCAGGAGCCGGCGGGCAAGGAAGGCGTTTCGATCGTCCTCAACGACATGTTCGCGTACGGTACGCAATTTCGGGATCGCCGGACGTTTCAGCGCGCGCAAGACGATCTCGACACGCAGCTCGGCGGGGGATTCCAGTTCGGGATGCAGACGACGTCGGCGTCGTTCGATCGCGCCGTCGCCCTGCTGGCCGAAGAAGAACTCCACCCGCGCTTCGATGCACAAACCTTCGAGGCGGCGCGCCGCCGCGCGCTCGGGGAGTTGGAAACGTCCCTCAACGGCACCGGCACGATCGCCCACATCCAGTTAGCGCGCAAATTGCTGCCGGCCGACGATCCGGAATTGCGCCGCCCAACGCCGGATACGATCCAGGGACTGACGCTCGACGACGTGCGCGCCTACTACGCGAAGGCCTTTCGCCCCGATCTTACGACGATCGTCGTCGTAGGCAACGTCACGCCCGACGCGGCGAAGCCGGCGATCGAGCACGCATTCGGCGCATGGGAGAGCACCGGCACGGCGCCGTCGCTCGACCTGCCTGCGGTTCCCCTGAACGCGCCGGGCGAGGTCCGTCTCACGGTGCCGGCACTCATCCAAGACAGCGTCACGCTGGCCGAGCTCATCTCGCTCGACCGCTCGTCGCCGCAATACGCCGCGATGCAGCTCGGCAACACGATCTTTGGCGGCGGGGCGCTGGGAGCAGAACAAAGCCGGCTGTTTCGCGATATCCGGCAAAATGCCGGACTCGTCTACACGATCTCGTCCGACCTCTCCGTCGGGAAAGCGCGTTCGCAGCTTTCAATCGACTTCGCCTCGTCGCCGGCGAACCGGGAGCATATCACGAGCCTGATCGACGCCGAGATCGCGCGCATGCAAACCGAGCCCGTCGGCGATTTCGAGCTGTCGCTAGCGAAGGCAGCCGTCGTTCGGCGCACCGAAATCGACGTCTCGTCGCTCGCGTCGATCGGCCAGTCGCTGCTCGACGACGCGCAAGAGGGCTACCCGCTCGACCAAGACCGCCTGGACGCGCAGGCGATCATCGCAACCTCAGCACAGGCGGTAAAGGAGGCGTTCGCTTCGTTCATACGCCCCGCGAGCTTCGTCCAACTCGTAGTAGGCCCGTAGCGATCGGAGTCCGGCCTACGCAACGGGGCAAGCCGAAGCGATCGCCAGATTCAGCCTCGACCCGCCGAGACTTGGCAGGGTATTAGACTAAGGCAAGCGATACGTAAAGGAGATGACTACCGCCGAATGACTCGGGGGGAGATAGGATGGCGCTGCGAATACGATCGGTCCTTTTCAGCGCAGGCGTGTTTGTCTTCGCGTTGAGTTGTGCTCCACTTACGGCAACTGCCCGTCCCAAAGGCTCAAAACAGCAAATAGTATTTCCGCCATCCTCGCTTTGCGTGCCGAACGCCAAGCCGAAGTGCAAATTAGGTACGTTCGTTACCTCCCCCCCGATCGTCTATGATAGGACCTTTTACCCGGCTGTTAGTCTAGGCACGACTCCTGCGTACCTCAGCGGGGGTGTGAATGATTTCATATTTGCGCCAGGTGGAGCAACGGATAGCACCGGAAGCCCGGTAGATTCCACCGAGCCCGATAACCCGCTCGAGCTGGAGCGATTGAAAGACAACTCCTACTGCTGGTTTCTTCCGAAACACACGCCGTTCAAAGTTGTAAAGAAAGTCGCTGGAATGAAGGGAGTGCGCTTGTTTACGGACACCCTTGGCGCGGTGATCGTGACTAACTTAAGGATATGTCGAAAGCCCTAAGGCCAGCTCTTTAGCAGCTTGCTCTTCGCTCAGCTCGGCGCCGGCAGTGAGCAGTTCCTGAACCTCCGATTCCGAGAGCCGTGCGCTTAACGTCTTAGCTACCAGTTCCGAGATGCGGCGCTCGCTCGCGTCGCGCTCGTAGCCTTCCGCTCGAAACCATTCATCGACGTAACCGATCAGTCGAGCGGCCGCGCGCGCATCGCCTCTTAGCGCTGAAACCGCCGCGAGGTTTTGCAACGCTACTGCGACCACAGGCTTATCATCGGCGCGGCGCGCCAAATCCAACCCAATCAATGCGGCGTTGTGCGCGTCGTCGATATCCCCGCGATCGAGCTGGTACGTCGCGGCGTTCACGAGGGCAATCGCCTCCCGGGATGGCACCCCGAAGCTTCGGAACACCGTAGCTGCTCCCTGAACCAGCTCGATGGCGCGATCGGTGTTGCCGGCTGCGAACTCGAGCTCTGCTAGATTTCCCCGAATGCTCGCAGCGCCCCATTCGTCGTCCAGCTTGGTCAAGATCGCGAGGGCCTCGGCGAAAAGTGCGCGCGCCTCGCGATTTTCGCCGACGGCGCGCAAGATATTGGCTCGAGTGTCGACCGCGTCCGCGCGGACGCGACTTTCGTGAAGTCCTGCTGCGGTAAAAAGGAGGGAAGCCCGCTCGGCAACCAACGCAGCTCCACTCAGATCGCCGACCTGCCAAAGTCCGAAGGCCAAAGCCGCGCACCCGGCCGCAAGTTCACGGCGATCGTCCGCGCGCTCCAGCAGTTCAATCGCGTTCCGGCCGGCACTCACCGCGCGCCTTGCCATGCTATTAGTAGCCACGGCCCTCCACAGCCGGCCGGCGTCGAGGGGATCCGTCTGCTCGTCGATCGATGCCACGGCCACGTCCAACCAGCGGCGACCCTCAGCCCGCAAGCCAGCGTCGTTCCAGAACGCCCCGAGCTGTCCCACAATGCGCGGCAGAATGCACGGCCTTCCCCCCGCTCTAGACGCCCAGCCCAGCGCCAGGCGGATGTTGTCGATTTCGGCTTCGATTCGTGCGAGCCATGGCTGCTGCGGCATCGTCCATTCCAGATCCGAAGTCTCCTGGACGAAGGCCATTACCCAAGCGGCATGTCGTTCGGAGAGATCTGCGGCTTCGGTCTGGGCCATCTCAGAAGCGTAAGCTCGTGTCGATTCGAGCAAGCGATAGCGGGCGTCGGTTTCGCCGAAGTCGACGGCCACGAGCGACTTGCGCACGAGCGACGAGAGAACATCGAGCACGTCGGGCTTTTCAAGGCTTCCAAATGCGCAGGTCGCCTCTGCGGCCTCCAGCGTCCAGCCTCCAGCGAAAATCGCGAGGCGCCGAAATAGCAGTCGCTCTTTTTCCGATAGGAGATCGTGGCTCCAGTCGATCGTCGCGCGCATCGTCTGCTGGCGCGGCAGCGCGGTTCGCCTACCCTCGGTAAGGATATGGAAGCGCTGATCGAGTCCGCCGCGAATTTGGTTCAGGGCGAGCACGTTGACGCGAGCGGCGGCGAGCTCGATTGCGAGAGCAATTCCATCGAGCCGCCGGCAGACGTCACTAACGACGCCGGCGTTCCTGTCGGTCAGCACGAACCCGGGATTTACTGCAGTCGCGCGTTCGACAAACAGCGCGACCGAAGCGAAACCGAGCGCTGTCTTGGCCGTGCTCAGCGCGCCTACCGGCGGCGTATCTAGCGAGGGCAATCGATACGAGCGTTCGCTCTCAATCCCGAGCGGTTCCCGACTCGTCGCGAGCACGTCAATCTGCGCGCACTGTCGAACGATCGCCTCGCAGATTCGCGACACCTCCGCAATGAGATGTTCGCAGTTATCGACGATCAGCAACAAATGGCGCTTCTTGAGGTACTCGACGAGGATTTCGAGGACTGCTCGCTCCGCCGACTGATGCAAACCCAGTACCGACGCGATTTCGTCGGCAACGAGGTCAGGGTTTTGGAGAGGAGCAAGATTGACGAACCAGACTCCAGCGGGATACGCCTCGACGAGGCTCGCGGCCACGGAAAGAGCGACCCGAGTCTTGCCGATGCCGCCTGCGCCGATTATCGTGACAAGCCGGCTCCGCTGCAACAGCGATTTGATTGCGTCGGCGTCTTCGATGCGGCCGATGAGTGCGCTCATTGGCTCCGGCAAGTTGTTGCGCGTCGTGGCGACTGAGCGCAGCGGCGGAAATTCGCCGAGCAGACCGGGCCCCAAGAGTGCAAAGACATGCTCGCGGTGCGCCAGGTTCTTCAGCTGATGCATCCCCAAGTCGCGCAGTTCGACATCCGCGGGCAACGAGGAGCGAACGATCTCAGAAGTCACGCCCGACAGCAACACCTGGCCGCCGTGACCAACGCTCAAGAGCCGCGCGACCCGATTCAGTGTCGGTCCGAAGTAGTCGCCGTCACGCTCGTCAGCGTCGCCGGTATGAAGCGCCATGCGGACGCGGATGCCCTCGACCGCGCTAAAGTCTTCGGAAGTGAAACTCCGTTGCGCTTGGAGCGTGGCTTCGACCGCGTCCGGCGCCTTGGCAAAGGCCGCACAGAATGCATCGCCGATGGTCTTGAACACGTAGCCTCCATGAGCCTCGATCGCCGAGCGCATGAGGGCGTCATGGCGTCGGACCGCTTCCTGCATGGCGGGCCGGTCACGCTCCCACCGTACCGTGCTTCCTTCGATGTCGCTAAAGACGAAAGTTACCGTGCCGGTCGGCAGACGGGCTTGGTCGGGCCTTCGGGGCGGGGTACGCCTCGCCATAAGCTCGACTTCGCCACGAGCAGTCTCATTCGCTTGAAATCACAAGATCGTAGGGCGGGAAATACCGGGCGCGATGCGCGGGCGCGTGTGGTTAAGACACGCCCGCGCTCCCGGACTCCGAAGGCGTCAGCGAGGCCGCTCTCGTCCCGTCCGGCGAACCGGTTTCACTCGATGCTTACTTTTGCCCGCTCACCGGCGCTAACGCGTACTTGCTTCGATACGTGCCAGTACGACCTGAACCTGAACTACTGATTTTCCACGGCCAGCAGTTCCCATTCTCCAGGCACGCCCTTCAGCGTGCCCTTACCGCGACTCCGAAAACGAAGTCCCGACCCGATGACCAAGTCTCTGACGGTGCTCGAAACGAGAACCTCGCTGGGATTGGCTTCGGCGACCACGCGCGCCGCGATATGTACCGAAACGCCGCCAACGTCATTGCCCATTATCTCGCATTCGCCCGTGTGCAGCCCGGCTCGAAGGTCGATGCCGAGCGCTCGAGCACCGTGGCACAATGCCAGCGCGCAGCGAACCGCGCGCGCCGGACCGTCGAAGGTGACGAGGAAACCGTCACCCGTCGTCTTGATCTCACGACCGTTGAATCGAGAGATTTCGCGCCGTACAAAGGAGTTGTGGCGATCGAGTAAGTCGCGCCAGCGCCGATCGCCCAAGTCCGCGGCGATCTCCGTTGATTTGACGATGTCGGTGAAAAGCACCGTCGCCAGCATTCGCTCCCGCTCGGCGGTGTGCCGCACGCCGGTGAGGAATTCCTCGACTTCGTCGATGAGCGTGTCGGTGTCGCCCGCATAGAACAGATGATCGTTCCCGGGCAACTCGACGAACTTCGCCCCATCGATGTGTCGAGCGATATAGCGTCCTTCGGCAACGTTCACATCGAGATCGCCGGTCCGGTGGAGGACGAGCGTGGGAACGTGCACGGCGGGGAGCACGGCCCGCACGTCAATGCTCGTGTTCATTCTGGCGAGCGCGAGCGCGGCCCCGGGGCTTGCACTACGCCGCAGATAGGTTGCCCATCCCTCCCGGAATCGTTCGTCTCCGATGCTGCTCGGAGCAAGTGTATCGAGATCGACCACGCCGCCCCATCCACGTTGGATCGCGTCGAAGAAATGCTGACGCTGCCCTGCGGTGGGCGCCCACGGATAATCCTCTGCCCAGAGCCGCTTTGCAAAGCCGCCAAAGATGACAAGTGCGGTGGTGCGTTCGGGGAACGTTGCCGCAAAGACGATCGACATGACCGAGCCCTCTGACGTGCCGAGGATCGCCGCGCGCTCCGAGCCGGCGGCATCAAGCACAGCTCGCACATCGTCCATACGCTGTTCCAAGGTCGGCAACGCGCTGTCGGAGACGCGATCCGACAGACCCGTTCCGCGCTTGTCGAAAAAGATGAGCCGGCCGAACGAACTCAGCCGTTTCAAGAAACGTCTGATCGGCGGCTCTTCCCAGGAGTACTCAATGTTCGAGACCCACCCGGGCACCCATAGCAAATCCAGCGGCCCTTCGCCGACGACTTGATACGCGATATTAACGTCGCCGCTGCAGACATAGCGCGTCACAGGAAACTCGCTCACGATCCTAGGCCTGCTTTGATGCGCCGGATCACAATTCCGGCGCTCGCGCGTCTCACCGATAGCGAGAGTAGTTCGCGGCTTCGCAGGCAGAGAAAGCAAGCAGGCAGCGTCCGCTGTTCTAATCTTATAACTTCACCTCGACACCAAGCTCCACCAGGCGGTCGGCGGGAATACCCATATCTTTCGGCAGCGTTGCCGCCAGTTTTTGCATCACGTCGAAGAGCCAGCGACGCGCGGCGTACATCCTCGGACGTTCTCCCGCGACGATCTGTGGCCGGGCGATGACGAATGACGTGTTCTCGCTCTCGAGATCGATCCCGTGCGCGGCGCAGGAATCGACGATTGCGGCTAGCGACGGCCACTCCATGAAACCGAACTGGGCGCGGATGCGCACGAGTGAGTCGCTGAGGGACTCGACGCGCACGCGGTCCGCCTCGTCGACGTAGGGCCCGACATTGGGCTCGAGCGTTAGCAGCACGAGCCGTTCGTTTAGCCCCTGGCGCACCCAGTGGTTCTTTAACGTAAACGGAACGTCGACGGGATTACCGGTGAGGAATACGGCGGTTCCATCCGAGGCAACCGGTTTCTTGGCGGGGAGTTCGGCCAGAAACTCTGAAACCGGCACGCCCATGCGTCCGAGGCTGACGAGCACGCGCCGGCGCCCTTCATGCCAGGTGGTCATCAGGACCAGGAGCACGGCGCCGATCGCTAGCGGCAGCCAGCCGCCCGTCGGAATCTTCGCCAAGCCCGCGAGGACGAAACTGCCGTCCATACAGATGAAACACAGGAACAGGACGCCCGCCACGACCGCATTTGTCTTCATAACGCGGCGCAGCACGGACGCATACAACACGGTCGTCGCCGCCATCGTCAGCGACACCGCTAGACCGTACGCCGACGCCAGGGCATCAGACGTTCGGAACGTTGCGACGAGTGCAACGCAGCCCATGGCGAGAATCGTGTTGATGGCCGGGACGTACACTTGGCCCGGGTAGCGGTCTGCCGTGTGAACGACGCGCATACGCGGCACAAAGTTGAGCGCGATACCTTGTTCGACCAAGGTGAAAGCGCCCGAAATAAGCGCTTGCGAAGCAATGACGGTCGCCGCGGTTGCGAGTAGAACCATCGGTACGAGGAGCCAACCCGGCGTGAGCGCGTAGAAGGCGTTGTCGAGCGCTTTGGGCGCACCGAGTACGACTCCGCCTTGACCTAAGTAATTGAGCAGCAACGCCGGAAAGACGATCGAGTACCAAGCGAACGTGATGGGCACCCGGCCAAAATGCGACATGTCGGCGTAAAGCGCCTCGACGCCCGTCACAGCGAGTACCGTTCCGCCCAAGACGAGGAACCCGAGAATACCGTGATGGGTCAGGAACCATCCAGCATGGCCGGGATTGAGCGCCCAAAGTATCTGCGGATGCTGGACCACGGCCACGCCGCCGGTGATCGCGATCGCAAGAAACCAGAGTGCCATGACGGGGCCGAACACAATCCCGACCTTTTGCGTTCCGCGCGATTGAACGAGGAAGAGCCCGATCAAAATCGCGATCGTGATCGGAACTTCCCACCTGACGGCGGCCGGTGTCAAGCCGTTGAGGCCTTCGACCGCCGACAAAACCGAAATGGCCGGAGTTATGAGGCCGTCCCCGAACAGCGTTGCGGCGCCGACGACGCCAATTATCGCCAAACCCGACAGCGCCGCAAAGATGCCCTTTTGCGGCTCCGGCAACAGCCGCGCCAAGAGCGCGAAAATGCCGCCCTCGCCCTTGTAGTCGGCGTGCATCACAAACGTCACGTACTTCACGCACACGACGAGGACCAGCGTCCACAAGAGGACCGACATGATGCCGAGAACATTCTCGGGGGCCGGCTGCACGTGGGCGCTCGTAAAGCAGGTCTTCAGGGTGTACAGCGGGCTCGTTCCGATGTCCCCGAAGACGACTCCGAGGGCGGCGACCGCGATCGAACCGCGAAGACGCGGCTTCCGCGCAAAGGTTTGCGCCGCACCGGCGTTCGGCGCAGCGACGTCGGCAGAAACGACGGTCGACTTGGTCATTGGTCCCGTTGTGCCCACCTGGCGCGCAATCGTACCGAATGGTGCCGCGCCGGCTGCCGTCGGGCTGAGAGCTTCTTCTAGACACGTCTCACAACGCGCGTTGCCCATAACAGTCAAGCCCTTCGGTTTTGCAAAGCAGAGCCACATGGCGCTGTGGATGCGACGCAGCATCGGCGGAACGCCAAGGGCTGCGTGAGGAAGTCTAGCCGCTCTCGCTCGCTTCGAAGCGCTTGGCCGATTCGGCAGTGGGATGGACTTCCGGCACGTAGCCCGCGACGAACACGTCGACCACGGCGCGCGGGGTCAGCACGTCCACTGAAGCGCTCGCCGGACGCGCTCGCCACGATGTGTATCCCGCGTCGGACCAGGCCAAGAAGCGCCGATCCCACACGAGCCCGCACGTGCCGTCCAGTACGATGTACGTTCCGTTGGGCAGACGAGCGAGCTCATGGCGGTACGTGCGCTTCTGCTTGCGGCCCGCGAGCCGGTCGGCGTGAAGGCGTTCATCGATGGCGTCTGCCTTGCCGGAACCACCGTGGCACGCCACCCATAACGTCTTAAAGCGCCGATAGCTTGCGTACCGGCACGCAGCGCACGGCCGGTGCCCGGCCGCAAACGCGGCCGCCTCGTCGAGAAAGAAAAGCTCCGTCCAAGAACGCGGACGCATGAGCTCCCGGCGCCGGCCGCGATACTCGAGCCGGCACGCAATCCAGCGGCGGACGTCCGAGATGCGGACGATCCGCCGTTCGTCGTCGTGCAGTACGCCCCGATTTCCCAGCATCATACCGCGCCCGGGGAGCGCCGCGAGCTCCCCGAACGGCGTTACCCGATTCTGAAGGGTCACCCCGAACGCCGCGGCGGCGCCTTAATCATCGACCGGCGCATCCTCAAGGGCGTGGATACTAGAACACATGGTGGGGTCGAACGATCCGGTACTAACCGGCGTGTAACTCAACGGCGTTCGCCTGAAGTCGAAGATCGCCGCGGTGAGGTCGTCGCTGTACTGGTCCAGCGTATTGAGCGAACCGAGCCCGAAAACGCGCTCGATGAAACTTAGAATCGAGGTCGCGTTGCGCACGGTGTGGTCCACAAGCCCTGCTTGCTTAACGTATGGCGACACGACGAGCATGGGTACGCGAAAGCCATATTCATAAGGATCCGACGGATTGTACGAGGGGTGCTCCGGCGTGTAATGGTCGAACCATCCGCCCCAATCGTCCCAGACGATGAGGATCGCCGTTGAGTCCCAGTACTTGCTTTCACCGATCGCATTGACGACGCTCGCCACCCAAAGGGGACCGGTGTTCGACGTCGACGAGGAGTGATCTGAATTCGCAAAGCACGGGATGACGTAGCTCAGCTTCGCAAGGGTTCCGTTCTTCACCGCATCGAGGATCAGGCTCTCCGGAACCCTCACCTTTGCGACCTCGGCTGCATTGTTATAGATCGTCGACACGCCCATCGGAGCCGACCAGATGCTATCTAATGACGGCGTGTAATATTGCCAGTTCTTCTGGTCAGGGTACGCCGCGTCGAGTTCTTCGAGCACGGTCGAAGGCGAACTGTAGGTCTCGCACGGGAATATCCGTTGACCCGGCGTTCCCGGATAGGCGGACTGCATGTCGATCGTTGCCTCGAACGCGCCCGGAACGTTGCAACCGCCGGTATCGACCCCCTTGCCGGTTACCGTCACCGGGTTCTCGGCCTCCGCGTAGCGGTTCGAGAAGCCGCCCGATTGACCGGCGATCAGATACTGATGAGCCGGAAAGCTTGGGCCTTCGTTCGGCTGAAACACGTGGTCGGCGATGGCAAAGCTATGCGCGAGCTGGTAATACGGCACCACTTCGGCTTTCGGCACGTAACCGAAGGCCGTCGCACCAGGACATCCCGGGGCGAGCTTACAGACGATCTGCTCGAGATTCCAGCCGTTCATGGCGCCGTCGTTGAACTCCGTCACGAACCCCCCGGGCTCGTTGTTCGCAAGAGCGTGCTGGTGGGAGAGATCGTAAGGCACGTCTAGGCTCTGCGGGGTAAGCTGCACCCGGTGCCCCTTCGAGTTGTACCCGTAGCTTTGCGTATCGAGGCCGGCGGAGGGATAGACGTCATTGAATTGCTGGAACAAGTCGTCGACGGAGCGGTTTTCCTGAACGATCACCACCACGTGCTGGATGACGCCGATTCCCGCCGGTCGCCGCCGGCCTTGTGGCCCGGATGACTTCTCCGCCACGGAGGACAACGCCACGCCGCTGCCCCCCGAACAACCCGTGACGACGATGGTGCTCGCTACGAGCGTGAGGCAGGATACGGCCGCGAAAACGTGACGACGCATTGCTCCCCCGAATCTGACTCGAACGGGACTCGCATATTTGCTCGGCAGCATACTGCGTCGCTGCGCCTTCGCTGCGGCAAGGCCTTTTCCGTGCTCGATTCGAACCGCAAGGCGTGGACGGATCGGCTACCGTCACGGTCGATTGGGCGAAGCCCGCGCGAAGCGCCTCCGTCTCGGAGGCGATGGCCGCAGGGAAGGCCCTCCGCGCTCGGGTGGCGCGCCACGCCCAAGCGCACTGGCGAGCGCCCGCGGGACGACCCGATCCGATCGAGGTGCTGCGCCAAAGCGACGACGGCCGGCTAACGGATCTGCTTCCGATCCGCTATGGCCGGATGCTGCAAAGTCCGTTCGCCTTCTATCGGGGTGCGGCGGCGATCATGGCATCCGACCTCGCTGCGTTTCCGGTATCTGGAATCCGTACTCAAGTATGCGGCGACTGCCATCTCATGAACTTCGGAGGCTTCGGCACGCCGGAGGGCCGCTTCGTCTTCGATGTGAACGACTTCGACGAAACGATTCCCGGCGCGTGGGAGTGGGACCTCAAGCGGCTCGCCACAAGCGTCGTCATCGCCGGTCGCCATCTCAATTTTCGCGTCTCCGAAACCGACGCCGCGACCATGGCCGCGGTGCGAACGTATCGCGAGCAGATCCGAGCCTACGCGGCGATGCATGTGCTCGACGTGTGGTACGCGCGGCTGGACGAATCACAACTCGCGAGAATCGTCGACTCCGCCGAAGAACGCCGGCAATACGCGGCGGCCATCAAGAAGGCCAAATCCGAAACGAGGGCCCACGCCTTCCCACGATTTGCGAGCACCGACGGAACCGGTACGGTCATCGTCGACGAGCCCCCGCTGCTGTATCATCCCGAGGATGTCACGGCGTTCGTCGACACGGTCAGGGTGGCGTTCGAATGCTATCGCGAGACGCTGCCGGAGGATCGTCAGAGTCTTTTCGATCGGTTTCGGCTGCTGGATGCAGCTTACAAGGTCGTCGGAGTGGGCAGCGTCGGAACGCGCTGCCTCGTCGCGTTTTTCGTCGCCCGCAACGACGATTCGCTCGTTCTTCAGATGAAAGAGGCGCGGGCCTCAGTTTTCGATCCGTACGCCGGCGCTCCGCCTTATGACAGCCAAGGGCTGCGTGTCGTGACGGGTCAGCGCGCGCTGCAAGCCGCGAGCGACCTCTTCCTCGGTTGGACGGTCGGCCGCGACGGTCACGACTACTATGTCAGGCAGCTGCGCGATATGAAGACCTCGGCCGATGTCGATCATATGTCGCCGGTCGCCCTGAGCGATTACGCCGAATTTTGCGGGTGGGCTCTGGCGCGAGCGCACTCCAAGGCTAGCGGTTCGGCGGCGATGATCGCCGGCTATCTCGGTCGCTCCGCCGCTTTCGACGAGGCGATGCTCGGATTCGCACACGCCTATGCAGCCCAGAACAAAGCGGACTATGACGCACTGGTCGAGGCAGTGCGCGCCGGGCGGTTAACGGCCGCAACCGTCGGACGATGAGCACGCGGCGGACGTTCCTTTCGACGGGGGCCGCCGTCGCCGCCGTCTCTGCCGCTCCACTCGCGGCATCTCCGGAGGTGTCCAAAATGGTTCGCAGCCTGACCCTGACCACGTTGCGCGACGGCGGGCTCGATCACGTCGGCATCAAGACGGCGGCCGGCATCGTCGACGTATCGCTCGCCGCGCGGGGGCTCGGCGTTACCGATCCACCGCGCACGGTCGAGGACGTGATTGCCGGCCGAGGCGCCGTGGCGGAGTTGCCGCGCATCGTCGCGAGCGCACCGCGGGAGGCGATCCGCGCCGCCACGGCGGTCGAATTCGGCCCGCTCGTGAGCAACCCGTCCAAGATCGTCTGCGTCGGTTTGAACTATCGCGCGCACATCGCCGAGACCGGTGGGAAGACGCCGCCCTATCCGGACCTTTTCAATAAGTTCAACACTGCGCTCAACCGTCACAACGGCACGGTGCGGGTTTCCAACCTTCCGCTCGCGCAATTCGACTACGAGTCGGAGCTGGTCGCGATCGTCGGCACGACCGCCCGGAACGTGGCGGAATCCGAGGCACTCCAGCACGTCTTCGGCTACACGACCGGGAACGACTTTTCGGCGCGCGACGCCCAACTGCGCGTCTCGCAGTGGATGACGGGCAAGACGCCCGACGAGTTTGCACCGCTCGGCCCCTGGCTCGTGACCGCCGATCAGATTCCCGATCCGCAGACACTACAAGTGCAAACGTTCGTCAATGACGAAACGGCACCGCGACAAGACATGAACACCGCGCAAATGATTCACTCCTGCGCGAAGATTTTGAGCTACACTTCGCAGTTCATCACACTCGAGCCGGGAGACGTCATCTTTACCGGAACGCCGAGCGGCGTCATCCTCGGCTACCCGAAGGAAAAGCAAGTCTGGCTCAAGCCCGGGGATCGAATCCGAACGGTCATCTCGAAACTCGGCGAGTTGCGCTTCACGCTCGTTTGAGGCTGCCTAGGCTTCAGCCCGCCCGAGCTCGTCTCCGTTCTTGGCTCCGTGACGGCGAAGGTATTGGGCGATCTCGGGGTGCGGCGCGTAATTCGCCCAGTCGAGGGCGGTGCCTCGAAAATGACGATCTTTGATGTCGAGCCGTGCGCCGCGCTCTACCAAGGACCGAACGACGGTTTCGTGACCGGCGAAGGCTGCTTGATGCAGAGGCGTCGAGTGCGAATGGCAGCCTTCGGGATTGTACCGATCCGCATCTTCGCCTGCATCGAGCAGCAAGCCGACAGCTTCGGCCTGACCGTGTTGTGCAGCCAAAGCCAAGGCGACGTGCCGATCCGATCCGTCCGCCAGGGGCAGCAGGTGACGCGCCTCCTCAATCCGTCCCGTTGCGGCGGCGAGCGGCAACGTCAATCGAGCTCCGCGGCGAATCAGCACGTTCGCGGCTTCGAACTCACCATGCGCCAAGGCCGGCAGCACGGCGGCGTTGGGGTCAGCGCCGTAATCGCACAGCAGCTCGATCAGCCCAGCTTGTACGCCGCATTCGCGCGCAACACGGCCCGAAGAGACGAGGCCTAGGGTCGAATCGATGCCGGCCCGATCGCCACGCGCGCCGGCCTCGAGGATGACTTTCGCGACCTCGATGACGTTCGCGGATAGACTGCCGCAGCGAACAGGATTCTCCGCAATGAACTCGAGGAGCGCCGGGTTTCGGAAGTAACCCTCGTCGTGAAAGGTAATGCGCCGGCTTGCGAGCGTCGGATGGCGCACCAAGTGCACCCGCAACGCGTCGGCTTCGCCCGCATCGAGAAGCTCCACGGCCTGGCGGAAATCCGCGTCGCGAATACGCTCGTTCGCAAAGCCGTTCATCTCTTCACGATTCTAGCGAGCGAGGGCCGTTTCCGCCGGACACAGAAGCGCAGCCGGCGTGAGATGTCCACATAGCCGCCTTCTATGTCGAGCTAGGGAGAAGCGCATGAGACGCTGGCTGCTCGCGCTGTTTTTCGTCGTCTGCGCAACGCCGACGGCGCCGGCTGCGGCCGACGAGGCGTTCCAAATCCGGTCGCCTGCATTCAACGATGGCGACGTCTTGCCCGCAACCTTTGCGTTCGACGGGATCGGCATCGACAAGACGCCTTGCGGCGGCAGAAATCAATCGCCGCCGCTGACGTGGACGAACGCGCCCGCCGCAACGCGGAGTTTTGCCCTGGTCATCTTCGACGTCGACGGCTTCAACGGAACCGGCGTCGTCCACTGGGTCGCCTACAACCTGCCGGCCAGCAAGACGTCCGTCGCTCTCGGCGAGGGCGTTCCCGGCGCGACCACGCTGACGAGCGGAAAGCAACAGTACGGTCTGCTCGGCTTTCGCGGCTTCTGTCCGCCCGCGGGCCAGTCGCTGCACCACTACGTGATGACCGTCTACGCGCTGGACTTGCCTGCGACGCTTGCGGCCGGCATGTCGCGCGCCGAACTGCTCGTCGCGATCGAGAACCATATCCTGCGCGCCTCGAGCATCGTGGGCCGCTTCGCGCGGTGAACGGACCGGGGGTGGCGGCTATCTTGGCCGCCCTCGGCTTCCCAGAGAGATATTATTCCGAGCCGAAAAAAGGTAGGATTCGGGACCCTGTGACAGAAGCCACGCCATTAGGCTCCATAAACTGAGGGGCCCCTTTGGTTGACCTTTAGCGGCGGACTCGTCCCCGCGAGAACACGATGGCGCAGTGCGCCACCGTGGGTTCACGACGCCCCCAGTGTCTCAGCGAACCTTCACACAATCCAGGGCGCACCAAGCGTCTTTGGTTCCAGAGAAAGAGACTTGCCAATGCGTTTTCCAACCATAGCCGGGTACGCTGCTGCTGCAGCGTTGCTCGTCGCCAGCCTGGGACCCGTCTCAGCCGCTGTCGTACGACACCCGGTCCAATTCGGGCCCGCGGTCAAGGACCGGGTTCCACAGTTTGTCAAGTGGCAGGCTGCCGGCGAGATGGCGGCCCCGATTTTGCCGAAGGGCATGCAGCTTCTAGTGAAGAGCCTGCGCCAGGGCCGGCCCAACCTGAAAATGCGACCCGACGCTAAAACCGGCCTCTACGTCTCATCAACCGGCTACAGCTATATCATCGATATGAACAAGAAGGGCACCAAAGCGACCGGAGCCCTCGACACGCTGACTTCCGGCTGCGAAGAGCCGATCGGCATCAAGGTCGACGGCTCGAGGAATCTCTGGGTCGCGTGCGAGTTCGACGAAAATACCGAAACGGGTACCATCGCCGAATACGTTGGCGGGGGCAGTTCCTCTTCAAACCCGGCCGTCACGTACTACGATCCGTCGCCGTATGCGTGCCCGCCTTCAAAATGCTTCTTCAATGAAGCGTTGGCGACCGACGTCGCCTTCTCGACCAACGGCAGACTCGTGTTTGCCGCGAACATCGAGGACATCGCTGAGAGCTCGTCCAGCTTCTTCTGCTGCAACGGGTCAGTCGTCTATTGGAAGGCTAGCAAGCCCACCCAGGCCCCGACCTCAATTACGGACCCGTATATGAACAACCCGATCTACCTCGATGTTGACAATTCCGGCAACGTCTATGTCTCAGGCGACGGGTGCATTAGCTCGTCCGACTGCGGCGTCGTGGTGGACGAATATACCCCAACGAGTTCAGGCGGCTACTCGGTCACGAACATCGTCGCGCCCGGCTACATCGGTTTCGCCGGCGGCGTGTACGTGAGCAACGGCGGCACCGTTCTCAACCTAACCGACCAGATCGCGCGCACGACAACGCAGTACGCGCTCCCCTGGACCGGGACCGGCGGAGTTCCTCCGACCCCGCTCAACATCATCGGACCGACCTTCACGAACCTGATCGGTGAAGGCGACCCGGTATCGGGCGGCTTCAACAAGAATGACACCGACCTAGCGGAAGGCGACGCGTATGGTTGGCTCGACACCTGCAAGGTGCCGGGTTCGGGCAGCTCGACGTGCTCCGCCCACGCGAACATCAACTTCTCCGAGCCGGAAGGCGCCGCTTACACGCCTTCGGACAAGTAGACCAACAGCGTAAGATTCTGGCGCGCTCATAGCGGGCGCATCAGAAAAACGGGGGCGGGCCGAGAGGTCCGCCCCTTTCTTATGCAATCCGGCCGAGCAGCTTGCGTCAGCGTGTCGGCGAGGGAACGGCGGTTGGAATTGCACTCCCAGCCGGCACCGCGGGCACTGGCGAGGTGAGCGGGGCTGCGGCGGGACTCGTAGTGGCCGGCCTCGCGGCATCCGGCGCGGCGCATAAGGTCATCAACGATGCGCTCGCCGCGGGATCGGCGGGCGTCGCGGCCGGATGGGCGTACACCAGAACGTACGCGACGCTCGACGACTGCGTGGAGGCCAACTGGATTTCCACCTCGCCCGAGCCGTTCGGCGGCTTCGTCCTGGCCGTCCAGAAAAAAGCAGGGTGCCCGCACAGCGAGCCGGCCTTGTGCGAAACGATCGTGACGTTGGGCACCTTGAGCGTCGTCGTAGCCGCTTCTTGCGCCAAGCTCTGTGCGTCAGACTGGGGATCGGTGGAGATTGCCGTTAAGGTCTGGGCCAGCGTCGGCCCAAGCCACAGGCCGATGATCTGCGCGTGGTAAGCTCGCCAGCCGCTGGGCGGCGTGATCCGGTCGATCGCTTTGCTGACGCACGAATTCGCCATGACCGCGACGATCGCGGGATCGGCAACGGTTGAGGCGGGCCGAACGTAGAGCGAGACGTACGTCGCACCCTCGAGCGTCTGCGCTTGCTCCGTGAGAATCTGCGAGGTCTTACCGCGGACGACGACGCGCGCCGCCGGTTCTCCGCACACGGACGGCGAGTTGGTTTGAAGCACCGTCCCCAGGGCCGCCGCCCCCATCTTTAGCATTTGGGTCAGTTGCCCGGCCGGCAAGCCCGACGAGACCTTGGTAATGCCGAAGAACGAGTGACCCTCAACCCACGCGATCGGCGTCGTGGGTATGATGGCCGCGGGCATCGCTTGCCACTTCGCCGGCGGCGTAAAGGGAAGTGCAGCGCCGGTATCCGCGGCGGCGCTTATCCGCATCGAGGCCAGGAGGGACAGCGCAGCGACGGTCAACCCAAAAGATCGCATGGTGGCTGCTACTTCGCATCAAGGCGCCCTATACATTTCAGCGCAATGCTTCAGGTTTTCTTCACCCTTCGCAATTACGCTTCGCTCGCGGCGCTCGCGCGCGTAGAAGCGCGAATGCCGGCGGAGGGACGGACATGCGACCGCTTCTTAGCAACCTGCTCGCAGCGGTAACGATCGTGCTCGTGGCGGGCCCGGTGCCGGCCAGCAGCACTTCCGGGCATCAGGCCGAGCACGCTCGCGCGCTGCGGCCGGCTGCCCCCCATATGGCCGCCCATCGGGCAGGCCTCGGCGCGCTCCTATCGACGAAAGACGGCGGCGATATCGACGGCTTCGACGTGGATCAGAGCGGAAGCGACGCCGTCCTTTCGAGCTCCGGATCGATCGAGATCTTCGACCAGAAGTCGGGCAAGGTCCTAACGACGTACACGCCGCCCTACGGTCGCAAGAACTCATACGGCATCGACGGCATCTTCTTCGGTGACGTCGCACTCGTCACGCGCTACCACGTTCCGAAGGGTACGATTTACGCCACCCGCACCTACGATACGATGAACCCGGTGACGGCAGGAACGTTCAGCGGAGCCTGGACGCCGCCGATCGAGGATCTCTCCATCCTGCAGAGCGCGGAGAATCAAACGACGAGCACGAGCGTGCTCTACGCGATCGAGCTAAAGAATCAAGACAAGCCCGATCTGCTGGTTTCGGACATCGCCGCAAACACGATCGAGCTCTTCCATCTGGATCCGAACGACTTCTCCTTGGGCGGCGGCCCACAACAGGCCCAGGACCTTGCCGCAAATAAAGCGGTGATCGCATATTCGCCAGACGGCGGGGCCGTCGGAGGCGAGGCTCCGATCAACGCGCTGATCGACGTGACGACCGGGAAGGTGACGCGCTTCACCGGCCTCAACGAGGGTCCCTACGGCGCCGGGGACGTCAATGGCATCGCGGTCGACCCGAACACGGGGATTGCCGCAACAACGACCGAGCTCAACGCGCAAGTCGAATTCTACGATCTAAAAAAGCAGGCCGGGACGGCCGTTCAACTGCCCTGCACGGGATCAGGCGACCAAGGCAACAGCGGCGCTGGAATTGCGGCCGATCCGGTGCACAAACTCTTTCTCGTTACCGAGGCAAGCTACGGTTGCAACGGCAACACGAGCGCAATCGTCGTCTACGACGAGCACGGGAATGAAATCGAGGCGATCAGCGGGTTCGACTTCTACACCGCAGAGCCGAGGCCAGCGATCAATCCGAGTGAGCGCAGGGGCTGGGTCTTCGGCCCTGGATTGAACCAGCTCCAGCAGTTCTTTTACTGACGCCGTTTCCGCGCTTCGCGCCGTCCTGCACGTGGGTCAGGCATTCTTCGTTTTCCACAGGCCTAGCGCCGCGCCGGTCGGGTCGAGGATGATGCTGAACCAGCCCATGTCCGGCACCTCGGTCACGTCTCTTATGACCTCCGCACCAAGCGACTTCGCCTTCTGCGTGGCTGCGGCAACGTCGTCGACGATCACGTAGGGAATCCAGACCGAGGGGGCGCCGGGCATCGGATGCTTGATCATGCCGCCGCCCGTTCCCTCACCGACGTCGATCGTCGTATAGGTACCCAGCGGCATCGGCATATCGGCCAATTTCCAGTCGAACAGGCTTCCGTAAAATGACTTCGCCTTTTCCGGATCGCTCGTGTTCAGTTCGATATGTACGAACGGGTTCGCCATGATCTTTGCTCCTCGGCCCGGCGGGGGGATGTTTACCGGATGGGCGGCCGGCGGACTCGACTTCGACTTGCGGACTAACGTCATCCCCCTGATTTGCCGGTAGTCAAGGATCGTTTTGTTTGACAAACCAAACTATTTGTGCCAGAATCGCGGCACGTGAGCCGCTCAGCAGTCGCCGCGGTGCTCGAACACTATCCGCGCATTTACTTTGCATGCCACACGCGCCACGTCCGCGATCCGGCGACCGGCGACAACCTCAGTTCCCATCAGGTGAGTATCTTGGATCACTTGAGCGTGACCGACCCGACGAGCCTGGCCGAGCTAGCGGCCCACATGGGCGTAACGCCCTCGACTATGTCGCTCGCCATCGACCGGCTGGAGACCCAAGGGTACGTGCGCCGTTCGCGCGATCGGGCCGACCGGCGCCGGCTCAGGCTCCTGCTCACCGGCAAGGGGCAGCGAATCCGCGAAGCGCATTCCGTGCTCGATCCGCAGAAGGTTCGCACGCTGCTCTCGCGTCTGACCGAAGCTGAGCGGGCGGACGCTTTGCGCGGGCTCGAACTTCTCGCGCGGGCGGCCACCCTGGAACTCGATCGCAGGGCACGGGCCGAGGTTCCGGCATGAAGCGCCTCCTGCGCTGGATTGGGATCGCGGCCGGCGTGTTTCTGGTGGCCCTGGCCTCGATCGGCGCGCTGGGCGCAAGCCAGCCGGTGTCGCACGAAGTATCCAAGAGCGAGACGTTCCCGCTTTCGGCGACGCGGCTATGGGAGTTGTCGCTCGCGCTGTTCCACCGCACGAACGATGGCGCGTACGCGATCGTGGAAGAGAACCCGCCACACCGTTTCGTCACGGCGATCGTCGATCGGAGCCTGCCATACGGCGGAACGTGGACCTATGAGTTCGCCCCCTCAGCCGCGGGCACGCGCCTGACCATCACCGAGCGAGGCGACGTCTACAATCCCTTCTTCCGTTTCGTCGCGCGCTTCGTCATGGGAAGCGAACGCTCGATCCACGACTATTTCGCCGCCCTGCACGATGCGATGCACCACGATGGGAGCGCCGAATCTTAGCATGGGCAAGGAGGCGACCTGCGTCGTGCACCTGGACGGAAAGTCTTACCGCTGCAAAGCTCACCTGGACTCGGAAACATTGCGGCTCACCGGAGGCTTGCGCCTTAACTTCCCGCTGCGCGACCTATCGCAAGCGCGAGCGCGCAGTGGCACGTTGCAACTGCAAACGCAGATCGGTCCGTTCGAGCTCGAAGTCGGAGCAGGCGCTGCAGAATCGTGGGCGGCTGCAATTCGCCATCCGAAGTCCCTCATCGAAAAGCTGGGCGTGCGGCCGGCCGACCGGGTTTGCGTCATCGACATCGATGACGATCGCTTCTTGGTCGAGCTGACGGCGCTGTTGGGACGTGCACCATCAAACGCCCGTGCAGACCTCTGCGACGCCGTCTTTCTCGGCCTGCGCAACGAGCCCGCACTGGCGGACATCGAACGCCACAAGTCGTGGCTGGCACCGGCCGGCGCGCTCTGGCTCGTCTATCCGAAAGGAAAAGGATCGCCGGTACGCGAGGCGGCGGTGCGCGGCGCGATCGTCGCGGCCGGCCTCGTCGACGTCAAGGTGGCCGCGTTCTCAACGACACACACCGCCGTAAAGGCGGTGATCCCCCTTTCAGCTCGCAAGCGCCCGTAGCGTTGTTTGAAGGCGTGGCCGCCGTGGGCGCGCGACCTTACGTCTTGATTGCTTCGAGTTGGATGTTGATCGTGACGTCGTCGCCGACGACTAGCGGCGGGTAGGACAAACCGAGATTCCAATCCCGGCGGTCGACCGTCGCGGTCGCGCTGTATCCCACATGCGTTCGGCCCTTCGAATCCTTGATCTCGCCGTCGATCTTCGCGGCAAGCGAAACCGGCTTGGAGACGCCATGAAAAGCGAGATCGCCCTCGATGGTGAAGGCCCCGCCGGCATCCGGAGTCGAGATGTGCGTGCTCTTGAACGTCATCGTGGGAAACTTCGCGATTTCGAACCAATGATCGGATTTGAGGTCGGCGTCGCGGTCCGGCTCCCGCGTGTCGATCGTGCTGAGGTCGAAGGTGGCCTCAACCGAGGCCGGCGCGTCGCCTTGGGCAAGGACGATCGTCACGCTGGTCGGCAGAATCGACCCCGAAACGGTCGTAAGCGCAAGGTGCTTGACGCTGAACGAGGCGCTCGTATGCGGCGGATCCACCGAGAGCGTGGCCGCCGCGGCCGGCGCGGACGAGGCGAACGCCGCGGCCAGAAGCGGCACGATGAAGCGCGAGAGTTGCCTGGAAACCTTCATGCCCTTTGGTAGTACTCAGGCGAGAATTGCCCTCCAAAATCGCAAAATCGGCACGACGGCGGCCCGCTTCGATGCGAGGCGCTTGCCGTACCAAGGAGAAAGGGTGGGCGATAACTTGCTCGTCGCGGAGGATCCCCTTGAAAACCGCCAATCATCTGAAGAGATTTTTCCTTATCGGCGCGCTGGCGGTGGCCATCGTGGCCGGTTCGTTCAGCTCGTCGTCGGCTTTTCTCGACAAAACCCGCTTCGTCGCCCATCTAGGCATTGCGTATTTTTGCTTTCATCATTGGGTCTGGAGGCCGTATCAAGCCGGGGCATTCGCACCAGGCGCTCCGCATCGCTTAAGCACGACGGTCAAAGGCGGCGTGGCGCTGCTGTTCGCCGTGCATGAAGTCCAAGTCGCGAAGAAGATCGCGGACCAAAGTCCCGACCCACTGCTTCGAAAGCTCGACGGCGGCTTGGCGAGCTTGACCGATTCGTTCGGAACGATCGGCCAAAAGCTCAAGAGCGGACACTTCGATCCCAACGACATCAACGTGCTCAACGGTGCCGCGAACGCAGTCAGCTCACAAGCGGCCGCCAACGGTACGACGATCAAAGACGTACCGGTGGCAGTCCCGGGCGCATAAAAGTCCTCCGGACGCGCCGCGAGTGCTCCTTACGGCCAAAGGCATTCGCGGCGCGTAGTCCGTAAGTCGAAGCGTGCCGATACAGACGGCGGGATCGCTCCAATTGCGGCTCGGGTGCCGCTTTCGCTTTGAAACAGCTCAGCCCGTACCGGCAGTTTTTCTCGTACGCCCGGTCGGCCACGGCATGCACCTTCTGCGCGACGAGGTCTGGAAATCGGACCCGCACGTCGCCTGGCACGATTACACCGACGTTTTCGGCAACGTGTGCCGGCGTTTGACCCTGCCGGCGGGTCATTTTGCGCTCGACTACGACGCGCGCGTCGCAACCAGCGGCGAGCCGGATCCGTCGGACCCGAACGCCGCCCGCTGCGATGCAGCCGACCTGCCCGACGACGCCCTCATGTACACGTTGCCGAGCCGCTATTGCCTTTCCGACGTGCTGGCCGGACGAGCGCACGAGCTGTTCGGCAGCGGCGCGCGCTCCGGTTGGGAGTCCGTGCAAGATATCTGCGACTGGGTCCACGGCCACGTGTGCTTCACCTATGGCTCCAGCACGCCGACGACGACCGCGCTCGACGTCTTTGAGAGCGGTACCGGCGTTTGCCGGGACTACGCCCACTTGGCGATCACGTTCTGCCGTGCGCTAAGCATACCGGCCCGTTACGTCTTCGGGTATCTTCCCGACATCGACGTCGCGCCGCCGTACCCGCCGATGGACTTCTGCGCCTGGTTCGAGGCCTATCTCGGCGGCCGCTGGTGGATCTTCGATCCGCGCAACAACGAGCGTCGCAAGGGGCGGGTCACGATCGCGAGAGGCCGGGATGCCCTCGACGTCGCGATGGTGACGACCTTCGGACTCGCAACGCTGCACGACATGACCGTAATTGCCGATCGTATTGAGCTGGATGACGCAACAAACTGAACCGCTCGTCGACTTTCCGCCGCCGCTCGAAGAAGCCGGCCTCGACTGGGAAGCGGCGGTCGAAGTCTACTACATGATCCGCCAAAAGCTGCGATACTCGTACCCAGGCCCCATCGGCGATCTGCGCCACCGCCTCGTCATCGTACCGCGAGCCCGTCATGGCGATCAGCAACGCGTCGCGCATTCGCTCGCCATTTCGCCCAGCCTTCCGGCACGAGTGGTTCGAGATCGCTTCGGCAACTCGGTCGTCACCGTGCGCGCGCCGCACATCGTCGACGCGCTTACCTTCGAACTCCGTTCGGTCGTTCGGCGCAGCGCCCGAGCCACGGCGCATCGGATCGGCGAGGGGGCACTGCGCGATCCCGCTCTGCTCGACCCGACGCTGTTAACGAGGCCCGACGAGGCCTTGTGCGCGCTCGCCGACAGCCTGCGGCGGCAGCATCCCGATCCCATCGACTTGGCCGAAGCGATCAACCTGAGCGTGCACGCCGAGATGCGCTACGTCGCCGAGGCGACGACGGTTAAGACCTCGGCCGCGCAAGCCTTTGCGTCGCGATCCGGCGTCTGCCAAGACTTCGCCCACGTGGCGCTTGCGCTAGCACGACGCTGCGGCATCGCGGCGCGCTACGTTTCCGGGCACCTGATCGGCGCGGGCGGCACGCATGCATGGATCGAACTCCTCGTGCCGGAAAACGGCACAGCACGGGTGCTCGCACTCGATCCAACCCACGGGCGCCGCATCACGATGAAGTATGTGGTCGTAGCGGTCGGCCGCGACTACGGCGACGTGGCGCCGACCTCCGGCGTGTTCTCCGCTCCGTACGCCGGCGAGCTCGCAACGCAGCGATTGGTCGCCGCCACCGCGGTACGGTACGCCGCTTAGACCGGCCGCACCAGTCTAACCCGGCTGCTCCGTCGGACGAATCAGCATCTCGTTGACAGCGACGTGACGCGGCCGGGTGACCATGTAGGCCACCGCATCGGCGATATCTTGGGCCTGCAGCCGCTCCTCCATCGCGAAGCGCGTCCGAATCATTTCTTGAACCTGCGGGCTGTTGTGGCTCTGCAACTCGGTTTCGACGAAGCCGGGCTCGACGAGCCCGACGCGCACGTGGCGGGTCGTGACCTCTTGCCGTAACGATTCGCTGAATGCGCCAACGGCGAACTTCGTCGCGTTGTAGACGCCGGATCCGGCCCGCGCGACACGGCCGGCGACCGAACTGATGTTGACGACATCGGCAACGCGGCGGGTCGCATTTTCGGCGGCCCGCAGCAAGTGCGGCAGCGCTGCGTGCGAGCAGCGCAGGAGCGCCGCGAGGTTCAAATCGATCATGCGTTGCCATTCGCTCGGATCCGCGCCCTCGATCGGTCCGAGCAGCATGACGCCCGCGTTGTTGACAAGAATGTCGAGACGCTCGAAGCGCGCGATCGTACGCCCGACGACGTCGTCGGCCTGCGCTGCGTCGGTGATGTCGGCCTCGATCGCAAGCGCTTCTCTGCCGCCTTGGTGCACCCGCTCGACGAGCGCATCGAGGCGGTCCGCGCGACGTGCGCACACGGCGACCTTTGCGCCTTCGGCAGCCAGCCGCAACGCGGTCGCTTCGCCGATCCCGGAGCTAGCCCCGGTAACGAGCGCAACGGTTCCCTCAAGCGTGTATGCCATGCCGGCCAGGACCCGTTGCGCCCGCCGCGCGTTGCGTTCCACCCGCGCTTCAATCTCTCTCCAAGGGGAGCGGCAACTCGCGCCGGTCTTTTTCGGTTTAGCGGAGGCAGCTACCGCTCCCGAAAGGCCCGTCGTTGCTCCTGCCGCAACCCCGCCCGCGCACACGACTCCACTATGCTTGGGCGATCGCCGGCTTGACGTTCCTCGTGCTCATTTTCGCCGCGGGCGTCCGCTCGGCGCCGGGCGTGCTGATGCTGCCGCTCGAGGCGGACATGGGTTGGACTGCAGCAACCATCTCGCTCGCGGTTGCGATCAACATCGCGCTCTTCGGTGTGCTGGGGCCGTTTGCGGCCGCGCTGATGCAAACGATCGGCGTGCGGCGCACGATGCTGATCGGGCTTGGCATCATCACGGTCGCGACCGTGGCGGCTTCGCGGATCGCTTCGCCGCTGGAGCTGATGCTCACGTGGGGCGTTGGCGTCGGGCTCGGTGTCGGCTTGATGGGCATGGTCGTAGCGGCGACGGTGGCGACCCGATGGTTCGTCGAAAAGCGCGGAACCGTCGTCGGCCTCCTGACGGCCGCCAACGCTACGGGCCAGCTCGTCTTTCTGCCGGCTCTGGCAGTCATCGCGGTGCACGCCGGATGGCGTTCGGTCGGATACGTGCTAGCCGGTGCGGCGATCGTGGTCGCCGTTCCCATCGCACTCTTCATGCGCGACCGGCCCGAAGATATCGGTCTCCTTCCGTATGGAGCGGCGCCGGGAAGCGCGAGCGAGGAAGCGCCGCTGCTGCGCGGCGGAAATCCGGTGTCGACCGCGTTCGGGGCTCTAGCACGGGCTGCTCGGCAGCGCGATTTTTGGCTTCTCTTCGGAACCTTCTTCATCTGCGGCGCGAGCACCAACGGCTTTATCGGAACGCACTTCATCCCGGCCTGCGGGGACCACGGCATCCCCGAAGTCCGCGCGGCCGGCTACCTCGCGGCGATGGGCCTCTTCGACTTGATCGGGACGACCCTCTCGGGATGGTTATCGGATCGCTGGAACAGCCGCTACCTGCTCTTCGCCTATTACGGGTTGCGCGGGCTCTCGCTGCTCTTCGTTCCGTTCGCCTTCAACCTCAATGGGCTGTTCGGCATGCCGCTGTTCGCGCTGTTCTACGGCCTGGACTGGGTCGCTACCGTGCCGCCGACCGTGAAACTGACGATCCAAGCCTTCGGCAAAGAAGAGGGACCCATCGTCTATGGGTGGATCGCGGCCGGGCATCAGCTCGGTGCCGCCTCGATTGCGCTTGCGGCCGGCGTCGTTCGGACGGTGACGCTCAGCTACAACGACGCATTCGTCGCGTCGGCGCTCCTCTGCTTAGTGGCCGCCTTTGCCGTCTTGGGGATCAGCGCAAAACGAAGCCCCCGGATGGCCGACGCCAGAGTCAAGCCGAGCTTCGGCAGGGTGTGATCTGCCGCACAGCCGCGCCGGGTCGAGGTGAGGGGCATCACTACCCGGTCTTCGTCGCGAAGCCGTGCCGCGTCGCTTCGGGATAGATGCCGATAACATCGATGTGTCGCTAGCGCGCCAAGAAAGTTCAAAGGGGGCGGTTCACCTAGACGGTGAGGCTGGTCGCCTCGCCGCGCTCGAACGCTATGCGATCGTCGACACCCCGCCCGAGTCCGAATTCGACCGGATCATCGAGGTGGCCGCACGCGCATTACGCGTGCCGTGGGCAGCAATTACCTTCGTCGACGCGTCTCGCGTTTGGCGAAAGGCGAGTTTCCCGCTGGAGCAGGTTCGGCAAGGTGCGCGAGAGCTGTCGTTCTGCGGCCACGTCATCGCGGGTCCCGACGACGTTACGATTGTGCCTGACGCCCAGGCCGACCCGCGTTTTTGCCGTTTTCCAAGCGTCGTGGCCGGCGTGCGCTTCTATGCCGGGGCACCGCTCGTGACCCCGGACGGCCATCGCATCGGAACCGTCTGCGTGCTCGACTCCGTTCCTCGGTCGCTCGACCCCGAGCAGATCGAGTGCATGCGCGCCTTGGCCGCAATGACGATGGACCAGCTCGAAGTGCGGCTCAAGCTCGCGCGGGCGAACGGCTTGAGCACGCAACTCGCGACCGTCATCAAGTCATCGCCGATGGCCGTCGTTACCTGCGATCTCGACCTGCGGGTAACGAGCTGGAGCCCAGTTGCCGAACGCATCTCGGGCTGGTCGGAGGCAGAACTGGTGGGAAAGTTCACGCCCACTTTCCCGAACGGGCACGACCACCAATTTGACGATCTCCTAGCCGCTATCAAGCGGGGCGAAACGGTCCTTTCCAGTCGAGCGAAGATCAAATGCAAGGACGGGACGTCAGTCGACGTTTGCTGGTCTTCCGCGCCGCTGTACGCGCCCGACGGGAGCGTTTCGGGCTTCGTTTCGGTGGGCGAAGATCTCAACGCGATCGAGCGGGCGGAGCGTCACGTGCGCGTCCTCGAGTCGGTCGTCATCAGTTCCAACGACGCGGTCATCGTGACCACGTCGGAGCCCGACGACGAGCCCGAGATCGTCTATGTCAACGAGGCATTCACGCGGCTCTACGGATATGCGGCGAGCGAAACCGTCGGCATGACGGCCGCGTTGCTGCGCGGCAGCGACCCCGATCCGCTCGTGCGCGCGCGCATCCGCGAGGCGCGCCGCCGCCGCGCGCCGCTCGTCATCGAAACCCTCGAGCAGCGTAAGAACGGCGAGACCTTCTGGTGCGAGCTCAACTTGTCGCCGGTTATTGGTCCCGACGGACGAGCCGAGCACTGGGTCATCTTTGCGCGCGACATCACGGCCCGGCGCCGCGCAGAGCGGTTGCAGCTCGACCGCGGGCACATTCTTGAGATGATTGCGGCCGATGCCCCGCTCGAACAGATTCTCCAGGAACTGGTAGCAACCGCCGAGCGCGCGCGCCCCGGGGCGCACGCGGCCATCGAGGTGCATGGCGCCGCCATCGCGGACGGCGGTTCGCTCATCGTCGGTAACCCGCCGGAAAACGACGCTGCCAGTCCCGAAGTGCTATGGGAGTCGCTTATCGGCGCCACCGATATCGGGGTTAGAGGCACCTTCTCCTTTCGCGCCGCGGGCGACGCGCCGCCGACCAATGCCGACCTGCGGCTTTGCGGGGAGTTCGCGCATTTGGCGGGCATCGCCATCGAGCGGCAGCATGACCGGGAGCGGCTCGAATTCTTGGCTCTGCACGACGGCCTAACGAACCTGCCCAATCGCGTGCTGTTCGAGCAGCGGGTGCGTGAGGCAATCAAAGAAGCGGCCGCGAGCCACACCAAACTTGCGGTCGGCATCATCGATCTCGACCGCTTCAAACAGATCAACGACAGCCTCGGTCATGCGACCGGCGATCAGCTCTTACGCGAGGTCGCATCGCGCCTTAAATCGGGAACCCGGCCGTCCGACATGGTTGCACGCATGGGCGGTGACGAGTTTGTCTTCCTTCTGACGAATCTCGGCGGTAAAGAGGAAGCGAAGGCGGTGGCCGATCGTTTCATGTCGTCCCTGGGATCGAGCTTCGACTGCGGCGGACAGGAGGTCTACATGCGCGCGAGCATGGGCGTCTGCTTCTATCCCGACGATGCGGTCGAGCCCGACCAACTGTTTGCGCTATCCGATGCCGCGATGTATCGAGGAAAAACGCAGGGCCGCGACATTGCTTTCCACGAGCGCTCGGCGATCGGCGACGGTATCGGGCGGATCTCGTTCGAGACCCATCTCATACGTGCGCTCGAGAACCGCGAACTCGAAGTCATGTATCAGCCGATCGTCGATCTGCGAACGCGCAGTTATGCCGGGGCCGAGGCACTTTTGCGTTGGAATCACCCGGACCTGGGCCGCCTCTTGCCTGAGGCGTTCCTGGGCATCGCTGAAGACATCGGTTTGATCGTCCCATTCGGCGCATGGGTCATCGAGGAGGCGTGCCGTTTCGCCAAGCGCTGGCAGGACGAGGGATCCGAGAGATTCGTTTCGGTCAACGTATCTGCCAGGCAATTCGACGACCCGGATTTCGCCGGCGTCGTCACGAGCACCCTGGCTCGCACGCAACTCGATCCGAACCGGCTCCATCTCGAGTTGACCGAGAGCCTGGTCATGCGGTCGCCGGAGGCCGCCGCACTGACGCTGGCAGAATTGAAGAGAACCGGGGTAAAGATCGTCATCGACGATTTCGGAAACGGGTACTCGAGCTTTAACTATCTCAAGCGCTTTCCGCTCGACATGATCAAGATCGATCACCTTTTCGTGCGCGACATCGGGCGCGGTCCCCAATCGCGCAACGACGAGGCGATCGTACGTGCCATCGTGACGGTCGCGCGCGCGCTCGATCTGACGATCGTTACCGAAGGCATCGAGCGCGAGGATCAGGTTACGTTTCTGCGAGCAGCCGGCATCGAACTCGCCCAAGGCTTCCTCTTCTCCAAGCCGCTCGTCGCCCAGGAGGCGCTAGTCTGGCAAAGCGACCGACGCATTAGCGGGCATCCGTAAGCGCCACGAGCCGGAAGCGCGCTCGCGCAACGGCCCGTTCAGTACGCCGCCTCTAGGCTCGAGCCGATGAAGCTCCCAAGTCCGGTCGTCTGATCGTAGCCCTTCGCCGCGCAGTATCCCTGAACGTTGCGGTAGGTATTGCAGCCTTTGGTGATGTCGTGGAACAACGAGCCGTACGACGTCGTGCCGCCAAGCTGATAGAGCGTCACGAGGGGACTCGGGATCGTGCCGCCCTGCGCTTGCGCAATCAGAGAAAAGAAGCCCGCCCACATCGGCGACGCAAAGCTCGTGCCGCCCCAACCAGATTGCCAGTCCCCGCGGTAGTAGATCAAGTAGCCGCCGTTGACGTCGTAGTCGTCTGCCATCAGCGCAACGTCGGGCACGTCGCGCGCACCGTCTTTCGGGGTCAGCGCCGTTTGGAAGTTTGGCTTAGAAAATTCGATGCTGGCGCCTCCTCCGCTTGCGCCGCCCTTGTCCCAGGTGACTTCTTTCTTCCAACCGGTATAGTTGCCGCCGCTGGTCGACTGGGGCGTAACCTCGGTGCCGCCGACGCTGACGACATACGGTGAGGAACCCGGGAAATCGACCGATTTCTTCCCGTCCGCGCAGTCGTCTGCGCCGTCGTCGCCCGCTGCGGCCAGCCACCACTGACCCTCGGTGTATGCCTGTTGGAACAGGCTTTCGTCGAGGTTGAGGTCGTTCCCGACGTCTTGCTCGCAGTCGCCCCAACTGGTCGTGACGATGTGCACCGTACTCATGTCATTGACGATATAGCTGTACATCGAGTCGAAGTCTTTGTTGGAGGCATTGGCGGGCGAGACCTGATCGATCGTCGCACCCGGCGCCACACCGGAAATCCACTCGACGTCGATCGTGGTCTCACCGTTATTATCGAGCGGCGGCTTCTTCGAACCGACGGCGGTCGAGATCAAGGTCGCGCTCGAGCCGAACTCGCCCGTAAACGTCGTGAAGTCGGAGGCGCGCGCGAAGCCTACGGTGGCATCGATCACCGTAATTCCTGCCCCGGTTGCAGACGCATAGATCGGTGTAAGGCTATAGGTCGACTGGATGTCGGGCGGCGCCCAACCCCGCTGGCCGCCGATCTGCGCGGCTGGATTGAAGCGATGGTGCGGATGGAATCGATGGTACGACTCGAGCCCGCCGATGGCGGCGCCCGCGAAGTCGGGCGGCAACGCCGGCTCGTAGCGGGCCGCGTAGAAAGTGCGGGTGCCGTCGCTACGAATATCGAGCGGCGCGTTGAAGAAAGCGCTTACAACCGAGGCCGGGGCGTGGACTTCGACGTCGCGACGGTTGGCCGCAAGCCGGTCGATCGCGAAGCCGTGCGCGCGCAACGATGCAAGCGCCCGGGCTAGCGCCGCAGGCTCTGCTCCGAAATAGGAGCCGTACTCGGCCGGCGTCAGGTACCGGTGATACAACGGCGATCCCGGCGTGTTCTGCGCGTCGATGAGCGAGGCAATTTCCGCTTGATGGCGGCCGGGTAGTGCGATGTAAAGCGCGACCGACGCGTTGCCCGGCATCGGACCGGCGTATCGCCCTACGTCCGCGGCCGGCCCAGGGACGCGCGGCGCCCATAGCGTCGAAATCGCGCCGGCATGCGGCGAGGCGGAGGCCGGCGAGAAATCCGCCGCAAGAGACGCCGCCACCAAAGGTATGATCAAACCATGTCGAGCGTTCATCGTCCCGGTCCTCCTGCATCGTAACCTTCTGCTGAGGGCGTTGCGCGTTCCTCGCATGGCGCGGGCACGTCGCTTCTGCCCGGCCGAGTGCTCACGCCGACCGGCCGCAACATCCACCACGCCGAGAAGCGCGCGAACGCATCGCGCTGCGGTCCGTTGCGGCATCGTAGACTTGCTCGCCGCCGAGATACGTCGCCAGAATCTTCGTTTCCATGACGTCTTCGGGCACAATCGCGAGCCAGTCGCGGTCCATCACCACGAAATCGGCGTGCTTACCGGCGGCGATCGAGCCGATGACGTTTTCGCGGAACGTGCCGTGAGCGCCCCAAATCGTCATCGATTTTAGCGCTTCGTCGCGCGTCATGCGCTGTTCCGGATACCAGCCGGCGGCGGGCAGGTTGTGCTCGTCTTGGCGAGCGATCGAGGCATGGAACGTGCGCAGCGAGTTGACCGGTTCGACCGGCGCATCGGTGCCGTTCGGGATGATGACTCCGGTATCGAGCAGCGAGCGCCACGCATAGGCGCCGCGGACGCGTTCCGGGCCGAGGCGCTGCCGAGCCCACGCCATGTCGCTGATCTGGTGCGTCGCCTGCATCGACGGGATGATGCCGAGTTTAGCGAAGCGGGGAATGTCCTGCGGACTCAGCACTTGCGCGTGCTCCACGCGGAAGCGGTGATCGTGGGTCGGGCGAGCGGCGAGGGCTGCCTCGTAAGCGTCGAGCACGACGCGGTTGCCGCGGTCGCCGATCGCATGCGTGCACGCTTGGAAACCTGACGCCAGCGCGCGCATGCATACGTCGCGCACATGCTCTTGGGGAGCGAGCAGAAGGCCGCGATTTCCAGCGTCGTCGTCGTACGGCGCAAGCAGGGCCGCGCCCCGCGAACCAAGCGCCCCGTCCACGTACATCTTCACGGCGCGGACCCACAGCCGGTCGTCGTAGGCACCCGCGCGCGGACCTTGCGCGAACCATCGTCCGAGCAGCTCGGGGTCGTCGCCGAGCATCGCGTAGACTCGCAAGTCGAGTTCGCCGCTTTCGCCCATCTTTTCTAAGACGGCAAGATGTGAGGCGCTCGTGCGCGCCTCGCCGATGGCCGTGATGCCGCAGCGGTGACATTCGCGGATCGCGGCCAGAGCGGCGCGGTGCAGTTGCTCGGGCGTCGCCGCGGGGATTGCGCGCTCGATCAGCAGCATCGCATTGTCGATGAAAACGCCGGTTGGCTGCCCGGCGGCGTCGTGCACGATGCGACCCCCCGGCGGCTCCTTCGTCGCGGCGTCGATTCCGGCGAGCTGCATCGCCTTCGCGTTGGCAAGCAGCGCGTGACCATCGACCCGCGTTAGCACGACCGGGCGCGACGGAAGCACCGCACTCAGCGAATCGTGCGTCGGGAAAGCGCCTCCGGGCCAGAGATTCTGATCCCACCCATCTCCAAGCAGCCACGCATCCGGCGACGTCGCGGCATACGCGAGCGTGCGCCGTACGACTTCTTCGAGCGTTGCCGCGTGCGTTAGGTCGACGTGCTGCAGATCCAAGCCGACGCCCATCAGGTGGAGGTGCGAATCGATGAGCCCGGGCAGGACCGTGCGACCCGACAAATCGAGCACGCGCGTCCGGGAACCGGCGTGGCGAAGTGCAGCCTCGAGCGAACCGACCTCGATGAAGCGCCCCTCCCGAACCGCGAACGCCTCAGGGCTGGGACGGCGCGGATCGACCGAATGAATCGTTGCACCGCGCACGATGAGGTCGGCAGCGTCGTCGGAGGCGCGGGCCCCGCCTGCGGTCGTCGCGGTTGCGGCAGACTGCGCGGCAAGGGAAAACAAGAAACCCTTTCGGCGCATCGGTCTAGCTCGCTTGAACGCGCACTTCGTGCACGGCGTTGTTTCCATAGCCAAGACGGTTCCATGGTGGAGTCTCGGGCTGGGTGGCGCCGGTTTGGTCGGTCGCACGTGCGCGAAGGCTCGCTTCCCCGCTACCGTCGACGCGCACGATGGCTTCCCACGAAGTCAAGGCGCCGGGTGCGGCTTGGCCGTTGCAGCGTGCCTTCTGCCACGGGCCGCCAGAGACGCTCACCTCAACGCTCACGATCGGGGCGGCGCCGGACCACGCAACGCCCCGAACGACGAGCTCGCCGCGCGCGACCTGGACTCGCGGGGCCGGTTCGAGGATCAGGCTGCGCACGCGCTGCAGCCGGGCCGGCTCTCGAACCACGCGCCCGTCGCGTTCGGCTTCGAAAAAATACGTGTCGCTTTGGTAGTGTCCCGTAAACGGCCGGCTGACGGCCTCGATCTCGGTAAGCCATTTCACCGACGCCATCGCATACCAGCCCGGTACGACGACGCGCAACGGATAGCCGTGGACCGGCGGCAAAGGCTCGCCGTTCATGGCATACGCAAGCAATGCCCCGCAGCTGCGCGCCGTCTCTACACTCAAGCTGCGCTCGAAATAGATGGTGTCTCCACCTTCATGGAGCTGCCCGCGGTCGGCGCCGCGAAAGACGAGCTCGCAAGCCTGCGCTTTGATTCCGGCCCGGTCGAGAACCTCGACGAGTGGAACGCCGGTCCATTGGGCGGCGCTTACCGCGCCGAAACGCCAAGGCTCGCCCGCGACTTGCGGTTCGAGGCTGGCGCGGCCGTTTCCGGCGCACTCCAAGGTCGCAACACGCTCGTGCGCCGGAATGTTCTGCAGGTCGTTCAGCGTCAGCTCCAGGCGGTTCTGGACGAGGCCGCCGACGTGCAACCGCCAACTCGACGCATCGAGGTTCGGAATACCGAAATGGTTGCGCACGTAGAAGCGCGCGTTCGGCGTCAGCTCGTCGCGCAGCGCCTCAAGCGGCGTCTCCCCATTAAGCGGATCGATGCGGTGAACCACGATCCCGGCGTCGAGCGCTGCTCGATACGCTTCCTGCGGGTCAACGTTGGCAAAGGAATCATCGAGGCGCTCGATCACAACGGTCTTCTTTCGGACGCGGTCGCCATGGCCCTCGAAGCGGTCGAGTCCCTCGGCCGCAATGCGGCTACGTTGCGGCAATCCCGCTTTGAGAATGTTGCCGGACATGCAGATCACATGGAAGCCGGCGCACGTCGAGCCGGGCGAGAACCGCAGTCAGCTGCCGGACAGCGTCTTCGCCTTTCCGCTACAGCGTAAGGAACCGCTAACCGACGCAGCCCACGTGCGAAGCGCCATCGCCCGCTTTGCCGCCGTGCAGCACGTCGACGACCACGAGCGCAGCCAGGCGTTTGCGAATATTAAGGCCGCCGCCGGATACTACGGGGTCGCGCTGCAAGCGACGAGCTGGCACGATCTGGTCGCCTGAGAGGGAAACACGGGCGGACCCGGTATCTTCCGCTCCCGCGGGTGCGTCGTGCCAACGCCGTCCCCGGCAGTCGCAATGCGTCCGGCGAGGATCCATCAATGTCAGAGAGCGATCAGCCCAGTCCGGCCGATAACGCCGGCAGCTTAGCAGCGGATTCAACCGTCGATACTCAGGCGGATGATGCGATTAACCGCGTCATCGACGACGTCGCCGGCCGCATCCCCGGCGGCCAGTCCATCGACCAAACGCTCAAGACCCGTGTGGATCTCGCTGCGAACAACGCGATCAACGAGGAGCTCGGCAAGGTCGAGGGCATGTTCGGTCACCGAAGCGAGGAGCAGCCTCCCAGCTAGCGAAGCGCAAGCTCGCAACGATCCGGCACGATGGCAAGATTCGGATGGTTTTCATCCGTCTCTTCGCCTTATCATGTGGCAATGAGCAGCGCCACGCCGACCACAACCCTACAGTTCCTTGCGATTCCGCAGAGCCTTGCCGACGAAGCGCGGCGCACCCTTACCGATCGTTTCGGCCACCGGCTGCACGTAACCAAAGCACAAGGGCCGTGCAGGCTCTGCTTGCGGGTTCCGAACGCTCCCGAGGACCTTATCCTGCTCTCGTATCAGCCGCTTCCGGATACGGGACCCTACGCGGAAGTCGGCCCGATCTACATCCACGCGAAAGGCTGTGAGCCCTACGCCGACTCCCAAACCTTCCCTGCCGACTTCGCCGGCCGCCGACTGGTTCTGCGCGCTTACGGGCACAACGGCGACATCGTCGATGCAGTCGTGACGGAACCGGGCGAAGCGGAGCGGGCAGCCGCCGCTTTCTTGCGCGACGAGTCGATCGCCGAAGTGCACGTGCGCCACGCTTCGTATACGTGTTTCGACTTCAAGATCGTTCGTGCAGCGTGAGCCAGACCGAACGCATCCGCCAAGTCTGCCGCTACATCGAAACCCATAGCGAGGAGGCGCTCGCGCTGAGCGATCTCGCCGCGAAAGCCGAGATGAGCCAGTATCATTTCGCACGCCGCTTCAAAGCTGTCGTGGGCGTCACGCCGAAGCAATATCTCGCCGACATTCGGCTCAAGCATTTCAAAGTCGCGCTGCACGCGAAGAAGGGCATCGACGCAGCCGTCTACGACGCCGGTTACGGTTCGCCCAGCCGCGTGTACGAGAACGCTGCCACGCGTCTGGGCATGACCCCAGCTCAGTATCGCCGCGCGGGCGCCGGGGTCGCGATCTCGTACGCGGCGCTCGATACGCCGGCCGGCCTTATGATGATCGGCGCGACCGATCGTGGTATCTGCTTCGTCCAGTTCGGCGATTCCGAGGAAGCTTTGTTGCAGGCCTTGCAGGGCGAATACCGCAATGCGGAGATCGCGCCGATGCCCGCAGGCGACGACGGCGATTTTCGGCGGTGGGTCGAAGCGATCGGGCGCCACCTCGCCGGTACGCAGCCGCACCTCGACCTGCCGCTGGACATTCGCGCCACGGTCTTTCAGATGCGCGTCTGGAGATATCTGCTGTCGATTCCCTACGGGGAGGTGCAGTCGTATGGCGAGGTCGCCGCCGCGATCGGCGATCCCAAAGCAGCGCGCGCCGTCGCACATGCCTGCGCGCGCAACCCGGTGGCAATCGTCATCCCGTGCCATCGCGTGATTCGCGGAAGCGGGGGTCTGGGCGGATACCGCTGGGGGCTCGAGCGCAAGCGCGCGCTCATCGATCGCGAACGCTCGAGTGCGCGGCATTGAAATCGGAAGGCGGTTCACGGCGGAGACGTTAGCGCTCGCGGTCGTCGAGGGCCGCTAGAACAAGTCCCAGTAGTCGTGCCGGCGGCGCATTAGCGCCGCCGTTTCCTCGAGGATGATGCGGCCGTTGCGCATTGCGTAGAAGCGGTCGGCGATGCGCAAGGCTTGCCCGATGTTCTGCTCCAGCAGGAGAACCGAGAGCCCCTCTTCTTCAGCCAGCAGGCGAATCGTGTCGAACAGTTCGAGGACGATCGCAGGCCCGAGTCCCAGCGACGGCTCGTCGAGCAACAGCAGGCGCGGCTCGGACATGAGAGCGATTCCGAGGCTCAACATCCGCTGCTCGCCGCCCGACATCGTGCCGGCGCGTTGCGACTCGCGCTCCCGCAAGATTGGAAAGAGCCTGGCGGCGCGATCCGCGTTGCGCTGCTTCGCGCCGGCCGAGCGCACGTGCCAGCCGCCGAGCAGCAAGTTCTCGCGCACGGTCAGGTCGCCGAAGACGAAGCGTTCGGCCGGAATCAAGGACATGCCGTCTATAACGTTCGAGCGCGGGCTCGCGCGCGTGCGATCGCTGCCGAAATACGAGATCGAGCCGCCGGCCGGCGGCAGAATGCCGAAGATCGCCTTGAGCGTCGTGGTTTTTCCGGCGCCGTTGTGGCCCGCGAGCGCGACGATCTCGCCCGCTCCGACATGGATGTCGACGTCGAACACGACGAGCTTCCGTCCGTATCCGGCACGCAGCCCGCGCACCGCGAGCGCATCGGCCCCGGACGCCGCGTTACGCACCGGCGCCCGTTCCAAAGTACGCCTCGGCCAGGCGCCGGTCGGCCGTAAGCTCCGCGAAGCTGCCTTGCGCGGTGATCCTGCCCAGTTCCATGAAGCACGTGCGGTCGGCCAGCCGCTCCACCACGTGCAGGTTGTGCTCGACGAGACAGATCGTGCGCCCTTGCGTTCGCAGGCGGTCGATGAGTCCGAGCATGGCGTCGACCCAATGCACGTCGATTCCCGACGCGGGCTCGTCGAGAAGAACGACGTCGGCCTCGGTCGCCAGCACCCGCGCCAGCGCGACGAGCTTTTGCTCCCCGAAGGCGAGCGCCCCGGCCGGCACGTTAGCCTGTTGCGCCATGCCAACGAAACGCAGCCATTCGTGCGCGCGCTCTTTTCCCGCTCGCTCGGCTTGCGCGACTAGGCGGGGCCGGGCAAACAGCGGCCAGAGATGCTCACCAGGCTGGTTTCCGATGCCAAGCAGAACGTTCTCGAGCGCCGAAAGGCGTGGAAAGATGCGCACGTCCTGGAACGAGCGCGCCATGCCGAGACGCGCGACGGCGTCGGGAGGAAGACCCGAAATGTCGCGGCCGCGCAGTTCGACCGTGCCGCCATCGGCACGGATCGCGCCCGTCAGCAAGTTGAAAACCGTCGTTTTGCCGGCGCCGTTCGGCCCGACGAGCGCGGTGATCGAGTGCGAGCGAAGCTCGAGGGTCAAATTCTCCACGGCACGGATGCCTCCGAAATGCTTTGAAAGCCCGCGCACGGCAACGACCGCTTCGCCCGAGGCGGAAGCGACCGGTGCGGCGGCGCCGTATGCCGCCGGCGAAGTGCGCGCAACGCTCAAGGGGGACACCTCGAATGCGCTCTGGCGACTCGCGCTTGTCGCCCCGGTCCCATCGGAGCGGCGCAGCAAACCGCCGAGACGCCGGGTCATTGCGTCGGGTACGAGCCCGGCTGGGCGCAACATGACGATCGCGACCAGTGCCGCACCGTACGCGACCAGGCGCCACGTAAAGGCGGCGTCGGCGCCCAAGTTCAGCACGCGCTCCAGCAACGGTCCGAGAACCGATAGCAGCAACACGCCTACGACCGGCCCGAAGATGCTGCCCGAACCACCCACGACGACCATCGCGACGATGGCCGACGAAACGTCGAAAAGAAACTGCTTGGGCGCCGCGATCTCGGTTTCGATCACGAGCATCGCGCCGGCCAACCCCGCAAGCGCCGCGCTTAGGGAGAAGGCCGTGAGCTTGTAGACGAACACGCGCTTGCCGAGCGAGCGGCAGGCGATTTCGTCTTCGCGGATGCCGCGCAGCACGCGGCCGTACGGCGATTCGCCGAGCCGGCAGCAGATCGCGAGCACGAGCAGCGCGCAAACGGCAAACGGCAACGCCATGTCGCTCGGGTTGACGAGCGGCCGCCCGAAGAATGACAGTCCCGTCACGTCCTGCAAACCATACGTTCCGCCGAGCGGACGCGACGTCGCCACCGACAGATTAACGATGATCTGCACCGATAGCGTCAAGAGAATGAGCCATTCCGCTTTAAGCCGCAGCGCGGGAACGCCCACCAAGAATCCGGCGAGACCCGCAAACAGAATGCCCAGGGCGACGCCGGCTACCGCCGGTACGTGCGAGTGGAGCGAAAGGTAGGCCAGGGTGTACCCTCCGATCGCTCCGAAGGCCGCATGCGCAACCGAAATCTGCCCGGTGTACCCGAGCAGCAGGTTGAGCGACAGGGCGAAAACGACGAAGATCAGTACCTGATCGACGTAGCCGAACAGCAACTCCATCAGCCGGCTTGCCGTTGCGTCCTTATGAAACGGCGCTGCAGCGCACGTACGTCGAGCGGCCGCAAGGCCACGAAGACGAACAAGATCGCGAAGACCAGCAGCGGCGTCCACTGCGTCGGAAGAAAGAGCGAACTATAGCTCTGCACGAGTCCTAGGGCCAGTCCGGCAAGGCCGACGAGCCACGGCGGCGTTGCGAGGCCTGCGAGAAATGCTACGACGAGCGCGTAGAAGAGCGGAACGACGCCCATGCCGGGCGTGGCCGACGTCTTGGCCGCCGCAAAAATGCCGCCCGCGCCGGCGAGAAACGAGCCGGCTCCGAAAACGACGCGATAAATGAGGCGCGGATCGATTCCGACGCATAGGCTCATCTGCCAGTTCGCGCGGACGGCGCGAATCATCCGCCCGAGCGACGTCAGCGAAAGCACGAGCGAGAAGGCCCCGATCAGCGCCCAGCTGGTCACCACCATCGTGAGGTCGAGCGTCGTGATCGTGGCCGGTCCGACGTTGAGCCCAACGTTGTTGAAGCCCGAGATCAGCAGGCTTGGGTTCATCAACGACGTCAAGGCGAGCACGTTCCGCCCGACGATCGAGAGGCCAAGCGATGCGACGAACGTCATCAAGAAAACGTTGGCGCCCAAGCGCATGGCGGTCAGCGAAAGCGGCAGGTAAACGAAGGCTTCCATCAAGATGCCGGCCAGAGCCGCACAGAGCGCGCCTACGAGCAGCGCCGGCCAAAACGGCACCCCGGCCAGCCCGCCGAGCCACGCGGCCACGAACGCAGCCAGCGTATAGCTGACCGTGATGGCGACGTGGAAGCGGCCGGTGACGCCCACGATCGAGGCCACCCCCACGGCGAGCAGCGCGTATGCCGTGCCGCTGACGATGCCGTTGAGCGTCAGCTGCAAGAGGCTTGCAAGGTTAAACTCGCCCACCTCAGGCGAGTCTGAAGCCGGCTCCGCCGATGTTGAAGAATGCGAGCGGGGTGACTTGACCGTTGCGGTACTGCGAGACGCTCATCGGGCGGGACGTCAGCGAATGGGTCAGCGGATTGAACGCGATCTGACCGGCCGCCGACGCGCTCCCCCCATAAAGGCTCGGAAACACGGGCCTCGCCTGCAAGGCGGCGTTCAACTGCTGTCCTAGCTTGGGATTCCCGCCCGCTTTGAGAACGCGCCGAATGCACTCCCAGAAGATGAAGACGTCTTCATAGGTGTTGGCCGAGTAGTAGTCGGGCAGACCACCACCCTCCGCGGCCTTGAACTCGTCGATGAAGAAACGCGCCCACGGGTTGGCGGGCCGGTTCGCGTCGAAGTAGTCGAAGGCAAAATACAAGCCTTCGTAGGCAGCCCCAGCGATCTTGGCAGCCGCATCCGTATGGCTAAAACCGAACACGGGCTTGCCGATTCCGGAGGTCGCATACTGCTTGGCGAAATAACCGACGTCTTCGGCATAAAGGGCCATGAACACGAGATCGGGGTTACCGATTTTCACCTTCTCGAGCGCGGCGCCGTAGTCGGTCTCACCAATGGCGGTTCGCTCGTCGGCGACCAATTCGTAACTGCCGGATCGTATGCGTTTGCGCATGTCCGCCGCGACCATGTCGCTCAGCTCCCCCAGATCCCAGCCGACAAAGGCGATGCGGCGAACGTGCGGCATCTTCGCGGCGATGTACCTGGCTGCGCCGCCGATCGCATCGTTCGGCGTGATCGCGATCGCGCCCCAGAAGTAGGGCTTGTGCTGCGCGAAGAGCGAGGTGCCGCCCGAACCGTCGATGCTGAGCATCCGATATTGCGCGATGCCCGGAATCATCGAGCCGAGATCCGCCGCATAGGAAGAGAGGCACATCGGGACCTTGGCGAAGCCGAGCTCGCGGACGTCGTCGACGCCGCTTTGCGGATCGCCGGACTTATTGTCCTTCATCACGAGATTGAAATGCGGGCCGCCCAGCGCTTCGATATGGCGAAAAGCCATTTTCGGGACGTCGGAAAAACGATTTCCGTAAATCGAGCCGGGACCGGTCAACGGGTAGACCGCGCCGATATCGAACTGCAAGCCTTTTCCGGCGAATCGCGGATCGATCGAGAGCAGCCTTGCAAGCTGCGCGAGCCTGTCGCGAGACACGGCGCCCAGCAACGGCATCGCCGCAGCGCTCCCTGCCAGCGCACCCGCTGCGCGCAGGAAACGCTTCCGGTCAAGTGTTCCGAAGGCTCGTTGTCCGTCGTACTTCACGATGTGCTCCCGCCGGTGCAAAGCGCGCCGCCGCTGCTTGTAACGCTGATCTACATCGTTCCAGTCCTAAACTTCTCCTGGCGCAGAGCGCACGCTCGAACGAAGTCGCGGGCCGGAGGCCATCCCGGCGCAAGAGCGAAATCGAAGCCGCTTGCGTTACAACAAGGCCCACCAGCTCCGGCGAGAGTCATTCATGAAGCGCTTATTCGTCATCGCTGCCTTCGCATTTACCGCGTTGGCGGCGGTGCGCTCGGGCGCAGCACCGTCCGACGCGGCAGAGCAGGCTCCGTCGCCGCCGCCGTTGTCGCCCAGCCCTGTGCCGTCAATCGCCCCGACGCCGCTGCTGCAGCCGGGTCCACCGGAGGCTTCGGCCTCACCAGGGGCCGTACCGGTCGCATCGCCCTCGGTTTCGCCGTTGCCCTCCGCGCCGCCGCCGCCGGCCCCGGCGCCCGGCGCGGCGACCCCGTTCCCGACAATTCCGCCGGACGTCACGCGCACCACGTACAATCCGACCGTTTACGTTGAAGTGCACATCGACGGAGCGCCGGCGTGGAATCAGTTCGTCGACGCCGATCGGACGATCGCCGACTACAGCTTCACGCTGCGGTCGCACGAAGTCCAGGGGAGCACGATCGAAGACCGCGTCTACCATTTCGCCTACATGAAGCCGTCATTCGCGCTATCCAACGTGATCTCGGGACGAAGCGCCGGAACCGGCGCCGTTTGGCACGGCGGCAATAAAATCAAAGGGCATCTCTCGGGCCTGTTCGCGCACCTTAAGGCGATCATGCAAATCGACGATCCGCGCGCGCTGGACTTGCGCGGGAAGACGATCGTCGCCGGGTTCTTTCCCTGGATCATCAACGGTTTCGAACTCGCTTCGGGCGGAAAGCTGACCGAATCGCCCGGTCCCGTCGTCGATGGCGTGCCGACGACGACGGTCTCGATGCGACCGCTCGATCCGAAGCGCGATGCCGGCTGCACGACCGAAGAGATCATGCTTTCGAGCGTGACCCATTTGCCGGTCGAGCACGACTGCTACGTCGGCAGCTTTCTAGCCGAGCACGAAATCATCTCCGACATGAAGGTGAACCTCGGGCTCACGCCGGGCTACTTCGATTTTATCTGAAACAGAAGTCCGGCCCGACGTTCCGCCACCGCGCCGAGGGGACCTCGACGTGGACGTCGCGATCGTGGGCGCCGGCTTCGCCGGAATCGGCATGGCGATCGCTCTCAAGAAAGCCGGCAGCGCGTCGTTTGTCGTTCTCGAGCGGGCGCGCGACGTCGGCGGGACGTGGCGCGACAACGACTATCCGGGCTGCGCTTGCGACATCCCGTCGATGCTGTACTCCTTCTCCTTCGAGCAAAGGCAGCGCTGGTCGCGAATCTATCCGCTGCAGAGCGAGATCTGGGACTACCTGCGCCGCTGCACCGACAAGTACGGCATTCGGCCGCACATTCGGTTCGAGAGCGAACTGCGGGAAGCGCGTTACGACGAGGGCAGCGCCACCTGGACGGTTCGCACCCAGCGAGAGACGCTGCGAACGCGCGTGCTGATAACGGGGCTGGGGCCGCTCAACAAGCCGGCGATCCCGGCCCTCCCCGGGATCGAGCGGTTCGGCGGCGTGCTTTTTCACTCGTCGCAGTGGAACCACGCGTTCGATTGTGCCGGGAAGGACGTGGCCGTCGTCGGGACGGGTGCAAGCGCCATCCAGTTCGTTCCGGAACTCGCGCCGCGTGTCCGGCGCCTGAGCGTCTTCCAACGGACCGCGCCGTGGATCATTCCCAAACTCGACGGTCCGGTCGGACCGCTGCAACAGGCGCTTCGCCGCTTCGTGCCGTTCTACGCATGGACGGTACGAAAGCTGATCTACTGGCTGCTCGAGCTGCGCGCGTACGGCTTTACGATCGATCCCCGTCAGCTGGCCGTGGCCGAGAAGATCGCGCAGCGCCACCTGGAGCGCCAGGTCCCGGATCCCGCCCTGCGGCGCGCGTTGACGCCTGACTATCGCTTGGGCTGCAAGCGCGTGCTGTTGTCCAACGACTACTATCCGGCCCTGCAGCGGGACAACGTCGAACTCGTCACGGCGCCGATTGCGGAAGTGCGCGAGCGCTCGATCGTCACCGCGGACGGCGTCGAGCGCCCCATCGATGCACTGATCCTGGGCACCGGTTTCCAAGCAACGAGCGGTGTGGCGCCGGTCGCCATCTACGGGCGCGGCGGCCTCGAGCTCAACGAGGCGTGGCGCAACGGTATCGAAGCCTATGTCGGCATCACCGTCGCCGGATTCCCTAATTTCTTCATGCTGGTCGGCCCGAACACCGGCCTCGGCCACAACTCCGTCGTGTTCATGATCGAGGCCCAGGTCCGCTACGTCATGAGCGCCTTAGCCTACATGCGCTCGAAAAAAGTCGACGCGCTCGACGTGCGCAGCGACGTGCAGCTCACTTTCAACCGTGCCCTGCAACGGCGCATGAGCCGCACCGTTTGGGCCTCCGGCTGCAAGAGCTGGTATCTCGACGAACGCGGAAAGAACGTAACGCTCTGGCCGGGCTTTACGTTCGTGTACCGCTTGCTAACGCGCCGCCTCAACCCCGAGCACTATTCCAAGACGCGCCTTCCTGCTGGATCGCACGCACCGGCGCGCTAGCGCGATTGGGGACTCGGCGTTTCCGGCGCCACCGGCGTGGCGGCAGGGGGCGCGGGAGAAGCGGCCGGCGCGTACGGAGTCGGTGCGGGCGAGGCACCCGGTGCGTATGGATTCGGGGTGGGATGAAGAGGCGACTCGCCGTGTAGTGGCGGGAACTTTTGGGCTAGTCGCACGCGGCTCAAGCGCCCGTACGGCGTCGCCGGGAAATACGTCACGATGTAGCGCAGCAGCGCGGTCGCCGAAGCCCGCGCTTCCGGCGTTTGGATGGCTTGATAGAGCTGCTCCAAATGAAAGGCAGTCGGCGCGAGCCAGTGGTCGTGGGGATACCGGTCGCGCCACGCGTACAGGCCTCGTTCGAGGAAGAGCGCGTCGTGGAGAATGTCCTGGTCGCTCTTACTGCGCGCGTGAAAGGCGCGCCCAAGGGCGTCGATACGCAGCCTGATGTTCAGCGCGCTCAACTTTAGCGGCCCGAAGTATTCGTCGGCCGGTGCCTCCGCCCGGATGGCGGCGGGCAGATTCTTGAAAGCCGGGGAGGGCGACGATGGGCTCGTCGCGAGCAGTCCGATCGCCAGTGCCGCGAGCGAAGCCGAGGCGCTCATTTCCCCCAGAAGACGAACAACCCGGCAGCCGCAAGCGCCATCGCGCCAGTGGTCGCCCATCCGGCGAGGTTCAACAACGGACCGTTTCGATCGCTTCCCATGATCTTGTGGTTGTTGGCGACGAGCATCATGACGGCCAGCAATACGGGGGCCAGCACGCCGTTGATGACGGCGCTCCAGAAGAGTGCGGCAACCGCGCCGATGCCGACGAAGTTGATCTCCATGCCAACCAGGGTCGAGGCGGCGATCGCTGCATAGAACTGCGGAGCGCGGCTGGGCTGCTCGGCGAGGCCGGCCTTTAAGTTGAAAGCGCCCGCCAACGCGTACGCGGCCGAGCCCGTCAGGATCGGAACCGCCAGCGCCCCAGCGCCGATCATACCCATCGCAAGCAGCGCTTCCGCGCCGCGTCCCGCGAGCGGGACGAGTGCCTTGGCCGCATCGGCGGCCGTCTCGATGTGGCGATTTCCCGAAGCGTGAAGCGTCGCCGCGGTCGTGAGGATGATGAAATACATGACGATGTTCGAGAGCAGCATACCCACCGCAACGTCGGCCGCCGCGTAACGCAGTTCGGTCGGGGTGGTGCCGCGTCGCTGCCAGAGAAAGCGCCGGCCGAAAGCGATGTCTTCCTCGACTTCCTGCCTCGCCTGCCAAATGATCATGTACGGGGAGATGGTCGTGCCAAGGATTGCGACCAGCGTGGTTAGGTGCGATGCGTCGAAACGAATCGTGGGCACGAAGGTCCCGCGCAGCACGGCGAGCCAGTCGGGATGGGCAAAGAACGCGGCGGCGACGTATGCGAGCAAGGCGAGCGCAAGCCACTTGAAGGTCCGCGCGATGAGCCGGTAGGACCCGACGATCAGGAGCAAAAGCAGCGTAACACCGACCGGAATGACCAAGGCCGCAATCGGCACGTGCGGGAGCAGTAAATTGATCGCCGCGGCAATGGCGCCGATATCCGCGCCGGCATTGACCGTATTGGCTGCCACGAGCGCAAACGCCAGGCTAACGGCCAGCCAGCGAGGATAATGGCGCCGCAGCAACGAGGTCAGGCCCAGGCCGCTGACGATCCCGATCTTGGCGGCGATGAACTGCACCGCGACCATCATGGGCAACGTGATCAGGGCCGTCCAGAGGGTTGAAAATCCGAGGCTGGCGCCGGCGACGGCATACGTCCCGATCCCCGACGGATCGTCGTCGGATGCCCCCACGATGATTCCAGGGCCGAGGATCCGCAACCAGCGCAGCGCCGGGTTAGGCTCGTCCCGCACCCCCGCCTCTCGCACGCCGATCGGACCGTCAGGCGGCTTCTTAGCAGGAGGAGGCTCCGGCATGCGTAGCATCGCTCGAGGATTACCCTGTGGAAAACTCCTCAATCAGATCGGACCGAAATGTGAACCGCGCGGAGGGCGTCGCTTGGGTACGCGTCGTTTCCGCCGGCGCAGGGTACAGAAACAAACCAACCATGCCACGTGGAAAGGAACGCCATGCAAAACTCCCCACTTCTCGCAGCCTTGATCGTCGCGCAACTCCTCGTCGCGCCGGCCGCCGCGCCGGCGTGCAGCGGCGCCGACCCCGCTATCACGTCGGCCGGCGTAAAGAACGTAACGCACCAAGGCGCGGTCAACAACTATGCGGTCGCAGTCACCGTCGTCAATCGCGGCGACGCCGGGCAACCCTCCAATCTCCTGGAGTCGGTTAATATCTTCCAAGACGCTACGAAGGTAGGCCGGAAGGGCATTCCGCCGCTGAAGCCGGGCCAGTCTTATACCTTCACGTACGAGTTCGTGCGCTCTGATGAAGCGGTTCCGCGCAGCACGCGACTTCGCTTTCAATTAGTTCTGCAGAACTACCCGGTACCCGGCTCCCAGGATTGCGACGTCACCAACGACCGGATCGTCGTCAACGTGTAACGAGCCGGTGGCGTGACAGGCTCCCATCTTCTTCTCAGGGCCGTTTAAGCTTGCGCGCGTAGGATGGCGGCATGAAGACGATTTTCGCCATCCTCTCCCTCGCATTTCTCGTGGCGCCTGCATTTGCCATCGCCGACGACACCCCGGCGACGGCACAGGGGGCCGCGCCGGCTGGGATGCACGCGCAGCTGACCCCCGAACAACGCCAAGCGTTGTCTGCGGCGATGCAGCAGTTCAGCGCCCAAGCCGAACAAATGCGCATCCAGACGCGGGCCCAAATCCTAAGCTCGCTTTCCCCAGCACACCGCGCACTGCTCGCCAATATCGTCGGGCAGCTGGCGATCGCCCCGAACCCGAATCGCACTGCGGCGGCAGCGCAGCTCGATGCCGTGCTCTCGTCCGGCGAGCGCGAAGCAGTCCTGCGCGCGCATCAGAACCTGATGGCCCAAATGCGCACGCTCCACCAACAGATGCGCTCGCAACTCGAGGCCGTGCTGCCCGCCCGGCCCGAGCATATGGGACCACCCGGCGAGGGACTCGGCCCCAACGCTAGGTCGTCACGGCCGGCGCCCGACGCGGGAAGCATCCTGCTGCACCTTGCCGGCCCGGGCGAGATGGAGCACGGCGGCCCGATGTTCATGGGGATGCCGCCGCGCCCATAGACCGGCCCAAAACATGACGCGTATACTGAGCGCGTGAATCCGCGCTCGGTATGCGTTGTCGTTTCCGGACTCGTGGCCGCGGCATTGGCGGCCTGCGTTTATTCGAGCGCCGCGCAGCCGGACTTCGTGCCGAGCGCGCCGCCCGGCTTCGCCGTCGAGATCGTCGCGCGCGTGCCGGGTGCGCGCGAGCTAGCCGTAGCCCCGAACGGCGACCTGCTGGTCGGGACCGCAGGCCGGCAGATCGCAATCGTGCCGGGGGCCGAGGGAACGCCGGGAAAGCCGACCGCTTTCGCGACGATCGACGATGCGCCCGACGCTGGGGTGGCCTTGGGCGACGGGGCGCTTTTCGTCGGCACCTATTCCGGCGTGTACCGCATCCCGTATTCGCCTGGCGACCGCGTGGCCAAAACAACGCCGCTCAAGATCGCTTCGGTGCGGTCCGGTGGCGGTGCCGGCCACGTCACCACTTCGGTCGCATTTTCGGGCGGCAAGCTCTACGCGAGCGTAGGCTCGTCGTGTAACGCGTGCGCCGAGAGCGACCCGACCCGGGCCACCATCCAAGAGATGGAGCCCGACGGAGCCGGGCAGCACGCTAAGGCCGTCCACATCCGCAACGCGATCGCACTCGCCGCCGATCCGGCGACGGGTGTCGTATGGGCGGGCGTCGCGGGACAGGACGAACTCGAGCACGGCCACCCATACGAAATTTTCGACGCTTTCAGCAGCCGGCCAGGGACCCTCGACTACGGCTGGCCAGGGTGTTACGAGAACCGTCTCCGCGTTAGGCCCGGGATCGACTGCACAAACGTGGTGGTGCCGCGGGTCGTCTTCCCCGCCTACGAAACGCCCATCGGCGCCGCCATCTACCCTTCCCACGCGAGCGGCACGTATCCGTTCGGGGCCGCCTACGCGGGCGGCGCATTCGTCGCCCTGCACGGCTCTTGGCACGCACCGCTTGTGGCACCCCGCGTTGTGTTCGTCCCACTTCGCGCAGACGAGCCGCTGACCGCGATCGACTGGTCCGATCCCGAAAAGCAGTGGCGCGAGTTCCTGGGCGGCTTTCAGAACCGCAACGGCTCGCGCAACGGCCGGCCCACCGGCGTCGCGGTCGGTCCGGAAGGCAGCCTGTTTGTCGCCGACGACGNNCGCCGAGCCCGTGCGCTAACATCGCGTCGATGGCCCGTTTGACCTACGCTTCGTACCTTCGCATCGACGAGCTGCTCGCATTACAGGTTCCGCAAAGCAATCCAGCCCATCACGACGAGCTGCTGTTCATCATCGTCCACCAGGTGTACGAGCTTTGGTTTCGCCAGATGCTTCACGAAATCGAAGCGGCGATGAAAAACCTTGCGGCCGGCGACTTGCTCAAGACGCAAAAGAACTTCCGGCGCATCCACGCGATCCAGCGCCTGATCGAACAGCAAGTCGACGTTCTCGAAACGATGACGCCGCAGGAGTTCAACGCATTCCGCGAGGGCCTCAACCCCGCGAGCGGATTCCAGTCATCGCAGTTCCGTGAGATCGAATTCCTGTGCGGCGCTCAGAAGACGAGCTATCTCTCTTTCCTGGAAGTCACGGGCGCCAAGCGCGAGCGGCTCGAACGGCGGCTGAGTGAGCCGACCTTGTACGACGCGCTGAAGGGATTGCTGCAGCGGCGCGGCTTCCAGGTCGACTCGCACGACACGCTGTTGGCCGCTTTCAAATCGATCTACGAACGCTCCGAGGAGCTCTACGACCTCTATCTCTTGCTCGAAGATTTCATCGAGTTCGACGAGCGCTTTCTGCTCTGGCGCGGGCGCCACGTTCGGATGGTCGAACGAATGATTGGAATGAAACCCGGGACAGGCGGTTCGCTCGGCGTCAGCTACCTCGAGAAAACGCTTTCAAAGAAGTTCTTCCCCGAACTTTGGGAGGTCCGTACCGAGCTCGGCACCGGCTACTAGCCGCATTGAAAGCATCAGCAGTTTGCACGGCGAACGGTCGCACCGGTGGCTGAGGATCAATATCCCGCGCTCGACTTCGACCCGTTCTCAGATGAGTTCCTAACCGACCCTTATCCGTTTCACGAGCGGCTTCGAGAGGCCGGGCCGGTCGTGTGGCTGGAGCGCTACCGCGTTTGGGGCATGGCGCGCCACCGGCAAGTCAACGCGGCCCTCATGAACTGGGAAGCCTTCAGTTCGGCCGCCGGGGTTGGGCTCAGCAACTTTAACAAAGAGAAGCCGTGGCGGACGCCTAGCATCATTCTCGAAGCCGATCCGCCGCTGCACACCCGAACCCACAAGATCCTGACCCGCGCCCTGTCGCCGATGTCGCTTCACTCGCTGCGAGCGGACTTCGAGCACGAGGCGGAGCGGCTGGTCGAAGAGCTGGTCGAGCGCGTTACCTTCGACGGCGTTGCCGATCTGGCGCGGGCCTACCCGCTCAAGATCTTCCCTGACGCGCTTGGCATCGCGCCCGAGGGGCGCGAAGCGTTGCTTGCCTACGGCGAAATGGTTTTCAACGCGTTCGGCCCGCGCAATGAACGCTTCGAGCGGTCGATGGCCAACGCAGCTGCGGTGACGGCTGCGATCACGGCCATGTGCGAACGCGATGCGCTCGACCCGAGCGGCATCGGCGCGCAGGTGTACCGGTCGGTCGAAGAAGGCGTCATCAGCTACGATGAGGCGCGGCTGCTCGTCCGCTCCCTGCTGAGCGCCGGACTCGACACGACGGTCAGCGCGATAGGAAACGCGCTCTATTTGCTGGCGCGCAACGTCGGAGAGTGGCGAACCTTGCGCGACAATCCGCAGCTCGTGCGCACGGCATTCGACGAAGCGCTACGCCTCGAGTCCCCCGTGCAGACCTTCTTCCGTACGACGACGCGCGCGTTCGAGGTCGAAGGCGTTCGCATACCGGAGGGCGATAAAGTGCTGCTATTCTACGGCGCCGCCAACCGCGATCCGCGACGCTGGATCGACCCCAACCGTTTCGACATTCGACGCCGCGGCGGCGGGCACGTCGCTTTCGGGACCGGAGTCCATCGCTGCGTCGGGGAGGCCCTTTCCCGCATCGAGGGCGAGTGCATCCTGAGCGCACTGGCCGCTCGCGTCAAATCGCTGGCGCTCGACGGAAAGCCGAAACTGCGCCTGAACAACACGCTGCGTGGTTTTGAAACGATGGGACTCACCGTCAAGACCTAACGGGCGACGCTAGTGGCGCACCAAGGAAAGCGAAAGCTCGTGGGGCGAATAGAGCGGCGCGAGCGGTTGGGCCACGGGATAGCCGAAGAAGTTGGATGCGGCGAGGCGGACATCGAACGCTTGGAACAACGGAACTTGGATGGAGGCGTCGGCGAGTGCGACGGCTGCGCCCGCGCCGAACGCGTTACCGGCGCCGAGGAGAGTCGCACCGAAACGTAGCTCGGTGCCGCTGCGCGAGCGGTAGGAAAGCGCCAAACGCGCTTTGCTATAGGGATCGCCCGGCAGTTGATTTCCGTCGATCAGCTGGTTCGTGCCGGCGAAGCGATACTGCGGTTGCACCGGACCGAACGCATCGGAGCTGGCCAGACCGACGAAGCCGGCTATTGCTAGTCGTCCCACGCCCGGATCGTGGTTGAAGCCAAGCTGGAGACCCTGCGTGCGCGCATCCGCGAGGTTTGCGAAAATGTCATAGCGCGCGATGTCGAACGCCGAGAGAGAAAGATGGTCGCCGGCGGCGAGCTCGCGCTCCGCCGAGACGCGCCAGCCGAAAGCGGTTTCCGGTACGAGCGCGTGCACGTCGGCGGGGAGTGCGGCGAGAACGGAGTCGGGAGCCGTCGCGTACGCGGACCCGGCCGAGGCGCTCAGCATCAGCCGATCGCCGACCCGGTACGAAAAGCCGGCTTGGGGATCGGTGCGTTGCGGCAAGAGCGTTCCGCCGCTGAGAACTTCGCCGAGCTCGAGACGCGCGTCGCGCGAAAGCTGAAAGTCGCCGCGCGCCAATGCCGTCGTAAAAGTGGAGTCGACGTCGACGCCGTCGACCATCGCTAGGTCGCTGCGGCGATCGAACGAGAAGGAAAGCAGTTGGTTGCCGGCCGGAACGTCGAGCGAGATTTGCGTACCGCTCTGCCGGTCCGACTCGAGCGGCCACGCAAACGAACCGATGCTCTCCTGCGTCATCGCCGAAGAACGCCAGCTTCGCACTTGGAGCGAAGACGTGCCGAGCTGCGAACGCAAGTCAAGCGCGAACGCGGGGGCATTGCTGGTGACGTCGGCGCCGTCGAGCGAGGTCGTCGATTGCGAGCCGTAGGACGAGAAACCGAGCGAGGTCGCCGGCGAGAGCGCGTAATTCAGCTTAACGACTTGCGAACGGTTCAGGCCGCCGCCGCCGACCGTGTCCAGCGCGAATCCGAGCCGGCCGAGTGTATCCGAAAAGCGCACGCGCTGGAAGCTGCCGAACTCTGAGTCGTAGCCGGCAGCTAGATCGTACTGCGGCGTACTCGAGATCGGCAGCGTTTGGTAATTGATCACGCCGCCGATCGCATCTTGCAGCGAGCTATCGTGAACGACCGGTCCCGTAGCGACCTCGATGTCGTCGAGCACGAGCGCATCGCGAAACCACACCGCGTTGCGCGCGTATGGGCCACCCGCGATCGGAATGCCATCGAGCTCTTCGCGAGACTCACTGGGCAACGTATCCAGCGCACTGACCCCAGCGGCTGCCGGGCCCACTCCGGCCGGCACGACATCGACGTCCGGCATCGCCGTAAGGGCATGGGCCACGACCGGGTCGCCGGTTGCGCTCAACCCGCCGACGTTGGAGACGTCCGTGGCGCCGTGCAGATTTGAAAACGAAGCGAGCGCGAGCTCGAGCTGCGTGAAACGGAGGGCGGAGGGTCCCGCCGCGACGACGACGGTCGCAACAATCGGCTCGAAGCCGCTCCGGGTCGCGCGCAAGGTGTAGGTGCCGAGCGGTAATGCCGACATCGTTACGATGCCTGCCGCACCGGTGGTCGCGGTGCGCTCGACTGGGCCTGTGGCAAGGACCGTGGCGCCGGAGATCGGGTGCCCCTGGTGGTCATGAATGCTGGCGGCAATGGCGCCGGGCCCGATTTGTTCGGCAGCGCCCGCGGCAGCGACGCCCCCGAGCAGCAAGGCGAGCGCCGCAACAGCGGCGCGCCCAACGGTTAATTGCGGCAACGAGAGGCGTTACGGCGCGTAGCGGGGCGGCCCCTGGACAATGGGCCGGCCGGCGCCGCCACGCCGGCCTTCACACCGACCCATGGCTCCTCCAGAGCGCTACGCGCATCGTCTCTGGCTAACGCTGCCGCAGAGCCCTTGTGACGGAACCGCGCTTCAGGCCGCCTCCCTACGCTAACATTTGCCCCCCGATGGAACGAGCTCGATTTTAGACAAAGCGGTAAGCACTCTCATCTTTCTGTCGTCGGGCAGCTCAGCGAGCCCGCTTCCCTCTGCGAGCGTGTCGTACGTCGTCAATCCGGCGCCGTTCTCAAGAGCAAGGGCGGTATCGAAGAAGCCTTGCATCGCGGGAACGTCCGCGTTCGAGCTCGGATAACAGTGGTAGAACAGCATGAAGATCAACCCCACGATCGGATACGCTCCCTTGTGCGAAGGATCGGGTACGTACGTGCGAGCGCGCGCGGGCCAGCCCGGAGGCGCAGCGGTGTACGGGCCGCGGAACGCTTCTTTGACGGCCGGGACCGTCGGCAGGTTAGCAACGCCGCTCTTATTGATCAGAGCGGCCGCCGGCAGCGGGCCAAGCGGCTCGATCGAGGAAGGCCCGGTATATCCGATCGCTCCGTGCGAGGAATTGGCAGGATGCTCCACGTCGTTGACCAGCGCCGTGTTCCCGGTTGCTCCGACGAAATTTGACCCCGACGGTTGCGGGTCCGGCAGGGTGAATGACTCGCCGACGCCCTGCGAGTACGGGTAACCGGCGCCCGCGCAGACGTAGTTGAGGTGCGTCGTGAAGATGAACGTGGAACCGGCCGGATCCGCGCGGTAAACTGCGTCGATCGGCGTGGAAGCGCTCACGACCGGGACGCCGCCATTGTCGTCGGTGATCTGCGAGTCAGACCAGTCACCGATGACACCCGTGTAGATGCCGCAGTAGGACTCGCGTGACAGAGTGAACTGCCGGCTACCGAGGCTCGCGTTCGGTCCGAGGTTGAACGCCAACGCGATGCCGGCTTCGACGATCGGCTCCTGCACCGCTTTGCCGCGCGCAGGCAGCGTTTCGCTGTCGTAGTCGCCCAACAGCGCCGTCGAGAGCGGAGAACCGATTACAAAGTCGGGTGGCCCAGGAGCCGACCCGGAATTCGGATATGGGAAGGTCCAGTCACGCCCGTTCGTCGTGTCTTGATAAGGCGGGTTCGCGGCTGGTGTCGTTTCGTCGTCGAAGGCCTGGTCGATCAGATAGCGCTCGCCGGCCGGACCATTCGTCGACGCGAAGAGCATTTCGACGTTGGCTTTCGAGGCGCTAGCCGGCTGACCGGGAGTGACACCGTACTGGTTCCCCCACAGACGGAGCATCAGCGCTGGGACGCTCCCGCCCCCGGCGAAGATGGGCGTCGGTAGGCTGGATTGAAACGGAAGCTGGTGTCTGACAGAGTGCGGCCTTACAAGCGGTCCGACCCCGGCTGCGCCGGAAACACTCGCTGGAAGCGCCGCGGCGGTAAAGGTTAAGAGCGCGATCGTGGATGCCGTGCGCGAAAATGGTGGCATGCGTATCTCCCTTAGAGATAAGTGCTCTAGGGTCACCATTAGAGGCCATGCCTGGGGGCGAAATCTCCCCGAGATCCTTGCGGCGCTCGGGTGAGGCGGGCGTTTCGTGAGCGAAGCGATTCTCCCCTCGGGGCACCTAGCAAGTCTTAGTTAGAACTCGCAAACGAATGGCTAAAATAGCTCGACCCGGACCGCTCGCGCGTTTCGGTAAGCGTCAGCACCCTGGCCGCCTCCGTGAGCGTAGCCTAGCGCGGCGCGCGGACCGTCGAGGGCCGCGCAGCCTTCGCTCCGCGCGGCGGTCAGTCGATCGCAATCACCTGGAGCGCGCTTGAGGCGCAGAGTGCGCACGCCGTGCAGATCGGGTCGCTGCCGGCCCCCGGACACTCATGAGCAACAAATCGCTCACTCCGGCGCGCTACGCTGGACCGAATGTGTACCGCAGCCGATCCTGCCGCGCGTTTGCTCTGCGCCGGGACGCCCGCTGCGGCGCGCGCGATCGCCGCGGTCTTGGCGCGCTTCGGGCGTGCCGCGCTCACCTTTGCAGCCGAACGTGAGATCCGCATCGTGTCCCTGTCGCCATCGCAGCGGTACGCCGACGCTTCGGGCTCGTTGCGCCGGCTCGGCGTCGACGTCGATGCGTGGGCCATACCGCCGGCGGGACTCTTTGTCGTTGAGGAGCGTACCGTGTATCTTCGGTCGCCGAGCCCGATGACGGTCGCGCACGAATTCGGTCACGGTCTCGACTGCGCGCTGGGGGGCGGGGTCTACCGTTCGGGCTACGACGCGGTCATCCGGAAGGCGTTTGCCGAGGCGCGCACGTTCGTAACACCGTATGCCGCGACCGGCCTCGACGAGTACTTTGCGGAATCGCTACGCGCGTACGTCGAGGTCAACGACGCGCATTCGCCCTGGCCGAAGGCGACTCGCGCGCGCCTGGCCGAGGTGGATCCGGCCATGTATGCGTTTCTCGAGGAGTTATTTGCGACGGCGTTTTAAAACGCAGTCGCGCTAGGACTCGCTCGGGTGCGCGACCGCACTCGGACGGGGCGCTCTGGTCAGGGTGCCCATCTCCTTGCTGATGATGCCGAGCATGATTTCATCGGCGCCGCCGCCGATCGAGGCGAGCCGGTGATCGCGGAAGTAGCGCGTCACGGGCGTCTCGTTCATAAAACCCATGCCGCCGAAGTACTGCAGGCAGCTGTCGGCGACTTCGCGTACGAGCCGCCCGACCGTTAGCTTGGCCATCGAAGCCAGTTGGGCCATGTCGCCGCCGTTGACGTACTCTTCGACCGCGCGGTAGACCAGCGAACGCAGCAGCTCAACTTTCGTTTGCAGCTCGGCTAGCCTGAAGTGCACCGTCTGGTTTTCGAGGATGGGCCGGCCGAAAGCGATCCGGCTGCGGGTGTGCTCGACCGTCTGCGCGATGACGCGCTCCATGCCGCGTAGCGCGCTTGCCGCCGCCCAGAGACGCTCCTCCTGAAACTGCTCCATCTGGTAGATGAAGCCCATGTTCTCTTCTCCGATGCGGTACCGCTGTGGAACGCGCACCCCGTCAAAGAACACCTGCACCGTGTCCGACGAACGCATGCCGAGCTTATCGAGCTTTTGCGACGTCGAGACGCCCTTGGTCTTCATGGGGATGCAGATCAAGGTCTTGTTGCGGTGCACCGGGCCATCCCCGGTGTTCGCGAGCATGCACATCCAGTCGGCTTGCGCTCCGCTGGTCGTCCACATCTTCCCGCCGTCGATGACGTAGTCGTCGCCGGCTTTGCGAGCCTGCGTCTTGATCGAGGCGACGTCGGAGCCGGCGCCCGTCTCCGAGACGCCAAGGCAGGCGACGTACTCGCCGCTGATCGACGGCTGCAAGAACTCTTCGCGCAGGGCGTCTGAACCGTAGCGCCCGAGCGCCGGAGTCGCCATGTCGGTCTGCACGCCGATCGCCATGGGGACGGCGCCGCAGGCAATCTCGCCGAGCGACTCGTTGAAGGCGGTTGCAAAGGTGTAGTCGAGCCCGAGACCGCCGAATTCGACCGGCTTGTGGATGCCCAGCAGCGACTGTTTGCCAAGCTTGCGAAACACCTCGTGAGCCGGGAAGATGCCGGCCCGCTCCCACTCGTCGACGTACGGGTTGATCTCGTTCTGAATCAACTTCGAGACCGACCGCTGCAGCTCGCGATGCTCTTCTTGATAGATCATGTGACCAGCTTTTCTTGGGCGGATGATTCGTAGGCCAACAAAACGTCGCCCGGAGCGACCTGGGCTCCTGCACCGACGCGCACCGAGCGGATCACTGCCGGGCCGGGCAAGGCCAGCGCGTGCTCCATTTTCATGGCCTCGAGGATCATGACGGACGATCCAGCCGCGACCTTCTCGGACTCGGCGACAAGCACCGCCAAGACCCGCCCGCTCATGGGGGAACGCAGAAGACCATCGCTCGCTCCCGCAGCAGCGCTCGCAGCCGGTTCACCGGTTCGGTCGTGGAACGTCTGGGTCCGGCCCTCGACCGCGAGGTACAGCTCGCTGTCGCACGCCGCGAAGTCGATGCTCTGCCACGTTCCGTCAAGGCTCATGCGAAGGCGGCCCGCAGGCTCGTCGGGCAGCACCGCGACCGCGCATGCGAAGCGCTCGCCCGCGACCACGGTTTCCCAGGCGTGGGCCGTTTTGGCGAGGACGCGCACTTCGGTCCGCGGCCCCGGCCCGCGGCCGAAGATAAAGGTCGTTGCGGGACGTGCGGTCGTGCTCCATCCCGCCCATTCTTCGAAGCCGGCGCAAGCGCGCGCGTAGAGCACAGATGCCGCAAGCGCGAACGTGCGCGCGGCCACGTCGCCTTCGTCGAGCGACGGCATGCGGCGCTCCTGCACGAAGGCGGTCGTCGCGTTGCCGGCAATGAAGACTTCGTCGCCAAGACATTCACGCAGCCATCGCTTGTTTGTCGCAAAGCCGAGGAGGATGCATTCATCGAGTGCGCGGGCCAGCGAGCGACGGGCCTCTTCGCGCGTCGCTCCGTGCGCGACGAACTTCGCCAGCAGCGAGTCGTAGTGCGGCGTGACGACCGTTCCGGTCTCCAGCGCGTGTTCGACGCGCACCCCGGTGGGCGGTTGCCAATACGCAACCGCCCCGCTTTGCGGCAGAAACCCGCTCGACGGATCCTCGGCGCAGAGTCGCGCTTCGATCGCGTGCCCCGCGAACGCAATCGCTTCTTGCGGGTGCGGCAACGGCTCGCCACGCGCGACGCGAAGTTGCCACTCGACCAGATCGAAGCCGGTGAGCGCTTCAGTCACCGGGTGCTCGACCTGCAAGCGTGCGTTGACTTCGATAAAATAGAACGCGCCGTCGCCGGCGACGAGGAATTCCACGGTGCCCGCGCCCTCATAGCCGGCACTGCGCGCGACGCGCACGGCCGCGCCGGTCAAGCGCTCGCGAAGCGCGGCGCCGACGGCGGGCGAAGGCGCTTCCTCGATCAGCTTCTGGTGGCGCCGTTGGATGCTGCACTCGCGCTCGCCGAGATGCACGACCCCTCCGAAACGATCGCCGAAGATTTGCACCTCGACGTGACGCACTGCGAGCAGCGCGCGCTCGAGCAAGAGATCGCCGTTGCCGAATGCGGCCAGCGCCTCCGAACGCGCCGACTCCAGCGCCGCATCGAACTCCACCTCGCTGCGCACGAGTCGCATGCCGCGCCCGCCACCGCCCGCGGCGGCCTTGATCATCAGTGGCAAGCCGAGCTCGCGCGCGGCGGCGCGCAGCGCTGCGTCGCTTTGGTCCGGGCCGTGATACCCCGGGACGACCGCAACGCCGGCGTCCTCGACCAGGCGCTTCGCCGCGGCCTTATTGCCCAGGGCGCGCATCGTCTGCGGCGACGGACCGACGAATGTCAAACCCGCAGATGCACAGCGTTCGGCGAAAGCGGGGCTTTCTGCCAGAAAGCCGTAGCCCGGATGGATCGCGTCCGCACCCGTCGCGCGAGCCGCATCGACGATCGCTTCCGCGTTGAGATATGATGCGCCGGCCGGTGCCGGGCCGATGCAACGAGCGAAGTCCGCATAGGCGACGTGGAGCGCGTGACGGTCCGCCTCCGAGTAAACCGCGACCGTTCGCAGACCCATACGCTTGGCCGTCCGCATGATGCGTAGCGCGACCTCGGAGCGGTTGGCGACAAGCAGGGTGTCGAGCGCACGGGCCTGGTTCACGGCGAAGGTTCATCAGCGTCTGCCAGTTTGCGCCGCCAGGGGGGAGCGCGGCGCTCGCCGGCTGCCGCCACCCCTTCGGCAGCGCGACCGCTGCGCATGGCGCGGGCAAACTCCTCGGCCGCGTCGTCGAGAACGAGCGCCAGACCGTCTTGGATCGAGCTCGCCAGGATGCGCTTGGTCGCGCGAACCGCCTGCGGCTCGCAGCGGCCAATCCCGTCGAGCAAATCGGCTACGTTCTTGGCGAGTTCTCCGGGGGTAGCGGCAACGCGATCGAGCAACCCGATATCGAACGCTTCGGCTGCGCTCAACATCCGCGCCGACAGCATCAGTTGGCGCGTCCGAGCTGAGCCGATCTTGAGGGCGACGACCGGCGCGATCTGCGCCGGAGGCAGGCCAAGGGTCGTCTCGGGCATCCCGAAGCGTGCGTCCGCCCGCGCCACAGCGAAGTCGGCCGCGGCGACCAGGCCGAGGCCGCCGCCGACGGCGGCCCCCTCGACGACGGCGATCGACGGAACGGTCGAGCGAATGATGCGCTCGAGGGCTGCCCCGAAGCGACGATTGGAGCGCACGATCGGGTCGGCGTCGCGATCCGCTGCGGGCGCGCTCATCAGCCGCTTGAATTCATCCAGGTTTCCCCCCGAGCAAAACGTCCCGCCGCTTCCACGCAAGACGACGGCTCGCACCTCGGGCGTCGTCTCGGCGAACTCGAAGGCGGCATCGATCCCAGCGACCATTTCCGCGCCGAGTGCGTTGCGCGACGCCGGATCGCTTAGCGTTACGAACAACACTCCGCCGGCGAACCGCCTCTCGACGCTCACGTTCACATTCCGCCGGTCAAGGCCGAGCGACGCTGAACTGCATCGGCCGGAGTTCGTGCTTTTCGGCGTCACGGCAGATGGAAAGAACGAACGACAGCGTGCGGCGTGTGTCGCGCGGGTCGATGACGCCGTCATCGAGCAGACGGCTGGAAGTATAAAAGGCCGGCATCTGGCGCTCGAACGTCTCGACGATCTGGCTCTCGAGGGCGCGAAGCTTGGCCTCGTCAAGAGGCTGTCCGCGTCGCCGGGCACCTTCCTCCATCACGATCGACATGGTCGTGGCCGCTTGCTGGGGACCCATGACCGCCGTTTGCGCACTCGGCCAACTGAACAGAAAGCGCGGCGCGAAGCCTCGCCCGCACATCCCGTAGTTGCCGGCGCCGAAGGATGCGCCGCACATCAGGGTGATCTGCGGCACGTTGGCGTTGGTGACGGCTTGAATCATCTTGGAACCGTGCTTGATCATGCCGGCCGCCTCGGGCGCTTTGCCCACGATGTAGCCCGTCGTATTTTGCAGGTAGAGCAACGGTATGCCGGCCTGGCAGCACGCTTGAATGAAATGGGTCGCCTTCGCAGCGCCCTCCGGATCGAGCGGCCCGTTGTTGGTGACGATACCAAGCGGCGTCCCGTCGATTGCGGCGTGACCGGTGACGGTCGCCGACCCGAAATTTGCTTTGAACTCGAGGAAGTCGGAATCGTCGACGAGGCGTGCGATCGCTTCGCGCATGTCGACCGGCTGCCGGAGATCGGAGGGCATGATCCCGAGCAACTCGCTCGCCGGATAGCGCGGCGGCGACCCGCTCGGCAGCGCGGCGCGCGGCCATCCCAGCCGCGCGATGACGTCGCGAGCGATGCGCAATGCGTCGGCATCGTCCTCCGCGAGGTATTCGGTTTGCCCGGTTGTGAATGCGTGGAGTTGCGCGCCGCCGAGCTCTTCTTCCGTTGCGATTTCGCCGGTTGCCGCCTTGAGCAATGGAGGCCCGGCTAAGAACGCACGCGCGCGGCCGCGCACCATTACGACATAGTCGGAGAGACCGGGCATATAAGCCCCGCCGGCCGTCGACGAGCCGTGCACGACCGTGATGACCGGCACGCCGGCCGCGGATAGCCGTGCCAAGTTTCGGAAGATGGCCCCGCCTTGCACGAACGTCTCGACTCGGTACTTGAGCAAGTTCGCGCCGGCCGATTCGACCAGATGGAGAAACGGCAGCTTGTTCTCGAGCGCGATGTCTTGCGCGCGCAGAAGCTTCTCGAGCCCCATCGCGCCGATGGCCCCCGCCTCGATCCCGGCATCGCTTGCGACGACCACCGCGCGCACGCCGGATACGAATCCGATGCCGGAGATGGCGCGCGCACCGGGAACGCTCGTGGCGAGATCGGTGACGTCGAGCCCGTAGCCGGCCAGCGTCGAGAGCTCGAGCCAGGGCGAACCCGGGTCGAGGAGCCGGCCGATGCGTTCGCGCGGCAAGAGCTGCCCGCGTTTATCGAAAAGCGGCTTGGCTTTTGCGGATGCACTCCAGGTTCGCGTTTCGAGCTCGCGCAGCCGCTCGACCGCGGCGAGCATCGCCGAGCTATTTCGCGCGAACTCGGGCGACGTCGAATCGATTCTGCTATGTAACCGAGGCATTCAGCGCTCGGCCAGTACCGGCTGCAATTCGAGCAACGCCGCAGGAACCGAAATCGCCTCGTCGAGCAGAATCTGAGCGTAGGTCTTCCCCTGCGGATCGTAGCGAAGCGATGCCATGCCACCGCCGCCCAGCACGTTCTCAAGCACGAAGTTATATGCAAACAAGCCGGGCAGCGCATAGCGCGTCACGCCGCCGCGAAGGTAATGCGCGAAGCAGGCCGCGACGCGCCCCTCGGTGAGCTGCTCGCCGATGAGCGGCCAGTACTCCGCGCGGCGCGCGATGATGCCGATATTGCACGTGTCGCCCTTGTCGCCGCTGCGGCCATGCGCAAGCGCGCGAAGCGGCACGCTAACCGTGTCGCCGGCGGCGACCCCATTCGTCGCCGCCGGAAATTCGTCGGCGGCGCCCTCGAGCGGCTGAGCGCTGCTCGCCGGCTGCGCCGTTTCGCGTGCCGGGTTCTGCGGCGCATCGATCACGATCGCGCGTTCCCCCAGATCGACGCGGATCGCAACACGTTGCTTGTCGTAAAGAAAAGAAAAGAGGCGCACGACCGGAGCCGGCGAGGGACGTCCCGCAAACGCCCCGGTGATGCCCTGCGCCATGGAGACGCCGGCCGGTGCGACTTCGCCGGCAAAGAGCTCGAGCGCGCGCCGATCGGGATGGCGCACCGCCACCTTCAGCACGACTTCGCGAGCGGTGCCGCTGCGCGCACCGCGACCGTAGCTGTCTTCGGCGCCGATGACCTCGATGCTCGTCTCGCTAAAATCCGCCAGGCCGCGTTCGCCGAGCAATCTGCCGACGCGCGCGACGATCGCCGCGCCGGCGCGGCGCGCGCGGGCACCGGCGTCGCCGCCCGCAAGCATGAGGGTCGCAACAATCCGGTAGCCGTCCAGATAGGTCGCGCTCACCTTGTAGAAGGGCGTCGGGGCCCTGCCCTTTGCGCCGCGCACCAGAACGCGGTCCAAGCCGACTTGCTCGAGTTGGACGTGGCGAAAATCGCAGGCTACGTCGGGCAACGGGTACGCGGCGGGATCGCCGATCTCGTAGAGAATCTGCTCCGCAACCGTCGCAGTCGTCACGAGGCCGCCGGTACCCTCCGGCTTGCTCACGACGAACGTGCCGTCGGCACAGCAGTCGATGACGGGCAACCCCATATCGTCCCAGCCCGGAACGGATTCCCAGTCGGTGAAGAGGCCGCCCGTTGCTTGCGTCCCGCATTCGATGACATGCCCGGCCAAGCTGCCCGCGGCTAACCGGTCGTAGTCGTCGCTGCGCCACCCGAATTCGTGAAGCAGGATACCCAGCGTTAAAGCCGAGTCGACGCAACGCCCGCAGATGACGACGTCCGCACCTTCATCGAGAGCGCGCGCAATCGGGGTCGCTCCGAGATACGCATTCATGCTCAGCGGCGAAGCCGGTAGCGGCCTTCCCGAAAACATCTCGCGCGGTTCCGTGGCCCGCACCCGCTCGCATTGCGGCATCAAGTCGTCGCCTTCAACGATCGCGACGCGCATCCGAGCGCCTCGTTCGGCGGCGGCAGCAGCGAGAGCGTCGCGACAGCCTGCCGGATTGATTCCGCCGGCGTTGGTCACGAGACGAAGCCCACGGCCGGCGATCTCATCGAGCACCGGCGCGACCGAGCGCACGAAGTCGGGCGCGTACCCGGCCGCCGGATCTTTCCCTCGCGCTCGGACGAGCAGCGACATGGTGATCTCCGAAAGGTAATCGCTGACCAGATAGCCCACGGCCGCGCGCCGCGCCAACTGTGTCGCGTGCTCGTTGCTGTCGCCCCAGAATGCAGCGTGGCAGCCGATCGAAACGGTCTTGGCCGAGGCATTCGCGAGGCTCATCCCTGCTCGAATACGACGGTCAAATCGATGCCGCCCCCTGCAGCCGCCGTTAGGCAGTCGCGCTCGCCGCGACGGCCTGAACGACCGCGGGTTCGACCGGCAACGAGCTGTCGCCGTAGCCTTTGAGAACGGCCGCTTGCGACGACGTGTCGGGGGCATGTTTGAGCACGTGGTTCATGCCCTCGACGACCACCAGCTTCGCGCTCGGATCGCCCTCGTGCAGCGCCCGGGCGTCTTCCATCGTCACTTGAACGTCGGCGGTCCCTTGCACGATCGTAGCGGGAATGTGCAGCTTGCCGATTTCTCGTGTCGGATCGTACTTGAACCACGAAATCAGATACGGTTGCACGCTTTGACGGAAGAGTGCCACGAGCGGCGAATCGGGGTCGACCGCTACGGATTTGCCGGCCTGGAGAGACGTCACAATTGCGTCGGCTTGCGCGTAGAGAGCCGCGGGCAGCTTCCCTTTGAGTTGTTCGCGCAAGACCACCGGCGCGGCGCGTCCCGCACCTTCGAGACTGACATAAGCGAACGCCGGCGCCCGCTGGGCAGCAATCATGCCGATGAGCGAACCTTCGCTGTGACCCGCAACGACCGTTCGTGAAAAGCGGGAATCCGCATGCAGCAAGTTCAGCCACGCCGCAGCGTCATCTATATAGTCATCGAATCTCAGCGAAGATTCGCCCCCCGCCGGCATCGCTGCGGCGCTTGCTGCGATGCCGCGATGCTCGCAACGGGAAAACCCCTGTCACAGCGATGCTGGCGGATCGATCGCGACCCCGGTCGCGTCGGCCAAGCTGATAGTCTTAACGACCCCGCCAGTCGTATAGTCGAACTCGTCGATCTGACCGGAGCCGCTATCCGTAACGAATAGGTGCGTCTGTGTTTTGTTGAAGGCAAGAAACGCGCCTTGCTTCAGTGACCCGAATGCGCGGATCGGCTTTTGGATTCCCTTACTGAAAACGTCGATTACGGTGTCGTCCACGATAACGAGGTTGCCGCTGCGATCAAAAGCCATCCCGCCCGGATTTGCATATTTCAGCGACCAGCCCGTGTTCTTTCCCTTTTGTTTTCCCGGTGCGTATTCGTCGATCCGGCCCAGACCCTTAAGATCATCGTACGCGAGGTAAAGGTTGTTGCTTGAGTCGAGCGTTACAGAGAATAGAGCCTCTGATTCGCTCAATCTGATTACGTATGATGGAATCGTCTGGCCCTTCTTGAAGACCGCCACGACCCCCGCTCCCGAATAGTTCTGAAAAACGTTCGCCAAGTACACGCTTCCATCATTTCCAACGACCACGTCATTGACATAGGGTCCAGAGACAGAGCCTGAGTCTTGAAGGATCTCGGATGGCATCGTTTGCCCCGCAGGAAAGACTAGTACCTGATTCCCGTTGGTGACGTAGAGATGATCTTTCGAAAAAAACATGCCCTGCGGGACGTCGTCGATGCCGCTACTCGCGCCGAGCGTCCCAAGGACTCCACCGCCGGGCAGCATATACTCAGTGACGGTGTCGGCCGTCGGTGACGACGCATAGAGCGTGCCTGCGGTCGCGTCGGTGTGGAACGCCGCGATAGGCTGAGTTTGCTGCCACGTTTTCGACGCGTGACCGGCGCTAGCTTCTGTAAGCGAAAACTGACTGCCAGCTCCACTGCAACCGGCGAACAGCGCCGAGGCCAAAACGAAGGTTCGGCGCACCCGAGTCGGGTATTTCGACTTAAATCGTGCAAACATTCGGAATTCCCCGATCGCAAGTGAAAGTTGCTACAGGTCTGCGCCTTCAGTCCGTTCCCCTTCCTCTAAGCGAAGGCGACACCGTTCAGCAGCTTACGGGCCAAGCGACTTCCCCATCTGTCAACATGATCTGAGACCAGCTACTCCTTAAGAGTAAGCTCTCAGCGGGGCAAGCGGAGAACAGTTCCATGATGACCACAACCAACGGCAAGTCGCCGGCGTCGCCGGAGATCGTCCTCAGGCCCAAGCGGCGTCGAATTCGGTAGCTGAGAAGCTTCGTATTCTTAAGGCGCTCGAAGCTGCGGCACCTGGCAAGCGAGGTGAGATCCTTCGTCGCGAGGGCGTTGTCGTAGCGGACCGACGCGATACCCTCGAGCGAGAGCGCCTGCGCGAGCAACTTGTACGCATCGTTCTCGCCTGGAAGCGCCGGGTTATTGCCGTTTCGGTCGGTCGGACCTGAGCCGGCCACGATGAGGACCACACGGTACGGAGCGTTTCCCGAAGGCAGCATCAGGGTGCCCGCGATCGCGCCGGTCGCGGTATTCAAAGTCACGCCCATATCCGTCGCTCCGGCTTGGCGCGGAAGGCAAGACGACGCGATGGCGCCGCCGGTAGCCGCCACGAATTTCGTCCGTTTCATCCGATTGCGTTCACCCCCTAGACTGGGTTCACATATAGATGACGCTTACCGCCGCAGACAGAGCTTCGACGCCCGCAAACATCCGCTCCCGCAAGTTTGCTCGGGTGTTTTGGATGCCCGACCTGCGCCTTGTCAGGCTCTGCGGGAACGGCGCCGGGGTTCGCGAAACGTGAAGCGATGGCTCTTCCGTTTTTGACTCTCGCGTCGTTTGCCGCGCTCGTCAACGTCCCGGGGCCCTGTTCGCTGGTCACGCGCAGCGACGTGGTCAAGGTTCTGCACTGGAAGATCGACACGGCGCACGAGTCACCCTACCATTTGCCGCAGTCGAGCGGTTGGCATTGCACGTACGAAGCCGATGAAGGTAACGTACTGGTCGTCGTCCCCGATCACGGCTCGAGTTTCTTGCAAAACAACGCCTTGGTCGATCCCTTCACGAACGGTCTGGGAACTCGCGTACGGGGAATCGCCGACTCCGTTCTGCTCTTCGACAACACCGCTTACGTCACCAAACATCACCAGAGCGTTTCCATCGCAGTCCTCGCCGTTACCGGAACGACGCCCGATTCGACCTTGACCGCCTTCGCAAAGATCGTCGCGCGCCGTCTGCCCTGACGATTCATCGAGCACCGCCCGCAGCCTCCCGAGGATTACGCCGGCATCGCACCCATCATCCGCAACGCCCCGGCAAAAAGCTCGCCGGTTCGGAGCCGACTAAGTCTCTTCGTCGCCGAACACCAGATCGATCGTCTCGTGTTTGAACGCCTCGGCGACGGTTTCGTTCATCGCACCGAGGTGGTTCTTGATGAGTGGCTTGATCTCGTCGATGTCGCTCGCGTTCAATTTTGAATCAACCCTTTCATTGATAAGGTCCGCGGCGCCTTGCGGGTCGTCGATCACCTTTATGAATCTCCGGCGGACATCGCCAACCGTCTTAAAGACCGTTCCTCTTCGAGCGGCGATCGCTGACCGCATGAGCGTATCGTGACGCCGTAGCGCGACTTCCATGGCGCGACTGTCGGAAGGGACGGAGGTCGTTCCGCGCCGACGGGATCCGGCGCCTTACTCACACCGATTTCTTCGTGCGAACCAAAGGCACTTCCCATCAACCGCTATGCAGAAGCGGTAAGACGCGGCGCTGAGGGTTCCCTGGGCCGGTGCGACGGGACTGGCCCCCTGCGGACGGTCATGTTGCTCTCGAGCCGGAAGGCGCCGGCGTTCCGTACAGGCGCACCCAAGGCGATGCCGCCCGCGAGCCATGATGGTCGCTTCACTTTTTCGAGAGCGACGGTGGTACGGTCGGTACGCAGACAGCATAGCCGCCCCGCCGAACGAAAACGTACACTGTTGATATTTCAAGGCAAACAGGTGCCGGTTCGAGCTGAGTCAATTCCCTCCAGGGAGACGATGCCGCCTCGTGTCGGCGGCGTAGGCCGCTGGACATACCGCGTTCCCTTTTAACATCTTATTGGAGGAACTCATGCGCTTGAACTTGATTCGCAGCGCCGCGGTCGCGGTCACTTTGGGACTACTTACGACGGCGGTCGCGGGTGCCGTCGTTCGAGTGAACCCGGTTGGGCCCATGACGGTCGTGCATCCGGCACCGGCCGGCGGGCTAGCGGGCCGGCAGCCCCAGCTTCTGGGCAGGCCGATCTATCCGCTCCAGCCGGACGCGGGAACCACGTGTCCCCGCCGGTATTACGAGTGCGTCACTCTCTCACCGGGCGGCTCTTATAGCTTCTTCTGGTGCGTCGGCTATTTCACGTCAACGTCTTCGTTCTGCGGACCCTACGGCGGGACGTGGACTTGGAGCGCCACGGCCAACAAAGGGAGGAAACCGACCAAGATCCTCTCCGTCGATAATTTTTCCCCGAACCCAGGCGATCCGACGACGGAGACGGTCACCGTACGGAACAATGCGAAGTCAACAGACGGAAAATACCTGTACTACTTCTCGGTCACGGACACGGGCACCGGATCCTGCGGCTCGATCTGCGGAACCGGCGGGGCAACGGTCGGCGTTGCGATCGGTAGTTCCTAAAACCGCAACACGCGCCCGTTCTTCAACCGCTAGCGCTATTGGGCTGACCTGACCGTGATGCGGGGCCTTTCACACCGTTGTCGCCAACGGTGAACCGGGCGAACCGCCCTTCGCCGGCGCGTAGGTGTAGACGACGCCGGTCATGTCGGCAATCAGGACGTTACCGCCCTCCAAGACTGCAACGCCGGCGGCGAACTCGATCGTGTTCCCGGTCGTCAACGTCGTGGTGATCGTCGCTTTGCAGCCACCTTCACGATTCGGTTGGCTTCGGCCCGACCATCCCGTCAGCAACGGAATGGCCGCAGCAACGACGATGACCTTAGCGACCACGATCGAAGTACGCATGTGTATAACCCCGCTGCGCGAGGATTACTCGACAAGTAGCGCGGTGCCGCGAGCGCTTATTCCTGCTGAGCGGCTATCGAAAACAGCCACCACCGTGGTGCGCCGCGGCGGGCCTTACGGTCGAAGTATACGATGGCCGTCGTCCCGTCCTCGGCGCGGATCTCGAACCAGTGGCGCGCCAAATACTCGTCGCCGCGATCTCTCTTTGTCGAGCGCCACGTGCGAACGATCTCGCGAACGACGATGTCCGCGTTCTGCCGGCGGAACCGCCGCGGAAGCGGCGGCGCTCCCTCGAGGAGCGCCCCGGAATCGACGAACTCGCCAGTCGGCTCGAGCGGCTCGGCAATGAAACTAGAATTCATGCGCCGAATATTTTGACGTCGCGCTCCGTCCGCGCCTGCAGCAAGTCGCACGTCGCGCGCATCGAGCAGTCTCAATCCGCTCCGGTAACGAACCAATTGGTGCGCTAACAAGAAGCGGGCCGTAGTCCGCAGCGGCGATCCCGCTCGGTTCAGCCGAGGATGTCGTCTACTGCGAATGCGACTTCGGGGAAGGCGCTTGGCGCCAGCGATTCGCCGCGGAGCGCGGTTCGCACCTCGCAGTACTCGCCTTCGCGGAGGCCGGAAAACGCTTCGATTCGATCGTCGACGAGATCGACGATCCAGACCTCGCGAACGCCGGCGCGCGCATAGGCCCCGAGCTTGCGCCCACGATCGTAGCGCAGCGTCGATTCGGAAACCTCAACGACCAGGAGCGGCGCATCGGCGCGCGGCAGCGCGTGGCGGTAAAAGTCCTCGCGCAGAGCCAGCAGCATGACGTCGGGCTGCGGCTCCGAGTAGTCATCGAGCGTAACGGCGGCTTGAACGTCGACGATCGCACGGTCAGCGAGGCGGGCAGAAAACAAGCGCAGGAGCATACGGACAGAAAAGCCGTGGCGCGGTCCGATGGGCGGCATCGCAATCAGCTCGCCGTCCAGCAACTCCACGCGTTCGTCGGGCTTAATGATCCCGAGCTCTCCCATGCGATGGTACTCCCCGACGCTGATCGGTCGTATCCGGTACTCGACAGCCATCTCACTCATGCGATCGTGTCACCTCTACTTTTCAGTTTCGTGAACGTGGCATAGTCATCCCGGGCCGCGTGCTGCCAAAAGTTCTCGGGCCAGCGGCCGGCGCGCACTTCCAGGCCATCCCCAGCTTTGGTTTGCGCAGGGGATTACCGTGAGCGCCGCGCAAACGCCCCTTCTCGGGATGGCGCTTGTTGAAACCGTTCGCGGCCCAATCGACGTCAGCCGGCTGGGCGCGACGTTGATGCACGAGCACGTTTTCGTGCTCAGCGAGGAGATCCGCCAAAACTATCCGGCGTATTGGAACGAAGACGCACGGGTGGCTGATGCCATCGCGCAACTGCAAGAGGCGGTCGCGCGCGGCGTGCGCACGATCGTCGACCCGACCGTCATCGGCCTGGGCCGCTGCATTCCGCGGATCGCGCGCGTCAATGCGGGCGTCGATCTCAACATCGTCGTTGCCACCGGGCTGTACGCCTACGCCGAACTGCCGTTCTTCTTCCAGTACCGGGGTTCGGGCCGAAAATCCGGCGCCGTCGATCCAATGGCACAGATGTTCGTTACGGACCTCACGCTCGGAATCGCCGGCACCGGCGTTAAGGCGGCTTTCTTGAAATGCTGTGTCGAACAATCGGAGCTGACGGCGGGGATAGAGCGCGTGCTGCGGGCAGTGTCTACCGCCCACCACCGAACCGGCGCGCCGATCGTGGTTCACACCAACGTGCACGCGACCACCGGGCTAACGGCGCAACGGGTCTTCCGCGAAGAAGGCGTCGACCTCTCGCGAGTCGTCCTGGGCCACAGCGGCGATTCGACCGACCTCTCGTATTTAATCGAGCTGATGGACGCCGGATCGTATATCGGAATGGACCGTTTCGGGCTCGACGGGCTGCTGCCGTTCGAGCAACGCGTAGCGACGGTGGCCGAGCTCTGCAAGGCCGGCTACGCGGAGCGCATGGTGCTATCGCACGACGCGGCCTGCTACATCGACTGGTTCTCGCCCGAAGTGAAGGCAAAGATGGCACCGCGATGGCACTTCAACCACATCCACGACGACGTTTTACCGGCGCTGCGGGAATGCGGCGTAACGGAGGCTCAGATCGACACCATGCTCGTCGACAACCCGCGCCGCTACTTCACGCGTTGATGGTTTCAGCGCCGAATCGGTGCTGGGCATGCGTCACGGTCCGATCTCCGCCATCGCGTATAACTCGTCAAGATCGATCGCAACACGAACGGAGCGGAACTCGAGTTTCCCACCAGTCACCGGCGGTTCGAGCGTCCAGCTCGCATTCTGCCTCCGCACGAGTTGCGCCCAGCGCTTACGCGAGTCGATCAGGACGTACTCTTCGAGCGACTCGATCGATTGGTACTCGCCCATCTTCGCACCGAGGTCATCCTTAAAGGTCGATTCGGAGAGGACCTCGACTACGAGCTTCGGGTAGCGAATAGTCGTGCCGCCGCGAACGCGATCCCGGTCGTCACAGGTCACGACGACATCGGCGTAGCGCATACTACGCTCCATCTCGATCAACATGTCCGAGCCGTACGTCCGACAGGGACGAGCCGCCGGCCGAATCTTCTCGATGAGCGCCGCCGCGATGTCGTTGTGTTCGATCGTGCCGCCGGCGAACCCATAAACGTGGCCGTTGACGAACTGGTGCTTGCACAGTTGCCGCAATTCCCAGGCCGGGAACTCGGCTTTCGTAAGCGCCTCATGAGGCTGGGCGGTCATCGAGTTAGGATACCACGGCGGATGGCTCTTCGCCCGTCGGGCCACGGCAGGTTGCCGGCACTCATGACGACGCCGCTCGCTCGCTGCCGATGGCCCAGACCAGCGCGATCAGCAAGAAGTTGGCCACGAGCGAGCTGCCGCCATACGAGATGAAGGGCAGCGTTATGCCGGTCAGCGGGAGCAGACCGAGGACGCCGCCGATGATGATAAAGGTCTGCACGCCGAGCGTCACCGCGAGGCCGGTCGCCAACAGCTTCGCATACAAGTCCGGTTGCGCCTGAGCGATTGCGAGTCCACGCTGCACGACGACCAGAAAAGCGCCGATCAGCACGAGGCCGCCGAGCGCTCCGAACTCCTCGCTCCACGCCGCGTAGATGTAGTCGGTGCCGACCGCTGGGATGTAATACGGATGCCCGAGGCCGTACCCGGTGCCGAAGAGACCGCCCGCGGCCAGCGAAAAGAGCGCTTGCAGGGCTTGATAGCCGCGCCCGAGCGGATCGGCAAACGGGTTTTGCCAGACCTGGAAACGCGCCACGACGTAAGGATAGTGCTTCACCGCCCACCACGCGGCAAGTGCGAAGACCGCCGCCCCGCCAAGAACCAGATCGACGCGCCGGGTCGCCACGTAGAGCATAGCGACGAAGGTTACGAGCAGCAGCGTCGCCATTCCGATGTCGCGTTCGAAGACTAAGATCGCCATCGAGGCGCCCCAACCGAGAAAGAGCGGCCCCAGATACTTGGCATTGGCGCGCACCGACCACGGCTTGGCGGCGGCGATCACGTCGGCCGTCTCAGCCAGGTACGCCGCCATGAACAGTACCATGAAGAGTTTGATGATCTCGACCGGCTCGAACTGAATGCTGCCGATCCTAATCCAAAGCTTTGCGCCGTTGACCTCTTGTCCGAAGATCGCGATCAGCGCAAACAGCACGATGGAGCCGAGCACCCAAACGTACTTGAACGCGGCAAACTGACGGAAGTGGTCGAAGAGCCGCCTCGACAGCAGGACGAGCGTAAGCGAAATGCCGATCCAGGCTTCCTGCTTGTGGGCGAGATCGCCGGATAGCCGGGCGAGCATGGCGAGCCCCAGGCCCGTAAGCATCACGCTCAGCGCCGGCAGCAGTTCGTCGCGCCGCGTGTCGCGAGGGGCGCTCAGGACCCAGCCGAGCGCCCCCAGCGCGAGCAGAACGAGCGCCCAGGGTGGCCCGACGGAGTTTCGCGGAGCGAGCGAGAGCGCAAACCCGCCGATCCCCAGCGCCACCGCCATCGGCGCGACGCGACGAAGCAGCAGCGCGCCGCTAGCGATCGGTCGTAAGAATTCCGGCGCGATCGACCGGCGCAAAGCGCAAGACGTAGATCCCAAACGAGACGAGGGCCGTCGCGAGCATCAGCAGCGCGATCAGGGCGCGCAGCTTGATCTCGGTCAGACGGTCGCGCCCGGCGGAGGGAAGCGTCGGAACCAGCAGATCGCGACCGACGATCAGCGTTGCATTGTCGACGTTGCCGCGCGCTCTGACGGTCGAGAGCAAGAGGCTGACCGCATCGGTTGCGGTCGGGGATTGCTGCATCGCCTCGCCTAGTTCATCGGCGTCGACGCAGCGATGAATGCCGTCGGTGCAAAGCAACAGTTGGTCGCCCGCGATCAACTCGACCTGCGCGATGCTGGCCTCGAGTTTGGTTTGCGTTCCAAGGCTTCGCCAGAGCAGACTGCGAGTTCGCGGTTTGGCCGGAACGGAGCCCTTCATGCTGGTCACGGCCGCGTCGGCGAACATCGCGTCGTCGACCGTCAGCGACTCGACGTGACCGACGCGCAGCAAATAGGCCCGTGCGTCGCCCACGTGACCGATGAAGGCGTGATGCCCGACGACGAGCACGGCCGTCAGCGACGTGCCGCTGCCGACGAAATCCTCGTGGCTGCCGCTCTGTGCGAACAGGCGCGCGTTCGCGTGGTCGAGAGCCGACAGCAAGAGCGCGCGCATCGAACCTTGTGAGACGGAGCGCGCCCCGAGCGCGCCCAAGCGCTGGCGCCGGCGCAGATAGTCGCGCACGGTGCCGAGCGCAAGCATCGCCGTCGACGTTCCCCGCGCCGCGAACCCGAAACCGTCGGCGACGCCGAGAAAGGTGACGTTCGGCGCGATGCACTCCGCGACGTGCGCGTCACTTTGCTGCTTTTGCCAGATGCCGAGCTCCGAGCCGACGGCTACTTCCACGCTCCCACTCCGCAAAAGACGATTCGCGTCATGCCGATGTCGATCTCGTCGCCGTCCCGAAGCACCGTGGCACCTTCGATCGGGCGGGCATTGACCAGCGTTCCGTTGCGACTATCCAGGTCGCGGATGCTAGGCGCTCCATCCCATACGTCGATGCGTGCATGCACTCGGCTCACCTGCGAATCCGGAATCACTAACGTCGCGGAGGGTGCGCGGCCGATCGTTACGGGCACGGAAACGCTCACCGATCGCGTCTGCCCATCTTCCTCCACGCGTAGCACGACGGCCTGCATGGCCGCCGCGGCATCATCGCTGCGCCGCCGCCCGCGCCGTAGCGGAAGGGCCGCGCAAACGAACAGGGCTACCAGCGCAACCACCTCTAAGCTTTCCAGGCGAGCTTGTGGCGGAAACATTAGGTAGCCTCTTTACCCGCATCGTCATCCTCGACCGCCAGTTCGCAGTCGCCGACGCGCAAGACATCGCCACACTGCAAGCGCCCGGCGTCCCGCTTCTGACCGTTCAGCAACGTGCCGTTCGAGCTTCCCAGATCGCGGAAGCGAGCCTCGGCACCCGATGCTTCCAGCAACACGTGGCGACGGGACACGCGTGGATCGAGCAGGACGAGGTCGCACGTGGCATCGCGCCCAACCGTTAGCGGGCCGTTTAAGGAGCGGCGCACGTTGGGCGGCATGCCGCGGCGCACGCGAACGGCGAGGCTCACCGGCGGCGCAAGCGTTTCGGACGCGATCGCGACGGTGCCGGCCGCGACCGTCGGAGTCGCAACCAGCCTAACTTCCGGCGCGCGCGGCGACCGGCCGGAGCGTTCGGCCAGGCGCGCTAGCATCGTGCTCCACTGGCGTTCGAGATACTCGCGGTCGGGCGCGAAACGTGCCACGTCCGCCGGCGCGAGCTGGACCAAGAAACGCCGTCCCTCGCGGGGTTCGCCGGCCGCCGCGCTTTCGAAGGCTGCCACCAGCTTGCGGGCGATCATCACGGGTTGAAGCGCGCTCGGAAAGGCCACCGCGAACGTGCGCTCGACGACGTTGGCGCACACGGCTTCGAGCCGGGTAAAAGCGTTCATTCCACGCGCCGCAGCGAGGCGATGAAGAAGCCGTCCCGGCCGTCGATGCCGGGCGGCACCACCAGGTCGCCGTCGCGCGCGAACGGTTCGTAGCGGGCCGGCAATGGAACGCGCTCGAACGCGGGCCATTCCGAGAGAAACGACTCGATCACCTCGATGCCTTCCCGCGGATCGTTCGAACACACGCTGTAAACGATGCGGCCGCCAGGCTCGACCCGCGAGGCTGCCGCGCGCAGCATCGCAGCCTGCGCGACGGCGAGCCTGGCTGCCGCGTCGGGCGACTTGCGCCAACGCGCTTCCGGATGGCGTCCCAGGATTCCCAGACCGCTGCAGGGCGCGTCGAGCAGCACCGCGCCGGCCGCCGCTCCGCTTGCGACTGTCGCGTCGCCGAGCACGACGGCCGCATTATCGGCCCCAGCTTCGCGTAACGTCGTTTCGAGCGCGCGCGCCTTTGCGGCGTCGCGCTCGACGCATTCGAGCTCACCGCGGCCCTGCATGCGGGCAGCGATCTGCACGCTCTTGTTTCCGCGCCCGGCGCACAACTCTAGCACCCGTTCGCCCGGCTGCGGCGCGAGGATGTCGACGGCCATGCAGGCGGCCTCACCTTGGAGGCTCCAGCGTAGTCCCGGATCGTCGGCGAGCGCCCGCCCGTCGACCAGAAGCGTCTCGGCGACGAACGCCGAACGCCGCACCGTTGCGCCGCTCGCCCCGATTTCGGCGGCGACCTGCTCGACTTCCGCGCGCAACGCGTTGACCCGGACCGCTTGCTGCGGCGCGGCATTGATGCCGGCCAGCAACGCTTCGAGTGCTCCGTCAAACGTGCGTCGCCACGCGGTCGCGATCCACGTCGGGACGGAAAACGCGACCGCAATGAAATCGTTTTCATTCTCGAAATCGTCCGGCTGCGGAGCGGGCGGCGTGTCGGCGATCATGCGGCGCAAGATTGCATTGACGAGTCCGGCCGTACCGCGGTGGCCGTGGCGGCTAGCGAGCGCCACCGTTTCGAAAACGGCCGCTCGGTCCTCCACACCGCCCATGAAACGCAATTGGTAAACGCCGAGCCGCAAGATCTCCGCGATGGCCGGCGGAAGCGCCTTGGCGCGACCCGCCAGGTACGGCTTCAAATACCAGTCGATGAGCCGGCGCTGCTTGATCGATCCGTAGGCCAGCTCCGCCGCAAAGGCGCGATCGCGTAAGTCGAGCCGGGCGCGCCGTGCGCGAACGTCCAGCGCGGCTTGCGCAGCGCGATGCTCGGGTCCGAAGACATCGCGCACGACGGACAGTGCAACCTCGCGAGCGCCCAACGCTTCTCGCGCGCTCATTTCCGCACCAGACCCACGGCGTATTCGCGGCCGCTCATCGGCTTGCGATTCGGGGGGATCAGGCGCCCGATCGCGACCGCACCCGAACCCGTCGCAACGAGCAACGCCTCGTCTTTTGTTCCCAGAATCGACCCCGGAGTTGGCTCACGCGCGGAAGCGTCCGCCGATTCGTCCGGGTACGGCCGGGCTTCGAGAATCTTGATGCTCTCGCCATCCAGCGCCGCGCGCGCCCCCGGCTGCGGCGAAAGGGATCGAACGCAATCGGCGATCTGCCCGGCGCTCCAACGCCAATCGATTTGCAGATCGGCTTTCGTTAGCGGATGCGTCAGGGTACGTTCGATGTCTGCCTCACTCGCGCGACCGGCTTGCGGCGTTCGCACCAGCTTTCCAGCAGCGGCGAGCGCGACGGCTTGGGCGAGCAGTCGCGCCCCGAGCTGCGCGAAGCGGTCGTGCAACTCGCCGTAGGTCTCCCATTCTCCGATTGCACTCGGCTCTTGGAGCACGATGTCGCCGGTATCCATTCCCGCATCCATCAGGATCACGGTGACGCCGCTGCGTCTCACGCCGTCGCGAATCTGCGATTGAAGCGGCGTCGCACCGCGATAGAGTGGAAGCAAGCTCGGATGGACGTTGAGCGCGCCGAGCTGCGGCACGTCGAGCACGCCCTGCGGGACGATCTTTCCATACGAAGCGACGGCGAAGAGGGCGGCGCCCGACCGGCGCAGCGGCTCGAGCGCGTCGCGCAGACGAACGGGTTCCAGCGTTGGAAGACCGAGCAGTCGTGCGGCTCGCTTCACCGCGGTCGGTTCGGAATGCTGACCTCGGCCGGATGGACGATCGGGCTGGGTCACGACGAGACGGCAGTCGGCCGCCTCGGCGAACGCGCGCAGCGAGGGAACGGCAAAGGCACTCGTACCAAAAAAGACGCCGGCGGGTTTGGGGGAACTCAACTCAGGCGGAAAGGGTCTCCGCCTCGCTTTCGACGGCTTCCGGCTGCACTTCGACCTGCGCCAGTGCCGCCTTCTCTGCCTCGGTCACTGCTGGCCGGATGTTCTGCGCCTTGTCGACGTACAGGATTCCGTCGAGATGATCCATCTCGTGCTGCAGGCAGCGGCCAAAGAGCCCGGTGCCTTCGTGCTCGACCTTTTTCCCGCTGCGGTCGATGCCGGTGCACACGACGCGCTCGTAGCGTTTCAGGTCGCCGATCTTGCCCGGCACCGAGAGACAGCCCTCGATTGACTCGACTTCACCTTCGGTGACGGTGAATTTCGGGTTGATGACGACGAACGGCCCGTGCGCATCGTCGTCATCGTCGAGGTCGACAACGAAGACGCGTTTCCCGACATTGACTTGGGGCGCTGCCAGGCCGATCCCGGGCGCGGCATACATCGTCTCGAACATGTCGTCGATAAATTGCTGGAACAGCGGATCGTCGAGCTCCTCGAGCCGCACTTTCTTGGCGACTTTGCGCAACGTCGGATGACCGTCTTCAATGATTTGGCGGATGTATGGCACGACGCTAGTATAACCCGCGCCGGAAAGGGGACGTCGCAGGCTTCCGATCCGAACGTACGTTTGGCTCAGCGCCAGCTCAGCAGAAACGTGGAGCGCAGGCGCCGTGACAGGATCGCGTGCGGTGCCAAAGCCGGCAATTCACCGAAGACGATCTCAATTCGCAAGTCGTCCTGGCGAGGGCGCCCGGCCTTGACCCAGCCGGCGATGCCCGCGCGCAGAGCACGCTCGGCGGCCTCGTCACCGTAGACCCGCATCGCTAGGTCGTCGCCCGCGCGCTCGAGCAGGGCGAGGCCGTCACGGCTGCGAGCGCCGAAAGTCAGGCCGAACCACGTACCGCCGCGCGGTCCGGCCGGCAACAAGCTCGGAATGATTCCGCGAGCTGCGGCTGCGCCGGATGCGGTCATCGAGCAGAAGGCGGGTTCGCTGACGTCGAGCCAGCAGCTCAAGCCGTCGATCTGCGCCGCATCGAGCCCGCTGGAAAACCCCTCGGCTCGCGTTCCGCCCGTGCAGAGCAGCGCCCAAAGGGCGTCGGCGTCGACCGGCGCGTTGCGTGCCAGGCGTAGCCACAAGACCGGCGCCTCGCCAATACGCACGACGTGCGTCAGGTGCGGCGCGGCTCCGCGCAGCGGCATGAAGAGCGCGGCAACGCACGAGCGGCTGACAAGCCGGTCGCCCGTGCGATCCAACGCGACCGAGGCCTGCAACGCGCCAAGCTCGAGCGGCACGACGATGCGGCCGCCGTCGCGCAGGGCGGCAAACTGGGCCGGGCTGACCTCGCTTGCCGCGGCAGTCACGATGATGCGATCGAAGCGTTGGCCGGAAGCGAGCGCGGCGGTATCCCCATCCCCGCACCAAACCAGAACGTTGGGGTGCTCGTCCAGGCGCGCCCGAGCCGCCTCGGTCAGCTCCGGATCGATGTCGACGCTCGAGACCGAGCCGCTCTTCCCAACGATCGAGGCCAACAGTGCGGCGTTGTAGCCGCTGCCGGTTCCGATCTCGAGCACGCGGTCGCCTTCGCGCGCGTCAAGCTGCTCGAGCATGAGTCCCATCATCGACGGTTGCGAGGAGGAGCTGATCGGAACGTCGCCCTCGCACTTGATGACGATCGGCGCATCGTCGTACGCCCCTTTCGCTCCGACGTCGCTCAGGAAACGTTCGCGTGGAACTTCCAGGAAAGCGCGGACGACGCGCGCCGAGTGCAGCGCGCCGCAGTCACGCATGTGGTCGACGAGGGCCCGGCGCAGCCCGACGGTCTCCTCCGTCACACCACGTGCTTTACAAGATGTAGGTGCTGAGGTTGGCGTTTTCGACGATGTCGGCAAGCCGTTCGCGCACGTAGGCCGCGTCGATGCGGACCGCGCCGCCATCCTCGGGAGCCGCGTAGGAGACGCTCTCGAGCAAGCGCTCGAGCACGGTGTGCAGCCGGCGCGCCCCGATGTTCTCGCTCTGCTCGTTGACGCGCATCGCGAACACCGCAATCTGCTCGATGCCGTCCGGGGTGAACTCGAGCGTCAAACCTTCGACGCCCAGCAGCTGGCGGTATTGCTCGGTCAAGGCGTTCTTGGGCTGGGTGAGGATCGTCTTGAAGTCTTCGACCGAGAGAGAATCGAGCTCGACTCGGATCGGAAACCGCCCTTGCAACTCGGGGATCATGTCGGACGGCTTGCTCATATGGAACGCGCCGGCGGCGATGAAGAGAATGTGGTCGGTTTTGATCGTACCGTACTTGGTCGTTACCGTGCTGCCCTCGACGATGGGTAAGATGTCGCGCTGCACGCCCTCGCGCGAGACGTCCGGCCCGCGCGAACCTTCACGCCCTGCTACCTTGTCGATCTCGTCGATGAAGATGATCCCGTTTTCACCGGCGCGGCGCAGCGCTTCGCGCTTGACCGCGTCGCGGTCGATCAACTTGCCGGCTTCTTCTTGCGCGAACACGCGGCGCGCTTCAGCGACGGTCACGCGCTTGGCGCTCCTGCGCTTGGGCAGAATGTTGCTGAGCATTTCGCCCATATCGGCGCCGCCGCTCATCGACGGATCCATGCCGCCGACCATACCGATCGGCAACTGGGCGGGCTCTTCGACCTCGATGTCGACCAAGCGCACGTCGTAAAAGCCGCGCAGAACGTCGGTACGGGCCTGATTGCGAAGCGAACGCGCCTCCTCCGGCAGCGTCGCCGTCGCGTTTTGCTGCTGCGGCGTCATCGGCTGATATTGACCGCCGAAGATCGAGCCGAGCGTTGCCGCAAACGGGTTAGCCGGCGCCTGCGGGCCGGGTGCACGCGTCTCGGGGTAGAGCAGGTCAATCACGCGCTCCACCGCAGCCGCATCGGCTGCCTCGGAAACCTCGGCTCGCCGCTCCTCGGTAACCATTTGCACGGCCGCCTCGACCAGATCCCGGATCATCGACTCGACGTCGCGGCCCACGTAGCCGACCTCGGTATACTTGGTTGCCTCGACCTTGACGAATGGTGCCCCGGTCAGCGTCGCCAAACGGCGTGCGATCTCGGTTTTCCCCACGCCGGTGGGGCCGATCATCAGGATGTTCTTCGGAATGATCTCGTCGCGAATTTCACCGACCAGCCGCTCGCGCCGATAGCGGTTGCGCATTGCGATGGCAACCGCGCGCTTGGCCTTGGCTTGGCCGACGATGTAGCGGTCGAGCTCCGCCACGGTCTGGCGCGGGGTCAGTTCCTGTTGAGGCATATTTCTCTATTCGCCGCCGCACGCGGAAAGGTTTCCGTCGCTACGGCGCTCCGGCGAGCCGCTAGAGCGCCGCTGCCAGTTCGTCGTAGAGGTACGCCATCGTCTCGATTCCCACGAAGAATTGACGGAGGTCGAAATGCTCGTTGGGGGCGTGGATCTGGTCGTCCGGCAGGCCAACGCCGACGAGCACCTGCGGGAGGTGCAGGATGCGGTCGAAGCTCGAAACCGGCCCGATCGTTCCGCCCGTGCCGATGAAGACCGGAGCCTTGCCGAAGCCGCGTTCCATTGCCCGCGCCGCCGCGGCTACCGCCGGATGCTCGCGCGACGTTGCGACCGCGCGAACGTCGCCCGCGGCTTCGACTTCGAGACGAACGCCGCGCGGGGTGACGCGTTTGAGGTGCGCGCTGACCGCGAGCTTTACCCGGGCCGGATCTTGGCCCTCGACGAGACGCGCGGAAAGCTTTGCCTTGGCCCAGCTCGGAACGATCGTTTTCGCGCCCGGCCCTTGGTAACCGCCCCAAATCCCGTTGCACTCTAAGGTCGGTCGCAGCCACATCCGCTCGAGCGGCAGGCGTTCGCGCTCGCCGCCCGCCAGCTCCGTCACGCCGAGGGTGCGCGCCTCCGCAGCGGCGTCGAAGGGCAGCCCAGCTAGCTCCGCCTGCTCGCGCTCCGACGGCTCGCGGACGCCGTCGTAGAAGCCCTCGACGGCGATCCGCCCATCCGGACCGCGCAACGTTGCAAGCATGCGCGCCAGCGACTCGATCGGGTTTACGACAAGACCTCCGAACTGACCCGAGTGCAAGTCGCTGGAGGGGCCGCGAACGGTAACTTCCCAGTGCACGAGGCCGCGCAGCGAAACGGTCAACGACGGAACGTCCTTGGCAAATATGGCCGTATCGGAAACGACGACGAGGTCGCAGGCCAAGCGCTCACGCTCGCGCGCCAAGAACGCCTCGAAGCTCGGCGAGCCGATCTCTTCCTCGCCCTCGACAACGACCTTGACGTTGAGCGGCAAGCGCCTGCGAACGCGCAGATGCGCCTCGATGGCCGCCAAGTGCATCAGGACCTGACCCTTGTCGTCGACGGAGCCGCGGCCGTAGAGCTTTCCATCGCGGACGGTGCCGACGAACGGCGGCGAGTCCCACAACGCCAGCGGATCCTCCGGCTGGACGTCGTGATGACCGTAGATCAAAACGGTCGGCCGGCCCTCAGCATGCAGCCACGAGCCGAACGCGACCGGTAACCCGCCGGTCGGTAGGACTTCCACTTCGGTTAGGCCGGCCGCGCGCATGCGCCGCGCCGCAACCTCGGCGGAGCGGTGCACCTCGGCGTGGCGCGCCGGGTCGGCAGAGACGGAGGGGCACGCGATCCAGTCGGTCAGTTCGGCCAGATAGCGATCGTGGTTGGCGCGGACGAAATCGATCACCCCACCACCTCGACGATGATGTCGTCGTTGGTGTAGATATCGATGCGCGATGCGATGGTCAGGGACTCGCGCGCGATCGTCTCAGCGTCGAGGGTGCTGAAACGAACCAGGGCAGTAGCCGCAGCTTGCGCGTAGGACCCGCCGCTGCCGATGGCGGCAATACCTTCGTCCGGCTCCAATACGTCGCCGTTGCCGCTGATCACGAAGAGATGGTCGGCATTGCCGACGATCAGGAGCGCCTCCAAGCGCCGCAGCATCCGGTCTTGCCGCCAGTCTTTGGCCAGCTCGACCGCGGAGCGCACGATGTTGTCCTTATACTCGCCGAGCTTGTTCTCGAACTTCTCGAGCAGCGTGATGCCGTCGGCAGCGCCGCCCGCAAAGCCGGCGAGCACCTTGCCGCCGGCGATACGGCGCACTTTATGGGCGCCATGCTTCATGATCGTTTTATCGAACGTAACTTGGCCGTCGCCGGCGATCGCCAGCTTGCCGTCCTTTCTGACGGCGAGAATCGTAGTCGAGCGGAAGCGCATGCCCCTCTCTACGACTTGTCTTTGACGATGGTTACACTCGGCGCGGTGGCCGCGTTCGAAATGACGAAATAGTCCCACATGCCGCCGATCCCGTGATCGGGAACCCCGCAAAACATCCAATACTTACCGGCCGCATTCGCAACGAAATCGACGTGGTCGCTCTGCCCGACCTTCATCCCGTCGACCAAGTCCACCGTCTCGGCGCCGCCGAAGGCGGGCGGTTCGACGCCCTGAGCCGGGATGTTTTCGGTGATCGTAATGATCTCGAGCGAGTGCGGGATCGCGCCGGAGCCGGCGTTGGTCACGTGCATCGTTACGTGCCAGCCCAACGGCACGGTGATGGTCATCGCGCCGCGCGCGTACCCATTGAAGTTCAACGTGCCGTTGTCGCCGTTCTGGGCCATCGCAATCTCGAAATGGACGGCCTTATGTGGCGCATCGACGGTCATCCAGGCGGGCTGACCCGCCTGGGCAGGCGCAGCAGCCGGGGACGGCTGGGGCTGCATTTGCTGCGCACGCACCACGCCGGGTGCGCTCAAGGCGAACGCACCCAGCGCGACGAGCGCTTGCAAGCCAATCCAACGCATGGGTTAGACCTGCGCCTGCGGCATCAGTGCGATAACCGGAAAACGTAGAGCGAGTCTCCGTACGGCGTGCCAATCTGGAAACTGCCGCCCGAAGCCACGGCGACGTACTCGACGCCGTCGAGTTGGTAAACCATCGGCGCGGAGTTGACGCCTGCCCCGGTCTGGAATTGCCACAGCATCTTGCCCGACTTGGTGTCGACCGCATCGAACAGCCCATTCCCCTCACCGACGAACGTTACACCGCCACCGGTCGAGACGGACCCGCCGACCATCGGAGTATCGACCTTGTCCTGCCAGACGACTTTTCCGGTATCGGTGTCGATGGCCGAGAGCAGTCCGTACTGTTGTTCCGTCGGAATGCCCTTAAAAGCGCTGCCGAGCCACAAGCCGCCCGACTCGAGTTGCTGCGGATGGGTCAAATAGTTCATCGGTTGGTGGAGCGCCGAGATGACGACGTAGTGCACGGTCGGATCGTACGACACCGGCGACCACTCGTTGCCGCCGTTGGCGCCGGGCAGCATGCGGACGCCCTGCGCCGTCGGCTGCGCGAACATATTTGCTTGCGGAACGAATGCGTCCGAACGGCGGATCAGCTTGCCGGTGTCGCGATCGAGGACGTAAAACCAGCCCGTCTTGCCGGCCTGGCCTACGGCCGCGACCCTCTTGCCGGATTGATCGGCCGTCTCGAAAAGCACGGCCGGTGAGACCGCGTCGAGATCCCACACGTCGTGCGGAATCTCTTGGAAGTACCACTTCATGGCGCCGGTCGAGAGGTCGAGCGCGACGATCGAATCGGTAAAGAGATCGTCACCCGGGCGCGCGGCCCCGAGCAGGTCGGGCGCCGGGTTGCCGGTCGTGACGTAGATCGTGTTGCGCGAGACGTCGATGGCGGGGGTCATCCAGGTGGCGCCGCCGCCGACCTTCCAGGCATCTTTGTACTGCGGAAAGGCGGCCTTTTCGGCTGCGATATCGCGATGCAGGTCTGCTCCGTCCGGCGTCGATGTCGCCCACGTGCCGGCCCAATGTTCGGCATCGGTCGAGTACCAGCGCCATACCTGGTGTCCGTCGGAACGCGCGTAGGCAGTGACGGAGCCGCGTACGCCGTACTCGCCGCCCGCGCCGCCCACGATCACAACGTCCTTGTAGACCAGCGGCGCCATCGTCAGCGAGTATCCCGCGTTGTTGTCGCCGGCCTGAATCGACCACTTCACGGCACCGGTGTTCTCGTCGAGCGCGACGAGCTTGCCGTCGAGCTGACCGAGGAAGAGGACTCCGTCGGCCACCGCAACGCCGCGGTTGACCGGCCCGCAGCAAAAGATCGTCTTATCCAGCTTCGCTTGGTAGTGCCATAAGCTCTTACCGGTCCTCGGATCGACGGCGAAAACGTGGTCGTAAGCGGTGGTTACGAACATCTTTCCATCGGCTACGACAGGCGTCGTTTCAAAAGCCGCCGCGACCCCGGTCTGAAAGACCCAGGCCGGCACCAGCGAGCCCGCATTTTGGGGCGTGATCTGCGCTAAGGACGAATAGCGCTCGTTTGAGTAGTCGTGGCCGTAGGTAAGCCACGACGTCGAGCTCTGCGTGGCCTGCTGCAGGTCAGCAGCTGAAACCATCGCCTGCGCGCGCGCCGCAGCGGGTGCAAGCGCGATCGTCAGCGTTACGGCGAGGATAAAACGCATGACAAGGACTCCCTTCTCCCTGAAGCATGCCGCCAGCGCGGCACTGGCAAGCCCTTGCCGTAGCCGAAGAAAAATCCTTCCGTCTCGACTAGATGGCCGCGCTCAGCACTTCTTCCGAAAGTTGCCGGCGCCAGCATTCGATGCGTTCGAGAGCGCGCTCGGCGAGGGCTCGGCGACGCGCGCGTTTGTCGCGCGACGCGCCGGGCAGCGTTGAAAAGTACGCCCACGTGACGTTCGAGGGTTGGAAGTCAGGCGTCTGCGCGTTCTGCAGGTGCCCCAAAACTGCCGCCAGCGCCGTGTCCGCGGGCGGGTCGAGAACCGGCAGTCCGCGCAGAACGCGGGCGGCGCCGATGGCCGCGATGAGTCCGCAGGCCGCGGCCTCGACATACCCTTCGGCGCCGGTGATTTGGCCGGCGAACCAGGTCGCGGCGAATCCGCGCAACCGCAGATCGGAATCGAGCAGACGGGGCGCATCGAGAAACGAGTTGCGATGCATGACCCCGTAACGCAGCCACTCGGCATTCGCTAAACCAGGCAGCTTCTCAAAGGCTTGCTTCTGCGCGGGCCAGGTGAGCCTCGTTTGAAACCCGACCAAATTGAAGGCTGTAGCCTGGAGGTTTTCCTTACGGAGCTGGACTACCGCATGCGGGGTTTTGCCGGTGACGGGATGGCGCAGGCCGACTGGTTTGAGGGGGCCGTAGCGCAGCACGTCTTCGCCCCGCTGCGCCATCTCCTCGATCGGCAGGCAGCCCTCGAAGTAGGGAACCTTGCCGGCCGCCCGGTCGAGCTCGAAGTCCTTGGGTTGATGCTTGGGCAATTCACGCAAGTCTTGCACCAGCGCTGCGTACTGCTCGCGGTCGAGCGGAATGTTGAGGTAGTCGTCGCCGTCACCCTTGTCGTAGCGCGACTTGCGGTACATTGCCGAGAGATCGAGCGACTCGGCCGCGACGATCGGCGATGCGGCATCGTAATAGTGTAAGCGTCCGGCGCCTCCTGAGGTAGCGCGAACGCGGGCCACCAAAGCGTCGATCGCCGTCGCGAGGGGCTCCGACGGCAACGGGCCACAGGCTACGATCGTCGGGACGTCCGGCTCGATCGCCGTGACTTCCGTGCGCAGAATGTGGACGCGCGGGTGGGTCGACAGACGCGACTCCACCAGGTTTGCGAAGCGCTCGCGATCGACCGCAAGTGCTCCGCCGGCCGGCACGGCGCTTTCGCGAGCCGCCCCGACGATCAGCGAATCCAAGCGCGCAAGTTCTTCCTTGAGCAGACCGACCGCGTTCTCAAGCGCCGCGCCGCGCAACGAATTCGAGCAGACGAGCTCGGCGAAGCTTGCCGTTTTATGGGCCGGCCCCGTCTTGGCGGGTCGCATCTCGTAGAGCTCGACGTCGAGTCCACGCTGCGCCGCCTGCCACGCTGCCTCGCAGCCGGCCAAGCCCGCACCGACGACGCGGATTCGCGGCGCTTCAGAGATGGGCGTGCTCGCGATCCTCCTCGAGCGCGACCTCATCGGATTCGACCGTCGTCGAACCCCCTGCGATTTCGTGCGCCTTGTCGGCGCTGCACTGGAAGGCGACGATACCTCCGCGCTTCCGTTTCTCGACGACGTACGCGCCGCAAATCGGGCAGGGTTCCGGCACCACGCGATCCCACGAGACGAAATCGCAAGCCGGGTAGTTCGCGCAGCCGTAGAACGTGCGCCCGCGGCGCGACTTGCGTTCGACGACCATGCCGCCGTCCTTGGGGCAGAGCGCTCCGGTCTCTTTGAGAATCGCTTTGGTGGACTTGCACTCGGGGTAGCCGGTGCACGAGATGAAACGCCCAAAACGTCCGGTCTTGATCACCATGGGGCGCCCGCAGTTCGGACAAATTTCGTCGGTCGGCTCGTCCTTGATCTCGAGCTTGGGCAGCTTTCTCTCGGCGCTCTCGAGATCTCGTTCGAATGGGCCGTAGAAGCGCCGCAGCACTTCGACCCAGTCTTCCTTATGCTCTTCGACCAGGTCGAGCTCACGCTCCATCTTGGCGGTGTAGCGCAGATCGATGATGTCCTTGAAGTGCTCGACCAGCAGGTCGTTGACCGCGATGCCGATCTCGGTCGGATGGAAGCGCCGCTCGAGCTGCTCGACGTACTGCCGCGCCTGGATGGTCTCCACGATAGAGCTGTAGGTCGACGGGCGCCCGATGCCGTTCTCTTCAAGCGCGCGCACCAGCGACGCTTCGGTGAAGCGCGGCGGGGGCTCGGTGAAGCGCTGTTTTGGCTCGATTGCCCGCTTGTCGAGCGGCTCGCCGGCGGCGAGCGGCGGCAGCATGACGCGCGGCGCCTTCCCATTTTTCGCCGTGAGCGCCGTCGCGGCAGAATCGTCGTCGCGACCCTCCTCGTAGACGGCGGTGAAGCCGGCAAACTTCGGGACGGTTCCGGTGACGCGGAAAAGGTACGCCGACGTTCCGCGGAGCGGTTTTGCGTCGATCTCGACCGTCGTTTGGTCGAAGGTGGCGGCGGCCATCTGCGAGGCGACGAAACGCTCCCAAATGAGCCGGTAGAGCTTCAACTCATCGCGTTTTAGGTAGCCCGTCAGCGACTCGGGCGTGCGCGCCACCGAGGTCGGACGAATCGCTTCGTGCGCGTCCTGAGCTCCTTCGCGCAGCTTGTACTGACGCGCACCACCGTAGAAGCGCTGGCCGTAGGTCGCCTCGACGAACTCCTTGGCTGAGGCGCGCGCCTCGTCGGAGATACGCGTCGAGTCGGTGCGCATGTAGGTAATCAGACCCTGCGTACCCTCGGCGCCGACATCGACACCCTCGTAGAGCGCTTGCGCCAGCTGCATCGTGCGCCGAACGCGAAAACGCAGCTTGCGTGAGGCCTCCTGCTGCAGCGTCGACGTCGTAAAGGGCGCGGCCGGACTGCGGCTGGTCTCGCGCTGCTTGACCGCGAGGACCGCGAATCGCGCATCCTGGAGATCGGCGACGATTTGATCGGCGCGCCCTCCGTTGTCGACCTCGGCTTTCACGCCGTCGATCTCAACGAGCTCCGCCGGAAAGACCCGCTCCTCGACCTCCGCACCATTTCGGGCCGCGCCGCCGACCTTTGCGAGGCGTGCGGTGATCGTCCAAAACTCGCGAGAAACGAAGCGCTCGATTTCGCGTTCGCGATCGACGATCAACCGAACCGCTACCGACTGGACGCGCCCGGCTGACAGCCCGCCGCGCACTTTGGCCCACAGCAGCGGCGAGATCTTGTAGCCGACAAGCCGGTCGAGGATGCGCCGCGCCTGCTGCGCATTGACGCGGTCCATGTCGATTGGATGCGCGGCGGCGATGGCCCGCAGCGCAGCCTCCTTGGTGATCTCGTGGAGTTCGATGCGTTTGGGGTTCTCGAGGCGCAGCAGCTGGGCGAGGTGCCACGCGATCGCTTCGCCCTCGCGGTCGGGGTCGGTCGCAAGGAAGACGTCGGTTGCGCCTTTGAGCGCGTTCTTGAGGTCCTTGATGACCTCGCCCTTACCTTTAATCGTCAGGTAGCGGGGTGCGAAATCGTGCTCGATGTCGACCCCGAGCGTGCTCTTGGGGAGGTCGCGCACGTGCCCGACAGAGGCTTTCACGACGTACCGAGCCGGCAGAAATTTCTTGATCGTGCGCGCCTTGGTAGGCGACTCGACGATGACCAGCGGCTTCTTCAAACTGTTTGCGTCCCGGTCACCGGCAGAACCTCCATGCCCCGTTCCCGCCGTGGCGGCGGATACCCGATTCGTCGTCGCACTCCCAAGGCCAACGGCGGCGAAAACGCCCTAAGTATAGCGCCGCCGTCAAGCCGGACGCAAAGAAAACGGGCCGGCGACGGCTTTGCGGGAGCTCTGGAACGCTCCCGAGCGGCACCGTGAGTGCATCGCAAAACGGTCGCGCGTGCGCTTAAATGTTGCATAATTTCGCGTCGCGTTATAAGATGCCACCAAAGACGTTGACATCTTGTCAGCGTGTGCACACGTCGATCGTCCAACCTGGACGAGGAGGTCATTGTTGGAAACGGATATGGAGCACGGCGAAGAGATGGGCTCGGCGCCCACGCCACGTCGTAAATCGTCACGCAAGAAGGCGTCGCGCAAGAAGGCGTCGGCCGGCGCCGCGAGCGCTCCGGCTCGCAAGAAAGGCGGACGCAAGAAGGGCGCCAAGAAGGCCACCGGCGCGAAGAAAGCCACGCGCAAGAAGGGCGCAGCCAAGAAGGGCGGACGCAAGAAAGGCACAGCCAAGAAGGCCGGACGCAAGAAGGGCGCAGCCAAGAAGGGCGGTCGCAAGAAAGGCGCAGCCAAGAAGGCAGGGCGCAAGAAGGGCGGGCGCAAGAAAGGCGCAGCCAAGAACGGCCGGAAGAAAGGCGCGCGCAAGAAGGGCGGACGCAAGAAGAAAGCCTGAGGCGCCCGGCCAAACCCGAATCGATGGAGAGCGGTTGCGCGGCAATCGCTCTCTTTCTTATGCGACGACGGCCGGACCGCTGGTCAAGTCGGGAGCGTTTCCATTGTGCTCTTCGACCCAATGGCACGCCGCGACGTGTCTGACGCCGTACGCCTTGAGCGGCGGCACCTCGACCTTACAGCGGTCGAATGCGATCGGGCAGCGCGTATGAAAGCGGCAGCCGGAGGGGGGGTTGACGGGCGAGGGGATGTCGCCGCTGATGATGATCCGTTTACGACGCCCTTCGACGGCCGGATCGGGGATCGGAATCGCCGACAGAAGCGCCTGGGTGTACGGATGGAGCGGGTTCTGGTACAGGGCGTCGCGGTCGGCGATTTCGACGATCTTGCCCACGTACATGACCGCGACGCGGGTTGAGATGTGCCGCACGACCGACAGATCGTGGGCGATGAACAGGTAGGTCAACGAAAACTGCTCTTGCAGATCCTGCAATAGGTTGATCACTTGCGCCTGGATCGAAACGTCGAGCGCCGAGACCGGCTCGTCGGCCACGATGAACTTGGGGCCCACGGCGAGCGCTCGGGCGATGCCGATGCGCTGGCGCTGGCCCCCGGAAAACTCATGCGGGTAGCGGTTCGCGTGATACGGTTGAAGCCCGACCAGGCGCAGCAGTTCCTGGACTCGCTGCTCGGCGGCTTTTCCCTTCGCGATGCGATGGATCGCCAGCGGCTCCCCGACGATGTCGCCGACCGTCATGCGCGGGTTGAGCGACGCGTAGGGGTCCTGGAAGATGATTTGCATCTCTTTGCGCAGCTTGCGGACTTCTTGGCGCGAGAGCTTCTGCACGTCGCGGCCTTCGAAGAGAACCTCGCCTTTGGTCGCCGGCAGAAGGCGCAACACGACGCGTCCCGCCGTCGTCTTGCCCGAGCCGGACTCGCCCACGAGGCCCAGCGTTTCGCCCTGCCGGATCGTAAAGTCGACGCCGTCGACGGCGCGCACGTCGCCGACGTGACGCGACAAAATGCCGGCGTGAATCGGAAAATACTTGTAGAGGTCGCGGACCTCGAGCAGATCGACGCCCGGTTTTCCGTCGGGGCTCACGAGGCGGCTGCCCCGGTCGCCTGAACGGTCTTCGCCGAGGTGGCCGAGTTCGGAACTTCCGGCGCGGACTCGACCGGCAGCTTGCGCTCGCCCGCGGTCCGCTCGTCGTATAAGAAGCAGCGCGCGACGTGCCCCGCGCCGAAATCGAACAGCGGGACGGGCGAGTCGCAGATCGGCATGCGATACTTGCAGCGCGGCGCAAACGCGCAGCCGGTCGGGATGTGCAGAAGATTGGGCGGCTGCCCTTCGATCGGCACGAGGCGCGAGTGCTCCGTCTCGTCAAGGCGCGGCAGCGAGGCCAACAGACCCATCGTGTACGGATGTTTCGGCTGGCCGAAGATCTGCTCGGCCGTCCCGTATTCGACCATGTTGCCGGCATACATCACGAGCACGTAGCGGCAGGTCTCGGCGACGACTCCCAGATCGTGCGTGATCAGAATGATGGCCGATCCCAAGCGCCGCTGCATCTCGTTCATCAACTCGATGATCTGGGCTTGAATCGTGACGTCGAGCGCGGTGGTCGGCTCGTCGGCGATCAGGACGTCGGGGTCGCAGGCCAAGGCCATGGCGATCATGACGCGTTGCCTCATCCCTCCGGAGAGCTGATGCGGGTACTCGCGCACCCGCTTCTCGGGGAGCGGAATGCGCACCAGCCGCAGCATGTCGACCGTCTTGGCCAAGGTGTCGCGCTTATTGAGCTTGAGGTGCAGTTGTATCGACTCGCCGATTTGGTCGCCGACCGTGAGGACCGGATTGAGCGAGGTCATCGGGTCCTGGAAGATCATCGCGATGTCGTTGCCGCGAATCTTCCGCATCTCGGCCTCGCTCTTCTGCAGAAGATTCTCACCGCGCAGCTCGACCGAACCCCCTTCGATGCGGCCCGGAGGCATCGGAATCAGGCGCATGATCGAGAGCGCGTTGACCGACTTACCCGAACCCGATTCGCCAACGATGCCGAGGGTCGATCCGCTCTCGACCGAGTAGCTTAGGCCGTTAACGGCGCTGACGAAGCCGTCGTCGGTTTTGAAGCCGACCCGCAAATTCTTGACTTCAAGGAGGGCCAAGGCTTCGGCTCTAGATCCCGGAGAGGCTGACGAACGTGCCGAAGATGACGAAGCTGATCGCGACGATACCGGTAATTCGCTGGAGTTGCTGATCGAAGCCCAAGCGGGGCCGATAGGCCGACTCGACGCGCCCGCCGATCGTTCCGCTCAATCCCTCTTGCTTGGTCGTCTGAATCGCGAGCAGAAAGACGAGCGTGACCGCCAAACAAACGAAGATGGCGGCAAAGGCGTGCGTCAACCACGGGTAGTTGAGCGCGAGCGCCGATTTGTGGGCGCTAAACTGAAAGTTTTGCAGCGCCCGTTGGACTTGCGGCGAGATCGTGGCCGCCGCGGTCGCTTTAGCCCCTGCGGCGGCGGCTCCGGTCGCAGTAAGCGTAGCTGCTTTCGCGGCGGTCGCGGCCGCCAGCATCGGGGAGACGAGAAGTGCTGTCACGATTATATGTACGAGCTCCGGCACAAGGTCGTTCGCGAGGCCTGAACCTCACGAATCCGACGCGGCCCATTCGACGAGGGGTCGCGCCGTACCCCGCCGTCCGTTGCGGCGGTCCCGTTGTAAGGGAGCTCCTGGCTCTCCCGCGGCCGAGGGCGTTTGGCCGAGCGGCTTTCAAAGCGGGGCGGAGCCCGGAGGGCGGCAGCCCCGCGTGAGCATCCCTTGCGGCGCCGGATGCGCCGCAAGGGCGAAGCGAGGCCTCACGTCCTCGGCCGCGGGAGAGCCAGGAGCTCCCTTACAACGAGGCGGTGGCTACAGACCGGATGCGTGCGGCAAGCGCTTCGCCGGAGAGGCCGAAGCCGGCGCGCTGCTGGGGTTGTTTGTCGTGCTGGATCAGGGCGTTGGGGACGCCGATGCGCTCGATGGTCGTCGTTAAGCCTCGGTCTGAGGCGAACTCGATGACGGCTGAGCCGAAGCCGCCGGCGAGCGAATGCTCTTCCAAGGTGATGAAGCGCTCGTGGCTCTGCGCGAGCTCTAGTAAGAGTGCTTCGTCGAGGGGGCACACGAAGCGCATGTTGACGACCGTGGGCTTGGGCGCCGCCGCGACGAGGTCGTATGCGTCTAGTGCGACGTCGCAGGTGTTTCCGAGTGCTAGGATCGCGACGCCGCTGCCGCGGCGTAGCACCTCGGCACGGCCATGAACGATCGGTGCCGGCGGCTCTAGGTGATTGCCTTGCGAGTTGCCGCGCGGATAGCGTATGGCAACTGGAGAGCCGAGGGTTAGGGCGTGCTCGAGCATCGGGAGGACTTCGTCCTCGGTGCGGGGCGCCAGGATCGTCATGAAGGGCAGCGTCCGCATGTATGCGATGTCGTAGAGCCCCATGTGAGTTGGGCCGTCGTCGCCCGCGACGCCCGCCCGGTCCATGCAAAACACGACCGGCAAGTTCTGGATGACGACATCGTGGACGACCTGGTCGTAGGCGCGCTGCAAGAAAGTCGAGTAGATCGCGACGACCGGTTTGAGCCCCGCAGTGGCTGCACCGGCGGCGAAGCAGACCGCGTGCGCTTCGGCGATTCCGACATCGAAATACCGATCGGGATGCTTCTTGGCAAATTTCGAGAGCTTCGTCCCATCCGGCATCGCCGCCGTGATTCCGATGATCCGCCGATCGCGATCGGCGAGGGTCGTCAGCGCTTCGCCGAAGGCTTCGGAAAACGTCGGGCGCGCGGTCGGCTTGAACTCGATCTTGCCGTTCTCGAGCTCGAAAGGTCCGCAGCCATGAAAGGTCCGCTTGTCGAGCTCGGCCGGTTCGAAACCCTTGCCTTTAACCGTGTAGACGTGCAGCAGCACGGGACCCGCAATCTTACGCGCGTTCGAGATCACGTCAACGAGGGTGTCGTAATCGTGACCGTCGATTGGACCGACGTAGCGGAACCCCATCTCCTCGAAGATGACCGCCGCCTTCGGCTCGCTGGAGGTGAAGCGCATTGCCGCCTCCTCCCAGGTCGAGAGCGCTTTGCGCGTGACGTCGCCAAACGGGACGTGGCCCAGAAAATCCTTTGCCTTCTCGCGGGCGGCGTTGAAGAACGGCTTCGACCGAAGGGTCCCGAGATAGCGGTTCATAGCGCCGACGTTGGGCGCGATCGACATCTCGTTGTCATTGAGGATGACGATGAAGTTCGACTTGAGCTGGCCGGCATTGTTGATCGCCTCGTAGGCGAGCCCGCCCGTGAGGGCACCGTCACCGATGATGGCCACGATCGTTTCGTCAGTCCCGTTGAGGTCGCGCGCCTGCGCCATGCCGAGCGCTGCCGAGATCGACGTCGACGCGTGTCCCGCACCGAAGACGTCGAATTCGGACTCGCTGCGCATTGCGAAACCGGAAAGGCCGCCGCCCTTACGAATCGTCATGATACGGTCGCGCCGGCCGGTCAGGATCTTCTGGACGTAGACCTGATGGCTCACGTCCCAGACGATCTTGTCCTTCGGCGCGGAAAGAACGCGATGCAAGGCCAGCGTCAGCTCGACCACGCCGAGGTTGGGCGCGAGGTGACCGCCGTTCTTCGCACACGCCTCGACAAGCGTCTCGCGAATCTCGCGAGCTAGAACGTCTATCTCGTTTCGCGTCAGCCGCTTGAGGTCGCGGGGCGAGTCAATGCGCTCGATTACCATGCTTCCACTCCTTAGACGAGCGGCCGGACCAGCCATTCTCGCATGCCGATACAGCCAATCGATTCTTACGCGCCGCCGCGCCTGAAATAGCGAGCAAGCGCGGGGAGCGTACCTTTGCCGGAACGAACTCCAAGAAGGATGCGTCCACTGCCGGCCCCCGAGACGGGTGCGCGAAAGCCGGTGCCGTTGAGCCGCCGGCGTCGCGTTGCGACCGACATGGCGCGCCTCTTCTCGACCGTCCTGAACCCCTTCCTGACGGCCCTGGCGCTGTTCGTCGTGCTGGCGCACGTCTGTGCCAAGGACACGCGCTCGTTCTGGTTCTACCTCTTCGTCAGCACGTTTTTCACGTCGATCGGCCCGATGCTCTACGTGCTTTGGCTCTACAGCACCGATCGGATCGCCGATCTCGAGATGTCGATTCGGAGCGAACGCGAGCGCGTCTTCGGCGTCTTCGTCATCTTCTATTCGGCCGGCGCCGCAGCGCTGTGGCTGCTCCACGCGCCGGCGCTGCTCGTGGCGAGCATGGGCGGCTATGCGACCGCCACCCTCGTCACGCAGTACATCACCCGGTATTGGAAAATATCGACGCACGCGATCGGCATTACCGCGCCGCTGGTCGCCCTGATCTACCTGTACGGCCAGCAGCCATTGCCCTTCTTGGTACTGATCCCGATCGTGGGCTGGTCGCGCGTCTATCTCAAAGCCCACACGCCGCTCCAAGTGATCGCCGGCTCCGCGCTCGGCGCCGGCAGCGTCTTGCTCTTCTATCGTTTCTTCCACTTGATCTAAAACGTTATGATGGCCGCTCGGGCCGAGAGCATTTGGTCTCGCGGCTTTCTTAGCGACGCGGAGCCCGGAGGGCGGGAGCGTCGCGGGAGCAGCCGCGGAGGCGCCGGATGCGCCGCAGCGGCGAAGCGAGACCAAATGCTCTCGGCCCGAGCGGCCATCATAACGTTTTCGGCACAGCGTTGGGCGTTGCGTACGGGACTTGTGCGATGTCGTCGTTTGGAAGGAGGGGGCCGAGGATTTGAGCGAGGCCGGATTTGAAATGGTCGAGGGGGCCGCTCGTGAGGTAGCGGGTTTGGCCGCGGGCGTGACCGTTTGTGTGGTTTCCGGAGCGCGTGGCGACGTACGCTGCCGTACGTTCGCTCTGGGCGACGGCGGGATCGATACGGGCGATTCGTTGGCCTAAGACGGCTGCGAAGTGTGCGTCGAGCAACGGGTAGTGCGTGCACGCTAGGACGATCGCATCGAACGGGGCGGCAAAATAGGCGCAGGCTGCGGCGACTGCTGCGCGCGGCTCCTCTCCGTCGAGCTTTCCGGCTTCGACGAGCGGGACGAGGGCGGGGGCGGCGACCTCTTCAACCCGGGCTTGCGGCACGAGGCGCCGTATTGCGTCGCCGTAGGCGCCGCTGCCTGCGGTTGCGGTTGTCGCGAGGACGGCGATGCGTTTTGCGCCGGAGCGCGCGACCGCTTCAGCGGCGGCGGCGATGAGGTCAAGAACCGGGACGCGGTGTTCGGGCCAACCGTAACGCGCCGCGATGGAACACGACGTGTTGCAGCCCATGACGATGGCATCGACCCCGGCCTCTTCCAGCGACGCGATGTTGGCGGCGAGCAAACCGCGCAACTCTGCATGGGTGCGGTCGCCGTACGGTGCGTGCCGCTGATCGGCAAGATAGACGATGTCTTGGGTGGGAAGCCGCGCGCGCACGTGGCGCAGGACCGTGAGCCCTCCGAGACCTGAATCAAAGATGCCGAGAATGGTCGCGTCCTTACCGGTCGGGAACGGGTGTGTCGGTGTCCGAGGTTTCGGCCGGAGCGCTCGACTTGGGCGGGGGCGCCCCTGCGTAGTCTCCGACGCCGTCGGCAATGGCGCCCGCGACCTTCTGGCGCCATGCCGGGGAGCGCAACAGCTGCGCGTCTGCGGCGTTCGACATGAACGCGGTCTCCACCAGCGTCGCCGGCATCACCGTGTGGTGGATGACGTAGAAGTTTTCCTTTCGCACGCCTCGGTCGGCCGTGCCGAGACTTTCGATCAGGCGGCTGTGGATCGCTTGGGCCAGCGAGAGGTCGACACCCTTGTAGTAGTACGTCGTCGTACCGTTGAGCGAACCGGACGTGTAGCTATTGACGTGAACGCTGATGAACATTCGCGCACCGGCGCGGTTGGCGATGTCGCAGCGCGCCTGCAGTTCATCGTGGGCCGAGTCGTTTGGTTCGAAGACGTCGACGTCGCTGTCGCGTGTCATCTTGACCAGCCATCCGCGCGCGACGAGCAGCGAGCGCAGCCGGTCGGAAATGTCCAACGTGAGTTCCTTTTCGACTAGGCCGCGCTGCATCGCGCCGGTGTCGCTTCCACCGTGACCCGGATCGATAACGATCAGCCGCGGGTTGGGCGCCGCGTAAGCGACGACCGGAACCGGCGTGAACTTCCACGGCGTCGGCTCGACGATGGGCGCCGGAGTTTGGTCGACGGTCTGGTCGGTGGGTGTTGCTGCGGCCAGAACGCCGGCGGATAGCGTGCCGATCCCGACTTTCGCGGGCGCGAGATCGTCGAGCCTATCGACCGCAATCGTCACGCCGCCGTCGAACGGCACCAAATTGACGAGCCGCGGCGTCGCCAAGCTCAAAGCCACCCGTACGACCGGATACGGATCGAGCGTGACCTGCTTGAGACGCAGCGACAGCACCGCGTCGTTTTGCAGCGTTTCATCTTGCGGAGCGACGGCCAGGGTCGCATTCTTGAAGTCGATGTACCAGCGGTTGTCGGGGAGGCGGTGCCACTCGTAGGCGACGCTTCCACCGGCAAGCCACACCCGAACGTTGAGCCCTTGATCGGCCTGCTCCGACTCGAAGTTTACGACTTGGACCGGCTGCGCGCTCGCCGGCGCAGGCGGCGCAGGCGCAGCATAACCGGGAGCCTGATATGTGCTTGGCTCGGCGGCCGGGACATTGGCGCCGGCGGGCGCGTATTCGCCCGTCGTCTGCTCTGAGGCGGTCGGTACAGGCGCCGGGCCGGCGGCCGCCACGCTCGCCACCCCGCTCGCCGGGACGGGCGTGCCCGTCAACGGAACGCCGGGCGGCGCGAATGCAACGGCGAGCGCGTTGGGCGCCCCGGCCGGCATCAGGGCGTGCAAGCCGCCGGGAGGCGCCTGGAAGGTTACCGTCGTCGTCGGATTGCGCACCGAGCCGCCGACCGATATCGAAATGCTGCGAAGTCCGTCGCCCGCGACGTCGCGATACGGGTCGAGCGTCGAGGCGGTTCCGAGGAATGCGAGTGAAAGCCGTCCGTCGCTCCCTGCGCTGAGGCGCTTGAAGCGCAAGGTTGCCGCTCCGTGCAGGGTCACGACCGAAACGCGGCCCTCGTTGCGCACGTCGAGCGAAGCGATCTGCGGCTGCAAAACGGTCGCGTCAGCCTGGCTAACCGGCTGAACGTAGAGCGCTTCGGCGAGCGCTACGAATGGGAGGTAGGCTTCGCCGCCCGACACGTAGGGAGCGAAGGGTGCCGTCTCGGTCACCGCGCCGACCGCGTAGCGCTTGTCACCGATCGTAAAGGCGATCGTGCGATAGTCGGCGGTCGTCACGATCGCGTAGCGTTGCGCCGGGTCGTACGACAGCGTCGCGCCGAGATGCGCCAAGAAACGCGCCAGCGCGGGGTCGTCGGTGGGAACGGCTATCTCGCCGCCGCGCGTTTGGCTGCGTTCGAGAACGAGCCACGTCCCCGCGAACCACAGGTTCGGCGCCGGTTGGGCGCGTGCCGGCGAGACGATCGAGAGGACGAAAAGCGCGACGAGCGCCCAGCAAGCCGGCCGCGCGGGGCCGGGCGAGCCGTTAGAAACTCGCACGCGAAAGCGGCTCATCGAGTTCAAAATGTCCTCCGGGAAGGGTCGGAACGCGGATGCCGTCGAGCTTCACCTGCACCGAACCGATCCCGGGCAACGCGGTAAGCGTCCACACGAGCGCTTTGAATTCAGCGCTTTCGGCGAAGCTGCCGGCGGTTGGTTTGGCGAGCGCCCCGCCGAGATCGACGATGGCCGTCGAGCCGTCGACGTCGACCGCATGCACGATCGTGCCGCTCGGAAAGCGAATCGCGTCGATGTCTGACGATGGTCCTGCGACCGCTTGGGTCGCTGCGTAGAAGGCAACGCTCTTGCGATCGCGGGCAGGGCCGAGCGTGAGCTTCCACGGAACGAGCGTCTCGCCGTCGGTCTTGCAATAGTAGACGGTGACCGTGGCAGCCGCCACCGGACGGGGCCGCCCGGCGAAGACGCGGTATCCATAATAGACGGCAACGACAAACAGCGCGACGACGACGAGGGCGCGCAGCAACCTCATTGCGGCGCAGCTTCGTCGCGAGAGCGATCGGCTACTGCAAGTAGCGTTCGACTGTTTCGGCCGGCCGCAGTTTCGCGCTCTCCGGATTCTGCCCGAACTCTTCACGCGCGCGTCGCTGCCGCAGCAAATCGAAATAGCGGTCGAGCTGGACTTCAACTTCCTTCAGCCGGGCGACTCCGTCGGCCGAAAGGGTATGCGCTTCCGCCTGGTCGAGCAAGCGGTGCTCTTCCGCGACGAGCTCTTCGATATGCTGGTGAATCTCTGGATCGTTCATTTGCCGAGCGAGGTTCTCTGCCACGCGGCATGCACCCTCACAAGAAGCGAGCGAAGATGCGGGCGGCGTTGCCCCCCAAGACGGCGGCCTCGACCTCCGGTCCGAAACCGAGCTTAGTGAGGCCGGACCGCTCGCTTTCGTACGCATACGGAATGTTCGGAAAATCGGTTCCGTAAAGCACGCGGGTCGCGAAGGTACCGATCGGCAAGAGGTCGACCGGCGGACGGATCGGAGAGCTCGCCGCCAGCAGCATGGTCGTGTCGAGGTAAAGGTTCGGAAAGGCGTCCATCAGCGCGAAGTACGCGCTTGTGTCGGGTACGCCGAGGTGCGCGACGATCAGGCTCAAGCGGGGGTGACGCGTCAAGACGCGACGCACGCGCTCGAGGCCGGCGCCCGGCAAATAGTCCCACGGGATCGGCCCCACGTGAGCGACGACGGCGCCGCCGTGTGCCTCGACCATTTCGAAGACGGGGATGAAGCGCTCGTCGTCGAGCGCCAGACGCTGCACGTCCTCGTGGATCTTGAAGCCCGCGCAGCCCGCCTCGAGCGCGAGCCGCGCATCCTCGAGGTACGCGGGATCGTCAAGGTGCACGGTGCCGAGGGGAATCCCAAAACGGTCGAGCGAGCGCGAGGTCTCGACCAGCCACGCATTGAGTTCGCGCGCGATGCCGGTGCGATGCGCGTAACTGAAAAAGATGAAACGGTCGACCCCGGCGCGACGCAAGCAATCGGCCACCGCCGGCGGCTCGGTGGGGTGCACGGAAATATCCCAACTGCTGCGTTCGGCGAACCAACGGCGAATGGCCGCGAATAGGCGCGGCGGGTGCAGATGCGTGTGGGCATCGATAACAGGCGAGCTCATTTGGCCGTGCTTCGCCCTGACGGACAAGGCTTCACTGCGGGAGCGCGGAACCGGCGTCCGCTGTGGCGAGCGCTTCGCAGGCCGTATCGGCGTCGGTAGCCGCCGCGCAGCACGACCAGCCCGCGCGTTGGGAGGCGGCCTTGGCCGGTGCGGTCGTTTTTGCGGCGGCAGCGGCCTTCGGAGGGCTGCGTCCGACGGCGTACGACAACTACGTCTACCTTGCCCAAGCGTGGCTCCACGGGCGGTTGTGGATTCACTGGCCGGGAGACTGGATCGACGCGATTCCGTATCACGGACGTGCCTACGTCATCGAGGCTCCGACGCCGGGCGTGCTGATGCTGCCGCTGGTCGCGGTTTGGGGCGAGGCGGCGAACCAAACGCTGGTTTCCGCTCTGCTGCTTGGATTGGGCGCCGCGGCGGGCTGGACGCTGTGCCGCCGTATCGGGCTTCGTCCGGCCTTGTGCGCGCTGACGGTGGGCATGCTCGTGTTCGCGTCGACGTACTTTTACGCCGGCGCCGTGGGCGACGTGTGGTTCATCGCGCACGCCTCGGCGGTGACCTTCAGCATGCTGGCGCTAGCCGAACTGCACGGACGGCGTCGCGGCTGGCTGGTCGCTCTGTGGGCGATCGCCGCCGCCTTCTCGCGCTATCCGCTGCTGCCGGCGGTCGCCGTCTACGCGTGGCTCGTCTACCAAGCCGGCGGCCGGCGGGGACTGCGCGATTTCGCGCTCGTCGCGCTTCCGCTGGCTGGGCTATGGGTCGCGTACAACCTTGCGCGCTGGGGCACGGTCTTCGATATCGGGTTCACGCTCTTCTGGAAGATCATGGACGTGCGCTCGAAATCCGGCGAGCCCGCTTTCGGCCTTCTGCACGTTCCGATGCAGTTGCGCGCGCTCTTCGGTCTGTCCGGGCCGGCCTTCACGACGGCGTTTCCGTGGATCGTTCCGCCGAAGTTCGGCCTCAGCCTCACTTGGACGAGCCTCGGCTTCAGCGGAGCCTTCTGGGCACCGCTGCGGGAGCGCTACGTTCCGTATCTTTGGCTGCTCGCGATCCTCACGCTCGTGCCGACGCTGTTGTACTACGGGACCGGCGACTACCAGTTCGGCGCCCGCCACGCGCTCGATTTCCTGCCGTTCGTGACCGCGCTGCTGGCCTACGGGCTACGGCGCGGGGTGCCGCGACCGATCCTCGCCGTCTGCGTTCTCAACGTCGCGTTCGGCCTCTACGAGGTCATCGCGTTCAAATATTTCAGTTAGCCGGTTTGGAGGGTCGAGCCGGCAGGCGGCATCCGGGGGCCCGCAACGAAGAAACGGCAGCGATATCATGCCGATCCTTCTCACGTTGCTCTTAGCCTTGGCCGTGGCCGGCCCGGCGACGCCCGCCCCCGCGTCCACGGATACACCCTCGCCGACGCGCATGCTCGGGCTGATCCGCGCGAAGTTTCGCTCGCACCGCCCGCCGCCGCCGTACGTCGTCTACACGATCGAGCGCAAGCAAAACATCTCGGAGGGATATCCCGACTACCTCGAGAGCTACACCTACCACGTCTGGCTGCGAAGCTCGGATCGCGGCGCACTCGCGCGCAAAGTCTATCGGGACTATTTTCGCGGCTTTCTCGAGTTTCAACGGCCGGCCTTCAACGAGGCGCGCGATCCGGGTCCTCCGACCGCCGATCTGTTCGAGCCGGCGCCGCTTCATCCGCAGCCGGTCAGTTTCGTCCCCACGCCCGAGCCGAATCAGACGCCGCTGCCGGTGATCGGTCAGGTGACGGTCATCACCGAAACCGACTACAACGTCGTTTCGATGACGACCGAGGGCTCGCAGCTGCATCTCGTCCTCGAGCCGAAGCGGGATCCCGAGCGCAACCGTCTGCGCGAGCTCTTTGTCGATAAATCAACCTTGGAACTACAAAAGCTCGTCGCTAGCGACCGGCTCTTCGTCGAGCACGGCAGCACGTATTCGGTAACGTTCACGATCGCGATGGGCATGCTGCAAGGCATTCCGGTCGTCACCGACATCCACGGCGTCGTCGGCGACAACTATAACGATGACGGAAAAGAAGTCGACTACCATTTCCGCGACATCTCGTTCCCACCGTCGCTGCCCGACTGGTATTTCGATCAACGCCTGTATGCCCAGCACGAAAAGGACGCCCCGCTGTAGCGCTCGCTAGGCCGTCCTTTGGGATTTGCGGAGCGAATAGCCCATAATGCTGGTGAATTCACGTTCGACCGCCAGATAGCACTCGCAGGAAGCGCCCTCGAGCCCGGCGCGATTGCGAATCAGGATGCGGCCCTGGCTGTATTCGATGAACCCCAAGCGCTGCAAGGTCAGCGCGGCCACGGTAACCCCCGCGCGTCGCACGCCGAGCATCTGGCCCAAGAATTCGTGGGTCAGCATGATCGTATCGTCGGGGACCCGGTCGTGCGCCATCAGCAGCCAGCGAGCGAATCGTTCGTTGACCGGGTGCAGCCGGTTGCAGGCAGCAAACTGAGAGATCGCGGCGATCGTGGCTTGCGCGTAACGCAACACCTGCCTCTCCAGACTTGGCTGGCTTGCGAGGCAGACCTCAAAGTCGGAGGCGCTCATGCTCATGCCGCCATCGGGGATTTGGACGAGCGCCCGTTGCGCTACTTGGCGGGATCCGAGTGCAAGGGCCAGTCCGGTCGTTCCCTCGCGGCCGATGAATCCGACCTCAACGGTCGAGCCGTCGAGCATCTGGGTGATAACCGACACGACCGAGCCGCTCGGAAACAGAACCTGCTCGATGGTTGCACCTGGCTCGTAAAGGACGTCGTGCTGTCGGAGCGAAACGCGGGTGAGGTAGGGCATGAGGTGTTCGCGGGTCTCCTCGTCGAGGCTGTCGACGAATAGATTGCCCGTTTCGCCTGCGGCATTGAGAATGGCCCGCATGGCCGAGTCCTAAACTCTGCCGTTACATAGAAGAACGGCGGTTTGTTGGCACTCGGCAGTGGCACCCGGTCGGTCTATGAGGGGACCGGGGCCGCGCACAGGATTACCGTTGCGGTGCGACGAGTGCCTTTTACGTTCCCCTCGTGGGGTCGCGAGGCCTCTCAAGCGCCGAACCAAACACAGGGCGTGATCCCGACTTGCCAGCACCGGTACGCTTCCGTACAACCGAGGCTATCGCGCGGTGCTACACTTCGGGAAGGCGGATCCCGGCAAAAGCATGAGGCAAATGCAGGACGAAACCAGGGAGCTCCTCGTAACTGCGACTTCGCGCATTTTTGGAGTCGTCGTGGTCAACGTCTCGGGCGAAATCGACATGTCTACGGCAGAGGCTTTTCGCAGCGCGCTGGGGCCGGCGCACACGGAGCCGGTGGCGGTCGTCTCGTTAGAAAACGTGCTCTACATCGACTCCTCGGGGTTAGCCGTTCTGGTCGGCGAACATCGACGCCGGCGCGAGAACGGCCAGCGACTGCTGGTGGTGCTCCCGTCATCGGCGGCATCGCGTGTTTTTCGCATCACGCAGTTGACGCAGGTGCTGGAGTGCTTTGACGATCTTGCAAATGCGATTCAGGCGGCCCGGTCCGAACCGCGCCAGCGGTTCGGCTGCGACGTCAACGCCTCGTTCGACGGCAAGGCCTCACCGGTCGTCCAGCAAGACTCGTAGGCTCGTCTGCCGAGCATGACCGACAAAGCTCGCATCGGCGTCACGGGGCTGGCCGTGATGGGGCAAAACCTGGCGCGTAATTTGGCGCACCACGGTTTTGTGGTGGCGGTGCACAACCGAACGGTCGAACGGACCGACGAGTTCTACCGTGCGTACGGCAGCGAAGGGACGTTCATCGCGGCGCGGGACGTCGCGGATTTCACAGCCGCGCTCGCGCGGCCACGCGCAATTTTGATGATGGTGAAAGCCGGTCAGCCGGTCGACGACGTCATTGCCGAACTGCTGCCCCACCTCGAGGCGGGCGACATCCTCATCGACGGCGGCAACTCGTTTTTCGAAGACACGCGCCGGCGTACGCGCGACCTTGAAGGACGGGGCCTGCGTTTCATCGGGACGGGCGTTTCCGGCGGCGAGGAGGGCGCCCTGAACGGACCGAGCATCATGCCGGGCGGAACGCGTGAAGCATACGCTCACGTCGAGGAGATGCTCACGTCGATCGCGGCGCAGGTCGATGGGACGCCATGCTGCACCTACATCGGATCCGACGGCGCGGGCCACTACGTGAAGATGGTGCACAACGGGATCGAGTACGGCGACATGCAGCTCATCGCCGAGACCTACGATCTCTTGAAGGGTTCGCTTGGTCTCGGCTCCGGCGAGCTTGCCGACGTGTTTGCGAAATGGAACGAAGGTGCCCTCAACTCGTATCTCATCGAGATCACGGCTGCGGTTCTGCGCAAGCGCGACCCGGCCGGCGGGTTTTTGGTCGACTCGATTTTGGACGAAGCCGAACAGAAAGGCACGGGGCGCTGGACCTCTCAGTCGGCGCTGGAACTCGGGGTGCCGCTGACCGCGATCACCGAGGCCGTCTTCGCGCGGATGCTTTCGGCGCGCAAAGCCGAACGCGAGGCGGCCGCGCAGGTACTAGCGGGCCCCGCGAAGCGTAATGGCGCCGCCGGCAACAACGTCAGGCTCATCGAGGATGCTCGCGACGCGCTCTATGCCGCCAAGATCGTCGCGTACGCGCAAGGCTTCGAGCAACTTGCGGCCGCTTCGGCCGAGTATGGCTGGAAACTCGATTTGGGTTCGCTCGCGACGATTTGGCGCGGCGGCTGCATTATCCGAGCCGCCTTCCTCGACCGCATCAAAGAGGCGTACGCCGCCGATGCGAACCTCGAAAACCTCATGCTTGCGCCATATTTTCGCGACGCGCTCGGCAACGCGCAGGATGCTTGGCGCCGCGTCGTCGCGGCCGCCATCGATGCGTGCATACCCGTGCCGGCATCTTCTTCTGCGCTCGCATACTACGACGGCTACCGGCGCGCGCGCGGCCCCGCAAATCTCATCCAGGGCCTACGCGACTACTTCGGCGCCCACACCTACCGCCGAATCGACAAAGACGGCAGCTTCCACACGCGCTGGTCGCAAGACGGCTCCGAAGTACAAGAATAAGACGGCCCGTTGGCAGCGCCCGCCTTACGTAGGAGCCGGCGACGGCGCGGGCCCTGACGGACTCGGTTCCGGCGATTGCAGACCCGGCGGCGTCGCGGCCGGGCTGGCCCAGGCGCTGTACGAGGAGTTCGTCTACGACTCCGACGGCAACCCGCTNNCGGCGTCGCGGCCGGGCTGGGCGGGACGGGTTTCGGGAAGCAGCCGTCGGGCGCGAACATCGGAGGCGCCGTGGGAAGCGGCGGCGTCGCGGTGATGCCGACTTCGATCGGGTAGCTCGAGCCCCCGTCGGTCATGGTCAATACTTCTATCGTCGCTTTGCTCTGTGCTGCCAGCTGGTAGCTCGAGATTTGGTAGCGATTCGGAAGGCGAACGCAGTCGACCGTTTGCAGCGTTCCGTCGACGAGAAAGCTGCTACGNNGAGCGGTCCCGGCCGCCGTAACTGAGCGAGGCGTCCGGCCCGCCGACGGTATAGGTTAGAAGGCTCTCGCCGTAGCCAACCAGATCGAATGTCCCGTGACGGTTGTGTCCGTCTCCGGGAAGCTTGGGTGCTTGGAGGTACGCGGCCGGATCGGCATCGGAGGGGATGGCCATCACGGTCAGCGTGACCGGTCCGCCCATCAGCACGCGCACGTCCAGAGCGCCGGCGATGACGTCGCCCGCTTGCGCTATCAAATCGTGCTGCGCCAGGGCCGGTGCCGTTACGTCGACGATCGTCCCTTCGTTGCGCGGCTTGACGAGCAAGAACGTGCGCGAAACGGAATGTCCGACGCTCATCACATCGACGCTCGGACCGGCCACGGCATCGATCAGCGCGACGCGCGTCGTCGTATTGCTAGAGAGCAGTACGAGCACGCGCCGGCCCGGGCCCGTATTTTGATGGTAGTAGTAGAGCCGCATCGGCCGCGCCGCATCGACTGAGCCGCGGAACAAGACGCCGTCGCCGGTAATTCGCTCCGGATCATCGTCGAAGGATAGGAGCGGGGGCATGAAGGGGCGGCTGTCGACGTTCAGCACGTCAGCGTCGACCGATCCCTCGACCGGCACCGTGCCGGCGCCGGCGCGAATCGTTACCGGAATCGTGAAGGCCGTTTCGAACCCGACCTGCAGCGCCTGCGGGGCTGGAGTGAACGGACCGAGTGTGACGACCGCGCCGGGCTGCAGCGTGGGGCGAACGGCGCGTTCCACCGCGTCGCGCAGCGTGGCCTCCAAGAACGTTGGGTCGGCCGGATCACCGGTTACGGTCAGATGCAAGCTCGACGGCACGACACCGGCCGGCACCGCCGAAGGCCCCGGCGCCACCGAAGGCATTGCGCTGGGCAACCCTTGCGCCGACGGAAGCGGCGACGGCGAGGCGAACGGCGTAGGCGGAACTGGCGCTTCGCCGGCTTGCGCCATGGCGGAAGCCACGTTAACGACGAGCGCCAGGCTTGCGACCAATAGTGTAGTGCAGAGGCGCTTCATCCCAGATGGACCTTGCCGCTCGCGCGCTTACGCCCTGCAAAGCGGCGACTCGCCTCAGGTACCCTTGGGTGCGCCGATGTAGCGGATCCACTTTAGATAGAGCGCCGGAGTCGTGGCCAAGCTATTCGGATCGCCGTACACGAAGTAGAACTCATTCTTGGCTGCGAGGAAGTGAAAGGCGAGACTGACGTTGCTTGCGTCGACGTATTGAAAAGTCGGGGGCTCGATCGCGTTCGGCAGATTGCGGCCGATGATGCGACGGACGCCGACATCGAACGACGCATCGTGACTGATCTGCCAATCGAGGCTGGCGCGCTCGAGCCACTGCGCGCCGCCAATTTCGCCGGGATAGGTCGAGAGGTAGTTGTCCTCATCGTCCTCGAGATGCAGGTTGAGCTTGTGCATGACCGGCAGCGTCGTCACGTAGGACCAAGCGTCGAGATGCCCGTGGTAGTACGGTCCGCCGCTGTATTGGATGTATGTCGGCGTATTCGTTGCAATCCGGTACCCCAGGTAAATCTCGTTACCGTCGAATGGTAGAAACTCGCCGTCTGTGACCTTCACTGCCGAACTAGACCCGAAGAAACGCAGCGTCATGAGGTTGCGGAAGTCAAAAAAAAGGTTCTCGGCCGCATCGACTTGCGCCGGGCCGCCGGTCGGATCGTGGTACCAAGCGTAAAAGGTCTGCGCCTGAATGTCGTGGAGCGGTGCGCCGGGCGAGAAGTTCAACGTTTTCTTGGCGAATGCTTCGTAACCAGTGATGCCGGATTGAGCCACATAGCTGTCGACCGGCGCGAACTCGGGCCCGAGCGTCTGGTAGTTCACCACGGCGACTGCCGTGGAACTAGCGTAGCCGCCGCCGGCCTCAGCATAATTTCCCTCTCCCGGCGCGGTGACATTGCTGCCCCGATCCATTGCCGCATTGGCGTAGACGAAGAAGTGTGTGCGCTGGTTGAGGACGCCCGTCGTTATCGAAGTCAGATCGTCGCTCAAGCCGCTAGCCTCGTTGACTGCGATGCGCTGCAGGTTGACGCCGTACGCATTCTCGGCGGTTTCGACATTGTAGTCGACGGCTTGGGCCTCGTCGATGCGCCCGTAGCCGACCGCGTCGAAACCCGCGAAGGTGAAGTGCCCCTGCGTGCCCTCGAGCGCGTAGCCGTCGCGGAAGGTCGGAATCGCCGGTGTATAAAGAAAAGTCGGGCAGTTGGAACACGATATGTTGAAGTTGAACGCCTGGGCCGCTTGGGTAAAGAACGGACGTACTTCTTGATATTGATACGCGAAGGCGCTTGGCGCGATCGTTTGCTGGTCGAGCTCGACATTGGAGTAATCGGGATGGATGGTGGCAACGAGTGAGGCTGTCGGCGTGACGGGGAGCGACAGATCGGCCCCCATTCGCGAAGTGCTTCCGCCGTTGGCCGGCGTGGTGAGTTCTCCCAGACCATAGACCTGCGCGCGCGGCCGGGGACGATTGGTACCCCCGCCGCCGATGCCGACGTTGAGCAACGTACCCGCGAAGATTGGGTCGTTCGCGTTCTGCTGGCGCGGCGAGTACGTCCAAACCGAGAGACCGTTCGTGGCGACTGTCGCGCGCCCGAATTGCGCGCGCCACGTTTTCGACCCGCCGCTGCGAATGACGCCCAGTGGAATGCGCATCGTCACGACATAGCCCGTTGCCGTCTTCTCGCCGACCGCGCTCCATTGCGGCGTGTAGGCGCTATTCTCGCTCGAGGTCTGATAGCGCGTGCCGCGCGGATTTGCGGCGAAGGAGTAGGCAAACCCCTGTGTCCCCTGCGGCCACAAATACGCGATCACGTAGTCGTCACTCGTGACCGACGATCCGTTCGTCTGCTGCTGCTCGAGCACGGGCTGCGGCTGCGTGACGACGAATGCGAAATACAATGCGTTCGCGTCCTGAGCGATGTATACGTCGGTCGGCTGCTCGGCGGCCCGGCGATACGTAAAGTCCGTGAGCAAGCCGATCTTGGCCGCTTTGGACCAGGTCGGATCCAGCGCTCCTGCGATCGCGGGAGGCGGCGACAAGACCGGAACGTCGACCGTCGTGGGGTTGGCCGGCGGGGTACTTGGATTGGCCGTCGCGGTCGCGGGCGGCGCTTGATCCGCGTCGGCCGCCAAGGCCCCCAAACACGACACAAACAGACACGAAGCGACGAGCAACAGTGCAAATCGAGGCACGCGGAGCTTTCTTTAGCGAGAGTCGCCTTTGATACCGTCGAGAGGCTCGCCAGTTTCGTCCACCTATTCTTGAAGAAGGCGGCCTAAAAAAAAACCGACCGCCTTGACTTTTTTTGTCGCCGATGCTAGCGTGGCACGCATGGCGAGGCATCGGGTCGCCGATCGCAGCGTGCCTGCGAGCGAACGCGCAAAGACGAAAGGGCAGCGGACGCGCGCGCGTATCGTGCGCGAGGCTGCCGACCTGTTCAACGTGCGTGGCTATTCCGGAACCTCGGTGGCCGACGTCTCAGCCGCCGCCGGTCTGGAAAAGGGCGGCGTCTACAACCATTTCGAATCGAAGGACGCGCTGGCAATGGCGTGTTTCGAATACGCCGCCGGAGCAGTGCTGACGCGGCTGAACGAAGCCGCCCGTTCGGGTGCGGGCGCGCGCGAGCGGATTTTCGCGATCCTCGAGCTCTATAGCACGATCGCCGGCCAGCGCTTGATGAAGGGCGGATGCCCCATTTTGAATACGGCGGTCGAGGCGGACGACACGCACCCGGCCTTAAGCGCGCTGGCTCGCGGCGCACTGAACTCCTGGCGGGCGACGATCAGGGACATTTTGAGCGACGGGATGGCGGCAGGGGAATTCCGACTGCTGGCTCCGGCCGACGAGATCGCCACGGCGGTCGTCGCGGCTCTCGAGGGCGGTATGATGCTTATCAAGATCTATCGAGAACCGGCCCTCATGCGGGCGGTGACGGCGCAACTCAGCGCCTATCTGCAATCCATCCTGGTGCCGGATGCGCGCTAACACGGCCGGGCCTTTTTTTCGGCCAATAAACCGACCGGTCGTTCATTTCTAATATGGCCGTAAGCGCGCTGCCCGTTCCGACGAGGGCTGACCTGCCGCTGCAAAGCAGCGCGCGGGTGACGGCCGGTTCCGTTCGCGTGGCGCCCGTCGTCGAGTATGGCGCGCGCCGAACGCTCATCGTCATCGGGGTCATGCTCGCAGCCCTGCTGCAAACCCTCGACGCCACCATCGTCAACGTCGCGCTGCCGACAATCGAAGGCAACGTCGGCGCCACTATCGACGACGGCACGTGGATCATCACCGGCTACATCATTTCCAATGTCGTGGCGATCCCGCTAGCGCCGTACTTTCTGCAGCGCTTCGGACGGCGGCAATACTATGCGACCTCGATTGTCGGCTTCACCGTCGCATCTTTTTTGTGCGGAACCGCTACGACTCTCCAGACGCTGGTGGCGTTTCGCATCATCCAGGGCATGTTCGGCGGCGGCCTGATCGCCACGTCGCAGATCATCCTGCGCGACACCTTTCCGCCGGAAAAGCTGGGGACAAGCTCGGCGCTGTTCGCCGTCGCACTGACCTTCGGCCCCGCGCTCGGCCCGACGCTCGGCGGCGCGCTGACGGACCAGTTTTCCTGGCCGTGGGTTTTCGACATCAACCTCGTGCCGGGTTCAATTGCGGCCCTGATCGTGCTGACCACGCTGCGCAACCCGACGAAACCGCAAAGGATCCCGCTCGACACGGTCGGAATCGCGCTCTTGGCCGTCGCCCTCGGCTGCATGCAGTACGTGCTCGACGAGGGCGAACGCCACGACTGGTTTGGCGACAGCGGGATCGTCACGCTGTCCATCGCGTGCGCGGCCGGGCTCGGGGCGTTTATCTGGTGGGAGCTTTACGGCGCCCGCCGTCCGATCGTCGACCTACGGATCTTTCGCTACCGCAACCTTCGTTTCGGATTGCCGGTTGCGCTCATGCTGGGCATGACGGTGTTCGGCCCGACGGTGCTGCTCCCGCAATACGCACAGCGAACGCTTGGGTTCACGGCGACCCTAGCAGGGCTGCTCGTGCTGACCCGCGCGCTCCCCGTGCTGGTGCTTACGCCGCTGGTGGCCCGCGTCGCCACGAGGTTCGATTTTCGCTTCCCGCTCGCGCTCGGATTCGCGCTGAGCGCCGTCAGCGCACTTGGGCTCAGTTCGCACATGACCACGAGCAGCGAGTTCGGAACGTTCTTCGTTTGGCTGGTCATCGGCGGTATCGGGCAATCGATGCTGCTCGTCCCCCTGCTCGTCGGAATCCTCGGATCGGTAGCGCCGCAAGATTCTCCGAAGGCGAGCTCGTTCGTGAGCCTGAGCGTTCAACTCGGAGGCTCGATCATCAGCACCCTGTTGATTACCTTGTTCGACCGGCGGACGTATTTTCACTCAGATATTTTGCGCGGCGCCGTTACCCTGGCGCATCCGAAGGTTCGCGCGCTAGCGGCGCTTCCACACGGCACCGTGCAGCTGGCGGCGCTCGTTCGCCAACAAGCGGAGAGCGCGGGGTTTGCCGATGCCATCTTCTTCTTGCTCCCGCTTTCGGCGTTGGCCGTAGCGCTCAGCGCGATGCTGCAACGACGGAAGCCTGCGACCGGGCCGCTCGCCCCTCAACCACAAGTCTCGAATCTACGAAGCGCGGAGACTCCGAAAGTGACAAGGAAACCCGTATGATGATGCCCGATGCGGCAGAACCCTTCGAGAAAACCGGCGAACTCGAGCGCATTGCGACGCGGTTGCTCACCCCCCGAGCGACGTCCGCCGGTTGCCTCAAATGTGGCGTGGGATTTCCGCACGACCCTCGACTCACGGCATGGGCCGATTGCATTCTGGACGATCGGTTCCGGCCCAGCCGTTCTGCTCGTCCATGGCTGGGAGGGCACCCACGCTGACCTCGATGCGTTCGTCGCGCCCTTGCTGGCTCGAGGCATGAGCGCCGTCGCGCTGGACCTTCCGGCGCATGGCGAGAGTGCCGGCACGACCGCCACGCTAACCGAATGCGCCGAGACGGTCGCTGCGCTCGGTACCCGCATCGCAGCGCTGGCCGGGGCGATCGCCCACTCAGCCGGCTGTCCGTCGACGGCGATTGCGCTCGAGCGCGGCTTGCAAGCGCAACGTGTCGCACTCATCGCGACGCCCGAGCGGTACGATCGCTACGTGCGATGGTTTGCGGGTGAAGCTGGTGTCGATGGCGACGCACTTCTCGCAACGATGCGCGCCCGCGGTCTCCATGCCGGATCGTTGGTTTTGCCCGAGACCGCGGCCAGGCTCGACGTTCCGGCGCTAATCGTGCATTCTACGGACGACCGCACCTGCGACGTACGCGGCGCCCGAGCGGTCGCTGCCGCGTGGCGGGGAAGCACGTTCCTCGAAGTCGACGGCCTGGGGCATTCGCGCATCCTGCGCGATCCCGCCGTCGTCGAACGCGTCGTCGAGTTCGTAACGGGGCGTGCTGAGAAATAGACGCCTGTTCCCTATCGTGGCGGTCGCTTTTGCGTTCGTGGGCGTTCGCGCGCACGCGAGCGCCACAACCGTTTTCAGCGAGCTCGTAGAAGCCGGAGTTCCAACCACGCGTTTTTCGAACGCCGAGCTTGCGCGACCGATCGGGGACTACCGGACCTCGGTGGCGGGAAACATTTTTCTCCTCGCTTACTACACGGCAGGCCCCGGCTCGGGGTTAGAACGGCCGCTTCGAATCGTTCGCTACGACAGGCTCGATCGGAGTCTCCGAGGGGCTGCGCTGTGGCGGGGCCCGGCGGCCCGCGCAGATTTTCGTCGCGGTGAGGCACGGATCGACTGTCTCGGTTCGCTGCTTGCGATCTTCGAGCGAGGCGAACGCATTTACGTTCGAACGCATCTCTCGCCCTCGGCAGGATGCATGCTCGTTTTCAGTTCGCGATTGCAGACACTCGCGGCGCTTTCGGGGTGGACGCTCGGATTCGTGGGAGATCGTTACGCAGTGCTCCGCGAAAGCGAAATCCATTGGACCAGGCTTCCGCAGCTTGCGCTCTCCGTGTACGACGCGGATCAAAATCGGATGACCTCGCTTTATCCCCCTGCCGGCGATAGCCGGCCGCGCGGTGCTGATGTTGCGGGAAGCATCGCTATCAATGCAAGCGCCCGGGCCTTCGCCTTTCGCTCAAGCGACTCGAGCGGCCGCAACCTCGTCGATTACGTATACTTGCTGCGTGAGGGACGCTGGCGTTATCGTGCTTTCCGCGATGCTCGAATCGAAGTATTGTTTGGCGTTCACACGCTTGAAGAGATCGTTAAGAACAGGCCGGCGGCGCCGTTCGAGCGCCTGCCGGACGGTAAGTGAGACGCTGCCGGCGCTCAGAGCGTTGCTGAGCTCCTGGCCGCTTGGGCGCCGTAGTTTGCGATGAGGGCGGCACGGCTGCGCACGCCGAGCGCATCGTAGATGGCACGCGTCTGGTTGTTGATCGTCGAGACGCTGCGGCCGAGTTCGCCCGCGATCTGGCGCGCCGATTTACCTTCGCAGATCGCCGCCATGACGCGGCGCTCGGCCGCAGACAGAACGCTGCCTTTGTCGCTCCCGAGGCCGCGCCGTTTTACTTCCTCGTTCAGCCACGAGCGCGGCACGGGCTTGGCGATGGCCGCCACCTGTCGAAGGAGGTCGGCCGAGGCTTGCGTCTCGTGGAGATCGAGCAACGTTTCGCCGTGCCGCATATGGTACCCGATCTTCGCCCAGCAGCCGGCCGTCGCTCGTAACTGATCGGTGGCGCCTTTGTCATTCATTCGGGCCACGAGAGCGGAGGCGTGGCGCTCGAGCGCCTCCGCTCGAGGGTCGGCCTCGAGCGATGCAAGCGAGTCGACCGCCTTGCGCGCCGAATGATACCGCATCAAGGCTTGTGCCGCGGAACCCTCGTTGAGGCGTGCGGCCTCGGCCGCGTATTCGAGGAGCGCCATGCGACCATCTTGGGTCGATTCGCTCCAAACGACTTGGCCAATGAGAGCACGCGCCGCGGCAAGATGCTGCCGGGGTGCAAACGAGTCGCCCATGACGCGATGTAATGAAGCAAACGTTACGTGAGCGTGAATCAGCGGAGCCTGTTCTGACGTGACCGCAAGCGCTTCGCCAAGGAGAGTCCACGCGCGATGCGGATCGCCGGCCAACAGCGCCGACGACGATCGAGCTTGCAAGACGTACGAGTGAATGACCGACAGATCCTCGGACCAGCGTACCTGTTCGTACTCGCGCTCGACGACTCTGGCAAGGTGGACGTCCAGCAGTTCGAAGGCGAAGCCGGCAAGGACGTGCAGCATGCTCGCCAGCAAATGTTCGTCCCGATGGCGAGCGCTGCGGCCCGCAGCTAGCGCGTCCATAAAAGTGCGCGACGCCAACACGTAGTGGCCGCGACTGGTCTCAATCCAGCCCAAGAGCCCGAGGGCGCGCGCATACATGACGTCGGCCTGCGCGTCCAGAGCCGCGGCGAGAACTTTCTCGGCTGCGTTGAGGTCCCTCGCAAGCCAGAGGGCGAGCGCATGGTAGTAGGCGCGCTCGGCGATCACGTACTTGTCGCGCGCAGCGATAGGCGAAGACAAAAGCGCCAGTCCCGCCTCGCGTTTGCCCATGCGATACTTCGCGATCCCTCGCAGCGTCCTGATCGAGTCGGCCGCGTCGACGTCGAGGCGCGCATAACCGTCGGTACCTCGAAGCGCCTCGGCCGCGCCGGCGGCGTCACTCGTCCGCAGCAGGACGCGAGCGCGAAGAAGTGCCGCCTCGAGGTGCTCGTGCGAGCGCTGCGGCTCCGTCAAATCAAGCTGTGCGAGGCATTCTGCGTACCGCCCGTCCAGCCACGCGGTCCGAGCTTCGGCCAAACCGGCGGCCGGCTCGATTTGAGTTCGGCTGAGCGGATGCTTTGCGGACATATTCCCTCCGTCGGGGGCTAGTGGGCGCGCTCGGCCGGCTTTTTACCGAGCAGGGCCGGCGGCGGCCAATGGCGAGAAGTACCTATCGCTTTAAGCTAGCGGGTTAGGCTCGCGAGCGTTATTCGTGCGGACGAGGTAGAAACCTCGACATTACCATACAGGTTAAATACACATATATATGATAATAATATAGATAGTATTCACTAGAAGACTGCTTCATTATTGAGGGTGGCGGCCGAAGTACTGCCGCTGAACCCATGAAGGCAGATTACAATGTTTGCAGTCCTGCTTACAGCCATCCTTACGTCGTTTCTCTTGGCGGGCGCCGGCCATCACGCGCCAAGGGTCGCCGCCGGTCACAGCGTCGTCGTCCTCGACGACGGCGGCACCGGCACCGACAGCGGCGGGGGTCTAACCGGCGGCGGACCGCCCGGCTAAAGACGCACTTGGGTTGAGGCAGGCGCCTCGACATCGCCGGAAGCGCATCGCGTCAGTGAATGCGGACACCTGATCACGACGATAGCGGATCAATAGGACCGGCAAACAAGATAAGGTTCCCGTCGGGGTCTATAACAACGAAAGTCTTCGCTCCCCACGGCTCCTCTTTCAGGTTTTGATCGAACCGCACTCCGGCCGATTGAAAATCGATGAAGAGTCGACCGATCTCGCCGGCTGTGTTAACGGTAATCGAAGCTGAGAGCAGATGCTCTCGCTCGCGGATGTCGCCGGCGAAGACCGGCTCACCAACCAATCGCAGGTTCAGTCGCGCATTATCCCGGCGAACCTGTCCGTAGAATGGCGGATCGCCATACGTGAAGGCGACTGCGAAGCCGAGCTTGGATGTAAAGAACGCGCACGATGCCTTAACGTCGACCACGTAAAGCTGAGCTTCGGTGGAACTGAGGACCGGGTGGTCCAGGGTCGCTGTTGCATGGGGCGTCATCGCAATGGCTCCTACGTTGAGCTGGGATTCCCGATGTGCCCGAGGCTATTCCACGCCGCATTCTTGGTTTCCAGCTTCCGAACAACGCTAGGGCTTGGCAGCTTGACCGCGAAGCCCGAGCGCAACATTCCTCCACGCCTGCACTCAGAAGAACACTGCGCAGACATATATGGACGTTCTGTTTGTTCACGGTTACAGCGAGACGTCGCTCGGAGCATATTTCGATCTACCTAGCCGCTTGAAAGCGGCTCTCCCCTCGGTCGATCGAATCGTCCTGGCAGCGTTCAATTCGCTTGACGACACGATTACCATCGACGACCTCGCGGAAGCGATGGAAACTCGTATGCGCGCGCTCGAGAATGGAGGCGCGTTTACCATGCAGGGCGCCGCCATCGTGTGTCACTCAACCGGTGCGCTGGTCGCGCGCCGCTGGCTTCTCAATCGGCTGGCGACCGGCAAGGTCATCCCGTCGCACCTCGTGTCGATGGCGGGGGCAAATCATGGGTCGACTCTAGCCCAAATGGGCAAGAGCGTGCTCGGTTATCTTCAAAAGATGCTTTTCAAGCATCTCTTGACGGTGGGGGCGAACGTTCTCACCGACCTCGATTACGGCAGCGATTTCCTCTTGCGGTTAAACCGCGAGTGGCTCTTGCGCTGGAACGACGGATCGCTCGACGGGCTCTTCGCTTTCAGCATGGGCGGCGACAACGTTGGCTCGGATCCCGCGTTGCAGGTCTTTTGGCAGACGCACGAGCCCGGCTCAGACAACACCGTTCGCATCTGTGGCGCGAATTTAAATTATACGATGATCGACGTTACGAACGGCTTTGCCGGCCCGACGATCACCGCACAGAGACCGAACCGGCCCGTACCGCACCGGGTCCTTTCCGGTTATTCGCATTTCGGTCCCGAGAGCGGCATCCTCGGATGGGTTCAGGGAACGCCGCCCGGAGACGTCGTACTTGCCGCACTAACCGATGCGCTCGGCGTCGGAAGCGCAGCTGCGTACGCCGACGCGCAGAGCCGGTGGGCTGCAGACCTCGCTTCTTGGATCGAGGAACAACGGCAAGATCGCGCCGAGGGCGCCGTCAGCAAGGTAAACTCGACGGTCGTCTTTACCATCAGTGACGAGAGCGCCCGCTCAATCGAGGATTGCATGATAGCGTTTCTCGACCAGCAACAGCTCGGCACGGCCGGCAACGCGGTAAATCCCGCCAACGTTAGCAATCTCGTCGCAGCCACGAACAACGTCTCGTCGGCGATTCTGCCCCACTCGCCGATCCAGAACGAGGCCCAGCTTGGGTCCTACTCCTTCTACATCGACTACGACGAGTACCTCACGACGAGCCCTCACTGGATCCACATCGAGGCCTCTTTACCGACGCAGCTTTTGGGCGTGACGCCCCTCATCTTCACCCAACCGGCGACCCTTCCCCACGCAATCGAACCAAACGAAATCACCTACGTCGCACTGACGATGCAGCGCGACGCGGACGACGCGTACGCCGTTTACGGGTTCGGTCCACAACTCAATTTGAGCGGCACGACCTGGATGCCGTTTCCAAGCCCGGGGAGGCTCAGTCCATGAGGACGAAACTCGAATCGCACACTTTGAGCTGGAGATAACACATTGCCATCAGAGATATGGTCCGACCGCAAAGTCTTGGCAAAGGCGCTCGGTTTCGAGCTCGCCTCAGTTGGTTTTTTTCTCGAAGACGATACGGAAAAGGCACTTCCAGGCTGTCTTTCGCTCGTCGTGAGCGTCCGAGTCGTCGGCGTGCAGATCGGCAGCACGACGATAAACCCTCTCAAAGACGGTCCCTTTCAGGTGGCTTTTAAAGAGCCAGTCGGCGGCGCGGCGCAGGGCCGCGTCGACGACACGCACGCCATCGACTCGAGCGGCGCTTCACCAGCAGCGTGGGGAAACGCATCCGCGGTCGGCTTCAGGGTTACGGCGGTCGGCGACGTGACGATTCCGATCTCCGCAATTGCCGGTCTGCTTCCGCTCGGTCCTCTGATTAAACTCGCGCTCGCTCATTTCGGAAACAAAGTTAAAGTAACGCTCGCGCACGAGGACGTCGTCGCGCATTTGCCCCGCCACGCTTAATCGCAACGAGCCGTTCCTCCGACGACAGAGGCTCGAGGGACGGCGACAAATCAACGTAGGCCCGCGCGGGCGTCAAAGTTGTTCGGAGGGTGGCGGCGTCGGTGACGGGGTCGGAGTCGGTGTCGGAGTCGGAGTCGGTGTCGGAGTCGGAGTCGGCGTTGGAGCCGGCGGGGGCGACGGCGGCGTGGGTGACGGCGCCGGCGTGGGTGTGGGTGCCGGCGTGGACAATGCGGTCAGCAACAGCGTGCCGTCGGGACTGCCGAGGCCGGTGCAAGCATCCCATCCAGGCCCGGCGCTATAAGCTCCGTTGTTGCCGGACGTAATGTCGTGAAATGCGTTTGGGTTGGCATAGAGCTGGGGGTTTACTAAACCAAGCGGCGTCTTTAACTGCTGATTGATGCGCGCGACGAGACCCGCATAAAGCGGCGCCACGGCGCTTGTGCCGCCGACGACGGTTGCGCTCCCGTCGATAACGACGTTATAGCCGGTCTCCGGGCTGGCGTCGCCGGCCACGTCGGGGACGCCGCGGCCAATATGGCCGCCCGGGTTCGCGGACGGCGGCACGCCGGCGTTCTGCTGCCACGCCGGAAGCGGGAAGACGTCGCTCACGCCGCCGCCGGTGGCCCCGCCGTCGCTTCCGTCATTCCACACGGTCTCGCTTGCAATCGTCGTGCCTCTAAGCACGAGCTCCGTTCCGCCGCAGGCCACCACGTGCGGGCTCGAGGCGGGGAAGTCGACGTGTGCGGCGCCGTCACTTTCGCCGTCGCTCGAGCCGCCGTCTCCCGCCGCGACCAGCACGGTGATCCCCATCGTGGCCCCGTCGGCGAACGCGGTGTCGAAGTTCGTGAGGGCCGACGAGGTCCAGGTCGACTCGGGTCCGCCCCAGCTGATCGAGACGATTGAGGGCTTATTCGTCGTGTCGTGGATCGCCGTCGTGACCGTGTCAAGAAAACCCTGATCTGTGTTCGGTCCAAAATAGACCACGATCTTCGCGCCTGGCGCAAGCGAGCCCGCGACCTCGATGTCGAGCAGCACTTCGCCGTCGGCGCCGTCGGGATCCTGATCCGGCACGTTGGTCGCCCCATCGACGCCAACGCTCGTAACTGACGGCGTCGCGATACCAAGGCCTGAAAAAAACGTATCGAGGTCGCTTTGCGAGAAGCCGCCGCCGAGCTCGATGAGTGCGATCGTCTCGCCGGTGCCGTCGAGACCGCTTGGAAACGCGTAGGCTTGGCCGATGGTCGGCGGGGCGTAGGACGTTTCTTCGGAGGCTGCTGCCGGACGGATCGCCCGGCGATAGTGGGCGCGCGCCTGGGGCCGCTCGTCGAGCCCGAAAACGCCGGAGATCATGGGTGCGACTGCGGCTGGAACGCTCAATTCCCCGGTTCTACCGCGAAAGTCAACGCCGCCGCTTCGGTACATTTTGAAGCTCGTGCTGAAGGCGGTCGCGAGGTCGGCGAGGGTGCCTTCCACGACGACGCTGCGACGCCCTAAGCTGGCTTCGAGCACGATCAATCCGCTGTCCAATGCGAAGCGTTCGACAGCGGCCACGTCGGCCGGGTTAGCCCCATACTCGGCGGCGAAGGCCTCGCGCGAAAGGTACGCGCGCGCGCTCGGCGGCCGGCGCGTCAGTTCATCGAGCGCGGCGCGCGTCGATGAGCGTGGCCGCAGGACGATGGTCACGGTGGTGCATGCGGTAGTGTCGGGAACGCCCACCACGACCGCGCCGGCCGGAGCGTCGCGCCGGCTGCCGGGGATCGCAACGCGCGCATCTTTGCTCGCCATGACTGCCTCTCCAATGAAGCTGCCTCAGGACCCTGCGTCTCGCGAAAAACCGCCAACGGCAAGCAGACGATCGGCGTGCCGGGACGTCGTTGCGGGCGTTACATCACGGGTTTCGCCGTTGGGAAGGCGCACCCGCTCTTCGACGGCGCGACGTGCGCCCACAGATGGATCAGGCCGGCCCAGTGATCGGGCTCGGGCGTCACGTGCGGCTGAGGTTTCCCGCGCAGATACTGCGATTCAACGAAGACGAGGACCGGACGAACGTCGTCGGCGATGACGTCGACGCACGTCCCGGCCGGAACTACGCCGACGAGCCGGCCCAGACTCCCCTGCATGAACGTGCCGTCAGGGTTGACGAACACGACCGGCGGACGGTCACGTAAGAGGCGCGCGCCAAGAACGAGCAGTCCTGCCGGACGGCGCGCCGTCCATGATGTCGCTCCGATCAGCGGCGGCATTGCGCCGACCGGCGGCGGTGCGCACTTTGGATCGGCGGCCGCGGAAGCCGGGAGCGGACTTGGCGACGCCTCGGGCATCTCGACCGCATACTGCGCGCGCACATTGCACGCGTGCCCCAAGTTGCCGCTTGCAACCTCGGCCATCTCCGAAACGAAGGCGACCGCCGTCTTGGGTGCGACCGTCTGTGCCGCACCGGTGACTCGCGATCGGTGCACGTTTGGTTGCGTTGGAGTGATCGCATGGTGGTAGGTTGTCGAAAAGGTGGCGAGATTGACCCAGCCGGCGCGATCTTGCGCCGGGCCTAGCTTCTCAAGCAACGCTTCCTCAGGTTCGGTTCCGACCGGCTGATCGCCGTTGAGCGTCGCCATGAGCTGCTTGCGCTTTTGCTCGGCGTCCTCGAAGTATTCATCGGCGTACGCGGACGTCACGAGGTCGAAATAGGACCGGCTGTGGATGAACGTATGGAGAATTGCGTCATGATCGGCCGAATCAAGCATCACGGCGAGCGCTCGCGCAGGGGCGGCCGCCGCGCTTGGGTCGGGATTGACATGGACCAACCGCGCGCCGATCAGCAGCACCGTCTCCTTCTGCTGCTCGGTCTCCGCAAGATCTTGCAGCGCCAAGAGGGTCGCCGCTGCTTGCTGAGTGTCACCGGTATAAAACGCCTTGTTCGCAACGACTGAGTCAGCCAGCAGCTTCTCGAAGCTCGCATTGTATGTTTGCGCATTCTCTCGCGAGGCGTTGTACTGAGTGTAGATACTGACGCCGGCCGCGACGAGCGTCGAGATCGAGGCAGGCAACAGAAACTGCACGACCGCCTGACTCCACCACGGTTGTGATTTCACGCCCGTGGTGGAGTCGCCGACGGTATCCGATCGGTCGGGCCCGGCGGAGGAGCCGGGTTCGGCCGGCTCATCGCCGGCCCCAGGTTGATTCTTCACAGAGCACCACGATTGAATTACGTTTTTACGCGCAGGACCGGGCTTCTCGCGACCGTCCGGCGCGGCGCAAGTTATTCGAACATCATTGCCGCAGTGACCGTGCTCTTTTCTTTGTCGCAGACGACCTTCCCGGTCAAGACGGCGGCACCCGAGAACGTAACCGGTGCCGAAGCCCAAGCCCAATCGTAGCCGCCTTCTCCGCTGACCTTTACCTTAGCCGAATTCTTGGAGATGACGGTCGTCCCCGATGCGACGGCATACGAAACCGCACACGTTCCGCTGAAAGAGAGGTTGGTCCAAGCGACGTTGTATTGCCAGGTCGAGCCACTCGGCACATAATTGAACGAGACCGGCAGGCCGAACGTACCGGCCGTGTCATCCACGCAACCGAAGCACGGTACGTGGGCGACGTCTTCGCCGCTCGCGACGAGGTTGGCGTAGAACGTCGGCGTCCCCGTATGGGGCCGAACGCGTACGGCGAACGGCACGAAGAACGGCCGTACGAGCGACTCGACGGCAGGCGTGCTATCGATAGCGCGAAGGCCGGTCTGAACCGATTGCGCGTACCACGCATCGCCCGATTGGGCGGCCATTGCGTTCGACGGCAGCGCCAGTGCGAGCCCTACGGCTGCAAGGGTGAGAGCTTTCATTTGCGACATTCCTTACGGTAACTTCAGAGTGATTTCAGCCCGCAGCCAAGGCCGGAGGCAGAGAGGTAGACGCCGACTGATTACGCCGGCGTCCTTAATCCGCTTTTCTGTTTGGGTGCTACATCCGCCTGGGCATGTACCCGAAAGTACCAGCGCCGCGTCTTTGACGAGCGTGGAATGCTACATTGGGCGGCGGGCGCGTGAAAACAAGGACGCTCCCGCGACGAGTGTGCCGACTGCGAGCCAGCCTAGAAGGCCCTCTGGAACGGGGCCGCTCGACGAGAACGGGATGCGCGGCGTGGCCGCCTCCACGTCGAGCGAGACGACGTACGAGGCCACGTCGTTGATGTCGCGCTGGTTCAGTTGGCGATCGGAGAAGCGCGGCATCTCTTCGGGGCCGACGCGAATGGCTTCGGCGACTTGGGTGACGCTCGCGTCGTGTAACGTCGGTGCCCAAAGGCTGCCGCCGATAGAGGCACCGTCACCGTCGTTGCCGTGGCACGATTCGCAATTCTGGTCGTACAGCTCGCGACCACGATGAAGATTGCCGCCCGTTTCGATTTCCGGAATCGGCGTGCCGCCGGGGGCGACCGACGTTACGTAGGCTTCGATGCGGGCAATCGTCGCTTGCGTAAGTTGCGGGCCCCGGTGCCCGACCTCGATCCATGGGACCGCGGCGGGCATGCGCCCGGTCTGCAGCTCGAAATCGACGTAGGCGGCGCCGGCGCCGCGCAGCGACGGCGCGTTTACGCCTCCGCGCAGATCTTCGCCGTGACACGAGGCGCAGCGCGTCTCGTAATCGAGCTTGCCCGACGCGAGTAGTGCGGGCGCGCTCGCGGCCAGGTACATGACAAACAATCCCGCAGCGAACATGGCTTCAGGCAAGCCGGCGCTCGCGCGCGCCCCAATCGGCGACGCACCACAAGAGAACGATGAACAGCGGCGCCCCGCCGAGGATCCACATGGTCGCGCCCGCAGCGGCCTGGTCGTCTAGTGCGCCCGGTCGCGCAGCGTAGTGAGCGTAGAGAACGTGCTGGCTAACGTAGAGCGCGAAGCCCAAGAACGCGCTCATGGGAATCGCTAAGAATATCGCCAGCAGACGCACGGGATGCGAAGGCGCGTGCGGCGCGGGCGCGACGGCAAGCAAAGGCGCCCAAAAGATCAGAGCCGATCCCAGATAGAGCGCGTGCAGCGCCGCGTGAACCGGCTCGTGTTCGAGCGCAGCCTCGTAAAGGGGCGAGAAGTGCGTCGCGTACAGTACCGCAGCAAACTGTAGCCAGGCGACCGCCGGGTGACCCAAGACGCGTGCCGGCGGCGATCGCAGGATGGCGGCCAACGCACCTGCTCGACCGGAGGGTAGCGCCGCCAATGCCAACCGGGGCGCGGCAGCGAGAAGCAACAGCGGCGCAACGACGCCGATCAAGATCAGGTGTTGCACCATGTGCCAGGTCAGCGACGACGTTGCGCGTTCGTCGATCGGGCCGAACAACGCAATCACCAGCGCCGCGAGGGCGAGAGCGAACGCGAGCACCGCGCTCGGCGGAAAGGGTCGATGCGCGCGCCGCACGCGAGCGAAACCCCAACCATACAGCAAGGCGGCGATCGCGAGCGATAGCAGGACGATCATGCCGACTTCGGTTCTTCCTCGTCGAAGCCGCCGCCGGCATTGCGCACGAACGCGACGACCCGTTCGTTCTCGGTGCCGTACCGGTCGTAGCGCGATCGAAGCTCGCGCGCCAGCTCGGCGGCAATCAAGCCAGCCGCAATCGAGCCGAATGGGAAGAGCGCTCGGTACAGGGTGACGAGCGCTTCCACGGGGACGTGCATCGCGCGCGCTTGCTGGTCGTCGCTCGCGGCCAGCGTCAGCACGACCCCGGCGGAAATGAGCGCCGTACCCACGCCGACGCGCCAGGGAGCGGCGCTAGCCGGAACGAGCACGTCGTGACGGCGGTCCTCACGAGTGATGCGCTTGTCGATCCACGGCCAGGTAATGACGAGCGCGAATGCGAGCAGCGGCAAAACGACTCCGGGCCAAAAGACGGCCGGGATCGGATGGCCGAAGATGCGCCACTCGACCGCCGGACCGAGACGCAGCGCGCCCTCGAGCCAGCCGGCGTACCAATCCGGCACCGCTGGATTCGGAACGGTCCAATCCTGGTAAGGCCCGTAAAGCTCGATCGGATTGATCTCGATAAACGAGCCGAGAGCAAGCAGGATCGCAACGGTCGCAGCGAGCGCGCATAGCGTCCGTAGGGCGTAATCCGGCCAGAAGCGTCGCCCCACGACCCGCGTTGCATCCGGGACGAACTGCGTATGTTTCTGGTAGACCAACAGTCCCAAGTGCAGCGAAAGCAGAATGCCGATCGTTACCGGCAAGAAATACACGTGGAGCGTGTACAGCCGGCCGAACAACAGCGGCCCTGGATACGATCCGCCGTTGAGAAAGTCGGCCGCCCAGCCCCCGATGAAGGGAATCGACATCGCAACCGACGTCGCGATGCGCAAGCCGGTCCCCGAGAGCGCATCGTTGGGGAGTGAATAGCCCGTGAATCCGGTCACCGACGCGAGCACGAGCATGAGCACGCCGACCACCCAGTTGATCTCGCGCGGCTTGCGAAAGGCGGCCGTAAAGAAGATGCGGCCCATGTGNNGCGTGCGAGAAACCGATCACCGAGGGATACGCCTCGGCCGTAGAGGCTTGATAGAAGAACGTCATCCAAATGCCGGTCGCGACCAGCACGATGAAACAATACAGTGCGAACTCGCCCAGGTAGAACGACCAGTGGTCCGGATAGATCTTCGCAAAGGCCTCGCGGATCCAGGCGTCGCTGCCGAGGCGCTCGTCGAAAAAGCGTTCGATACGGCGCAGGATCATGTCGTCCGCCACCACTCGTCGGGGCCGACCGGGTCCGCGAAATCGCCACGGGCTATCAGATAACCCGCATCGTCGAGGTCGAGCCCGAGTTGCGGCAGAGGCCTCGTGGCCGGCCCCGCAACCGGTCGCGCACCGAAAATGACGTCAAAGACCGATTGGTGACAGGGGCAATATAGCTGGTACGAAGCGTGCCGGTAAATCGCGACCGGGCACCCCGCGTGGGTGCAGATCTTCGAGTACGCGACATTGCCGTGTTGCACCCAGCCGGCGCGCTCCGGCGGCAGCGAAACCACGCCCTCCTGCAGGCGCAGCAGCAGGGTAGCGGACAGTGGCGAACCGACGTGGCCTTCCGGGAAAACGGTCTCGATGCCGCCGATGGCGACGTCGCCGGGGCGCAGCAGCCGTCCCTCGGGCGTGACCAGTCGCGCGCCCTTCGTCCAAGCCGTGCCGTGACGGCGCGGGCGGCGCCCGAGCGAAACCAGGGGCACCACCCCGGCGAGCGCGAAGGCACCGAGCGCCGCAACCCACATTCGGCCGAATAGGCCGCCGCGCGTCACGACCGGTTCGGGCGCGCCGGACGGGCCGCACGGCTCGCGCGGTTCGCTCAGGTCGCTCGGGGCGTTCAACGCGAGCGCGAGTGCCCCAGCATATACGGCGATGGCCAGCAGCGCAATAGTCGCCAAGCCTCCGACGATCGCCGGATTCGCGTGCAGGGCAGCCGCGGCCGCGCTACCGAGCGCGGCGATCGCCGCCAGCAAAGGCGCGCCGTTCTTCATCGAATCAGATAGATCGTCGCGTAGATGCCCAGCCACACGACGAAGACGAAATGCCAGTAGTACGCGATCGCCTCGACACCGGCGTGATTGTCTCGCGTAAACGCGGGCTTTCCCAGGAAGATCGCCAGTGCGGTCAACAGGATCGCACCCGCGATTACGTGCGCCAGATGCGTCCCGGTCAGCACGTAAAACATCGTTCCAAACGCATTCGTATCGACCTGAAAGTTTGCGTGGGCCCACCCGTCGAGTGCGACGTAGACGAAGGCGAGCGCGCACAAGAGGGTCAGCACGAGCATGGTCCGCGCGACCTGACGGCGGCCACGGGCCGCGACGACCTGCGCGACGCCCATCGTGACGCTTCCGATACCGAGCAAAACCGTCCCGATCGTGCCGCCGACGAGGTCGAGTTTCGTCCCAGAAGGGGGCCAGACCGCATTCGTCCCGCGCAAGTCGAACCAGGCCGCCAACAGACCGGCAAACAACATCGATTCGGACGCGAGGAACACGACGACCCCGAAGACCAGGGGATGTGCCCGGATGGCAACCGACCGCATGTCGTGTGGTACCCGGAGCGGCGCCCAGGCAAAACAGGGTAATATCCCGGCATGCACGGACAGATGTGGCCGTCGCCTGCGACCGCGCAAGCTTCGGTACTTGCGAACGACTGGTTGCTTTTCGGGACGGCGGGTCTGGCGGTTGCCGTAATCGTCTGGGGCCTGATCCTCTTCTCAGTGTTCCGCTGGCGCCGCAAGGGCCAAACGGAGGGCCCGCTGCCGCCGCAGTTCGACAGCAACAATCCGCTCGAGATCGCCTGGACGGCCATTCCACTCTTGATCGTCCTCGCGCTGTTCGTCTACACGTACCGGGCCGAAGCCGACGTCGAACGGCTGGCCCCCAAACCCGACGTCATCGTCGACGTGAACGCCTACCAGTGGAACTGGACCTTCGCTTACCAGGGCGGCCCGACAGTCCAGGGCTCGTTCGCCGATCCGCCGCAGCTCGTGCTCCCGCTGGGCGAGACCGTTCGGATCGTTTTGACCTCGAGCGATGTCGACCACGCGTTTTGGGTTCCGGATTTCCTCTTCAAGCGGGACGCGATACCCGGTCACCCGACGAGCTTCGATCTGAATCCAAGCAAGCTCGGAACGTACCTCGGACGGTGCGCGGAGTTTTGCGGGTTCGACCACGCTTTGATGGACTTTTCGGTGCGCGTCGTTTCCAGCAGCGACTTCAATCGCTGGCGATCGGCGCATCACACATGAGCCCGATCGCGGAACAGGCGGTTGCTCCGCCGGGGCGCAGCGATCTCCTCGGCTGGCTCACGTCGACCGACCACAAGCGGATCGGCACCCTTTACGTGATAACGAGCCTCGGGTTTTTTCTGGTTGCCGGAGCGCTCGCCGTCGTGATGCGCACCCAGCTCGCGCGCCCAAACAGCACCCTCGTTTCGCCGCATGCCTTCAACCAGCTCTTTACTCTGCACGGTACCGCCATGATCTTCTTGGTGGTTGCGCCTTTTGCCGTAGGGCTGGCCAATTTTCTGATTCCGCTGCAGATCGGGGCGCCCGACATGGCGTTTCCGCGGCTGAACGCGACTTCGTACTGGATGTTCCTCTTCGGCGGGCTAACCGTCTTTCTCGGAGCGTTGACCAGCGAAGGCGCCGCCGACTCCGGCTGGACGGCGTACGCGCCCCTCTCGGAAATCAAGATCTCGACCGGCCTCGGCCAGGACATGTGGATCGTCGGCGTCTTTCTTGTCTCGGTGGCCACCATCCTGACGGCGATCAACTTCATCACCACGACCTTCATTTACCGCGCGCCGGGAATGACGATGTGGCGCATTCCCATCTTCGCGTGGGAGATGGTGGCGACGTCGCTTTTGATCTTCATGGCCTTTCCTTCGCTCGCCGCCGCACTTCTTCTGCTCTTCGTCGACCGGCATCTCGGCGGTCACGCATTCGATCCGTCATACGGCGGCAACGCGGTGCTTTGGCAGCATCTCTTTTGGTTCTTCGGGCACCCTGAGGTGTACGTCCTGATCCTGCCGTACTTCGGGGTCGTTAGCGAGATCATCCCGGTGTTCTCACGCAAGCCGATCTTCGGCTACACGGGCTTGGTGATCGCGGCCTTCGCCATCGCCGGCCTTTCGATGGGCGTGTGGGCGCACCACATGTTCACGACGGGCGCCGTCGACGACCCATTCTTCAGTTTCCTGTCGTTCATGATCGCGGTGCCGACCGGCGTCAAGTTCTTCAATTGGATCGGGACTATGTGGCGGGGCTCGATTTCGCTCGCGACGCCGATGCTGTTTTGCGTCGGCTTCTTGATGAATTTCTTGCTCGGCGGGGTTACGGGCGTCATGATCGCTTCGCCGCCGATCGACTTCCACGCCGAGGACTCCTACTTCATCGTGGCGCATATGCACTACGTGCTTGGCGGTGGCAGCCTGTTTGCAATCTTCGCGGCGCTCTTCTTTTGGTGGCCGAAGATGTTCGGGGTGAAGCTCGACGAGCGGCTGGGAAAACTCTGCTTCTGGCTGCTCTTCGTGGGCTTCAACGTCACGTTCTTTCCGATGCACCTGCTCGGCATCGAAGGAATGCCGCGCCGCGTTTTCACGTATCCGGACGTCGGTTCTTTTCCGTTGCTCAACTCTCTCGCGACGGCCGGCTCGTACGTCATGCTGGCGGGCGTCGTAGCCTTCGCTTGGAACGTCGTCGTCAGCACGCGTAAGCGCGATCCGGTCGGACCCGATCCATGGGAGGCCAACTCGCTCGAATGGTGGACGAGCTCTCCGCCGCCCGAGCACAACTTCGACGATCTGCCGCCGATCCGTAGCGCGCGACCGGTGTTCGACGCGCATCATCCCGAGATCGCGAAAGGCGGCGCGGGATGATGGTCGCTCTACGGCTGTTCATCAGCTCCGCGGTTTTTTCGAGCGTGATCGCAACGGCGTATTGGATATTCTCCAAGGAGCCGACGGGAACGTTTCTGCTGGGCGTGATGTCCTTCGGCTTGCTGTTCGTGGCCGGATACACGATCGTGGCCGAGCGAGAAGCCGATCTCGTTGGGGACCGCCCTGAGGCGAGGCCGGTCGATGCCGCGGGCGAACTGGTCGGAACCTATAGCATCCGCTCGCCGCTCCCAGTGTGGACGGCGCTGGCCGTGTCCTGCGTGGGACTCGGCATCGTCGTGTCGCCCGCGGTTGCCGCCCTTGGCGTCGTCGCCATGCTGATCGCCGGAGTCTTGTTCATCCTGCAGAGCCGCTGATGCCGGCCCCGGTGCCGATAGCTCGCGGGCCGGGGACTCGCCCGGCGAGCGTCGCCGACCTTGCCGTCGCGCAGCTGGTGGTTCCGCTCGCGTGCTACATCGCCTCTGCCGTGCTCATCGGCACGGGCTATCATTTGTGGCAAGACCTGCAAGCGAATCGCTATCTGGCCGCGATGCTTTCAAGCCTAGGCGCGTACGTGCTCGGATTCGCGATCGCGTGGTACGGTTCGCTTAACGGCGTCTCGCCGCGCCGGCGTGAGAACCTCGCGGTCGCCGGGCTGCTTGTCGCGTTTCTTCTCTACGGCGCAAACGACATCGCCTTCAACTCTGCCTACTATGGCACGGACGCGCTGCTCTTCAACGTGTACTCCGCCGAGATCGTGGCGCACGGCGGCGACCCGTACACTCAGAGCATGGAGCCCGCGTTCGCCTACTTCAACGCGCCGCGCAACCTGGTCACGCAAACGACGACGGGAAGCCCCATCTTCGCGCAGTCGTACCCCGCGCTCAGTTTCCTGATCTACGTGCCCTTCGTGCTGCTGGGGATCAACGCACTGTGGGCCAGCTTCCTAGCACACGCGTTCCTCATCGTGGCGCTCGCGTGGATAGCTCCCCGGCCCCTAAAGGCGCTAGCCCCGCTGGTCGTCTTTGCGGACCCGAGCTACATCGACTACACGCTGGGATCCGTGACCGACGTGCTGTGGGCGGCACCCATTCTGCTGACGGCGTACTTCTGGCGTTCGAAACCAATCGCGGCCGCAGCCTGCCTCGGAGTGGCCTGTTGCATCAAGCAGACGCCGTGGCTCGTCGTGCCCTTCGCGCTCGTCTATTGGAGTCAGCAAGCCTGGACGCGCCGCAGCGCCCGCCCTTTTCTCGTACCGCTCGGCGCCATGCTCCTCGCGTTCTTCTTACCGAACGCGCCCTTCGTCTTCAACGGGCCAATGGCATGGCTTCGCGGCGTAACGACGCCCATGGTCGGCCAGCTCGTAAACTTCGGGTCGGGGCTCGTGCAACTCACGACGTCGAACGTTTTATTCCTTACGCAGAGCGATTACGAGATCTTCACGTTCGTCGTGCTTGTCACGCTTCTGCTGCTCTATAGTTTCAAGCAGCGCGCTCTGGGCTTTCTACCCTTCATCGCTCCAGCGCTCTGCCTTTTCGTCGCATCGCGCTCACTGCAGAACTACTTCATGTTCTGGCCCCCGGCGCTCATCGCTTTCGGATTCGGCACACGGGAAGCGGTGCCGCTGCTGCAGACGTCGTTGACGCCAGGCAAACGCCTGTCGTACAAGGCCTTGACCGCCGCCGCAGCGGTGCTCGTCGTCATCGCGGCCTCATTTGCGGTCGTCAAAGTTGCGGCAAAAGATCCGCTGGGCGTCGCACTCCTATCGTATGGATACGACAACAATACGAACTACGTGAACTCGCTGCTCGTGCGCGCCCGGAACAACGGGGATATGCCGCGCTCCTTGCGCTTCGGCGTGTACACCCAAGGAAGCGGCGTCGGCTTCACGCTTTGGCGCGTCCGGCCGGTCGTCCTCGGCCCTCGGTCCGAACGCCGCATTCGGCTCGAGGCGCCCGACCCTCAATCGGAGTTCCAGCCGGGAGATCAATCGATCCAAGTCGTGGCCATCGATGCATCGAGTGGAACGACCACCTTCTCTACGGCAACCGAGATCGTGCGAGCGCAAAGGGGTTTCGCAAACGCGCGCCTCGCGTCTTGGAACGCGGGACCGCCTGCGACTCCGGCCGGTTGGGAGTATTCGGCCAGCGACTTTGCCAAGCATCGGCTCTATCGATTGAGGGAGGGTCCGCGCAACGTGCTCGCCTTTCACATCCGCGCATCGTCGAGCGACGAGTGGACCCTGGCGTCGATCAGCCAGACCGTCGGGGGCGACTTACACCCGTTCTTGGTCGACCTGCGTCCCGGTTCTAGCTACGAAGGAACGGCCTTTCCCGTTTCCGTTTTCGGTTTAGAGTTGGTCGACGCGCTCGGGCACCATGCCTATTACACGATCGACGCCCGCTTGACCCACCCCGTGGTCTACCAACGGCAGAACTTCACGATTTTTGTCTTTCCCGGGCGACTCAATGCTTGGAACTCGATTCGCGTCGATCCCGAGCAGCTCGCCCGTGACGCGCAGTTCGACTTGTCGCCGGAGGCTCAGGTACGGCTCAACGTCGTGGCGGCGGTGCATAAAGGCCACGCCAAGGACGTTTATGGTGAGTTCGGAGGCTTCTCCAGCACGTGACGTTGGTAGGGCTCCGCCGCGCGGCGAGAATTGTTGCGACGCTGGCCTTCGGCGCGCTGCTCGCTTCGTGCGCCTCGTTTCGGCCGAAGGGCCGCATCATTGCCGGGCCGAGTGGAGCGATCGGCGCCGCGGCCCTTTCGAACGATCGAGCGGCCGTCCTCTCGGGAACGGGTACGACACGAGCCGTGTTCGTCATCGATTTGAAAAGTGGTTCGACCGAGCGCAGCTTCGGCGTAACGCGAGAAGCCAGCGGAATGGCGGCCGCGACTCCCTCAGGTCCGCTTCTGATCTCCATCGCCGGAACCGACAAACGGGGCGGAGCCATTGGGGCGATCGAGCAGTGGAGTCTCGACGGCCGAAAGCTCGCAACGCTCCCCGCCGCCGGGCCGGTGATGGCGATCACGCAGGTCGTCGACGGGACGGCTTATATTCTCGTTCGAGGTAACGGTAAGGCGCGCGCGGCCGTGCGCCTTACCGTTACCGCCGGCCAGCTCCGGCGCACGATTCCGCTCGAGGCCGGTATCGAAGGCCTGCAGCAATGCAAGATCGGCGCCCTTCATTTCCTCGTCTACTCGCTCGGGTCGCCCGGTACGATCGTCCTGCGCGAACGCTCCTCCGGCGTCGAATTGCGCAGCGACGTGGCGGCTCGCAATCCGACGTGTTTCGACGGGCGTCCAAACGTCTTCGCGATCCAAAAGACCTCGCACGCAACCAGGGTCATCGCCTTGAGCGTGCCGAGCATGCTGCAAGACTCCGCAATTGCAGCCAACCGCGATCTCGTCGCACTCTACGATACGCCGGATCACGCCGTGCTCGCTCTCAACGCCACCGCACAAACGTCGACGCTGGAGCTTTATCCGCAAGACGCGTTCAACGTAGCGCGCGCCGGCTCCAACGGACCGTAGCGCCCCTATTGAATCTCGACGTCCCTTCCGGTTACGCCGAGCGTGCTAACCTGGGCGCGCGTGTGGGCGGGCGCCCAGATGCGAATCTCCAGCGCGTCGTATGGTGACGATCTCCATGCAGGGCATACGAAAGGACCGATTCCGTCGTACAGCGGGTCCCCACCCGAGTACGGTAGCACGACCTGAAGATCGAGCCTTCGAGGTGACGGACTACGAAATTCCTTTCGCACGACGAGCACGTTCTTTGAAGCATCGCGAACTTCGATGACGACCGGATCTGCAGCGGTAAGCGTCAAGGACACATCGTATGCGCCCGGCGGCCGGCGAAAATATGCATTTCGCAGCAAGAATCCACCCGTGAGGTTTTCCCCGTCGACCTCAAGACGATTTTGCGAAGGATCGTCGGCCAGAACGCGCCGTCCGACGTCGGTTGGGAAAGCCGCTGCGGGCAGCGTACCGCGCCGATATCCGAGGGGAAGCTGTTCCGTGCGATCCTTCGGACGATAGTCGATGACCCATATGTCGTTCGAGGTGCTGATCACTTGGGAACGCTTGGACTCGAGCAACTGAGCGATGGCCGCGGCACTTTCCTCCACGGTCGCGACCTGAATTCCTGAGTACGTCGTCAAGACCACTCGCATCCGCCCTGAGTAAACTTTGTAGTCCCACGGGCCGAAAAACTGCTCGACGAACGTTCGATCGGCGACGCCACCCACGATGCCTTGCGACGCTAACACTTGGACGTCGTTGCCCGTCGATCGATCGAGCCGGCGAATCTGGCCGGCAAGGCCGACCGGTACGCTGACCCAAGCCGCGGATAGGCCCGGCAGCCACGCCACCGCCCAGCCAAGCGCATTGATCGTCAGGAGAATCGCTGCGACAAGGGCGATACGCTCGTTGCGAAACTGCCGCTGCAGCCATATGACGACCCCCGTCGCACCCGGGGCGAGCAACGAATATCCGCCCGCAAATTGAAAACCGGGTAGCGCAAATCGCGACGGTCCGATACCGGCGATGCCGCGGTGAAGCAGGTTTTCCAGCAGCAGGACGCTCCACGGACCGATCGCCCAGGGGCTGAAATAACCGATCCACCCGTCCGGCCCCAAGTTCGCATAGACGCGCAGACGCTGATCCCAGAGAGTTCGAAGGACCACAACCGGGTGCGTCGCCATACCGCGCGCTATCGAAAGGACGCTCGGCTCTGAACCACGGCGTCCGGGCGTCAGGTAGCCGTATGCCTCCGAGATACTAGAGCCGACACCCGCGCCGATCGCATGCATGCCGACGACGATGGCGACCGACGCGACCACGATGAAGAGCCCTTCTTTCCAAAACCGCCGGTCGGCGATCGCAACCGTCGCGCCCACTCCGACGGCATATGTAGCGTTCACATCGCCCCCGCTACAAATCCCGAGCGCACACAGTACGCCCGCCAGCCGATTTCCCTTGTAGAACGACCAGAGCGACGCCATCAAGAACAGCGCCCCGATCGTATAGAAGTGGAAGTCGAAGGCGTTTGCATAGAACGTCCACGGGTTAAACAGAAGGGACACGGTCGCAGCAACCAAGAGCGCCCATGCCGTTCGCCGGCGTAGCCCGGCCGAGCGCAGAATATCGACCGTCCAGAGGGCGCCGATGAAGTCTGCGCCTGCGCTAGCGGCATCTTGCACCGCCTTGAGAAAAAGAGGCGAGCGGGTTACGAGGCCGCCGAGGGCAAGCGGCCACATCGCAATCGCCAAATGGTCCTTCCAAAACGGTTGTCCCGTCACGGTCGAATCGGGATTGAAGTCGCCGCGAGCAATCAGCGTCCAAGCTTGATAAAAGATGGCAAAGTCGGCACCAAGCGCGCCGTGTGCGACCTCATAGCAAGAGAACGCAAACAAAGCAATCGCCTTCGCCGCGAAAAGCGCGCCGATCACCAGGATTAACCGCCGGCCCGCGAGCTCTTCGCCTACTTGCATCCTCGACAAGCTGCTATGGCCGGCGAGGCCTTTCCCGCTTAAAAAGGTATCGCCGGCGCCGCTTGCTCGCGATGCCGGCGATCGTCGTCAGGGCTTCTTTGGCGAGAACGTGAACGAGCTTCGGAATTCGCGTAACGAATCGGTAAGCTCTTCCATCTGATCCGGCTCGAGCGCCTCGCGCAGGTGTGGAAATTCGCTCTCTTCCTCTTGGCGCACGTGGGCGAGGACGGCTTCGCGCAGCTTCGTCGCCTTGTCGCTGAATTCGGGGTCCGTCGGACCCATCATGTGAGCTCCCAGACGACGACCTTCGCTTCATCCTGCTGATGATACAACTGGCCGGCGTGCATTGGCCGCTTGGCGAGTTCGCGAATGGCCGGATAAACGAGATTTTCCTCGGAGGCGTTGTGAATCGTCAACAGGCCCTTTAGGCGCTCCATCAGTTCCTCGCGCTGCGGTCCGATCGCGTTGGGAAGCTGGTCTAAGATGCCTTGCACGGCGCGATGGTCGTTGAGGAGAATTTCGATCGCGTCACTACCGATCGCGTCACTACCGATCGCATTACTACCAAGTGTCGTGACGCCAGTGCTTCCGGTTCGGGTGTCCATGCGTTGTCCTCCATGCGGGCTTAGCTAACGAGCGATATTCCCGGGTTGCCGAAATCGACACGGACCGCCCGCCCGCTCGAACGCCCTGGCACGCAGCCGAGTCGCACGGCGCGGCGAGAACCGCCCGTTCACTTCCGGTCGTCCTGCCCTTCCGAGACGACCTGTCCGTAGTTGAGCAAAGCCACGAGCGATACGCCGCCGATGCAGTTACCGAGAAACACCGGCAGCAGAAACCCGCCCAGATAAGCGGCGAAGCTCAATTGCCCGATTGCGACGAGGTAAAAGACGTCGACCGTTCCCGCGATCACGTGCGAAAGGCCGGCGACCCCGACGATGTACGTCAAAATGACGATAATGGCGGGGCGCTGCGAGTCAGCCGCCGGCATCAGCCAGACCATCAGCGCGATCAACCAGCCCGCGAAGACGCCGCGCTCGAGGATCTGACCGAAGGACGGACGAGCCGCCTCGTGGGCGAGTTCTGCGAAAGCCGGGTAAGCGTTACTCGGGAAGATGCCGGGGTGGCTCACGGCCCATGCGAAGATCATCGCACCTGCGAGGTTCGCCAACAGGACGATCGTCCACAGACGCGCGACCCTTATGAAGGCGGAGCGTTTGTCGGGATCGTCGAGCAGCGGCAGGATCGCCGTCAGGGTGTTCTCGGTGAAAAGTTGCTGGCGCCCCATCACGACGATCAGGAACCCGACGGTGTAGCCGAGATTCTCGATCAGCGGCCGCCACGGTGCGGCTGGGAGCATCGACCGAGCGACGCCGGCGGCGACCAGGGAGAACCCCATCGATAGGCCTGCCGCCAAGCCGGATGCGGCAAGCGAGAGGACGGGCCGATCCAGTTCGTGCTCGCCTTCNNGTCTCGCCCGACTTCTTTGCATCGTCCCGCTGCCGGCGCGCCACGCTTAGCTCTTACTCCGTGTGCGCCTTCCCCCGTGCGCGCCGACCGGCGCGCTCAATGGACCGTTCAGCCGCGCGGCGGGTCGCCCCAACCCGAGCGGAGGTAGACCCCGTCAACGACGATTGCCGGCACCGTCGGATCGCCTCCGCTGTAGGCAAACATCCGCTTTTGCTCTTGGCGGTCGTTCTGCGCGTCGTGCACGGTGTATGGGATGCCTTCGGCATCGTAGTATGCGAGCGCTTCGCGGCAGTACGGGCAAGTGCGCTTGATGTATAGGTCGAGCTTACGGCCGGGGCCGGGACGTTTGTAGTCGATCATCGCTTCTCAAGAGCCAAAGCGGGGTGTCGCCTCATGGGTCGAATAGTACACTATTATGAGCGAGCGCAAAAGACGCGAACAAGACGATTCCGAGGAGCACATTCGGCAGGACGACGTCGAGGAAGCCGTTCTGGCCGCGGACGACACCGGGATGGTTCGCAACGAGGTCAACATCGTCACCGTAGAGACCGAACAGGTACCCGACGAGCCCTAACGTCGCGCTTGGGCGACCCCAGTCAAACGGAGGTCCAGCATGCCTTCACGACTCGTGCTTGCTGCCTTGGCGGCCGGCGCCGTCGCTCTCGGCGCCGCTGCCGTTGGTGCGGTTGCGATCGGAGCCGTGGCCATCGGACGGCTCGCCCTCCGCAGCGGCAGCGTCGACCGGATGCACGTCGACAAACTCAGCGTCGGGGAACTACGGGTCGACTCGCTCGTCGTCTTGGAGCGGATAACGCCCTCCGAGTAGGCCTTCGATCACCGCTTCGCATGCGGCGCGTCCGGGGTTCGCGTACCGGCTCGCAGCATCTCGATCGCCTTCACGATCCGCGCCTCGCGGGTTTCGGTTTTCTTAGCGGACTCGATCCAGCGGACATACTCCTTGCGATGCGTGAAAGAGAGCTTCTCGAAGGCTTTCGACGCCGGCTGGTTCTTGCGCAGCGCCGACGCGAGTTCGCTCGGAACCGCGACCGTCCGCGGCGCCGTGTCGCGTTCGAGGGTGACGCGTACGGAATCGCCCGCCTCGGCCTTCGCGGCTTCCCGGACCGCTCGGTTGATCCCGAGACAGAAGGCGCCCCCCATTTTGCAGATCGAGCCTCGATACTCGACGCCGTTGAAGGTCGCGCGAACCGGGATCCGCCCGCCGCCTCCCAGCGCCTCGCGGGTCGCCTCGTCGATCGGTATGAAAGCGATGCGGCCTGCAGAGCTCGGCTGGAGGGTCGTCGTGAACTCCAGAACTTTCATCCGCCCGCTTTCGTGTCATCGCCGCGGGCATCTTGTCTCTTGCCAACGGCGAGCCGCCGGGCGCTCTTAGCCGAGACCCGCGGTCAACGGGATGGGACGGCGTCGCATCCCGGGAACCGCTTGGCGTGTACAAGCCGGCCGATTCGCAGAGCCGCCTCGCGATACCGACGCCGTTTGGGCTGAACTTGCTCGTCGTGTTGGACGATGGGGGCATCGTCGCTGCCGAGTTCGTGCCGCCCTCGCGCCATCGGCGTTTCACGCGAACTTCGGATCCGTTGCTGCGTGAAGCGCGCGCTCAGGTTCAAGCCTATTTTCGCAAGCGCCTGATCCGATTCGACCTCCCGTTGTCGCTGAGCGGCACGCCGCTCGAGCTCGACGTGTGGCGCCTGGTTTCAAGCTTGAGCGTCGGGCAAATCGTCTCGTATGGCGAGGTTGCGGGCGCGATCGGAAGACCCTCATCACATCGCGGCGTCGCCGCCGCGATGTCGAAGACGCCGATCGACCTCTTCGTACCGGCTCATCGCGTCATCGGAAGCGACGGGCGAATCCATGGCGCGGTTCGCGGCTCCCTTCGCCACCGGCTGCTGCAGTTCGAAGGGTACACGATCCGCCGCTCCGGCGCAGTCGAGCGGGCACAGAGCCCTCGCGCGCATGCCTAACTTGAATCGAGCCCACTTTCTCGTCAGCGGCGTTTCCGTAACCAGCCGTGTAGCGGCGGCAAGCTCGGGGTCCGGCCGGATACTTCCACGCGACTCAATGCAAGGGGCTGCGGGTCCGGTCCCGGCCGACGAGTGGAACGCGCGGTCGGAAAAATGGAACGCCAACCGCCGAACGGCCCTCGTGCTGAGCGGAGGCATCGCCAAAGGCGTCTACGAGGCGGGGGTTGTGAAATCTCTGCTCGCGCAAGGCTACGCCTTCGACGTCATCTGTGGGACGTCGATCGGTGCTCTCAATGGTGCGTTCATCGCACAAGGCGACGACGTGGAGCTCAACCATATTTGGGCCACTCTCGCGGACAAGCCGATCCTCAAACTGGTGCCGCAGGCGCAACTCCTTTACGACGCGTACGAGAAACTAACGAGCGGCACGTTCATCCTCACGAAGGTGATCGAGGTTCTGAGCGACGTCGAGCGCGCTTGGGGCCACGGCTCGTTGCTTGCGCTCATGGGAGCCTTCGACCCGACGGGAGCACAAGATGTGCTGAGCGTTTTGCAGCTCGGCCGGATCAGGACTCCCCTCATGTGCGCGGCGACCAACGTCGATACCGGGCGAGCGGAGGCATTCTACGCTAGCCCAAGCGGGAACGCACCGCCTGTCTTTGATCCGCTCAGCCAGGTCCCCGTCAATACGCTGCAGCCGGCGAATCCCGCCCACGTCCAGATCTACCCGGAAGTCGTAAGAGCATCCGGCGCGCTACCCGGCGCTTTCGCACCGGTCGCGCTGCCCGGATTCGGCTACCCTCCGACGGATCCGTCCACGCCCTATCGCTATAGCGACGGCGGCGTCGCGAATAACACGCCCGTGACCTTGGCTCGCAAACTCGGGGTGACGGACATGATCTGCGTGTTTCTTTCAACCGGAACGGAGGTCACATCGCGCGCGGGCAACCTCATCGCCGAGCTAGAGAATCTGTACGCGGCCAACCAAAACCAACTTCTCGACGACGAGCTCATTCTCGCGATTGGTGCGAGAAACTCACTCGGCCGCAACGAGGGAAACATCTCCCAGATCGAGGCCACGCCGGCCAACAGGGTGGTCAATATCTACGAGGTTCGCCCGACGACAACGATCCCGGTGCCGGAACTCGGTTTCAACGATCAAGTCGCTCTTGACGAAAGCTTCGCCCAAGGTGTGCGGGACGGGTCGAAGCCTCCCATCCCGTACTCGCCGCCGCGCACGTACCCGCTTCGTCCGAACGCAACTTAGCGCTAGCCGGACGTTCCGGCCCCATCGCGCCGCGATTTGCGCTCGATCGGCACGGTTCAGGTAAAATCGGCATGCCTCTTGACGTCGCGGCGCTAGATCGCGCCGATCGCGCGCTCTAACTCGGAGGCGCGGTCGCGCCAATGGCGAGCTTCGACCACCGTGTAGGCGTTGCCGGCGGCTGAGGCCAAGCGCGTTAGGAGCGCAACTACTTCGGGGTCGGGCGACGCGCCATCGAGTTGGTTCCCGTAGAGCACGAAGCCCAGCAGCTCGTGCTGCGTCGCGATCGGCACGGCGAACACGGGCCCGAAGGCGCCGGCCGGCAGCACCGGCTCGACGATCGCGAGATCTGCGAGAAAGATGGGCCGTTCGAGCGCGCGAATCGTCCGCACTAAGAGGCTGTTCTCATCGAGCGCGAGAGCATCTTCGACGGGCCATTTCACCGCTTGCCGACGGCCAAAAGTTCCCGATGCCGGGTCGGGGCGGAAGACGGCGGCCGACCGTAGGCGCAGCACGCTCGCCGCGTCATCGGTCAGGGCCGCGTCGATCGCAGACTCGGACGTGGCGAAGGCGAGCGCGGCAATGCGGTTTGTGATGCGCTCTTCTGCTATATAGCGCTGGCGAAAAACGATGCGGTCGACGGTCCGCTCGATGCGCCGGTGAAGAAAATTTAATCCAATGCCGAACGAGACCGCGACCAATGCCTCGAGCGCCAGCGCCAACCGACTTTCGTGAAGGAGCATGCCGCAGAGCCAGTCGACGACGCTCACGACGACGACGACGGCCGCGGTAATCACCCCGTAGACTACGGCGCGGTTCAAGGCAAAACCGACGTCAATCACGCGGTGCCGAAGCACCGCGTACGCGAGCGCGAGCGGCAAAGCGGCCTGGCCGGGCAGCGCGAGGATTCGCAAGACCCCGAGGGTGATGCTTCCGGCGTACACGTATCGAGGCGCGTCGAGAACCTGAAAAGCGAAATAAGATACGATGCTCACCAGAAAACCGGCCAATACCCACCCGATCCTGCGCTGATCCTCGCCCGACGCCTCACGGTAGGCGAGCACGGCGAACGTCCCAATGAGCAGTGCGCCCAGGCCGTCGAATACGGCGTGGGCGGTAGCCCAACTAGCAAACACCACGGGCTCCGTCAGTGTCGCGACGACGACGATCACCGTCGCAACAACAAAAATCGAGTCACCGATTCGCAGTCGCAAGCGTCCGACGAAACTGCGCGGTTCATCCGGAAAGCGCGTGACGAAGACGAGGAGTGCGAACAACGGAAGGTCCGAGAGAGCTGCGAGGATCACCGTTCCCGCCACGCCGAAAAGCGGATTTGGAAGCCACGAAAACTGCGCTACAACATTTCCGGTCGTAACCGCTCCCGCGCCGTAGAACACGAGAGCCGCCGTGGCGAGCGACGGCCGGCGAGCCGCGATTGCCGATACCACGAGAAGCGTGAGCGTCGCGCCCAGGAGAAAGGGCATTTGCCAGCCTTCACCCTGTAGCGGGCCCATCGACGACACAACCGTCACCGGCGTCCAGCGCCCTTCGTGTTTGACGGGAATGGTGAGCACGGTGCCGGCCGGGCTGCCAGTCAGCAAACGAATTCGATCGGATAAGGTAAGGCCCGAGAGATCGACGGCATCCCCGACGCTGACCGCTCGCGCACTCTTTAGAGGGCCTTGAATTTGGGCGATTGCGGGGCCCGAGCCGTTATCGGTGAGCCGGATCGGAAACGGCGATCGAGCTAGTGGGGCAAAAACTTCGCCCCACGCGAGCGCGAGCACGGTAAGGGCGAACAACGCTAGGACGAGACCGCTAGAAGGCGGCCAGCGCTTTACCGGATCCGTCGAACCGTCCATCGCGGGTCGTATTCGCTTACCGCGTCCGAGCCTGCCTGCGGGCCGGGTCAAGCGCAGCGACAGGGCTACTTCCACGCCGACGGTTGCGAGTTGCAGGACGGGGTGGAGCACGTCACGCCCCAGGCAAGGGCACCGAAAAGATGGTGCGAAGCAACCACGCGCATATGAGACGGCTCGCAATCGTCGCGGCATTCCTCTTGAGCATACCGATCGGCGCTTCCGCAGCGACGACCTATCATCGCACGCAGATCTACGCGCTTGGCGGCGACGGCGGTTGGGACTATCTGAGCTGCGATGCGTCCTGCAAGCGATTGTTTATTTCACGTGGGACGCACGTTATGGTTGTCGATCCGCAAACCGGCAAGGTAGTCGGCGACATCCCGGATACCCCCGGCGTGCACGGCATAGCGTTCGCTCCCGATCTCGGCAAAGGCTTCACGTCGGATGGGGCCGACGGAACCGTGACCGTCTTCGACCTGTCATCGCTCTCAAAGATCGCAACGGTTCAAACCGGAGCGAAGAATCCCGACGGCATCGCCTACGATCCAGCCACGAGGCGCCTCTTCACGTTCAACGGCGGAAGCGACGACGCAACGGTTATCGACGCGCGGGCGAATGCCGTGGTCGCAACCATTCCCCTCGGCGGCCGGCCCGAGTTTCCGGTAGCCGACGGCCGCGGCATGGTCTACGATAACATCGAGAGCACGAGCGAAATCGTCGCCATCGACGCGCGTAGCGCCAAGGTCGTCTCGCGTTTTCAGCTGGCGAGCATCGCAGCCGCCGAAACCAATGCTGTGACGGAACATCACAAGCGACTAGTCGCCAACGCTTTTGAGGCCAGGTCCAACCAAGGTGGGAGTTTTTTCGATATCCTCGCGCCGGATGCGGAGTGGACGATCGTCGGTACCAGCCCAGCTGCGAAAACCTATCTAACAAGGCCAGCCAGACCGTCCGTGTGGGCCCCCTGCGATGCGTCAGCCGGCGTGGCTTCGTATCAATGAGCGCCGATCTCAGCGATGAGATTGTCGGGGCAATGGAAGCGGCGATTCACCCTCCTGAGGCCCAGGGTACATCATTGCTCAGGGTAGTTGCCGAGACCCGCACCATGGTTTGGAATGCCGTCGCTATCGACAATGGTCGAGTCTTCGTAGCTGGTCCGCGTTGGACAGGCGGCAGGCCGCCACTCGCGCGACTCAATGCGCGGGGCCAGACGGTTGCCTATCCGGATGAAAGCTGGAATGGGTGGCACGAGGGTCTCCCGGGCCGCGGCGCTTTTGTCAACGTTAACGCCCTGCACCACGATTCGAAAGGCCACCTTTGGGTCATCGACAGCGGAACGCCGGTGTTTGGCGCTGATCCAGTTTCGGGTGGCGCCAAAGTCGTTTGCATCGACCTTGCCACCGACCGCGTTGCCTCGGTCTTCCCGTTCGCTTCAGACATAGCGCGCGCTGGGAGCTACGTCGACGACATGCGCATCCACAATGACCAGGCGTACCTGACCGACGCGGGTCGACCTGGCATCATCGTGCTCGATCTCACGACGGGCATCAGCCGCCGCGTTCTCGATGATCATCCGGCGACGACGGCCCCGGCGGATCGGCCGATCGTCGTTGCAGGCGACATGCTGCTGGCACCCGACGGAACCCCGCTCCGAGTGCACAGCGATCCACTGGAGCTTTCGCCAGACGGCCAGTGGTTCTATTTCGGGCCGTTGGAAGGGCCGTGGTCGAAGATCGAGACGCGTTTCTTGAACGATCCGTCGCTATCTACGGAAGAGCTCGGCGCATGCGTGATGCCGTGGGCTGACTTGCCGCCTATTGGCGGCGCGGTCATGGACGCCGCCGGCAACCTTTACTTCACGGACCTAGCGGACTCATCACTCAAGCGGCGAGACGCTGATGGAACGATTTCGACGATCGTGACCGATCCGAACCTGCATTGGGTCGACGCTCCTTTCATTGACGAGTTTGGAGCTATTTGGCTGCCAGTGCCGCAGCTGGATCGTGTTGCGCTCTTTCATGGCGGCAAGTCAGAAATACAGTGGCCCGTTCGGCTCTACCACATGCAGCTACCCGACTCGCCGTACGAAGACTAGTGGCTCGTGAAGTCGCTTAGAACCGGTCTTTGAAGGCCGCGATTCCGTAGCGCTGCACGCGTCCGAGCAGCTCCATCGGAGCCGACGACGATGCGATCGACGCCATCGCTGACGGCTTCCGTTAACCGTTGTGTCAAGGGACTAGCTTGAACACGACGCCGCATCCGAACGCGCCGCCGGGGCCGCCGTCGCCGCAGCTCGTTTCGGCTCCGCCCGATCTGGTGGTGCCGTACAACGCCCCGTCTGCGCTCATGGTGAGCGCCGTGCTCTCCGGTTCAGCGCCGTTGAGAGCGCTATGGAAATTCAGCAGCAGCTTGTACGAATAATCCGATCCGGACCTTATCAGTTCGAAGACACTGCCGCACCCGGTGCTGCCGCATCCGCCGCCGCTCTGATTCACGGCGCCGTACAAATCGCCGTGCGGCGCGAGCAGCAATGGGCTGGTATCGAGCTGCGTTCCGCGCCTGCCGAAATCGTGCAGAACCTTTTCGGTGTAACCCGAACCGGATGGCGTCAATTCGAATGCCGTACCATAGAACGTGCCGCCGTATTCGGTCGTGCCGAAAACTTTACCGGTTGTGTTGTCGACGGTCACGGCAGCCATTGGTTGCTGACCGTCCGGGCGCGCGCCGAATGCGTGAATTACTTTGCCGACGTAAGCGGACCCGGAAGGCATGAGTTTGAAGATGACGCCGCAGCCTCCCGAGCACGCCGAAAGGTTGCCGCCGTATTGCGTCTCGCCGTACAGTGCGCCTTGTTCGTCGATCGCGAGACCGGACTGCGGCAAATAGCCGCCGGCGCCGCCCGGCAGGCTGTAGATCACGCGCTCGGTATAACCCGACGCGGCCTTCGAATCCGGCGTGAGTTTGAATACCGCGCCGTCGTTAGCGACGCCGCCGAACTGGGTAGCGCCGTATACGTTTCCGCTCGCGTCGAGGACCGGGGTTCCGACCGGTTGGTTAGCGTCGCCGGTATTCGCGAACCGGTAAAGCGTACTCTCGACGTACCCGGAACCTGATTTGCGCGGGGTGAGTTTGAAAACAAGTCCGCAGGCTCCGTCAATGCAGCCGCTATTGCCGCCAACCAGCGTCACTCCGTAGAAAGCGCCCTGTCCATCCATCGCCAGGCCGCCGGACGGCCCTTCGCCGTCGAGACCGCCGCTAAAGCTGTAGAGCACGCTTTCGGTATATCCCGATCCGTTCGGCGTCAGCTTGAAGACGGTTCCGGCCGCCGCCTTCTTCGTACCGCCGAAGATGGTCGTGCCGTACAACGCCCCGGACGCATCGGTAATGACGCCGAAGCCCGGGCCCGCACCATCGCCTGTGGCTCCGAAGCTGTATAAAACAGTCTCTTGTCCCGCACCCACCGTCGTTTCCAACGCAGACGAGCCGGCGGCACGCATTGCCGAGGCGGTGGTTGAGGGAATCATCGGGCCAGCCCGGCCGGAACAACCGATTGTTACGATCGATGCAATCGTAATCAAACAAGAAAACGGTCGAACTCTCAAGCGCATAGTACAATCCTGGATGTTGGACTCTAGATCGGATGAGGAGGCGCACTCTCCAAGCGGGATGATCCCTCCTCTGAATTTAGCCTAGGAAACCGGGCCGTCTGGGGCNNCGCTGCACCGGCGCGCCGCATCGCGGGCAGGGCTTACCGAAGCGGCCGTGGACCGCCATGTCCTCGCGAAACGCGGTGACGCGCTCGGGAAACCGGCCGTTTGCCTCGTCGTCGAGGCGGTCGATCCAGCTGCGCAACGTGCTGCGTGTTGCGGCAAACAATCGCTCCCACTCCTCCGGTGCAAGCTTACGCGTCAGGGCGATCGGTGAGAGCTGCGCGGCGTGCAGGATCTCATCCGAATACGCGTTACCGATGCCGTCCACGATGCGCGGATCGGTCAGCGCGCGTTTGAGGGTGCGGTTCTCGGCGGTGAGCGCGCCTCGGAACGCGTCGAGATCGCAAGCGAAGACGTCGATGCCGCCGGGGTCGATCGCGCGCAGTGCCGCCTCGCCGTGAAGGACGTGCAGCGAAGCCCGGCGTTTGCTGCCGGCCTCCGTGAGTACCAGCGTGCCGTCGGGGAAATCGAAGGCAGCTAGGTCCCTGCGCCCCGCGAGTTTCGCACCCACCGGGCGCCAGTGAAGGCGGCCGGCAATCATCAAGTGGATCACCAGCCACAGGTCACCGTCGAACCCCATGGCGATGCGCTTGCCGACCCGACGCAGCTCGCGCACGACGCGACCCTCCACGCTTGCAAGGGGCGGGTCGGCGGTACGCAACAATGACACGCTCGCCACGCGCACGCCCTCCAGCGGCTTGCCGAGAATCCGGGGCTCGAGCGCGCTCAGGTAGGCGGCAACGTCTGGTAGCTCGGGCATTGGATTGAGATTCTACCTGCGAGNNCTTGGCCCAGGCTAAAGGGCGTTGGCCAGTGCCCAACCCTTCGGAGCACCGATACCGGCAGCCTGATTGTATTCGGTTGCGCTGCACGTATACGCTCCGTTGTTACCGGAGGTACACGGAGTATAGTAATCGGTGTAACCGGTCGACGAGAACAAGCTGTAGAGCGTGGGGTCGACCCATCCGAGTTTCGTGGCATGGAGCTCGTTGGCTTCGAGGATTAATGCCACCGACGCCGGCGAAGACCATGAAGTCCCGAGGTATTCACCCCAACTCCCACCGGTGTACACGGCGACCGGGTAGAACGGGAGCGAGATGTCGGGCTGATTGCGACCTGTGGTTATCATGCCCGCGATTCCGCTCTGGTAGCTGGGCAGAGCGAAGACCGTCGACACGCCGCCACCGCCGGAGTCTCCGTCAACGCTTCCCATTGTGACGGTTTCGAGAACGCCGCCACTGGTGTCGGTGAAGTCGATACCGCCGATGGACGAGAAGTACGGACCACCGGCCGGAGCGCTTACGCCCTTCGAACCGGAGCATTCGTTGCTTCCCGAGTCGCCGGAGGATGCTGAGAACTCAACGCCTACGGAGGCTCCTTGCTCGGCTATCGAGTTGGTCGAGTCGGCGAATGACGTGTCGCTCGATTCGCAGCCGCCGAACGACGAGTTCACCGCACTGGCCTTCCCGTCCGAAAGCACTTTATTATACGTGTCCTCGATGGCTTGGTCGGTGAGTGAACCCATGTCGTAGACGATGATGTTGGCGCCCGGCGCGAGGCCGGAGATCGTTTGCACGTCGAGGTCGGTCTCGGCATCGTCGCCACTTCCGCCTCCGTCAACGGCTTCATTGGTCACAGTTCCCGTTTGCGTGACTTCTGCAGCCGACAGATACGTGGCAAGGTAACTGGTGTTCACCGGATCGTCGATAGCGATCGCGGCGGTATAGCCGGCTCCATTGCACCCGTGCTGGACCGGGAAGTCAAACGGCTTGGCGACGCCTGTTGCGAGCGTTCCATCCGAGTTGGTGAGCGGTCCATTATCGGCGGCTGCACCGTTGCAACCGGTACTGGGCGGCGTTGCCGTCGGCCCAGGGGTCGGCGTTGCCGTCGGCTTGGCGGTTGGCGTGGCCGTCGGCCCAGGGGTCGGCGTTGCCGTCGGCTTGGGGGTCGGCGTGGCCGTTGGCCCAGGGGTCGGCGTTGCCGTCGGTTTCGCGGTTGGTGTGGCCGTCGGTTTAGCCGTTGGAGTCGCCGTTGGCACGGCGGTTGGCGTTGCCGTCGGCACCGGCGTCGGCGACGCACCGCCTACCCAGGCTACGTCGTCGACGTACTGATAGACGTACGTCTTGCTATAGCCGTCGCCATAGCAGCCGAAGTAGATGTAGTCGGTCTGACCGGCGTACGCACTGAGGTTGACGGTGTAGTTCACCCAACCATTGGTATTGTTGACCGTCGTGTAGAACGTATCGAGAATATCTCCGTCTTGATTGAGGAGATAAGCCGCTTGCCAGGCGTACGTCGTACCGTAGCCAAGTTGTCCCTCGTTCGAGCCCTGGTAGACCCAGAAGCTCAGTTGGCCGTTGGTCGGCACCGTCACCAATTGGGCGATTGACGACCAACCATTGATCTCGGGTGGCGAGAGGGTGCCCATGAAGGCCGAGTAGGTGCTCTCATAGGACTGCGCGGTCGTGACCTGCACGTAGTTCTTGCGGGTCGTGCTCTCGTTGATCCAACCCGGGCTGAGCGAACCGCTAGCAAAGTTCCCGTTGACCAAGTTGCCGCTCGAATCGAGCGGAATTCCGACTGACGAGAGTGGCACGCGGATCCGGCCTGAGGCGTCGCGCTGGAACTGCGGCGCCGTGCGTTGCGATGTTATGCCATCTTGTTCCGTGAGCGGACGGGCCACGACCAGGTTGCTGAGCGAAGCGTCGCGCACGTACGGCGCAATTGCGGCCGGTACCACGGCCTCCTTAACGTTCGTAAAACGTTCGCCGTACTTACCTTGCTGCACGGTGTGAATCTCGGTCGAGAAGAAGCGCTCGACGACCGAGCTTGGAGCCTTCGCGTCGACGATCGTGCGATTGGGGAAGCGCTGCGTCACCGTGAAACCGGCGCTCTGCAGCGCGTGCACGATGCTGCCCTCTTGCTGCGCAGTCGGAGCATAATAGTCGTTGAACTGTTGAGCAGAGAGGAAGCGGTGATACGAGGCGGAGTGCGGGTTGCTGACATCCGCAACGAAGCGATCGAGCTCGGCCTGGTGATTGTAGCGCAAAGTAAGCGAGACGCTGACCGGTGCGCTAGCGACGCGCCGGCCGAGGTCGTTAAACGCTAGCCCTCCCGAAGTCTTGGGGACCGAAATCAATGGGGCGGTGGACGCCGCTCCGCGCACGGCAGAATCGGTGCTCGCACCGTCGTTGCCGCCGAACGTGGAGGGGAGCGACGAGTTGTGACCGCCGCATGCAGTAAGCGATAGCGTCAAACCCAGCGCTGAGGCTATCAGGCGTGATGATCTTCGCATGTTCCTCCGGATGTGTATGAAGAGGGGAAACGCCTAAAAAAGCGAGTGCCTTTAGGGGTCGATACCGGGGTCGCTGCGCTTGCTGGAGCAGGGGTACGGGGTAGCGCAGGTGAGCCGCCCTTCGTGCTGCCCGCCCGAACCCCTGGGTCGCGCGAGCGGGGCCACTCTAGGATTTTACCGGAAAGTGACGGGGTCGCAGACCCTCGCCAGCAAAGATTCGTACGGCAGGCGCTCGCTAGGCTTGCAGTAGGGCTTTGCAGCTATTCTCTTAGCGGCCGATCGCCAATGCTATCGGGAAGTTTCCGGCGGGGATCGCTTCCGTCGTATGGGAGCTTGCGAGGTCGAGGCGCGCGACCTCGTTGTCGCCGCTGTCGGCGACGAGCAGGGTCTTGCCGCCCGGCTCAAACGCGAGGTCGTGCGGCGCACCGCCGACCCGAATGGGCGTGCCTGCACGACGCGCCTTGACGTCGATCGGCGTCACCGTTCCGGAAGCGCCGCAGGCCACGTAGAGCGTCGAACCGTCGGGCGAAACGACAACACTTCGGGGCCGCTTCCCTACCGCAATGGTCGAGAGAATGCCGGCGCTCTGCAGATCGATTGAACTCACCGTGCCAGCGTCGAAGTCGCTGACGAACAAAGTCTTGCCGTCGGGTGAGACCGCGGCGCCGAAGGGATGAGCTCCGGCCGGAATCTTCGCCTTCACCTTTTGCGTGCGAGCATCGATCGCAGTCGCGTCGCCCGATCCTCGGTCGACGACGTAGAGCGTTGCACCGTCGGGCGAGATGACGATGCGTCCGGGGTGCGATCCGACGGCAATCGGAGACGATGCCGAAAGCGCCTTGGCATCGATTGCCTGAACGGTATTGTCGGCATTGTTCGAGACCCAGATCGTCGAGCCGTCGTCCGCAATCGCGATGCCGGCCGGACCGTTGCCGACCGGCACGGTCTTCACGACGCTCATGGTGGCCGTGTCGATCACGCTGACGTCGTTGCTGCCTTCGTTCGCGGCGTAAACATGCGAGCCGTCGGGACTGATCGCCAAACCGATTGGATTCTGGTCGACGGAAATTGGGTTGCCGAACGCACGCGTTCGGAGATCGATCGGCGTAACCGTGTTACCATTATAGTCCGCAACGTAGGCGAGCTCGGGCCGTGAGCCGGCCACGGTCACGCGGATCGCTGCGTAGGCGCGCTGTAAGAGGGCGCCGTTGGCGGTCGTTCCCGAGAGTGCGACGTCATAGAGACCGGCGCTTGCCTGCGAATCCGCCGTCACCGTCATGGCAGCGGTGCGTTCTTCATAAGCCGGCGCCCACAGCGATCCGTGCGAAGGCGAGAGGGAAAGACCCGGCGGTACGCTCGCGCTCCATGACGCGACGGCGGGCGCTTTCCCCTGATCATTCGCCAAAGCAAACTGCAGCGAGGCGCTTTGGCCCGGCGACAGCGTCACGTTCAAGGCGGCCAGTTGCAGAGCAGCGGCAGAGGCCGCGGGGAAGCCGCTCGGATCGTTAACATACGTCGGCGGCGCGTCGCCGGGCGCGGAGCCCCACGCAACGTTGGGCGTTCGGGAAAGCGCATAGTCAAGCCGCAAGGTGCCGGACTCGGGCAGAGGCGTCCAGGTTTTCTCCGTCCTTCGCCCGTTGACGCGCAACGACTCGACGTACGGCACGTCATCGGCCGCTTGTGGCGCCGAGATTTCGATGGCCGGGCCGCCGGGAACATGGATCGTGATGCGTGCGAACAGCGGTGTGCCGAGTTCGACCTCGCGCACCGAGACGTTCACGGGATACATTCCCATCGCTTCCCATGCCCACATCGCGCTCATCGAACCGAGGTCGTCGTTCCCCGGGATGCCGTCCGGCGTGGGTGTATACAAGGCCGTCAGGATCTCGCGCGTTACCTGTTGCTGGCGGTAAGGCGCTCCCGCCCACAGGTAAACCCAATCGTCCCCGAACGACGGCTGGTTTCCCATCCAAGCAAACGGGAGCGACTGCCCTTCATTGAGCGAGCTCAGATAAGCGTCGAGCTTGGAAACCGTCGCGGGCCGCCCGCCAAGGGCTTTCACCAAAACGCCGTAGCTTTGCGGCACCATCCACGTGTACTGCCACGCGTCGCCTTCCTGAAAGCCGCTTTGCCCGTTGGGCGTGAGCGGCTGCTGCTCGAAAGCGCCATCGCTTCCGCGCGGGGCAATCAGACCCGTCGAGGTGTTGAACAGAGTCGTCCAATTCGCCGCACGGCGCATGAACTGCTGACTTACCGCGCGATCGCCTGTGGCGCGCGCGAGCTGTGCGATGGCAAAGTCGTCCAGGGCGTATTCCAATGTCTCGGAGGCACCGTTTGGTTCGTTCGACACCGAATTCGTGTGGCCGTTCGTGACGTATCCTTGCCTCAAGTAATCTTCGAGACCAGGGCGCTCGAGGTACCATCCCTGACCGGGCGGACTCGTGGTGTCGGTCGCACCCTTGACCATCGCAGCGAGGGCGGCGCGTGCGTCAAAATCGCGAGCGCCGAAGGCATACGCACTCGCGATCAGAGGATCCGCCGCATCGCCGCCCATGACACCCGTGTAGCCGTTCGCAACGGGCCATTTGGGCAGCCATCCGCCTTGCTGCGCCGCATGGACGAGCGACTCGATCATGTCGCTGGATTCTTTCGGGGCAAGCAGCGCCTCAAGCGCCATGGTGCTGCGGTACGTGTCCCAACCGGAGAAGTTGGCATATTCCGCGTGGCCGGGTGCGTCGTGGTGCACCGGCCCGTCGAAGCCGCGATAGCTTCCGTCGACGTCGCTGAAGAGGTTCGGGTCCAGAAACGTATGATATAAGGCCGTGTAGAACATCCGTCGCTCGGGAAGCGTATTGCCGCTCACCGCGACCTCGCCGAGCAACGAGCGCCATGCGGCGGCGGTGCCGGCGCGGACCGCCGCGACATCCCAGCTCTTTGCTTCGGCGGCGAGGTTCATTCGCGCGCCGTCGATGCTGACGTAGGAGATGGCGATCTTCATTTTGACCGTCGGGTCTCGGGTCGTGTCGAACGTGAGGTAGCCGCCGGTTTCCGTGCCGCGCGCCATGGTTGAATCCGCGCTGACGGTCGAATGCTGCCACGTTCCGTGACCCGCAAACGGCCGATCGAACTGCGCCACGAAATAAACGGTGAAGGTGTTGGGCATGCCGCAGAATCCGCCGCTGGACGCATATCCCGTCACCTCGTTCGGGCCGGCGATCTGAAACTGGGAATCGGCGACGCCTGCCTGGTCCGACGATACCTTTACGAGCAGATTTGCCTGAGTGCTCGCAGGAAAGGTAAATACTCCGAGACCCGTACGCGCTGTCGACGTAAGCTCGACGCGGATCGGCGCAACGCCCAGCGACACCGCGTAGTAGCCGGGCGTGGCAATTTCACCGATATGGCTGAACGGCTGTTGCGCGTGCGCGGGGTCGGTAATTGCCCCGAGCACGGGGAGCACGTCAAAGTCGCCGAAGATCGAGCAGCCGGCCCCCGAAACGTGCGTGAGGCTAAAGCCGGTAATCGACGCGTCGTGATACCAGTAACCGCTGGAGGTGGGTTGCGTCGGCGTATCGGGACTCCAGTCGATCATTCCGAAAGGAGCCGCAGCGCCGGGAAAATCCGCCGTCTGGCCTTCGTTGCTGTCTCCGAATGTCGCGAGCCCTCCCGTCCCGATGAACGGGTTGACGAGGGCGACCGGATCGTCCGTGCCGGCGCGTGCCGCGTGCGGCAGCATGACAAGTAACGCCGCGACCAAGAGCGGCACGATTCGTTTCACGGTTGCGAGCTACGCCTTCGTGCAGACGTCTTCGCCGCCAACGACCGTGCTTTTCCGTTTGTGTAGCTGTATGTCACAAGATTATCCAAGTACGGCATGGGGGAGCTACGCTGCTGGGGCCTCACTTGCCTTTCCCTCATTTCGCCGGCGTGCGCGAGCGAGGCGACGCGGCTTGCGAGGGGTAAAGCGTAGGCTGACATGATTCGAATAGCTGTCTTGGCCTGGACGATCGCGCTGCTCCCGCCTGCCTTTGGCGTTGCCCAAACGGCGACCGCCGCGCAGGCGCTCCAGACCGCGACACCGGCCCCCGGCGCGAGCGTGCCGGCCCAATCAAGCGCTCCGCAAGCCGCGCCGAGCTTGTCTCCAGTCGAAACGGCAAGCCCATTAGCGCCTTCGGTGCCCGGCGGTTCAGGCCAACCCCCCGCAGCGCTCGATCCGTTTATTTGGCTCGAGGATCCAAACAGTCCACGGGCGCTCGCGTGGGTGCGGGCGCAGAACGCAAAATCGCTTGCGATTCTGGAACGCGATCCGCACTATGCGCTTTTCTACGCGCAAGCCTTGAAGCTGGTCGAGGCCAAAGACCGCATCCCGGTTCCGGAGTTCATGGGCGGAAACGTTTTCAATTTCTGGCAAGATGCGCACCACGTGCGCGGCATCTGGCGCGAGACGACGCTAACCAGCTATCGCAGCGCTGCGCCGCGCTGGACGACGGTGCTCGACGTCGATGCCCTGGCCAAGAGCGAGCACGCGAACTGGGTTTGGAAAGGGGCCGATTGCCGCTGGCCGCGGGACGACCGGTGCCTCGTGTCCCTCTCCGACGGCGGTGAGGACGCGACGACCGTTCGCGAATTCGACATAGCCACGCGGCGTTTTGTCCCGGGCGGATTCTTCTTGCCCCACGGAAAGCAGGACGTGTCTTGGTTCAGCGACGATGCGCTGCTCGTTTCACGCGAGTGGAAAGCGGGCGAACTGACGACGTCGGGATATCCGTTCATCGTCGAGCGCGTGACGCGGGGCCGGCCGCTGGCGGCGGCGACCGAGGTGTTTCGCGGCAAACGGAGCGATGTTGACGTCGCTCCCTACCTCCTTCGCGACGGCCAAGGTGACAAATGCGTCCTGATCGACCGCGGCGTCTCGTTCTTCAACTCCGACTATTACGTTATGGCGCCAGGCGGCTTGCGGCGGCTCAACATGCCGGAGAAAGCTGGTCCGGAAGCGCTGGTCGCAAACCGTTTGATCGTCCGGCTCAACGAGAACTGGAACGCGGGCGGCGATCGCTTCCGCCAGGGGTCGCTGGTTTCGCTGGACCTCCGCGCGGCAACCGCGGACCCGCAACATCTCAAACCGCGTCTCGTTTACGCGCCGGGCCCGCGCGAAGCGCTTCAAGAGGTGTCCGCTACGAAGTCGCGGTTGCTCGTGACCATCCTGTACAACGTGCGCGGCCGCGCACTCGCGTTCGCACCCGCTCCGGGCGGCGGCTGGACACGAGAGGCTTTGGCTCTGCCCGACTACGCGACCGTGTCCGTCGTCGACGCCAACCTGCACGGCGACGATGCGTTCCTGTCGCTCAGCGGCTTCTTGACGCCGCCCTCACTCACACTCGCCGACGCCGTTCGCGGCACGCCAGTTACCGTGAAGACCCTACCGGCGCGCTTCGACGCGTCTAAGGACGTCGTCGAGCAGCGCCAGGCACGATCAACCGATGGGACGCTCATTCCGTACTTCATCGTCCACCCCAAGCACATGCGCTACGACGGTTCGAACCCGACGATCCTCAACGCCTATGGCGGCTTCCAAATCTCGTCGACGCCCTTCTACGGATCGGTGCTCGGCAAACTGTGGCTCGACCGGAGCGAAGTCTTCGTGCTGGCCAACATCCGCGGCGGCGGCGAGTTCGGGCCGGCGTGGCACGAAGCCGGCTTGAAGACACACCGCCAGATCGTCTACGACGATTTTGCAGCGGTAGCGAAAGATCTGATCCGACGAAAAATCACAAGCCCACGGAGGCTCGGCATCCAGGGCGGATCGAACGGCGGGTTGCTGATGGGCGTGGAGTTCACGCAGCATCCGGAGCTGTTTAACGCCGTGGACATCCAGGTGCCGCTGCTCGACATGCTCCGCTACGAAAAGATCGCCGCCGGCGCATCGTGGGTAGGCGAATACGGCAGCGTCTCAAATCCCAAGGAGCGCGCGTTCCTGGCTAAGATCTCGCCGTACAACAACCTCAGGCGCGGGGTGCAGTATCCGATGCCGTTCGTGTGGACCACGACGAAGGACGATCGCGTCGGGCCGGGGCACGCGCGCAAGTTCGCCGCCAAGATGGCCGCGCTCGGCATACCGTATCTCTTCTACGAGGTCATCGAAGGCGGCCATGGTTCGGGCGCAAATCTGCCGGAGATCGCCAAAACCAACGCGCTCGAATTCACGTACTTCACCCGGCAGCTGATGGAATGAAGGCCCGCTCTTCGATCGCTCCGGTTTAGGCGCTCGCTAGCCGGCGTGCGCCGGTACCTTCGGCAGCAACAGGTCGCTCAACCCGAAATCCACCAGCATTTGGCGCTGAATCGGTGCGACGGCCTCATTGATCGCCGCGACGCTCCCGTCGCTCGGGACCATCGTGCGCAGCGGGCGCGTCCCCGCAGGCCGTTCGGCCAGCGCGAAAATCGCGTCGGCGACTTCGCGCGAGTTGTGCCCCGCCGCCGCTGCCGTCAGACTGCCGAAAAGCCTGTCCGCTAGCGGCATCAACTCGCCGTACGCTTCCACTCTTTTGGAATCGTCCGGACCGGTGCGTGAATTCGAGATGTTCGTCTCGTACGCGCCGGGCTCGACGATCGAAACGTCGATGCCGAAGGGGGCGAGTTCGTACGACGACGTTTCCGCGAGTGCTTCGAGCGCCCACTTTGAGGACGCGTAAACGCCGCCGAAGGGCAGGGCGAAGCGGGCGACGACCGAGCTGACGTAGACGATCAGGCCTTCGCGACGGTCGCGCATGCTCGGAAGAAAGGCCCGACTGACGCGCATCGGTCCGAGCACGTTGACATCGAACTGTCGCTGGATGGTCTCGGGCGTGAATGCTTCCACGACCCCGAAAAATGCGGCCCCGGCGTTGTTGACGAGAACGTCGACGCTCCCGGCAGCAGTAATCTCGGCAGCGGCACGGTCGACGGAAGCCTGGTCGGTGACCTCGAGGTCGACGACCCGGATGCCCTGCTGCTGCAATTCTCTCGCAGGTTGCGCGTGGCGGCCGCGGGGATCACGAATGGTTGCGAAGACGCGCCAGCCGGCCGCGGCGAAGCGCTCGGCCGTGTTACGACCGAACCCCGAGCTGGCTCCGGTGACGACGATGGTCTGTTGTGAGTTTGGCATACGCCCCAGTGTAGGAATAAAACTTCCGAAAGGGAAGTACTTACCAAAAAGTTAGCTTGGAGGACCGATGGCCCGTCTCCACCCGCCCGTTGCCGGGGATTGCTTTCGCGAGTCCTGTCCCGCGCGCGAGGTGCTGAACCACGTTAGCAGCCGCTGGGGCGGCCTCGTGCTCGGCGCGCTGCTCGAGCGTGACCTGCGCTACTCCGAGATCCGCGCCCGCGTCGGCGGAATCTCCGAGAAAATGCTTGCGCAAACGCTCGACATCCTAGAACGCGATGGTCTCATCTCGCGGAGGAGCCATCCGGTCGTGCCACCGCGCGTCGAGTACGCCCTTACCGCGAGCGGACGCGCGCTTTCCGAACGTCTGGTGGATCTGTTCGCGTGGATCGGGGAAAACGCGCACGTATTCGTCCACGCCCAGAGACAGTATGATTCGCGATCGGAATCGGCTTGACAGACCACAAAGAGCCCGATCGACTATGCGGTCTATGCGAACGGGCTTACACCGCTAGAGCAATATCGACAGCTTGGTCCTCGTCGAACATTGCGCCCTCGGCGTCGAGCGATTCGATCTCCGCTTCGGTTAACTGCGCGCGAAGGACGCCGGTGAGCGTCTCATCGGCGCGTTGCCAGGCGGGTTCGAGGCGATACCCTTCTGCACGACAGCACGCCAGGATGTAACCGCGCAGGCGCGCAGCGCATCGAACCTCGCCCCGCCGCGCCGCGATGATGCCAAGCGTATGGATGGCGCCTAAGATTTGCAAAGGCCATCGCATGCGGCGCACGAAGCCGAGCGCGTCGCGCGCTGAGCTTGTGGCTTCTTCCACTTCGCCGAGAGCGAGCCGGCAGTCGACCACGTTCGCGCGAGCCAGGCCTGCGAGAAACGGAAGACCACCGCGCTGCGCAATCTCGATACACTCCTGGAGAAGCTCGAGAGCGCGGCCCGCGTTACCCTCGACGAACTCGAGATGGGATAGGGTGAAGCGAGCGAAGTACGACGCGTATCCGTCATCGAGCTTGTCGCTTAGCGCAATCGAATCGATCAGTAGTCCACGTGCGCCGGCGTTACGGCCGAGCGATATGAGAACCTCGCCTTGGCGGGCGAGCGCGCGAGCGAAAACCGGCGAGCGCGTCAGGCGAAGCTCACGCAATAGACCTAACGCACGATCGATCTCAGCCTCGGCCTCGGCAAGCCGACCGGCGCAGACCAACCCTTGCACGAGGCTCGTAAGGCTGACGGCCAGCCAAACGCCGTCGCCCGCCCGTTCGAAGAGCGTGGCCGCGCGCTGCGCCGGTTCGATATTTTGCGTGGCGTAGCTCAGCGTGCTCAACGTTAGCCACAAGCGCGCCGCGAGCGCCGGATGCTCGTCGTCCATGAGCCGTGCAAGCGCTGCTTCAACCCAGCGCCGACGCTCGGCGTCGTGGCTGGTCGTTCGGCGCGGTGGATTCGCGGCGATGCGGCAGGCGACTAGGGGGTCGCCTTCGGATCCCAGAGCCCACTCCAAAGCGACGCGCGCATTGTCCATTTCAAGCTCCGCAAGCGGCAGCCAGCGCGAGGTCGGCAGCAGTAAGAATGCGTCGCCGCTCCACTCCAAGAACCCGGCGACCCATCGCCCGTGACGCTGCGCGACCGTCCCGCGCTCACCGCACGTGTCCAGCTTCTCCAAGGCGTAAGCCCGCGTCGACTCCAAGAACCGGTAGCGCATCCCAGTCTCGCTCGATTCCACGAGGACAAGCGACTTCTCGACGAGGGACGAAAGCAGATCGAATATCCGGCCGGAGTCCCCGGGCTCGTCGGCACACACCGCCTCGGCTGCGGCTTGCGTCCAGCCGCCGGCGAAGATGCCCAAACGGCGAAAGACCTCGCGCTCGGCTTCGGAAAGAAGATCGTAACTCCAATCGATGGCGGCCCGCATGGTCTTCTGCCTCGGAAGCGCCGCACGGTCCCCTCGAGTCAGAATACGGAACCGCTCGTCAAGGTGCTGCAGCAAACCGCTTGGGTCGAGCGCGTTCATCCGCACGGATGCAAGTTCGATGGCTAACGGAATCCCGTCAAGCCGGCGGCATATCTCGGCCACGACGGGCGCGTCGGCGTCGCCAAAGTTAAAATCGGCCACCGCGCGGGCGCGCTCGACAAACAGCGCGACGGCTGAGTATCGGAGCGCTTCTTCCGCAGAAAGACCAGGCCCCGTCGATAACGTATCCGGGAGCGGCGGCACAGCGAGCGACGGCGTTCGATAGACCTTCTCGGCCGCGACGTTTAGCCGTTCGCGACTTGTCGCGAGAATGCACACGTGCGGGCACGTCCGCAGAATCGCATCGGCAGTCGCCGCGACCTCACCGATCACGTGTTCGCAGTTGTCGAGCACCAGCAACAGGCGCTGCGGACGCAAGGCCGCGGTCAGTTGTTCGCGCGCCGACAAATCATCGGACTCCCGCATCCCGAGCGCCGCGACGATCGCCCCGTCAACCAGGGCCGCATCCGCAAGCGGCGCCAAGCCGACGAACCACACGCCGTCGCGCCAGGCGCTTTGCACGTTTTCCGCGACTTGCAGCGCAGCGCGCGTCTTGCCAACTCCGCCGCTTCCGACGAGCGTCACGAGACGATGGATATGGAGCAACGCGGCAACTTCCAAGACCATCTCGTGACGACCGACGAAACTCGATAGTTGGCTTGGTATGCTGCGCCGGGGACGCTCGAGCGCGTTGGTCTGAAGGTGGCCTTCCTTCATTCTCCTTTGCCGCAACCTCGGTCGCGGCGGCCGAACGGCAGCATCCTCGAGTTGCAAACGCTCGGCCGGACCGAGGTCGAGCGCACCCGCCAGCATTGCAACGGTTTCGCGGTACGGTGCTCTGCGGTCGCCGCGCTCGAGCGAGCCAATCGTCTGAACGCCGATCCGCGCCCGCTCCGCCAACGCCCCTTGCGAGAGATTCGCCGCGAGGCGGAAGCGCCGGAGCATCGCCCCAAACGCCAGCCGCTCGCCATTTTCCACAGGTCTCATCTCGCCGAGCGCACCCAGGCTAAGGGGACATCGTCACGCGCGCGTGCACTCGGCTCGGCGACCATCCCAAAACTGTGTAGTTAAGGTGTAGAGATCGCAGTTTACGCGAGTTCGATCGGACGCTATCATGGGCGCACATCGGATAGTCAGGGCCCTTTTGGGCGGTTGGCTATTCGGTCCTTTCCGCGTTCTTGGGAGGCCTCTATGCTCCGACAGGCGCAACGCTTCGTCTCGTTCGCTCTTCCTGGGTTGCTGCTTTTCGCCGCCCCGAGTGGTGCGGCAGGCGCGACCGGGCATCCGGCGCAAGCGCCGGTCTTTCGTCCGTTCGCCGCGCTTCACAGATCCGGCATACGCCGCCCGGATGCTAACGACAGCCTGCTCTATTCCTTCGGCCAAGTCTCGGGCACGTACGACCCGGTGGCGAAACTCGTCGCCGATGGGAGCGGGGCGCTCTACGGCACGACCCTCAACGGCGGCAGTCAAGTCGGGGAGTGCGCCGAGCTGTCAGGGTTCAACGGATACGGCTGCGGCGGCGTGTTCAAGCTTACTCCCAACGGATCGGGCGGCTTCAGCGAAAGCTTGATCTACACGTTCCAGGGCGGCGCCGACGGGGCCGCCCCCTATGCGGAGTTGTATGTGGATTCCAGCGGGGCGCTGTATGGCACCACGGCCGAAGGCGGCAGCGGCACGTGCTTATATGGCGGTACGGATTACGGGTGTGGAACCGTTTTCAAGCTCACGCCGGATAGCTCGGGCACCTACACGGAAAGCGTGATCTACGCGTTCCAAGGAGGCACCGACGGCGCTTACCCGAGCGCAGGGCTCGTTGCCGACTCACTCGGCGCCCTCTACGGCACGACCCAAAACGGCGGCGACAGCTCGAGCAACGGAACCGTTTTCAAACTTTCCCCGAAGAAAAAGGGTTACGCCGAGAAGGTGCTCCACCGCTTTGGCGGATGCAGCACGTCGAGCGCGCCATGCGACGGCGCCATTCCATGGGCGACGCTCTACCTGAGTCCAAGCGGCGCCCTCTTCGGTACGACGCTCTACGGCGGCAGCCATCAATGCGCCGATGGCAATCTGTGCGGGACGGTGTTCCGGATGATGCCGGGTTCGGACGGCAAGCGCTACGGGGAAAAGGTCATCTACAATTTCCAGGGCGGCACCGACGGCGAGGGGCCTCAAGGAGCTGTGACTGGTGACGCGAGCGGCGCGATTTACGGCACCACGAGCTACGGCGGCGGAGCCAACTGGAAGCAGTGCAACGACGGAAGCATCATTCGGGGGTGCGGCGTCGTTTTCAAGCTCAAGCCAAGAGGAAAGCGCTATACGGAGAGCGTGCTCTACGCGTTCCAAGGCGGTCTCGATGCTGCGGTGCCGCAAGCCGGCGTGATCTTCGATTCGAACGGCAACCTCGACGGCACGACCTACTTCGGAGGCGAAACAGCCTCGAACGGCTCGGGCGGTTGCGGCACGCTGTTTCAACTGGCGGTAAGCAGTTCGAGCTATACGGAGAGCGTGCTGTACCGGTTCCAAGGCTGCCGCGCGAGTTCCATCGACTCGGCGTTTCCCAGCTCGGGGCTAATTGAAGAGAACGGCGTGCTCTACGGCACGACGACGAAGGGCGGCCGCTTCGGCGCAGGTTCCGTCTTCAGCTTCCCGGACTGATCGCACCCAACTTCTCACGAGGTTTCGCAATGCTCTTAGGTTTGCAGCGTTTTGTTCCGGTCGTGCTCTTCGGCTTGCTGGCGCTAGCCGTACCGAGCGGCGCCGCCACGACTCGCTTTTCCGGCTCCGCGCTAAGTCCGCCCGCGTTGCGGGGGACGCACCTTGCGCGCGCTCGCCGCGCGTCACGCCCGGAAAACGTCCTCTACGAGTTCGATCGTCCCGGTATCTCCAATCCGACCGCGAGCCTGATCGCCGATTCGAGCGGCACACTGTACGGCACGGCCGGTCAAGGCGGTAACGGCGAACCCCCTTCGGGCGTGTGCGCGGACATCGGCGGATGCGGCGGCATATTCAAGCTTACGCCGGTGGGGTCGGGTTACACGGAAACCACGCTCTACGAATTCACCGGCGGCGCTGACGGGGCAGGTCCGTTTGCCGAACTTTACATGGACGCAAGTGGTGCGCTCTACGGTACGGCGACCTACAACGGAAGCACGAAGTGCCCCCTCGGCTGCGGCACGGTGTTCAAGCTCACGCCGTTCGGATCCGAATACGCTGAAAGCACGCTCTACGATTTCCAAGGCGGCACCGATGGGGCGAATCCGACCGGCGGTCTGATCGCCGACAGCAACGGCTCGCTGTACGGAACGACTCAGGAAGGCGGCGATGCGAACAACGATGGAACGGTCTTCAGGCTCACGCGGAAAGGAAAGAGCTACGAGGAAACCATTCTCCATCGCTTTGGCGGTTGCAGCACATCGAGTGCTGCCTGCGACGGTGCGAACCCCTTTGCGACGCTGTATATGGACTCGAGCGGCACGCTCTTTAGCACGACGACGTACGGTGGAAAATACCAGTGCCCGGAAAACAATTTGTGCGGCACGGTGTTTCGGCTGACTCCGAAGGGAAGGGGCTACAAAGAAGATATCATCTACTACTTCAAGGGCGGCAACGACGGAGCCACGTCGCAAGGAGGCCTCATCGCCGACTCGAGCGGCGCCCTCTACGGTGCGACGGTGTTGGGCGGCGGCGCGAGTTACCCGCCATGTAATTTCGCGAGCACGGTTCGCGGTTGCGGGACGGTCTTCAAGCTGACGCCGGACGGTAAACGCTATAAGGAAACGGTGCTGCACCGCTTCCAAGGCTACGCCGACGGGGCGAATCCCCAGGCGGGCGTCATCGCCGACGCGAGCGGCGACCTCTACGGCACGACGCAATTAGGCGGCAACGGCGGCGGCTGCGGGACCGTGTTCAAGCTCGCTCCCGATGGAAAACGCTACAAGGAGAGCATCCTTTACGCCTTTGTGGGTTGCGCTTACTCGGGCGGCGACGCCGACGCCCCGCGCGCCGGACTGCTCGATGTCAACAAGGCGCTTTACGGAACCTCATTCCAAGGCGGCGATGACGGTTGGGGCACCGTGTTCAGCGTAAGTCTATAGCGAGAAAGGTTGTCGTTCTTCAGCCTCGCGGACCTCGAAGTGCCGCCCAGAGAAGATCGAAAACCCGTCGTTCTCCTTCCTCGCGCAGAGGCTCGTAATGCCATTTGTCCTTGCGCTGCGGATGGTGCACGATCTCGGGCCTGACCTCGAGGCCAACCTTTGCCCATAACCGACGCCAGTCGATGATGAAGTGCAGGGAAAGGTCGAGGCGGAGAATTTGTTCTGGGAAAGTCGGTCACATGCCCGATTTGAGCGAGCGGTCGCGCGGGCCGGCGCGACGTAAGCAGACTGACGATGCGGCGCAGGCATCAAGTCTAGCCCACTGACGATCGCCAAGCCTGGGCGATCATGCAATTGCCCATCCGTAGGGCTAGACGCGATGGAAAGGGCTGGAACGTGCCTATACATGAGCCCGGGCCGCTGCTCCGGTCAGAGCGTGCGTGCAGGTAAGCGGAGGTCGTTGCGATCGAGGCTTCTCAAAGCGTATCCCGAGGCCGCCACAATGAGAAGCGTTCCCAACGACGGAGCGATGCACTTCGACCTAAACCTTGCGACCATAAATCGTCTCCGTCGCCACGAATAGGCGAGCGTTCGCGTCGCTTACTCGACGGACCCTCCGAAAAAATATCAGCCAGAACGACGCCGGTCAGCCGCGATAAGCGCGGCTGGGGTGCGGGCGAGGCGATCGATGCGCGCGATGACGAGCACGGCGCCGACGCGGGCAGGACTACATCGTGCCGACTAATCCTCAGAAGCGCCTTCCTGAGGCGCCCGGCGTTTAGGTGTTTACTCATCGACATGGAAGAGTGACATCGGGACAGCGTCTTCGGTTTGGCGTCTTCGACAAGGCCAAGACGGCAGTGATCCACGTCTTGCGCGGCCGCAGCCGCGAAGAGAACGAGGCGGTTCGCGCCTTTTGCAGGCCGCTCGCGCTCGAAGCTGAATTCGCCGTTAACAAGCCGCTGGCCCAGTGAAGGTTGTGCGAAGGCAGACGACCCCGATACCTGATCTAGCTACTTCGAAGCTTGTAGCGTGCGATTTGCGGCCACCTTCGCGCTCGTCACTAGGCCGGCGCGCCGGTGCCCACTTGCGGTGTGCAGCCGCGGTCCTCGCGCTTTGCGGCGCCATTGCATCATGTCATCCCGCTTTGCAAGCCGGCAATGGCGTGCCGGCAGGCCGGCTTGTCATCGCGGTACCGCAAGAGCCGCAGTCGCTCAACACATTGCTCACCGAGGGTCCCTCAAGCACGATGCTCGATCCCCTCGTGTACTCGTTCTTGCTGACGATCGACGATCGGGGAAATCTCGCGCCCGATCTCGCGGCCGAGGTGCCGTCCGCGCGCAACGGCGGCATCTCGGCAGATGGACGAACGATCACCTATCGTTTGCGCAAGAACGTGGTCTGGCAGGACGGCGTCCCGCTGACGGCACGCGACGTCGTCTTTACGCAGCGCGCGATCATGAACCCGAGCAACAACCTATTCTCGCGCTACGGCTTCGATCGCGTTCTATCGATCGCTGCGCCCGATCCGTACACAGTACGGATACGATTGAGGACGCCGTTCTCGCCGGTCCTCACGCAGTTCTTCGGGCCGGCCAACAACTACGGCATCGTTCCGGAACACATACTCGCCCGGTATGCGGACATCAATCGCGTTCCGTTCAATGGGATGCCGGTCGGCTCGGGACCCTATCGCGTAAAGGAGTGGATCCGCGGCGACCACGTGACGCTGGTCGCCAATCCGACGTATTTTCGCGGGCCTCCGAAGCTCGAAACGATCGTGTTGAAATTCGTCGCCGACTCCGGGACTGTCCTCAACCAGCTCCGGACGGGGGAAGTCAACGCGTACTTTTTCTCGGATCCGACGCACATGGCCGAGTACGCGGCGATCCCGGCGCTGCACGCGAGCCGCGCCCCGTTTGCAGCGTTCGGAGATCTCGTCTTCAACCTGCGCAACCAAAGCCTCGCGGACCCACGTGTCCGGCGCGCCATCGTCGAGGCGCTGAACTTGCCGCAGATCGTTCGCAACGCAACCCGCGGAACGCAGACGACCGCCGATCCGAATTTCGCACTGTTCGGCCGGACCGCGGATGCGAGCATCGATCCGTCGCCGTACGACCCGGCGGCCGCACGAGCGTTTCTGGCACCACGCGGTCTGTCGTTGCAGTACGCATTCGAGACAGGTAAGGCCGCATCGGCGTCGATCGGCGTGCAACTGCAGCAACAGCTGCGGGCGGCGGGAGTAAATCTGACGCTGCATCCGTACTCGCCAGAGTTGTTCCGGGCGCAGGCGTCGGCCGGTGGCCCGCTTTTCGGCGGGACCTTTCAGATCGGGTTCTTTGAGGTCTTCACGACCGGAGACTGGGACAGCAGCTGGTATCTCAGTTGTGCGCAAGTCCCTCCTGCCGGCTTCAACGTCAGCCGCTTCTGCGATCCGGTCGCGGAAAGCGCGCTCCAGGGTGTACTTACGTCGTACGATGAGGCGAAGCAACGCCGGCTTGCGGGGATCGTTCAGCGCCGTGTCTCGCAGCTGGTGCCGTATGTCTCGCTGTGGAGTCAAAACGCGATCTACGTGACGCCTACGGGCTTGCGCGACTTCACGCCGTCGCCCGCATCGCCGTACTGGAACGCCTGGGCCTGGTCGCTCGCCGGCTCATAGTCGCGAACTTGATTTCGCGACCATATCCCAAGACGTGGTGGGCTCCCCAAAAACTGGGCCAGCGGGATCACAATTTCGGGCCGACTAAGCGGCTCGTCACGGAGGTCTCCAAGTGGCTCGCAAACGGCGCTCTCCCGAGTCGGTCGCTGCGGTCCTTCGTCGCGTCGAGAGCGGTATCACCCTCGAAGAGGCGGCTCGCATAACGGCGATGGGGAAGGACGAACGCGCTATTGCTGCGGGTCCGTACGTGATTGCTGGCGGGATAAAAATTACCGAGGAAGCCTGGAATACGACTGCTGTCCATAAGGGCAGGAGCGCGAATCATCTTGTGATGCAGATATCGAACTTCCGGCTCGGTTCGAAAGACACCGATGGACTCGACCTGCTCGATTGCTTCGGGTACTTGGTGTCGGTAACGCACGGAACGGCTAGCGGCGAAAGGAAGGGTATTTGACGACCATGCTGTTGCGATTGTGGGCTGCCGGCCTGGCCGGCTGGATCGGTTTTGTGGTCCTTTCGAGCGCCCCTGTGACAGGTTCGTCCAGGCTTAGGGTGCCACGAGAGGTACACGCTGCCGGGCGAGGCTGCTGCACGTCGGCCGAAACGGTGATTTATCGCTTTCGCGGCGACCTCGATACCGGAAAAGGACCGGATGGAATAGAGCCGGGGACCGGACTAACGGCAGACCCCAGCGGCGACGGCGTCCTTTACGGGACGACCGTGTTTGGCGGCAAGTACAGGCACGGAACCGTCTTCAAGTTGACACCGTCAGCGTCCGGTTACACGGAAAGCGTCGTCTTTTCGTTTCCGAACAGCGGCCCCACCGGCGCCGGCCCCTCCGGCGCACCCGTGCTCGTCGATTTCACCGGCGCGATCTACAGCACGACGGGTGGCGGTTCCGGTTCCAACTGCGGGGCAGTCTTCAAGCTGACTCCGACGGCATCGACCTACTCGCTTAGCGTCCTGCACCGCTTTGCAGTCGCGAGCGACGGCTGCTTCACCGCCTATTCGGGCCTTTACGAAGATGCTAGCGGTGCCCTATACGGCACGACTTTCGCCGGCGGCGAAGGATCTTGCGACAGTTATCCTCCGCACGTACAAGGGTGCGGAACCGTGTTCAAGCTGACGCCCACCGCATCCGGGAAATACGGCGCCAAGGTTCTGTATCGTTTCGAAGGCGGCGACGACGGCTGGAATCCTCGCGCGGGGGTAATCGAGGATGCCAGTGGCGCGCTGTATGGGACGACCAACTCCGGCGGCGAGACCAAGTGCAATTGCGGGACCGTCTTCAAGCTTACGCCCGCCGGCGGCGGGACGTATACCGAGAGCCTGATCCACGTCTTCGCCATGCACGATACCCCGGGAAAGAATCCTCAAGGTCCGTTAATCGCCGATTCACAAGGAGACTTCTACGGCGCCGCGTTTAACCGGAGCAACGGTCCTAGCGTCGTTTACGAGTTGGTGCCGTCCCCGTCGATGCCCGGCGGTTACGCATTCAAAGTACTCTTTCACTTCGCCGGCGAGGAATTCACGACTTCATTGGTGTTCTGCTCGAGGAGCGGAGCGATATGCGCCACGACGCTATTCGGGGGAAGCTACGAGGCGGGCGACGCGATCGAGCTAACGCCTCCGCAAAGCTCCGGCGGGCTGTACGCAGAGACGGTGCTCTACACGTTCTCGCCTGGCAACGGTGGAGATTACCCGACTTGCTGTTTGGTGTACGCCGGAGGCACGCTCTACGGGACGACGGTGGCTGGCGGCGGACCGAGCGACGAGATATGGGGCGTCGCTTTCAAGCTGAGCCTCCCTAAGTAAGCTCACGTTGGAAAAGGCAGCGTGCAATCGAGTTCAACAGTTCAACGCCTCACGCGACTTAACACAAGACGCGTTGTCATGGAACATTCGATCTGGACTAGACGAGCTATGACGTCCTGGCCGCTGGTGGCGGCGAAGCCGTTTACAGCACGTCGCCGACCGGCCATTGAAAGCCCGTCAATTCCCCGCATCTGTCTGCTCACGCGATGATAGGCCACGATTTGAGCCATTGTGTCCTACCTCCATGCGAAGGCTAGTGCCCAAGCCGGAAAGAGAAACGTCCAATGAGTAACGCTGCGCAGCAGCAGGGGCGTCAAGGCTCAAACCGAAAAACGCCGCCTAGCTAAGGGAAGGTCCGCCATGCGCATAGTGCCGCTGCTTTTTACGCTCACGCTCGTCGGCGTCAGCGCTCCTGCCAGCAGTTCACCGACCATGCCGCGTGCCGCAATCGCCTACTCCACGGCGGCCCCTGCCGCGGCCCTGCGGCTCTTCTCGACCGAAGACGCCGCCGGAGCGCATCGCCCGAAAGACGAGGTCGTCTGGCTTGACACTAACAGCGGTATTTATCATGAGAAAGGTATGCGGTGGTACGGGCGAACGAAACATGGTGCATTCGTTTGCCGCAGAGAGGCCGACGCTGCCGGCGACCGCGATACGCGTAACCGTCAATGAAACGCGCCGCGCTGACGATCGCGAGTCGGATTAGAGGTGGATGCCTGCTGGTCGCATCATTTGCCCTTTCTGCGTGCGCTGCGGGAGCCTTATCGCGCGGCCCTTCGCCGCAGGCTCTTCAACGGGTGACATTCGTCGCCCAGACGCGCCGCCCGCCAGCTGTATGCCCCTGCCTGTACGTCACAAACTACGGCAGCGACAGCGTGACCGTATATCCTGCGGGTGCGACCGGCAACCAAGCGCCGATCCAGAACATTACGGGCTCGAACACGGGATTAATAGAGCCCATCGGCGTCGCCGTTGACGAGAGCGGCAATATCTATGTAGCGAACGAGGGCAGCAGCGTCTCTGTCTATGCGGCGGGTTCGACTGGCAATGTCAGTCCGATCCAAACCATCAGTGGCTCAAAAACAAGACTGACCAATCCTTTTAGCGTCGCGGTCGATGCTAACGCAAACATCTACGTCGATAATAATTCAGGTGACGGCAGCATTACCGTTTTTGCCGCCGGCGCAAGCGGGAACGTTGCGCCAGTTCGGACAATCAGGGGGCCGAAGACGGGCATGAACGGCCCATTATTTGTCGCCCTTGACGCCGACGCCAATATCTACGTCTCAAACTTCGCCGGATCCGCGGTGACCGTCTACGCTGCGGGCGCCAGCGGCGATGTGCCGCCAACCCGAACCGTTCACGGCGGGAAAACGGGGCTACGCTATCCATGGGGCATTGCGCTAGATAGTGGCGACAGAATCTTCGTTACGAATCCCGACCCCTATGGCAGTGATAATGGACCTGGAAGGGTGCTCGTCTATGCAGCGGGGCTAAACGGTGACATCAGGCCGACCCAAGTGATTCGCGGTAAAAAGTTGAAATTTCCAGCTGATGTCGCAGTAGACGCCAGCGACGCCGTCTACGTTCCGGCAGGTAACAATGAAGTGCTCCGATACGCTGCAGACTCTTCCGGCAGTTTCAAGGTTACCGGAGTTCTGCACGGCAGCAACACTGCGATAAATGGCGCTCTGGGGATCGCTGTCCGCTAGGTTTCCAACAAGCCTTATTCGACGCGGCAGCGTCGAACTCGGCGGCAAAGCGCCTCAGGTGTCCACTGGAAATCGCCCCACGGAGTGCCGCGCCTCTCGGGACGCGCGTAGCAGCGCACGTATACGGGCTCGCTGCTCATACGGCGGCGGCTCCGTTTCGATTTCGGGTGGAGTTGATGCTTGACAACGACAGTCTTGTGTCAACCGCCAACGGTGAGGGCCGATCGGAATGACGAATTGCGTTCGAGGTGTCGGCCTTCTGAGCGCATGCAGAGTTCTGCTGGTCGCCACTTGGCCGTCGCTGCATGGACAACAAGGTCTCGTGGCAGGGGCAAAGACGCCAACTACACGAAGAGCCGGCCTTGAATCGACGAGGACCGGAATGCCGAGCTTGAGTCTAGGCCATTACGCCGTCAGTGCAGCAGCAGCTTTCGCATTGCTTACCGGCTGCGGCGGATTGCAGTCGCCGATCGGCGCACGCGCAGCGCCGCCCTCAACCTTTTACGCGCAGGCGAGCCGGGCACAAAGCGTGGGCACGGGAAACTCTACCGTTCACTTCGTTTACGCGGCTAACTATAGTTCCGACAATGTTTCCGCATACGCAATAGATGCGAGTGATGGTGCCTTGACGCAGGTGGCGGGGTCGCCGTTTGCAGCGGGCGGATTCTCAATCGCGGTCGCGATTGATCCGACGGGCAAGTTCGCCTATGTGGCAAACCCTTATACCGGCAATGTTTCCGCCTACGCCATCAACGCGAGCAGTGGCGCCTTAACGCAGCTGCCAGACTCGCCCGTTCCGGCCGGCACCGACCCGTTCGGAGTGGCGGTCAATCCTTCGGGCAAGTTCGCCTACGTGGCCAATGAGGGATCCGGCAATGTCACCGTCTACGCCATTAGGCGCAGTGGTGCTTTGACGCAAGTGAAGGGGTCGCCGTTTGCCGCAGGCGGCTTTCCGGTTGGAGTCGCAATCGATCCCACCGGCAAATTCGCCTACGTGACGAACATTGACTATTCTTCAGGTAGCGTTTTCGCCTACGCCATCAATGCGAGCAGCGGCGCCTTGACGCAGGTGCCGGGGTCGCCCTTTGCAGAGGGGACCTACCCGACGGAAGTGGCGATCGAGCCTTCGGGCAAGTTCGCCTATGTGACCAACCAAGGTTCTAGCGATGTTTCCGCTTATGCGATCAACGCGAAAAGTGGCGCGTTGACGCAAATAAAGGGATCGCCGTTTGCAGCGGGCACGACTCCCATCGGAGTGGCGGTCGATCCGACGGGCAAGTTCGCCTACGTGGCCAATGAAGGTTACAACGGCAATGGCAATGTTTCCGCCTACGCAATTAACGCGCGTAGTGGCGTCTTGACGCAGGTCCACGGATCGCCGTTTGCAGCCGGCGCCCTCGAATCGTACGGGATAGCGATCGATCCGACGGGCAAGTTCGCTTACGTGAGCAACTATGGTTCTGATAGTGTTTCCGGCTTCGCCATCAACGGAAAAACCGGTGTGTTAAAGCCAGTGCAGGGATCGCCGTTTGCAGCGGGCTACAGCCCGACCGGAGTCGCGATCCGGTAGGGACACAAGAGCCTTAGTCTTTGAAGGGCTCGCTTAGTGTACAGTTCGTACGCATCGTATTACGCTGCAGCACTGGGTAGCCCGCGCGGTTAATGCACAGCTATACCATAACTGCCATACAGTACCGCACCAAAGATCGCCGGCCGCCGGCGATCGAGCTTAAATCGACGCCAAAGCCCAAAGGCGCCAGAAATCGTCTTGAAATGAAGCCCCTACCATCGCTTCTCGCCGACTCGCTTGATCTCCAGGTCGTCCAGAACGTCAACCCCAACCTGACCACTCAGGTGAGGGCCTTTCGATTACTGAGGCCGGTCCCGTTTCGATTACCGCGCGCAGTCGGAAAAATCGGACGACGTGGAAGACTTGGCACAATGTCCCTTGTGCAAAGCCCGAGTCTAGTCTGCTGACTTGATGCCGCTTAGAGGTTTTACTGCGCGGAGTTTCCTGTCAAGGGTTCCGCCGTTACTACCGCCACCGACCCAGACGATCAGCGTTCAGCCACGCGGTCCGGTCACGCCTTTTGGCACGCGGTGAAAAGAGACGCCTACCCGACGCAATCGCAATAGCTTGTGTCAACTTCGAGCTTCATTCGGGTACGATATAATTGACGAACGTAGGCCGAGTGAAGTCTACGCGCCGCGCCACCGAGCCGCTGCGCCGCACGAGGGGCTATCATCTCCCTATTCCGGGGACCTCGATCGAGCCTGATGCGATCGGCATGCGAGCGCGGTTCGAGCGCTAGCTTCTCGGCGATGGCACTTCGGCCGTCGAGCGGCGCCCGATGCCACCGCCAGTGCCTCAGATTTGCTATGACGAAGGCGCGGCCGTGCGGCCTGCGCTACGTCTCGGGCCATGCGCACGCGAGGACTTCAGATCGCAGGCGGTCTTGCCGTCTGCACGGCCGCGGCACTTTGGAGCGGCTGCGCCGGCGGAATCGGGAGGACGGCGGTTCCATCTTCTCCGGCGGGAGCGGCGCGCTCGAACGCCGGTGCGGCCGAGGTCATCTCGTCGCCGGGCTTCGCGAGCGTCCGGCGCGCCTGTCCCGAAACCGATCCGGACGTCCCGCACTGCGAGGCAGTCGTGCGCACCGACGGGGCCTCGAACAACGGGTACCTGCCGAGCGACTTGCAGGCGGCGTACAACCTCCCGTCGACGACGGCAGGTTCGGGGCAGACCGTGGCGCTCGTCGAGCTGCTCGACGACCCAAATGTCGAAGCGGATCTGTTCTACTACCGTAACACCTTCAATCTGCCGGTGTGCTCGACGCTCAACGGCTGCTTCACGCGCGTCAACGAAAACGGAAAAGCCGGCGACTATCCGCCGGCAAGCCAAGACGCCGCCATCGAGACGTCGGTCGATCTCGACATGGTCTCTGCGGTATGTCCCAACTGCAAGGTCATTCTCGTCGAAGGCAAATCGGACACGTGGAAGAGCCTCGGAGCGTCGGTCGACGAGGCGGTCAACCTGGGCGCAAATATCGTCAGCGTGAGCTACGGTGGATCGAGCAAGAAGGTCGATCCCTCCGACTACGACCACAAGGGCGTCGTGATTCTCGCCGCCGGCGGAGACGACGGATATCTGGGCCATCGCGATCAAGAGCCGGCCGATTTCCCGACGGTCGTCGCGGTCGGCGGCACGTCGCTCACGCGTAACAGCGGAACCGGAAGTGGCCGCGGTTGGACCGAGATCGTTTGGTCCGGCACGGGCAGCGGGTGCTCGTCGTTCGCCAAGCCGTCGTGGCAGCACGATCCCGGTTGTAGCGGGCGGACCGCAAACGACATCTCGGCGGTGGCCGATCCGGCAACCGGCGTCGCGGTCTACGATACGTATCAGGAATCTGGCTGGATGCAAATCGGCGGGACCAGTGTGTCGACGCCGCTTAACGCGAGCGTGTTCGCACTCGCCGGAAACGCTGCGCGGCAAAATGCCGCCGAGACCTTCTATAAGAAGGCGCACCATCAGTACCTCAACGACATCACGTCCGGCTTTAACGGCGGCTGTCCGAGAAGGTACCAGTATCTTTGCACGGGCGAGCCGGGCTACAACGGTCCGTCGGGATGGGGAACGCCGAACGGCATCGCGGCTTACTAACGATGAGGAGCATTTGATGAAATCTCGCAGATCGACGGTCCTTCTCGCGGGCGCCACTGGGCTGGCGCTAGCGGCAACCGTGGAGGCCGCCGCCTTTCCGCGTGCCGTCGCGCGCAACGTCGTCCCGCCGACAACGGCGATGTCGAAGACCGCGCGTCACGGTTGGATGCCACCGAACGCCAAGAGCATGAAACTCCTCTACGTCTCCGACTACACCGAGAGCCTGATCCTCGCGTATCAGCAGGGGCGCGAGAGCTCCGGACCCATCGGCGAGATCGTCGACGGTATTTCGACGCCGCAAGGCATCGCCGTGGACTCGTCCGGAACGCTCTACGTCGCGAATCAGGGCAACGACACGATCACCGAATATCCGGCAGGGGCGAGCGAACCGACCGTCACTCTATCGTCGGGGATCGACGAGCCGCTCGACGTCGCGGTCGGTGAGGACAGCGTCCTCTATGTGACCGAAGGGTCGGCCGACAAGATCGTGGAGTTCGCCGAGGGCGCCACGTCGCCGAGCGAGTCGATTACGATCACCCATCCGAGCGACGGGGTGACCTCCAAGAACAGTGATCTCTATGCGACCAACAATCTGCATTTCTCGTCGGCCGGCGGCGAAGTCGTGCGCTGCAAGCCGCTCGAGCGCCGGTGCGAGTCGACCGGAATCTCGGTTGGTTACGCGCAAGGCATCACAATCGACTCCCAAGGTAATCTGCTCGTCGGCGACTACTATCACGAAGAGATCGACGTCTTCCCACCGGGTTCGACAAGCCCGAGCCGTCAGATCGCCTTAACCTATCAAGAACCCGGTAAGCTCGCGCTCAACAAGAACGACTCGGTGCTCTACATGTGCGACCCGGCTGACTTCGCCGTCGACCTGATCAACTATTCGACCGGAGCGATCACGAGCACGTTCACATACGGGCCGTCTGACGAGCTGGAAGGCCTGGCACTCTATCCCGGTCAGAAACCCGGAAAGCCGTAGCGTTTGCGAGGGTTCTCAATGCGCGAATCGTTTCGTGGGATGTGCCTGGGGGCCGCGGTCGTGGCCGGCACCCTTTCGCTGGTGGGCGCCGGGCCGGCCGCGCGTGTCGTTCCGGGCCGCCCCCAAAGTCCCCAAAGTCCGGCGCTAAGGGTCGATCGACCGTCCGCCGGCGAGCTCGCGCCGGCGCGCCTCGTCAATGCCGGCGCCACAACGGCGAGTTCCAGTTGCCCGTCGAACGACGCGGCGTGCTTCACGATCTCGGAAGACAAGCCGGCGACGTCGACGTGGTGCATCAGCAAGCTCGGCAAGTGTACCGAAGGCCTTGAGGGGCCGCAGCGCTGGTCGGCGCACGCGTACTATTGCCCCGCCTCGGGTTCGTGCATGCAGACTTTTAAGATCAAAGCGACGTGGGATCCGAGGCGTGGTAACCCGTCGTCGGAAACGATCTCGACTCGGCTCAAGAAGCCGACCGACGGCTACACGTACCAAGTGGATTTCTTGGCGTGTCCGGTCCATCCAACTCCCAGCGATCCGGGGTGCATCGAAGGTGACGAAGGCGTCGAGATCGTTCGGCCGTAGCACGCGAGCATGGTGATCGAATTGCTTTCACCGGCCCTGGGCGCGGTGGTGACGGACGTAGACCTCTCGGCTCCGCTCGCCGACCGCGAGATCGCCGGGCTGCGAGAGGCGCTCGAGCAACATCTCGTGCTGATCTTTTGCAACCAAACGCTCGCGCCGGCACAGCAGCGCGACCTGGCCGAGCGTTTCGGCGAACTATACGTTCATCCGTTCTTCCCGGGCGTGGAGGGCGCTCGTGGTATCGTTGCGTTCGAGCACGGTGACGCGCGCGAGGCCGCGCAGAACGATTGGCATAGTGACGTCACGTTCGTTGCTAAGCCGCCCAAATGGTCACTGCTATACGGCGAACTGATCCCGCCGCTCGGTGGCGACACACTTTGGGCTAGCATGTATGCTGCTTACGAGGCGCTTTCGCCCGCGATGCAGCGCATGATTGAGGGGCTGCACGCCCTACACGACTTCAGCAAAGACTTTCCGCCGCAACGCTTCGCCACGTACGGTCTCGATGTGTCGCCCGCCGAGGTTTACGCTGCCAATCCACCAGTCGCGCACCCCCTGATTCGCGTGCATCCGCAGACCGGCCGCAAGGCGATCTACGTGAACTCGTCGTTTACCACGCATGTCGAAGGGCTGCGGCCGCGCGAGAGTGCTGCCTTGCTCGGTTTCCTGTTCGCGCACGTTGCGGAGCCCGAATTTCAGGTTCGCTGGCGCTGGTCGCCAGGCGACGTCGCATTCTGGGACAACCACTGGACGCAGCACTACGCGGTGTCGGATTACTTTCCGGCGCGGCGGCGCGTGCGGCGGGCGACGATCCTGGACTAGCCGGTCCACCGAAGGCTCGGCGCCGCGCGCCGAGAATGTCTGCCGAAGTGCCGGCTCGCCGTTAATCGGGAGGCGCGATGGCATCTTCGGCTACGAAAGACGCTCGGCTTGCGTCATTCCGCAAGCTGATTCGTGACGCGCGCCGCCCGGAACGCGCGGCTGCGAACCCGCTTGCCGCCGGCGTCTGCGACGCAGACTTTCGTAGCGCCTTGCAAGTGAGTTTGTACCGGCTTTCTCCGCGGCGGCGCGCGATCGTGGCGCGATACGATCTCGGCGGCGAGCCGGTGGTGAAACTATGCAAGACGCTCGGCCTTTCACGCCGACAATTCTTTCGGGACCACCGCTCGGCGCTCGAGCGCCTGGCCGAGCTGATGCTCCCCGGCGCGAACGCCGAGCCGCGGGCCGGCGCGGCGCGGATCGAAGCCGGCTTGCGCGAGCCGGCTCCCTCGGGCACGCCCGCGAACGCGCTGGCGCGCGGGTTACGCAACGCGGGCGCGTACGCCGAAGTAATCGCCGCGCTCGCACCGTGCTGCGAGCCTACACAGTGTCCTGCGATGCGCTTGGAAGCGACGCTCGAAATCGCCGACTTGCGGCTGGAAAGCGGCGACGTTACCGGCGCCGCAGCCGGCCTCGAGCGTGCGCGCGAGCTCGCGCGCGATCTGCCGCTGCACCTCCACCCCCGTCTGGCGGCGCACGTCTCCCTGATCGAAGGTCATCTCCACGGTTCGCACATCGTACGTGGGGAGAAGTACGAGCGTGCTCGAACGCTATTGCTTCCACTGACGCGCACCAACGAGAACGCCGCTGCCGGAACGCTGCTCGTCCAGGCGCTTCATGCGCTCTCGCTGAGCAACGATCATCGCGGCCGCTGGCCGGCGGCGCGCGAGGCGGCACGCGAAGCGGTCGCGGTCGCCGATCGATTCGCGGTCGGCGAGACGCCGCTCGGGTTGACGGTGCGCGCCAATCACGCGATGCGCGACGCGCGCCAATTCGGGAACGTCGACGCGGCGCTCGAGATGCTGCGATCCTGCCTCGGCAAAGCCTTGCGCAACGGATGGATCCAGGTGACCGGCGAGCTCACGGTGCACTTTGTCAACTTGAACCTGATGCGTTCGCAGTACGCCGCCGCGCTGCATTGGCGCGACTGGATCTCGACGATCGACCCGTCGCGGCTGGCGGCGCGCACGCGCAACTTCCTCACCGTCGACACCGCGCACGCGCTGACCATGCTCGGCCGGCCCGGCCGCGCGCGGTGGGTTCTGCAATCGGGCAACGACGAAGGGCTCGCATTCCACGGCGCGTGCGAGTACTGGCGTGCCGAGGCACTGCAGGCCGAGGGCGACGCCGCCCACGCCCTGCGCCTCGCGGTACGCGCGCTTGACGGCGCTGCCGAAGCCGAGAGCGAGAAGGGCCGCGCACGTTCGAAGCGCGTGGTGGCCCGCTGCCGTTATGCCCTCGGCCAGTCGCGTTCGGCGCGCAAGACGATGGAAGAGTGCCTGGAGTTGAGCGAGGAGTTCGTCTCACCGTACGACCTCTTGCTTTCATTCGCGGCCGCCGAGCGCATCGAGCTAAGAGTAGGCGGCGACGGAAAGGAACTCGCACGCATGCTCCGCGGCAACTCCGCCGACGTCGACTTCCTCCCGCCGTCGCGCTCGCCGCTCGCTTTCGCGTAGCCGAGCGGAGGGGGCAAACAACGATGTTTCGGCCTATACCATCGACAAGCAAAGCGGCGCGCTCACGCCGGTGTGGGGTCGCCGTTTACGGCAGAAGGCGAGCCCGAAGGGATAGCGATCGATCCTACGGGCAGATTCGCCTATGTGACTAGTACTAAAACCAACGATGTTTCCGCCTATACCGTCAACGAAGGGCAGTCATAGCCGACCGAGGTCGCCCCTGGCATACTGCGCACAGTGGGTCGCTCTAGCTCGCGTCTTGAATGCTTTGCGCCACCGTGAATGAGTACGACAAGCGAGCCGGACAGGACCTGACACAATATCGCTTGTGTCAAGTCCAAAGTTAATTCGCCGAGCGCGTCGGATAAGGTTCCAGCATGCGCCGGATTGATCGGCTCACTGATGGCGACTGACCCCTGCGGTCGCGGCCCGAGCGCAGTCGCGATCCGAGCGCAGTCGCGCTCTTGGCGCTACGTGAAGTTGCGCGTGTGCAAGAGTCGCTGCTCTGAGTGAGCCGCATGCCGGTGACGAACCGGGTTGCAAGTGCGGGTTGCAAGTGCGGGTTGCAAGTGCTGGATGCAGTTGCGAGGCACACATGACGAGAGCCTCTGATTAGCTGAAGCCGAGGCGAACGAGCCGGAGAAGCAAGTCGCCCGAGAGCGCCGGGGTTTGTCCGGCGCACCCGGGCGCTTTCATTTCAGTAGCTGAACTCTTGCAGTTGGTTGAGCGACGGGCCGCTCGAATTGTCTATTTGAATGCTCACGTAGCCGATGCGGGACGACGGGTTGAGGGCGATGCCGGGGAACGAGAACGTGAAGCCGTGGATCTGTTCCACGAGCTTGCCTTTCTCGTTGTAGGCGTAAATCGCACTGCCGGTTCCGGTGACGCTGTCGAAGGGCTGCGTGACGAGGAAAAGTTTGTTGACCTCGTCGACTGCGACGGCCTCGCCGCTGTTGATTTGATCTTCGGGATTCGTGTTGGGAAGCTGCACGGTGACGCCGGCCCTCGCATCAGTACTTCCCCGGATGCCGGCAGCCCGCCCCGGGGTCCATCCTCGACCCATCAACCACGCACGCGTCAGTCCGAGCGCACGACGCCCGGCAAGAGGAGAACACCCCAATGCACCGTTCCACAGCGATCTCTCTCACCACGCTTCTCGGTCTCATCGGGACCGCCATCCCAGCCGCCGCCGCGACGGCGCCGCCCGTGAGCCTCAGCTACAGTTCGGTCGATTATCCCGGCGCCACGTCGACCACGATCTATGGCGCCAACCGGTATCAGGTGGGTCACAATCAGTACGCGTCGTTCGTCGGTAAATACACCGACAGCGCCGGAAACACGCACGGCTTCTTACTCTCCGGCGGAAACTTCACGAGCCTCGACGATCCCAACGGGTTCGGCACCATTGCCTACGGCATCAGTAACAACGGTCAAATCGTTGGCACGTACGTCACCGATGCATCCGGTGGCGCCCGTCTGGACCCGGCACCTACACGTTCCTGTGGTCTCAGGGCACGTTCACGACTATCGCTCCGTGTCAATTTATGCTCGGCGCAGGCATCGACGACGCCGGGACCGTCGTTGGATTCGCGGGCAATGACGCGGGCGGGGGAGTCGAGGGTTTCGTAGCTTCCGAATCGGGGGGCTGCCAGTTTTTCCCCGGACCTTCCAACGCGTCACAGTCCGTGATGTCGGGAATCAATAACGCTGGGAACTTCGTTGGTTGGTACCAGACCGGTTCGTGCAACATCGATCGTTGCACGAAGATCCGGTTCCACGGAACCCTCAACGGGGCCAAGCACGACGTTCGCGGAGCCATCGACACACAGCTCTACGGGATCAACGACAGCGGCGACATTGTCGGCTGGTTTGCCTCGGTTAGCGATACGGGGGGCTTCCTTGACGAGAACGGAAAAGGCATCGTCTTCATCAACTACCCCGGCGGCGGCCTGACGATTCCCTACGGGGTCGACGACCAAGACCAGCTCGGCCGCTACTACGTCGTTGGCGGTTACGCGGATCTGAGCGGCAATCAGCACGGCTTTATTGCGGAAGTCACGCGCGACGAAAACGCTCCACCCTCGCTACAGCGACGCGCGTTCAGACGCTGACACCGACAACCCGTTTCGTCGAACCGCAACTATCGCGGAGGAGGCCCTAGTGCAGCGCACCAGGGTCTCCTCTAGCGCGCGTTAACCCGACGAGCCCCTCGGCCCGCGCCCCCCGCAATGCCGGCCGATGACCGGGGTTGGGCGCATGGGATGCCGGCCCCGGCTTCGAACCATAGCGCCATCGAGCCGCCCCGGTTCTGTTCGTTGTCTCGAGGTTATGATGCTGCGTCCTTTGTTTCGCATGGTCGCTACCTGGCTGGTCGTCTCGGTCGGATTGGCGATCCCTTCCGATGCCGCTACAAGGAGTTCGTTGACGCGGGCTTTACGATCGGCGCCCGCTCACAAGTCAGGCTGCTGCACGGATGTAGAAACCATTCTTTACCACTTCCAGTGGGATCCTAAGACCGAGAGTGCCCCTTACGGCGCAGGGCCGCTCGCGGGTGTGACCCTGGATCCGAGTGGCAATGGAGTCATTTATGGGACGACTGTCCACGGCGGCGCATATAAGCATGGCGTCATTTTCAAGCTAACGCCGTCAGGGCCGGGCTACGAGGAAAGTGTCATCTTCTCGTTTCCAAAAAGCATTGACTGGTCCCTCGCATCGGCCCCTGTGCTCGTTGACACCACCGGCGCCATTTACAGCACTACCGGGGCCAACGTGGCGAACGACTGCGGTACCGTCTTCAAGTTGACTCCGACGGGGTCGACCTATGCGGCGAGCACCATCCATAGTTTTCGCAAGAGTTCCGACGGATGCGACCCGGCCTTGGCAGGGCTCTACGAAGACCCGAGCGGGGCTCTGTATGGCACGACAATCGGCGGAGGCGACTCTTCGTGTTCTAATGAGCCCGGTCAGCAGAACGGATGTGGAACCGTCTTTAAGCTTACGCCGACTGGATCAGGAGCGTATTCTGAAAGCTTTGTTTACCGTTTCGTGGGCGGCCGAGACGGCAAGGAACCCATTTCCGGATTGATCGCCGACTCGAGCGGCGCCCTCTACGGCACAACTGGGGGCGGCGGGGAGCTTAAGTGCAACTGCGGAGTCGTGTACAAGTTGACGCCGACCGGATCGGGGCCTTACGCCATGACCGTCATACACGACTTCGGCGTTGATGCGTCGCCAGGCCCACTGACTGCCGACGCCGCCGGTGACCTGTATGGCACGGCAATTGCTAGGCGCGGAGGGGGGAACGTCGTCTATGAGCTTACCCCTTCCGCGAGTGCATCGACGGGTTATACGTATCGTCTGATTTACAACGCGAGCGATGGGCGGCCAGGCGAGGTTATCCTTTGCTCCAGCGGTGGGGCTCTGTGCGCCGCGGCGTTCTTCGCCGGACCGGTTGACGCCGGGGATGTGTTCGAGTTGAACCCACCGCAAGACCCAAGTGCGACGTATGGCGAAACCACTCTTTACACGTTCGAAGGTGGCGACACCGGCGCGAATCCGTCGAGCTACATCGTCTACTCCGGCGGCGCGATCTACGGCACGTTTTGGGCAAACGGCGGCCCAAGCGGCAGCCAGAATCATCGCTTTGAGCCCTTTGGCGGCGTCTTTAAGATAGCTTTGCCGTCGAGTTCAAGCTTTCTTAATGGAGCGGAATTCGGAGCGACGAGCTAGGTCACCCAAGTCTCGATAGTTCCTAGCTCCGCGGAACCCGCGCTCGAAGCTTTCGCAAGCGCGGGTTCCGCGCTAAAGCTGGAACCAAAGCGTTGGCTCGCCTTCTGGCGCAGTCCAATGCCCTTCCTCGGCATCCTCCTGAAGATAGCCAAAGCGACCGAAAAGTGAAATATGGTATCCGACACGGGTGCCCGGTCGCGGCGCGGCTTTCTCGTCGGGCTCGCCGGCGCGACGCTTGCCGGAGCGGGTCACCCTTCGATTGTTTCCAGCGAACCGTTTCGTGGGCGGCCTGGGGTGACGTACGACGTCGCTATCGTTGGCGCGGGCCTTGCCGGCTTGTCCGCGGCGCAGGTTCTCAGGCGCGCCGGCAAGCGCGTCATCGTGCTCGAGGCGAGCGATCGAGTCGGGGGCCGGTGCATTAGCGACAACTCGACCTTCCCGGGCGTCGTGTTCGACCGAGGCGCACAGTGGTTTCATCAAGTGCTCAAGTACAATCCGCTGTATGAACTTGCGCGTGCGCAGGGTTTGCAGCCCGTCGAAGACGACGCGCCGCGACAGGTCTGGAAAGGCTCGGCCTACGATGACGCGGCCACCAAGGCGGTCGAACAGCTCTACGAAGATGCGTCGACGGCACTTGAAAGCAGTGGCGTTCGAACCTACACCGGTCATCCCGACGTCAGCGGTGCGGCCGCGTTACAAAATGCGGGAATCGCCGGCAAGCCTTGGGCGAATCTGGCGAAAGCGCAGATTGGACCGCTCACCGCGGGCACGGAATTCGAACGCGGCTCCGCCTTCGATCTCGGCAACTTCACGGAGGCCCCCTCCGGCGACGACTATCTTCTGCGGACGGGGATGGGCAACTTCGTTGCGACGTTCGCCAAGGATCTCGACATCAGCCTCGACACGATCGTAACGTCGATCGATTATGGGCGGCGCGGCGGCGTGCTGCTGCAGACGAACCACGGCACCGTGAACGCGGCTCTCGCGATCGTCACCGTTTCGATGGGCGTGCTGGCGGCCGAAACGATCGCTTTCTCGCCCGCGCTCCCTGCCGCATACCACAAGGCAATCGACGATCTTCCGATGGGCGTCTTCCATAAGATCGCGCTCGGCTTCGATTCCGACGTCTTCGGCCCAGTCGAGATGAACACGAACGTTTTCCAGGCGAGCGACGATGAGGAAACGCCCGCGGTGATCGCAAAGCTTTGGGGGCGCAACGTCGGGGTCGTGTACTTGGGCGGTGAGAACGCGATTGCGCTCGACGAGCGGGGCGCCGCGGCGACCAAAGACTACGCGCTCGCGACCGTCGCGCAGAGCTTTCCGCGTGCCAAGCACTTCAGCGCTTCTTCCTTTACCTCGTGGCGCAAGAATCCGTTCACGCGCGGCAGCTATACGATTGCAAAGCCGGGCGGCGGCCCGAGCCGCCGCACCCTGATCGCGCCGCTCGGAGGTAATCAACTTTACTTCGCCGGCGAGGCGCTCTCGATGCACTCGTATGGAACGCTCAGCGCCGCCTATCAAAGCGGCGTTGCGACTGCGAAAGCAATCCTCGGTGTTCCGTCAATCGTCTCGATGCGTTCGGAGCGCGCAGGAAGCGAGCCGGCTGGTGGATGACGCGGACGTCGCGCAGCTCGATCCGCAGGCGCGCGCTTTCATCGAGGAGGTGGAGGCCGCCGGCGTTCCGCCGCTACAAACGATGTCACCGGCCGAGATCCGCATGCTGCAGGCTGCGTTCGTTCCGCGACTGTCCGGTCAGCTCGAGGCGGTCGAGCGCGTTGAGGATCGCGAGATTTCGGGACCGGGCGGGACGATTGCGCTGCGCACGTACGTGCCGCATGCGCCACAGGGCATTCTCCTGTGGGTGCACGGGGGCGGCTGGACGATCGGCAGCATCGAAACTGCCGACGCGGCGTGCCGGGCGCTCGCGCGCCGAACGCCGTGCAGCGTCGTTTCCGTCGGATATCGCCTTGCCCCCGAGCACAAGTTCCCCGCCGCTTTTGAGGATGTTCGCGCGGCGGCGCGCTGGGTTGCAGCCAACGCGGAGGCGCTCGGAGCGGACGCCACGCGCATCGCGATCGGCGGAGACAGTTCCGGCGGCGCGCTCGCTGCAGCCGCGACGTTGGATGCACGTGACGGCGGTGGACCGCGCTTCTGCTATCAGGTGCTCGTGTATCCGGTTTCCGACAACGACATGACGCGGCCCTCGTACCGCGAGTTTGGGGCCGGTTACCTGATTACGATCGACGAGATTCGCTGGTACTTGAAGAACTATCTGCGGTCGCCCGAGGACGCCGAGAATCCGCTCGTGTGCCCGCTTCGCGCCGCATCGCTGCGCGGACTGCCTCCTGCCTTGGTAGTGCTCGCTGGGTGCGATCCGCTACGCGACGACGGCGAGGCCTATGCAGCGCGGCTTCGCGCCGAGGGTGTGCCCGTGCAGGTGCTGCGTTACGACGGCATGATCCACGGGTTCTTTACGATGCCGGGCGTGCTCGACCGTGCCGGCGTCGCCTACGATGCCGTCGCTCGGAGCCTACGGCACGGCTTCTCGCGAACCGCACGCGAGGACTCCGCCTTCGAACCCGGCGTCGCGGTGTGACAGCGTCGTAGAAATCTGCACCGGGCGGTATACCCGAAGAACTACCAAGATCTACAGCCGGCTTACCGCATCGCCCGGCCGAGCGGCGAGATCCGACGATACGGCTTTGCCGGCGCGTGCTTGCCGGGAGCGGGGTGCGAAAGCGATGAACCAGTCGAGTGCAGCCGGCTGCATCATTGCTTCGCGGCTGGCAACCTTTTCGGGCGGCATTCCGGCAAGGATGCGGCGCACCGGAATCTCCATTTTCTTGCCCGTGAGCGTGTAGGGTATCGCGTCGACCGCGTGGACTTCGTCTGGGACGTGCCGCGGGCTACACTCGGTGCGGAGCTTGTAGGCAATGCGCGCTCGGAGTGCATCGTCGAGAACCGCACCGTCACGGAGCTGGACGAACAGCGGCATATAGAAGCCGCCGTCCTCCAGCTCCAAACAAACGATGAGGCTGTCCGCAATCTCGTCGAGCTTTTCGACCGCACGGTAGACCTCCGCCGAGCCGATGCGAACGCCGTAGCGATTGAGCGTCGAGTCGGAGCGGCCATAAATGAAACATCCGCCCCGCTGGTTGATCTTGATGAAGTCCCCATGCCGCCAGACGCCCGGGAAGTGCTCGAAATACGTCTCGCGGTATCGCTCTCCGCCTGGATCGTTCATGAAGTAGAGCGGCATCGAGGGTGCCGGGCTCGTGACGACGAGCTCGCCGACCTCATCCACGACCTCTTTACCGTTCTCGTTCCAGGCGTGCACGTCCATGCCGAGCAAACGCGCCTGGATTTCGCCTGCGTACACGGGCAGCAGCGGCGATCCGCCGACGAGGCCGGCGCACAGCTCCGTCCCGCCCGAAGGCGAGGTGACCCATAGATCGTCTTTGACGGACTCGTAGAACCATGCGGTCGATTCGGGAGTTACGGGCGAACCCGTCAACAGCACGCTTCGCAACGCCGAGAGATCGAACCGCTCGCGCGGCACGATGCCGGCCTTCTGCATCATCTGCACGAAGGTGGGGCTTGCGCCGAAGGTCGTCGCGCGGGCGGCGGCCGCAAGCTCCCATAAGAGCGAAGGCGCCGGATGCGTCGGGTGGCCGTCGTAGAGCACGATTGACGCCCCCTGCAGCAGCGCCGAGAGCAGCGCGTTGAACATCATCCATCCGGTCGTCGTGTAGAAAAACATCCGCTGCCCCGGCGCGAGATCTTGCGCGAGACCGGTGCTCTTGAGATGTTCGAGCAGAACGCCGACGTGGCCGTGGACGATCGGCTTCGGCAGTCCCGTTGTACCGGAGGAAAACAGCACCCAGAGCGGATGATCGTTCGCGACGCGCGCGTAGGTAAACTGATCGGCGGCAACGGATGGACCGGCCAGCAGGTCCGTCCATGACAGCGCCTCCGGAAACGGTGCGCGCGAGCGATCGTCGAGATACGATAACCACACGACGTGCCGCACCGTCGGCAGCTCGGCGCGGATCGCTTGGATCTCCGCTCTGCGATTGAAGTCTTTGCCGCCGAACCGGTAGCCGTCGGCCACGAAGAGAACGGCCGGCTCGATTTGAGCGAAGCGGTCGACCACGGTGCGTACGCCGAACTCCGGCGCCGCGGATGCCCAGCCGGCTCCGATCGCGGTCGTTGCCAGCATCGCGACAACGGTCTCCGGAATGTTCGGCATGTAGGCGGAAACACGATCGCCGGGGCGGATTCCAAGAGCGCGCAGCTGCGTTGCGAGCACGCGGACGGCGCCGCCCAACTCCTGCCACGACATCTCCGCGAGCGGCCGAAGCTCGGAGCTGTGGACGATCGCCGTTTCGCCGGGGGCGGCGTGAGCTTCGTAGCGCAGCATGTGCTCGGCGTAGTTCGTGTGCGAGCCGCGAAACCAGACGGCGCCCGGCATCAGGCGTGTATCGAGCACCCGTTCGTACGGCTGCGATGACTGTACGTCGAAGAAATCCCAAACTTCCGCCCAGAACCCCTCGAGATCCGTGACGGACCAGCGCCAAAGTTCCTCATAGCTCCCGAATGACTGGCCGCGTTCGCTTAGCCGTCGCATGAAACGTGCGACCGACGTCGCCTGCGCCGCAGCGGGGTCGGGTGTCCAAAGCAGCTCGCCTTCCGTCATGCGGCTCCCTCGTCGCGGCGAGGCACGAACTCCTGCGACCTCCCCGTCTCGGAGTTCAGCGAGGTGCCGTCGAGCTTGGCTCGGGCAAATCGGACGCGAAAGCCGAACCTGACCTTCACGTTAACGCGCTGCGCCTCGTTTCCCGATTCGAACGCGCCGGAAAGCCTTCTTTTCGCTCGCGCCGAATGGCGGAGCTCTATGATACTGTCGCTCTTAGCGAGCGCATTGCTTCTTGCCATGCTTGCGCCGACCGCATTGGCAAACGATGGACTCGTGCTGAAGGCGCAAATCCTCAAGTCATACCCGTCCCTCCTGTACGTCGAGCGGTTTCGCCATAGCTTCCCGGATGAGGCGCAAGGAGCGAGGCCGTTCTGGTCGCTTAATGAACCGGCTCCAAATATCACGCGCGCGGAGGATCTCGTTCGGACGCTTGCCGAATTGGAAGATCAACATGTCGCTCTTGTCGGGCCACGCGCCGGCAAGCCCGAAACCCTTGGCGTGCTTTTTCGAACCTCGACAGACGGCGCGACGATCGTGTGGCGCGTTTTGGATTCGTCCGACCGCGGGGTTCGCACCGGCGACGATGTGCTTGCCATCGACGGCGTTCCGACGCGACGCTGGCTGCGGCGCACGGCTGCTCTAACTTTTGGAGGAAACCGAAGGGGCAGATACGCCGAGGCCGCGACGGAGCTCGGACTCGCTACGCCGATCGTTCACCGCTCGGCCGGGCTTGGGGACGCGGTGCGATTGCTCATTCGATCGAGCGGTGGCGCAGCTCGCACAGTAACGGTGCCTTACCGGCCGATGAACGCGCACCGTGCGCGAGCTTTGGCGCGTGCGATCGACCGTTCCGATTTAGCCGCCGTGATCGAGTCGGACGGCTATCGGATCGGGACGCTTCGAATCGGCGCGTTTGCTCCGCAATACGATCCGGCCTTCGAAGCCGCATCGAATCTTGCAAGCCGGAAGCCCGGAGTCACGGACGATCAAGCCATGCTGGCGGGATACTGCGCGGTCACCGCATCGTTCATCAAGCGCTTCGAAGCGATCGCGCGACGATCCGACGCCGTCGTCGTTGATTTGCGCGGTAACCTCGGCGGTTTCGATCGCGAAGCTCGTCTGGAAGCCAATGCCATCGCCCCAGCCTCGGTGGCACGAACTTTCGACCTGTTTGCGACGGGCAAGCGTGGAACCGTCCGTCTCGCTGAAGAGCAGGTGGACCCATCGTGTGGGCACGTGGCGTTCCGGCGTCCGATCGTCGTTCTCGTCGACGCAGCAACACGCTCGGCCGGCGAGTTGATGGCGACCTGGCTTTGGACGTCCGGCTCCGCAGTCGTCGGAGAGAGAACGGTTGGCGCCGGCGGCGGCTTTGAATTCAACGCCGACGGGTTTCTGCTCCCGAAGTCCGGATTTCGCGTTCGCACGAGCGGCAATTTCACGGTCTTCGACCCGGCGGTTTCGCTCAACGAAGGCGATTGGCCGGAGCGCGACCTAATCGCAAAGATAACCGCAAGCGGATTTGCTCCCAGCCGAAGCAGGCCGTTTTCAATTCAAGCGGTAGGCATCCGCCCGGACGTGACGATATCCACCACCTCGGCGGATCTGCGGGACGGCGGCGTCGCCGAAGTCAAACTCGCAATCCGTAAACTCCGCTCGCAGCACCGACTGCGGCAGCACTCATGACCTGAAGGTGCCCTAAGCGCGACTTTTGCCCCGGCGGAATGGAATGTGGCCGGCAATCGACGCTGAACGTCGGAGGCACGAATGAAAATGCCTGCATTTCGAATTCGCGGAAAATCAGGTGACGCGAAAGAGTGTGGCATACGCCTATGAGGAAAGCGTTGGACCGAACTTGATCGTTGCCGACTGCTTTCTGGTCGCCCAACCGATCTCAACTAGCCCAAATGCGAAGAGCGCGGTCTACGTTTATGACGAGGCGGGGAACCTCGAGGAGACTGTTAGCGGCCTAGACTTCCGGAAATTTGGGCAAACCTTGTCGTTGCGACTCGTCATCAATCCGGCGACGCGAAGTGCGTGGATCAACGGTCCCCGGCCGAACCAGTTGCAGAAATTCTATTACTAAGAATCAATCATGAGGTTGTGCCCCGACTTGCGCGCCCGCTCAGCTGCCCTCGTAATGCCGCTTCGCTCGACCGATATGGCCGTCAGTTCTGGGAAAGCCGCCGCGGCTAGGGTTGCGAGCGTGTCGCCGGGCATTGCTTCGACGAAGACACGCACGCCGCGCTCGCAAAACATCTGCGTCGCGTCGAACCATCGCACCGGAAGCGCGACGCTCTCCGCGAGGTCGGCAGCTACCTCCGAACCTTCGAGCTTCGCGCGCCCGTCGCTGTTCGCCGCGAATGGCACAACGGGCCGGTGAAATTCGATTCGGCTCACCGCGTCGCGCAGCAGGTCGCGGATCGGGTTCATCAGGGGTGTGTGTGACGGGACCGAAATCTCGAGCCGGCGGGCAGTCCGCGCTCCAAGCGCCTGTGCCGTCGCAAGCGCGGCCTTCACTCCCGCGATCGTGCCGGCTACGGTGATTTGGTCGAGCGCATTTTCCGCGGCGATGAAGACGTCGCGCGTGTCGCCGACGATCGCCTCGACGGCACGCTCGTCGAGACCGCTTACCGCGCCCATGGCATAGCCGGATTCAAAAGCCGCAGCCATGGACCGCCCGCGCAGATCAACTAGCTTCAACGCGTCGGGAAAGGCGAGCGCGCGAGCACATACCGCTGCCGCGTACGCCCCGATCGAGTGCCCGGCGACGGCGCCGATGCGCATGCCGGCATCCTCGAGAGCGCGCGCGCTTATGACGCTGGCTAGAAAAATGTTCCGTTGGACGACTTCCGTCCGCGTGAGTGCCGGCTCGTCGTCTTCGGTCAAGACGTCAACGTGCAACAGTTCGGAGGCTTGGTTCAGGAGGGCCGCGCCATGCGGGAGGGTTGCCGCACTGCGAAGTGAGCCGGGGCGCTGCGAGCCCTGGCCGGGGCAGAGCAGGGCGACCATCACGCGATCGCTTGGAGGAACAGCGCTGCGGCCAGCACGTCAGCGCAACCGCCAGGCGACGCGTTGTGAGCGAGTAGTACGGCGCCGAGCCGCTCGATCGCAGCGCGGCCGCGTCGCGTTGCCAGACCCCCTGCGCGCAAACTCTCGCGCGCTCCGCGGCGCGCGACTCCTAGCGCGGCGGCTCCGCCACGGTGCAGCAAACAGGTGTCGTCCAACGTCGCGATGAGGCGCAGGAGCACGTCGGAAGCCGCGACGCCACGACGCAACGCCGGCAACGCTACCTTAGTAACGTGCGGAAACCCAGCCGCGGCCTGGCCGCGTGCGCCACGCGCTCCGAAGCGCCGTGCGGCAATGAGTCCGTTGGAGTGACTACGGCCCGCGAAACGATCCGGTAGCCGTGCGAAGGCGGCCGCGCGCCGCGCGATCGCATCGGCGTCCCGCGCGCCTATCGTCGCAGCGCCAGCCACCAGAAGCCCCAGGGCCCAGAGCGCGCCGCGATGCGTGTTCGTGCCACCGCTTTCGACCAGCATCGCGCGCTCGCCGCGCCGCCCAATTTCGCCGATTTCTTCGCGCAGCTCGCGCGACGGCGTCGCTCCGGCTGCTACCATCGCGAGCTTCGCAAACACCGGCTCGAGCGCAAGCGCGGAGGCGCGCAGCCGAGAAAACGAAAGGTCGGTGTGCGCTCCACTTCCGTTTCGGTCGACCAGGCCCGGCTTCGGCGTCGTTTCAAGCTCGTCGAGCAAGGCGCGCGTCGCTGCCCAAGAAAGTGTCGCTTTGTTTGGACATGCGAAGAGTTTCGGGCCGTGTGGGGTCTTCGCAACGACGGCAGCGCCGCCGGCGAGCGCTTCGACCAACGCCACGCCGTTGTCTCCGAATGCGAGTTCGACGTCGATCGCGACGCCCAGTTCATGTTCGATTTTTCGGCGCGCGTCGTCGAACGAATGCAGCGCTTCGCGCGCAACCGCGTCGGCCCGGATGAGAAGATCGAGGTCGCTTCGGGCATGCGTCGCCGGCGATCCACTTGCTAGCTCGAAACCGTAGGCGCCGATTGGCGCGACGCTGATCCCGCACTCGCGCGCGGCATCCCAGCAGGCGTGAAACGCCGATCCCAAACGCCCGCTCGTGCGCGCACGCGCGATCAGATCTTCGGGGGCAAGCGCTTCGCGTACGTCCGGTGGAAACGCGAGCGCCCCGTAGCGTTGCCCGCGCTCGCAGCCGCGCACGCCGACCGCGATACCTTGCGCGGCCGCGGTCCGGCGAACGACGACCCATGGAGCTCCCTCGAGCGCGGATGCGACCCACCACGGACGGCACGCCCAGCGTTCGGCGATGTGCGGATCGACCCGCAGCAGTTCGTGGACGCGATGAACGCTCACCAGGCCTCGTCGATGCGGCGGCGCACGTCGAGCGCGAGGGCGCGGCGAGCGGCGGCGGGCGGCCGTCTTAGGCGATCTGCCGGAGCGCGTGTACCGAGCCCCTCTCGTCGCGCCTGGTCGATTGCAGCGCGCACTTGCTCGATTTCCGCCGGCGCCGGCGCGCGCGAATCGATGACGTCGAAGAGCGCGTCTAGTGCACCGAAAGCGGCAAAGGTGGCGACATCGCGAGCCGTTGCCGGGACGACGCTCGCGATGCGAGCCACTTCGTCGTCGGTCGAGCGCGTAACGCGCGCGACGGAAGCAGCCGGCATCACGTGGATTTCAACGTCGCCGTCGCTTAACGCACCGATCCAACCAGCCTGCATCCCGTGAGCGAGAAATGCACCGGAGATGGCCTTCCCGACGATCAAGGCGAAAATTGGGCGCCCACGGCGGCGTTCCTCGACGTAGGACTCGACAGCCACGGCTAAGCTCAGGTGCAGGCCGGCTGCCTCCTCGCGACGTCCAAATGCTTGACCCGGTACGTCCACGATCGAAAGGATGGCGCTGTCACCTGATGCGCCGCGCACTGCCTCTGCGACGGCGAGTCCTTCATCCAGCCCAAACTCGCCGTTGCGTGCACGTGGAAAACGAGCGGAGGCGTTGGGAAGAATTGAGATCGCACGATATGCGAGGTGTGCGATCGTTCCGTCGAGCACGATGACGGATGGGGGGAAACCGGGAACGGCGCGCGCGTTTTCGAGCAACGCCTGTGCCCAGATCGCGCCTTTCATGCCGGCGCTGATTCGGCGAAGCGATCTCTTAGACGCGCGAGCGAGAGACGCTCGCGGTTCCGCGTTGCGCGGAACGCCTCGCGAAGCGTGCGGGCAATGTCGTCGAGGTCGTCCTCAACGAGAATGTCCGCGTGTCCTTGTGCGACGCGCCGCAGGCCGCCCGTCGCCCGCCAGGTTGCCGGACGGTCGCGCGCGTCGAACTCTTCGATGCCGGCTTCTTGTTCGATGACCTCGGGCCCGTTGAGCCCGAAGCGCCCAACCGGGCTCATGACGATCTGCGAGCAGAGCGCAGCCGCGATGCTCATTCCGCCGTAACACCCGACGCGCCCCGCAATGACGGCCACGACCGGGGCGCGCTCGCGCAACGCGACGATGGCGTCGCAGATCTCGGCGATCGCTAGCAAGCCGAGGTTGGCTTCCTGAAGACGGATGCCACCCGTATCGAGCAGCAGGAACGCGCCGTCGCGAGCGCGCTCGAGGACGCGCGCGATCTTCGCGCCGCCGATTTCGCCGATCGAGCCGCCCAAGAAGCGGCCGTCGACGGCAATGGCTCCGACGTCGCGCCCCTCGAGGAGCGCTCGTCCGATCACGACGCCGTCATCGCGCTGCGCGACCACGCCTTGCTCCGCAAGATACGGCGAACTGCAACGCGCGAATGGGTCGAGAATTTCGCGAAACGTACCGGGGTCGGCGAGGGCCACGATCCGTTCGCGCGGCGTCGATTCGACGTAGGAGCGGCGCAACGTAGCGGGCGTCATCGGGCCAGCTCCAGGGCCTGTTCGAGCCGTAGCGATACCATCGCCGGGGTCGCGCCGAAATCGTTGATCTCGATCGCGGCGGCGATAAAGTGCTGCTCGAGAAAGCGCTCGAGCGTCGCCCGCCACACCGGCTCGTAGCCGTCAACGCTCGTCGACACGACGATCGTGGCCCCGTCGCCAGCCGGCGGCTCGCACAACACCTCGAGATTTCCGGAGGCAACGGCCCCGAGGTGGGCGCGTTTGGTAACCGGAGTTCCGCCGGCGCGTTCGAGGACGATGCGCTGCATCACCAGCTCCGAAATCGGGCGGGCGGATCGTACAAATCGTCCGACCAACGGACGAGGTCGGCCATCGACGACGCGGCCAGCAACGAACGGCGCGCGTCACCGCGCCGCACGCCGAGGTCCTGTGGGTAGGCGACGACTCCGACTGCGCGCAGAGCGGCCGTGCGCTCCTGCCTTCGCTCCATGCCAACCGGTGTGACGCCTGCGATCGCCGCGAGAGCCGCTCGCCGGTCGTCGACATTTTCGGCACGATAGAGGTAGGCGACGCCTTCCTCGGTTACGACGTGGGTAACGTCGTCGCCGTAAATCATCACGGGCGCGATGGCGAAGCCCGCCTTGCCGACCATGCCGGCCGCGTCGAGGCGCTCCACAATCGTCGGAACGCCGGATGCGCGAAACGTTTCGACGAGCTGCACGACCAGCTTGCGTCCGCGCGCGATACCGTCGTCGCCGCGTGCGAGCGCAAGCCAGGCGTCGCTCGCGTGCCGTCGTCCGTGCGGATCGCTACCCATGTTTGGCGCCCCGCCGAATCCGGCAATCCGGCCGCGCGTGGCCGTCGACGAATTGGCGTCGCGATCGAGCTGCAAGGTCGACCCGATGAACAGGTCGGTCGCGTAGAGGCCGGCCATCTGCGCGAAGGCCCGGTTGGAGCGAAGCGATCCGTCGGGTCCCGTGAAGAAAACGTCCGACCGCGCCGCGATATAACGCTCCATCCCAAGCTCGCCGCCAAAGGAATGAATGCTTTCAACCCAACCGCTTTCGATCGCCGGGATCAACGTGGGATGCGGGTTCAGCGCCCAATGCGTGCAGATTTCGCCTCGCAGGCCCAGCGACTCCCCAAACGTCGGCAAGATCAACTCGATCGCGGCCGTGTCGAATCCGATGCCGTGGTTGAGGCGGCGCACGCGATGCGATTCGTATACGCCGCGAATCGCGAGCATGGCCATCAGGATGGCGACGTCGTCGATCTCTGCCGGGTCCCGCGTGAAGAGCGGTTCGATCGCGTAAGGCCGGTCGGCGACCACTACGGCGTCGACCCAAGACCCGGGGATATCGACGCGCGGTAGTTCGCCCGTTGTCTCGTTGACCTGCGCGATGACGATGCCGTTCCGGAATGCGGTGGCCTCGACGATCGCGGGCGTTTCTTCGGTGTTTGCACCGGTATAGAGGTTGCCGGCAGCGTCGGCCGCGTCCGCCGCGACCAGCGCGACGTTCGGCGTGAGATCGATGAAGTAGCGCCCGAAAAGTTCCAGGTACGTATGAATGGCGCCGATTTCGACGCGGCCATCTTCGACGAGCTGGGCGAGTCGCAGACTCTGCGGACCGGAGAACGAGAAATCGACCTTCCGCGCGATTCCTCGTTCGAAGAGGTCGACGTGTTCGGGCCGCCCGAGGACAGAAAGCACGAGGTGCATGTCGTGCACGCGCTCCGGATCGACGGCAGCCAGATTTCTCGAGAGAAAATCGGCTTGTTTTTGGTTATTGCCTTCAAGGCACACGCGGTCGCCGGGCCGGATAAGCCGCTCGAGCACCTCGACGATGCGCTCGCCGTCGAGGACCTTCCCCGTCAACGCAAAGGCGATCGAAGCGAGGCGCTGGGCTTTGCCGGCGGCACGGGTGTTCCATCGGCCTTCGAGCGCGAGCATGGCCATCATCGTAACCGGCGAGTTTAGCCGCCAGCAATATTATCGGGCTCAACGGTAGTTGCGTCCGGCGTAACGAATTTCCGGCGATGGGCGAAGAGGTGAGCTTCCACGACCTCGAGGTGTTCTTAGCCTTCGCGGAACTCGAGCATCTCGGGCGAGCCGCCGAAGCCCTCGATTTGAGCGTTCCGGCCGTCCAACGCACGGTTCGGGCATTGGAAAGCAGGCTTGGCGTTCCGCTCGTGCGCCGGGACGGGCGACGCGTCCGGCTACTCCACGCTGGGCGCATCCTCGCGGACCAAGCGGCGCGCGTAATCCGCGCCCGCAGCGACGCGGTCGATGCGGTGCTGGTCGCCGCCGGCCGCGAGCGCCACGTGCTGCGCATCGGCTACATGTATTCGCTCGGCCTGCGGGTGCTGCCTGACCTCGTGGCCGACGTACTCGAACGCGAACCCGCGCTTCGCGTCGAGCTGCGCCACGGCGCAACGGATGAATTGGTCGACGCGCTGCTCTCGGGGACGCTCGATGCGGTCTGTGTCGCGCCGCTTCCAGCGCTGCCGGAAATCTCCGTCTTGCCGCTATTCACCGAGAATTTCCGATTGAGCGTGCCGATGAACGATCCGCTTGCGCGACGCGCGCGCGTCGATCTGCGCGAGGTTCGCGGCCGCCGGTTCGCCGCGCTCCCAGAAGGGTTCGGTTCGCGCCGGTTTCTGTTGGAGGCGTGTGCCCGCGCGGGTTTCGTTCCGAAGATCGCCTTTACGGCGGCAGACATCTTTACCGTTGAAGGTTTCGTGGGTGCGGGCCTCGCGGTTGCCGTCTTACCCGAGTTGATTGCCGATCAAGGCGGGCGCCGCGTCGCCCGCGTGCCCCTGCGCGAAGCGGTGCCGACGACACGCACGGTCGGTATCGCACACTTGTCGGCGCAGCGGCAGCACGCCGCACTGCGGGCCTTCCTCGACGCCGGCCTTCGTTACGTGGAGCGCAACGGTAGCGAAGGAAAGTTTCTTGTTTCGAATGTCTCCAAGAACGTACCATCACGCCAGCGTTAATCCGCCTTCCGGATTCGTGGGGTATCGATGTCCGCAACTATCGGCGTTATGACCAAGGCCGCCAGGACACCGCTCAACCGTCAGCAAGTGCTCGGTTTCTGGGCTGCCTGGGGCGGTTGGACCCTCGATGGAATGGATTCGTTCATTTACGCGCTGGTGCTGGCTCCCGCGCTGACCGAACTACTTCCCAACTCGGGGTATTCCGCCGCACCGGCCGACGTTGCGGTCGTCGGCTCGATTTTGTTTGCAGTCTTCTTGGTCGGCTGGGGCATGTCGTTCATCTGGGGTCCGGTTGCCGATCGTTTCGGCCGCACGCGGACGCTTGCGCTCACGATCGTCGTCTTCGCCGTCTTCACGGGCGCCGCGGCGTTGTCGCAAAACGTTTGGGAACTCGGCATTTTCCGCTTCCTCGCGGGCGTGGGAATCGGCGGCGAATGGGCGATGGCGGGTACCTACGTTGCCGAATCGTGGCCCGAAGACCGCCGCAAACGGGGCGCCGGTTATCTCCAGACGGGCTACTACGCGGGATTTTTCTTAGCCGCCGCAGCGAACTTCACGATCGGCGCGCATTACGGCTGGCGCGCCATGTTCGCGGTCGGCTTCCTGCCCGTCATCCTGTCGATTGTGACGCTGGTGCGCGTCGAAGAACCCAAGCGCTGGGTCGCCGCTGTCGCGGACGGGCGCCGCATGCATCCGCTCTCGGTGATCTTTTCGGGCGCGTACCGCAAGCGGACGCTGGTCAACGCCGGGCTGTTGACCGTCGCCATCGTCGGCCTGTGGGCCGGCGCAGTATACGAGCCGACCGCGATTACGCAATTGGCGAAGGCCGCCGGTTACACCAAACCTGACGCGATCAGGCTCGCTTCGCTCGGGACGGCGGTCCTCGCGATTGGAACGATTCTCGGCTGCCTGTACGCTCCGGTTTTGGCGGAGCGCGTGGGACGCCGCGCGGCGCTCGCAGCATACTTCGCGGCGATGGCGATCACGATCGTGCTCTGCTTCGGCGTGTTCTTCTATTTGCCGAATGCGCTGACGCCGTTTATCGCCGGTCTGTTCTTCCTTGGCTTCGCAGGAGGGAACTTCGCACTGTTCAGTCTGTGGCTTCCCGAACAGTACGAGACCTCCGTGCGTGCGACGGCGTTCGCGTTCTGCACGTCGTTCGGGCGCTTCATCGGCGCCGCTATCAATTTCGGCATTGCGGCGCTGGTGCGCGGCATGGGCACGCTTGGGGTTCCGGTCGCGCTCACCGCGATCGCGTTCGGATTAGGTCTGCTGTTGATTCCCTTCGCGATGGAGACGCGCGGAGAAACGCTGCCCCCGTAATTGCGTGGAGGTGTCCGGATCGTGCCGCAACCGGCGCCGTAAAGCCGCTGCCTACGCGAGCGCGGTCGTCTTTGAATAAGATTAGAAAAGAGGCGTGCTTGCAGAAGGGCACCGTCGATGGGTAAAACTTGAGGTGGCCCTGCCCAACCCGTGACTCGAGCGGTCACCGGAGGCGCCCACCTTGCAACTTAAGTCTTTCAACCGGTCTGTCATCGCGGGAACCGCGGCCGCCGCAGCTTTGCTGTTTTTCACCGCTTCGGCCGACGCACGAGTCCCCTATACTCCCGTCTCGGTAACCATTGACGGGTCCGCGGTAAATTTCGCACCGCCGCCGATCATACGGGCGGGACGCGTCTTCGTTCCGCTGCGCGGTGTCTTCGAACGCCTCGGTGCGAGCGTCGTCTATGCCAACGGAACGATCAACGCGACCCGCGGCGGCCGCACGATCTCGCTGCGGATCGGCTCGGCAGCGGCGTCGATCGACGGTCACCTGCAAATCCTCGATGCCTCACCCTTTATCATCCGGACGACCACCTACGTGCCGCTGCGTTTCATTTCCCAAGCCCTCGGCGCCGTCGTGAGCTGGGACAACGCTAGGCGCATTGCGGCCATCGACATGCCAAACATGGCTGGCGCGCCCTCCTACGTGGGAGAGGCTCCCCCACCGGGACCGGAGCCGGATGTCGCGCCACCCCCAATCCCGCAGTACGATCAGCCGCCGGCTCCGGGGCCTGACTATATTTGGCAGCCCGGTTATTGGGACTGGGCGTCGGTCGGCTTCTATTGGGTCCCGGGAGCATGGGCACTGCCCCCGCAAGCCGGCTATCTTTGGACCCCGGGATTCTGGCTGGCGAGCGGCGGACGGTATAACTGGCACCCCGGTTACTGGGGTCGGTCGGTCGGTTACTACGGCGGCGTGAATTACGGCGGCGGATATAACGGCAACGGCTACACCGGCCGAAGTTCGGGCAGTGGCCCAAGTTCGGGCAGCGGCGGAAGCCATGGGCCGCCGGTCCCAGGTAGGGGCGAGGGCGGAACCGACCCCGGTTCCGGTCATGAGAATCCGGTGGCTCCCGGAAGGCCGGGCGAAGGCGAGCCTGCGGCGGGTCCTCGCAATGACGGCGGTCCAGTCGCAACGCGCCCAGAGGCTGCTCCAGAGACAGGTTCACTTTCAGCGCGAGACGGCGCCGCCGAGAGCCCATGGAACCGGTTCGGCGACGCGCTCGGTACCGGCTCGACGGAGCATTCCCTATCGGCGGAGCGCGGCGACACTTGGTCGCGGTTCGGCGACGAAGACAGCCGGCAGTCGACAAGCGAACGCAGTGCAACGAGCAACGCGTGGTCGCACAATTCGTGGCCGAGTCAAGGATGGTCGCATTCCGAGTACAGCGGTCGCACGCAGCCGAGCCGGTCCTACGGAGAGAGATCCTATTCTCGGCCCTCATCGGGAGCTTTCGGAAGGGGCGGCGGATCGCCGTCATGGCACCCGAGCCCAGGATACGCGCGTCCGAGCGGCGGCTCGTGGCACGGATCCAGCACACCGGCAAGCCACCAAAGCGCACCGTCGCATGGTGGCGGCGGTGGCGGCGGAAGCGGCAGCCATCACTCCCGATAGTTAAGCAAAAGAGGGCCTCGTTGAAGCGAGGCCCTCGCGCTTAGACGGGTATTACGCCACGGGGGTGGCGCGCGCCACGGCTTAGGAGCGATCCACGTCGACGATTGCTTTCGCAAAGGCTTCGGCGCTTCCTGAGGCAGGTTATGCCCGACACCGCCGGCGATCAGCCGGTGCTCGTACCGACCTGAAAACTTGCCCCGGAGAGGCCGGACCCACGCTCGGCGAGGTAAGTCTGGTATCCCATCGGCAACCGTGCGATCTCCTCGTCGATGGCGGCGAGACGCGCGCATTGCGTCAGGCCCTCGACCGGAATCTCTTTCTCGCCGAACGGCGCAACAGATGCGCCAATTATCGGAGTCGGTTGGATCGTCGCACACGTGGAGCAGCCTAGGAACCGTCCCGCAGCATGACGGGCCGTTTTGACGTCGAAACTATCCCCGTTGTCTGAGGCCCGCGTCCAGAGTTGGAGTCCCGCTTTGCGGGCTCCAACTCGTCGGCCGAACTGCCTGCGTTACTACCCGTTGCAGCACGCCCGATAAGCATTTGTTATCGGCAGCGGGGCTTCGGGACAGCGTTCGCTACCGGGTTATCGCAGGGCGTGCTTGGTCCGGGTGTCCGCGCCAATATGGGCCTTCATCCCGAAGAACCATTGATTGCCCTTTTGAGTCGAATGCATTTCGGGATCGCGTTCGCCGTCTTGGTTCTTGGTTGAGCTGGGGGCATGAATGATCGTCGCGTCCACGATCGTTCCGCCGCTGATCGTGATGCCGCACTCGGCGACGTAGCGGTTGACTTCGGCAAAGAGCTTCTTGCCAAGGTCGTTCTTCTCTATCAGGTGCCGAAACTTACAGATCGTCGCCTCGTCGGGAACGCCGGCTCCGCCTAGGTCGATGCGCGCGAATGCCCGCATCGAGATCACGTCGTAGAGTGCTTCCTCAACCGCCGGATCGCTCAGGTTGAACCAATGCTGGAGGAAATAGATGCGCAGCATACGCTCCAGCTCGATCGGCCGGCGGCCGACGCCTTCCCCCTTGTAGTAAAAAGGCCTGACGATTTTGCGTAGGTGCTTCCAGGGCACGATGCGATCCATCTCGAGCAGAAACTTCGTTCGCCTCGTCGTTTTCGAGTGACGCTCAAAACCTGTCGTGGCCAAGGACAACTGTTCTTCCATGCTCATGTGCAAAATTCTACCGTCGTGTCCTATGTGGCGCAATTCCTAGACTACGCGCGCAACGCAGAGCAACAGCGCTTATACTTTTTCCCACTTCCGCATGGGCAAGGGGCGTTGGCCGAAACTTTCGGAGCTACGCGGCGAACGGTGCCGGAAAACGCGCGCCGCTCCGATGGCGGCGGAAGCGAGGCGACAAACTTCTTCCGCCACCATTCGTAAATCTCGACGGCGCAATTTGGCAGATCGTCGAGTATCGCCGCGTACTTCTCGGGGCTCTCGATGGGATCGATTTCCGGTGCCTTCTTGGGATGAGCCGTTAAGAGAATGGGCAGAAAAGCTTGCTGAAGCTCCGGGGCCTCCATGGCTTCTTTCCACTCAGCCTCGCGCAGCACAAAGCCGAGCGTATAGCCGGTACACCAGTCGTCAGCTAGATCGAGAGTATCAGGACGGTCACCGATGCGATCGATTAGGATGCTGAACCTGCGCCCGCCGGACCCCAGATCCGATGAGATTTCGTTGTAGAGACGCATGAGCAGGTGCATGGCACGCTGGGCCTGTTCCATCGTTTCCCACGGGTGGTCCTCATCGTCGCCGAAGACAACGGGCACCCACTCGGACGGTACGATCATCGGGCCGGAAACAATGCTCGTGAGAAATCCGTGAACGCGCGTTATCGACCCTTGCATCGGCCCGGCGAAGTGCGGATCGCGCACTTCCATCATGGCTTCGAACTCGTTACGTTCCTTTTTGGTGACGCGCCCCTTCAAATCCATCGTCGCCCATTCGCGCAGGAGGCTTCAGCCGCCCTTCGATAAGCTCAGGGTGACGCGTCGCGAGGCTCGAATAAATCAGACTCGCCCTAAGTAAATAGCTTCCAGTGACCCTCGGAGACGACTTCGACAGTTCCGTCGGTTACTTTAATGGCGGTCTGATCGTCAATCGCGTAGGCTGGCCCTGGCATCGCGGCGGCCCAAATTTCTGCGTTGGCCATAGAATTCTCGGGGAATCGCTCGTGATCCAAGTGCGGGAACAACGAAAAATCGACGACTCCCAGCGCTCTGTCTTTTCCATCGGGCGGCCACCAGTCGATGAAAGTCTCGCCAACCATTGGAGCTAGCACCATACTGCCGCCGCTCACTCCCATGTAGACAGTCTCGCGCCGTAACGATGGCAAAAGCTCGGCCAACCCGGACTGCCGCATCCAGTAAGCAAGATACAAAGCTTGGCCGCCTCCGACCAGCAGGGCATCGGTCTCCTGAAGCAGAGGGACCCAAAGTTCTTCTTTGATACTTGTCAGCGCGGTAAGTTCCAACACTCCCAGCGACTTCCAACCCAATTCGCACATGGGCGTGGAGGCTTTTCCGCTGATCACTCTCCATGCCGCGCCGGCGCCGCCGGGCATTGCATACGTCCCGGTGGGAATGCAAAGGGCGCTGGCCTCGGAAATCGGTTTGCCCAACAACTCGACCAGCGCATCGCGGATGCTCGTGTTGCTAATACCGGCGGAAGTGAGGAGAAACTTCACAATGGCGTCTCCTTCGTCTACATGTCGCGAGTACATTTGTTGGTCCGCGGTGATGAAAACATCGAATAACGGATCGGCATTCCGCAGGAGGACACCGTTTTTTCAACCCCGCCCAACCAAGGTCAGGGGCCGCCGCCACGTCGTGCGCTGCCGACAGCATGTCCTTGAGTTGCCTAGGGACGCACTCGTCGATCAGTACGCGCACGCCTACGACGCGGTTCGTTCGATAAGAGCCGGCTTCGCGTAAGACCTCGACCGCTTGCTCGCGCCTGAGCGTCGGGTAGGCATCGAGAATTTCCTCTAGGCTCGCTCCATCTGCGAGATTCTCAAAGAGTATCCTAACCGGAACGCGTGTACCGGCAAAGACAGGAGCGCCAGACCCTTCCCTGAGACTCGCCCCGACGCCTGAGAGCTCCGGAAGACGGCGTTCTTCCTTATAGCGTCTCCTTCTTATAGCGTCTCCTTCTTCGTCGGCTGCTCGCGACCCGCGCTGGTGCTCGGCGGATAATTCCGGGCCGCAACCCAATCGGCGCAGAATTGGCTGAAAAGCTGTCACTCGAGGCAAAGACTTCCCGCCGGCCTAAAAGTTCGGCATAAGGGCCATTAGCGCGGATCAGTTCGTCGTGCGTTCCGGCTTCGACGATCGCCCCGTTTTCGAGGACTAAGATTCGGTCGGCGTCGCGTACTGTGCTGAGACGGTGCGCGATCACGATGCGCGTGCAGCGCAGCTCGCGCAGGCGCTCGTGGATCCGGCGCTCGGTGACGGTGTCGAGGTGACTCGTCGCTTCGTCAAGGAGCAGGATGCGCGGTACGTGCGCCAAGGCTCGTGCTAGCGCGATCCTTTGCCGTTGGCCGCCGGAAAGACCAGATCCACGCTCGGCGAGATAGGTCTGGTATCCCATCGGCAACCGTGCAATCTCCTCATCGATGGCCGCGAGACGCGCGCATCGCGTCAGGCCCTCGACCGGAATTTCCTTCTCACCGAACAGCAGATTGTCGCGGATCGAACCGGAAAAGATTGCCGGCTCCTGCATCACGACTCCGAACTGCGCGCGCACCGAAGGGTAGTCCAGCTCGCGAAACGGGATGTCGTCGAATAGGATTTCACCTTCGGTCGGCTCGTAGAGCCCAATCATTAACATTGCGAGCGTGCTCTTGCCCGACCCGCTTGTGCCGACCAGCGCGACGTGTTCGCCGGGCCGGATCGAGAGCGATACTCCGCGCACGACGGGCGTTCCGTTGCGTTCGTACGAGAATCCGACGTTGCGCAGTTCGATTCCACCGCTCAGGCGCGGCGAGGCCGAAACGCGCGAGCCGCTTTGCTCCGGCGGATGCTCGATCACGTCGACGATGCGCTCGATGCTCGCGCCCACGATCTGGAGCCGCTGGACCGTCGTTGCCAGCGAGTTCAGCGGAACGAGAAACACGGTCGCGATCGCAATCATGGCGAGAGTCGTCCCCAAGCTCGCGGTACCGGCGAGGATCGCTTGCATCCCGATCAGGAGCAGCGCAAGCTGCGCCATCACCCGCAATCCGAGCATGCCCGCTTCGATGAGTGCAGATAACCGGGCGCGAGCGTAACTGAAGCGCAAGTCCGTTCGAAAGCGCGCCGACCAGCGCTCGAGTGCGACACGTTCGCAGCCCGAGGCCTTCACCGTCGGGATCGCGCCGATCACTTCGCCGATGTAGCTTTGTGCCTCGGCTTGCGCCGCGAGGCTCGCCTGCATCAGCGTCCTCGTCGGGCTTGACGTGCTCAGGATCAGCGCGACCTGCAGGCCGCCGAACGCCGCGGCGGTGAAACCAAGCTCGGGGTCGCGCCAGAGCAAGATGCCAAGATACACCAGGACGAAGGCGCCGTCGAGGACGACCGAAACCAGCTGTCCCGTCAACATCTCGCGGATAACCGCGTTGGACGAAAGACGCATCAAGAGATCGCCGTTTGCTCGCTGTTGGAAAAAACTGATCGGTAATCGCAACAGATGGTCGACGAAGCCGAGCATGAGCCGAGAATCGATCCGAGCTTGCAACGACGCAAGCATGAGCCCTCGCAATGCCGCGACCGACGACTGTGCGAGCGCTAGGATCAACGCACCGGCTGCCAGCGGAACCATGAGCCCTTTGATGCGTCCGGGCAGAACGTCGTCGATCAAGATTTTCGTCATGGCGGGCACCGCCAGTGCGAGCACCTGCAACGCGAGCGAAGCGGCCAGAATCCAGGCTAAGTCGCGCCACTCGGCCCTGAGAATTCCGACCGCGGCGCGCTGCCACGAACGAGATTCCGACGTTTTTCCCCGGCGGTCGATTGGGCGCGCCTGGGCCAGCGTCAGAACGGCGCCCGAGAAACTCGCACGAAACTCGCTTGCGGCTAGGCGGCGGCGGCCGACGGCGGGGTCGACGATGTCGACCTCCTTTGCAGACCAGCGCTCGACGACGACGAAATGGTTGCCGTTCCAATGCGCGATCGCCGGTAGCCGTACGCGATCGAAGGCGTCCGGCGTGACGAGCAAGCCGGTACAGGTGAATCCGTGGCCGCGCGCCGCGGCGGCGATCGCTCCAAGCGTCGTACCGTCGCGACCACCTTCGCATGCGGCACGGCACTCCGCTACGCGCGTCCGCCTGCCGAAGTGGCTAACGATCATCGCCAGACAGGCCGCGCCGCATTCGTTTGCCGTTAGTTGGAGGCGGACGGGGACGCGTCGGCCCGCACTCATCGACAGGCTCGTGCCGCGGGTGGGGCGCCGATCGGCGCTTCGAAGGAGAGTAGCGAAGGCACGTGGGCAGGTTCCGCGAGGCGTAGCAACTGGTATCCGATCCCGGCAAGGCCCGTCATCAAGCCCGGCGACTCGACGCCGGCGGGATTCCCGCAGCGCCATCCATCCCGTTCCGCTTCGTTGAGAACGGTTGTCGCAAAGTCTAACACGAACATCTTGAGTAGCGGGGATGCAGCGCGTCGCGCGGCCACGTGTAGAAGCTCGAGGTTTCCAAGCGAACCGTGGCATAGCGAATGACCGCCACGAAATCCGTCACGATAAGTCGTTCGTATAGCGGCGTCGATTTCGGTATCGAGCGCGCCGTCGTCGAGGAACTCCGCGGATGCCAAGCGTGCGAGCCCGATTCCTGGAGCTCCGTGGCACCAAAGGGCTTGGAACGCTTGGCCGGCCGGCGCTTCGCCCTCGCGCGAACTCCTCGCGCGCAAGTCCGGCCAGTTTCCGGCATCGCCCGAGAATACGCTCCGCTCGTATGCGATTGCCGCTAGCGCAGCCTCGCGAAATCGCTCGTCGCGCGTGACCGCGTGGAGCCGCAGCAATGCCAACGCGATGCCGGCGGCGCCGTGCGAGAACCCGGTGAGCGGGACGCCGCCGTTTCCCGAGGCCCAACCGACGCCGCTTGCTTCCGGTGCCATATTCGCGAGGAGGTGCTCCCCGCACCGCTGCGCGATGGCGCGAATCGGTGCGCTCCGCGCGCATGCGTCTAGTGCAAGGAGGGAAACGATGCATCCCGCCGCGCCCTCGACAATGTCGAAGGACCGGTCGGTCCCAATGAGACTGTTGATGCGATCGGCATATGCGGCAGCTTCGTCGAATAGCCCGGGCTCGTTCCACAGGCTGCCGAGCTGCGCCAAGGCATAGACGACTCCGCCCCATCCGGCCAACGCCCCGATGACACTCAAGCCGCCGCGATCGAGTTCGACGCGCATCGTCGCGAGCGCACGGCGCGCCAGCTCGGTAAAGCGGGACTCTCCGGTGACCACTCCTAGATGAGCCAGGAACAACGCCACGCCCGGCAGCCCGTCGTAGAGGTCGGGTCCCAGCGGCTGCACGCTGACGCGCCGCTCGTCGACGACGCTCGCGCCGATCCACGTCGCGCCTTCTGCTCCATGGAATGCGAGCCGTTCGAGGCGTTCTCCGATTGCCGTGGCCGCGGCGAGCAGGCGCTCGCGATCGGCGCGTCGCCTCGAAACCCTGCGACGGCTCGGCTCGCGGCGCGCTACATTGCCAAGCGCCGCACCGACGTACCAGAGTTGCGCCGCCAGATCGTCGTCGTCAAGGCGTGTGATACCCCGCCGCACGCTCGCAAGCCCCGATTCGGGGAAGACGCCTTCGATTCGACGGCCGGTGCTCGTGAGAAGGCCGCTTGACTGCGGCGACGTGGTGAACGCAGGGATATCGCCGCGCCGGAGATCCTCGCATTCGTCGGGCACGACGCACTCGAAACCGGGAACGTGTGCGATCGTCCGTAGCTTCTCAAAGAGCGCATCTCGTTCGAAGGCATCGCGAAGAAAATCCGGGTGAAAGCTCGTCGCGAGGAGTTCTGCGTACGTCTGCGTCGGCCGGAGGATCACCCGGACTTCGTCGCCGGCAAATGAATCGACCGGTCCACCCGGAGCTAGCAATTCGCCGCGGTGCACGCGGAGCAGCTCGTACATGGCCGCAAAGCCCTGCGCGATCGCGTCCGCATGGTTGACGGCATCGACGTCGTTACCTCGCAGCGAAGGCCGATGGCTACTTCCGCCGACCGGCACGCGCGCCGGAGCAAACGCCATGCGATCGGTGCCGACTCGTCCTAAGACGGGAATCTCGAATGGCGAGACCTGGTTGGGCTCTGCGCCGAGGCCGCTTATGTCGAGCCCGGCTGATTCGGGGCCGGACCACAACCGCTGCGGCAGCAGACCAACGGCTAGGACCGACGAACCGATCGCGCTCCAGGCGACGTCACTAGCATCGATCTCGGGGCCGCTCGGAAGGACCGGGTGCAAAAGGGTCTCGAGGTCGACCAAGACCGGATGCTCGCCGGCGGCTATGAGATTCTCGAAGTGAAAATCGTTCGCGTCGAACGCGTAAAGGAGGGCGAGATATGCCCCACAGCGCTGATAGAAGCGTTCGACTTGCTCCGGCGTCTCGCAGGCGGATCGCGCGACGTACTCTTCCCAGCCGTACGTTCCGCGATCGACGATGGCGATTTTTCGGAACGCGGGATGCGATCCGCGCGCGTTGAGCCATTCGAGGAGCTCGTAAAAGTGACGGTCGACTGCGAGCGAACGCGGCTTGTAGACGAGTGCCGCTCCGCAGGCAAAATGGGCAATCATAACGGCGCGCCCGCCGCGGTGCGCATCGCCTTGGCCGCAGTCGACGCCAACCAGCGGCCCGGGGTCGCTCCCGGCGAAGAACGCGTCTCGCAGAATCTCCCAGTCGTGGCAGAGGCGCTCGATGAATTCCAGGCTCGACGCCGCCCATTGCTCTACGCGAATGGCGATTTGCCGGGCCAGCTCCGGGTACTCGCACAAGAGCGTCGCGAGCACCTCAGGCCGATCGAAGCGGCGCATAAAGTCCGCAAACCGCTCTTCCGGCGTGTCTCCCGCAAGCGTGCCCTGCAAGCGCGCGACGTTGAGTTCCAGCACCAGCGTGCGCGCGGCCATACGGTGCACCCTGCGCACCAGGGCCCGATCGAGCGACGAGGTTGCCGACTGATGGTAGACGAGCCGCGGGTAACGCGCTAGCAGGTCGGTCAGCTCCGCCCGCAGCCGCGTTTTTGCCGGCGCGAGCAGTGGTTCTAACGCGTCAGCGAAGATGAAAAGATCGTTTGCGCGGCCGGAGCACGCTGCGGGTTTGTTCACGGACCCTAAGCTCATATCAACGGCTCACCTTCGAATGAGTGCCGCGCGCATCAGGCCCCGGAGGACCCGATGCGCGTGGCAGGCGTGCAACGTGCTAGAAGCACGTATGGGGATGCGTCGTGCCGCAGATGAGGGTAGGTTTGGTCACCGGCCCGTTGCCGCCGCTTACCGCGTTCAACTGAGCATCGCTCAGCTCGACGAGGCCTGCGGGGTGTGCTGGAAGCTGTGCGATCTCGGCCGCGCCGAGGCTGGACCGGTAGCTCGCGTCTTTCCAAGCCCGGATGATCTGTTCGTTCGACATTTGCTGGTTCTCCTTAATGTGTGCCTCGATGCGGTCGGTGCCGCCGAGGGAGTTGCATTGGGTCTGGGTTCGTTCAACCGGGCGGGCGCCCGAGGGCGGCTGTCCGGCTTGCTTCGAGGTTATCGCAGGCGCCGGACCGTCAACAGATCAGACCGATACGCTTCGGCCGTACAGTTAGCAGCGGCCGAAAGTGTATAGGTCCAGCAGTCCGCAGCCGACGGGAGGCCGTGACAACGGGGGGCAAAGAGTTTCGCATGATGCTTGAAGGACAGGTCGCGGTCGTCACCGGCGGCAGCAGCGGTATCGGGCGCGCGACTGCGGTCGCCTTCGCCCGCGAGGGCGCCAGTGTCGTCATCGGCGATATCAACGAAGCCGGGGCACAGGAGACACTCGACGGCATCGCTCAGGCCGGCGGCATTGGCAGTTTCGAGCCGACCGACGTGGGCGATGCCGATCAGGTGCAGCGCTTAGTAAACCGCGCAGTCGAGCGCTTCGGTGCACTGCACGTCATGTTTAACAATGCCGGAACCGGCGAGTACGCGCCGCTGCTCGAGCACACGATCGAGCAATATCAACGCGTCATCCGCGTCAACCAAGACGGGGTCTTCTACGGCATCGTCGCGGCCGCCCGAACGATGCGGGAGCTCGGCATCAAAGGCACGATCGTCAACACGTCTTCGGTGTTCGGGTACCTTGCCTCACCGGGCGTGATCGGCTACCACGCCTCCAAAGCGGCCGTGCGCATGTTGTCGCAGGCCGCGGCGCTCGAACTCGCGCCGTTCGGCATACGTGTCGTTTGCATCGCACCGGGCACGACCGACACGCCCATCATCCAAGGCTACAAGGACTTCGGTTTGGAGCCGACGATGGCACGCTCGCAGATGCGTGGCCGCATCCTAAAACCCGAGCAGATCGCCGAAGTCGTCGTATGGCTCTGCAGCCCCGGAGCGGACGCCATCAACGGCAGCGTCGTGATGGCGGACGACGGTTTCGCCTCCTTCAAGTAACGCCCAAGTAACGCCGGCGCGTCGACCGCCGCGAGCGCTCGCTCGCTGTCGAGGCAACAGGGCTCCTACCAATGTTCGATTGCCGGGGCGCCGCGGTCCCCGCGGGCTGACGCGCGAGCACGGCGGCGACCCGGCTTAAAGAATCACTTAGCCCTTGGGCGGTTGTCGTAACCCTACGGTCGCGCCGTTGGGATCTTTGACACTGGCGACCAGCATTCCGTAGCCGACGTCGGTGATCGCTTGCACGACCGTGCCGCCCGCGGCCTCCAGTGCTTCCACGCTCGCCGCGATGTCGCTCACCGTCCAGTAGGGGATCGGCGTCGGCTCGCTTTTGTCTCGGTTTGGAATGAGCCCGATTTCCATGTCGCCGCTTTTGTAGCCGACATAGGGGCGCCCATCGACGTAGGGGTCAGTGCCGATGAGCTCACGAAAGAATCGCTTGGCTGTGGTCAGATCTGCCACTGGATAGATGATCAGGGAGACGTCGCTCAAGATTCCATACTCCTTCTATCCCTATGACGGATCGAGCGCGGTGAAACGTGACGGGCCCGCAGGAGGGGATTCCTTGGGGGATGCGGCGTGGCTCGCGGAGCGCTTCGAGGCGGCTAGGCCGCGCTTGCAGCGCATCGCGCAACGCATACTGGGATCGGCTGCCGAATCCGACGACGCGTTGCAGGAGAGCTGGCTGCGCATCAGCCGCGCGGACGTTGCGCGTGTTGCGAATCTCGAAGGCTGGCTCACGACCGTTGTCGCGCGCGTCTGCTTCGATGCGCTAAAATGGCGCGAAAGCCGGCGCGAGGAGTTGACGCCGGACGATCCGCGTCGCGACTTCGTAGCAATCGCTCCCGGCGAACGCCCCGAGGAAGAAGCGGTTCTTGCCGATTCTATCGGCGCGGCCATGCTGATCCTGCTCGAGGCGCTGCGGCCGGCGGAGCGCGTTGCATTTGTACTGCACGACATGTTCGACGTGCCCTTCGATGACATCGCCGCGATCGTCGGAACCACGCCCGACGCGGCGCGGCAGCTCGCAAGTCGCGCGCGCCGCCGTGTGCGCGGCGCATCCGCCGGCCGCGATACGGTGACGCAGCGACACGACGAACTCGTTCGCGCCTTTCTCGCAGCCTCGCGGGCCGGAAACTTCTCGGCGCTGCTTTCGCTTCTCGATCCGGGAGCAACCCTTCGCGCCGATGCGGCAGTGATGGCGATGGGCGGCGCGGCGTACTGGCAGAGCGATCGCCTGCAGGCTGGCATCGAAGGCGCCGACGCCGTTGCCCGGACCTTCTCCAGCCGTGCGCGAGCCGCGCAACCCGCATTGATCGACGGTAGGCCCGGAGCCGTGTGGATGCACGAAGGCGAGCTGCGCGTTGAGTTCCTCTTCAAAATAGTGGACGATCGCATCAGTGGGATCGATCTCGTCGCCGATCCCGCCGTGATCGCGCAATCGGTCATCGAGCGTTAGCAAGACGTTTCGTGCGAAAACTCGAGGCGACCGAATAGGCGCCGCGTGAGTCTGGCCGTCGTTCTCCACGCGGCGATGCTGGATGGGTCNNCTTGCATGGCTTCCGACACGCGGCGGCTCGCCCATTCCGCCTTTGCGAGTATTCGTGGAGAATCAGCTGCACGATGGCCGCCGGCTCGAGCAAGCACGGGCCGGCACCCAGAACTTGCTGACGAACCTGCGTAGCGGGAGCGCGGCCTCGCCGGTCATAGTATTAGGCCCGTCGGCTGCAAGACATCGGGCAGCTTCCGCCTGGGTCAGGCCTGCGAGAACCGGACCTCGATCCACACCAAGCCGCCTTCACGTTTGAGGTGGCGTCACCCGGCGCGGCGCTGCCCGGGGGGTCGCGCGACCTATAGTCCCGTCGATTCACGGTAAACCTGGTCGCGCGAGTCACGACACACCGTTCTTATCGCGTCAAAGGGCCCGGGATTCTCATTGCGCCCGTGTGGGCACACAGCAAACGCCGGCAGGTGTCTGAAGACTTTATGCGCTATTTCAGGAGTCTCGTGCGATTGCTGAGGTTCTCCGGCACGACGATCGCGCCCCTCGGGTTGGCTGCGGCGCTGGTCGCGCACGAGATATTGCGTGCCTTCGCGGCGTTGCGCCTGGGAGCTCCATCGTTCGCAACGCACGAGCATAAAGCTCTCGCCCCCACCGCGTGCGTTGAGATCGTGCTGGTGCTGTGGGCGCTTGGCATGGCCGTAAAGGACGCAATCGCCGATCGTGGACTGCCCTGCTACCGCCAAGAATCCCTCGCCCTACCCAGCGGCGCTCGCCTACTTTGCTGCGCGGGCGCCATCGCGTTGTTCGCTGTCGCCACGTTGTTCGGAATGGAGTTTTCCGAAAGCGGGAGCGCGGCTCTAGGCCTCGGGTGGTTGGGTGGGACGCTACTGCCGGGAGTAATCGTCTTAGCGCTCGCGGTTCTCGCGGCTGCGGGCTTGCTGTATTTCACGCTCGCCGGGCGCATCGCAGGATTCGAGCGTCTCGTTGCGTTGTTCGCTGCCGCGCTCGCGCATCCGCTCGCCGTGCGCCGTTCGGCAAGTTCGTTTCGACGAACGCACGCCGCGCGTCCCCTTGCGATGCGCGTTACTCCGTGTGCGCGCCACGCGGGGCTCCGCGCTCCTCCCGTAGCTATCAACTAGTCGCGGGCGGCCGCAGCAACCTGCGGTCTGGCAATTCGCATACGAAACTTTATCGCGACGGCGATAACGGAGTGATCGGCACCGGCCCGCGGAGCTTTCAAGGGCATTAGTCGCGCTTAGCGCGCCACACTCGCATTTAGGCTCGTACGAACGTATGGTGCGCTCCTCGGTAAGGATAAAGACGTGCATTCATTTCTGCGCTCGACGAGCTCGCCGCGCTTGCGTATTCAAGCTTTGCTGAGTCGACGAGCAAATCTGCATCGGCTTCGCTTCGCCGTCGCTGCAACGACCTTCAGCGGCTTTCTGTGGCTATCTCTTGCGGGGCCCGCGCTTGGGGCGAGCTCGAGCGCGTTGCTCCGGGGAACCGTTACGAACGGCGGTGTGCCGGTAGCCGGAGTCACCGTCACGGCGTCGGGCAACCAGCGGCTGCTGAGAACGAGCACCGATGGAACCGGCGGATTTTCGTTTGCCGGCCTCGCGTTTGGGACGTATCAACTTCAGGCGACGGGCAGCGGCGGCCTTCAGGGGCGGCTCAATGTCGATCTTGGCAGCAACGGTGCAAACGTCACGATCCCGCTCGGCCGGCTCAAGGAGATCGGCAACGTCACGGTCGTCCACGGCCAGACAACCAACGGCAGCGGCGCCGACGTCATTCTTAACGCGACCGACTTGACGCGCTCGACAAGCAGCGACAGCTTTCCCGAAACGCTGATCCAGTTGCCCGGCACGGCACGCGGCGCGAACGGGGTCGTGCACATGAACGGCGATCACGGCGTGATCGACTACATCGTGGACGGGGTTCCCCTGCCGCAGGCACTGAATCGTGAGATCGGAAGCGAGATCGATCCCAATGACATCTCGTTCCTGGACGCCATCGAGGGAGCATATCCCGCGCAATACGGTTTGCGTTTTGGCTCGGTCCTCAACATTACCACGCGCGCCGGCACGGGACCGGCGGGTTTCGACGGCAGCGTTCGCTACGGCTCCTACGGCGATATCGATCAATCGCTCGGATATCATGCCCCACTCGGCAACGGGGGCGGAATCGACCTCGCCATCCGCAACCAGCAGACGGATCGAGCCCTCGATCCGCCCGATTTTAGCTCTCCGCACAACGACGGCAGCGATACGAACCAATTCGTTCGAGTGACCCTGCCGAACGGGAGCAACGACTTCACCGACTTCACCCTCATTCACAGCTTCCGAACGTTTCAGATTCCGAACGACGTTCAGTTTGGCGAACCGGCTACCACCGACGACAACGAAACTCAAGACGACACGTTCCTTAGCGCGCAGTTTCGGCACACCATCGGTCAGACCGGGCAGCTGAGTTTCGGGCCGGCATTCAAGGTATCGCACATCCAAGATTTCGGCGATCCCCAGGACGACTGGATCTACGGCGAGGCTCTCAACGTTTTGGCGCCGCCGTTCGGTAACGGAGGCACGTCGACCGACTGCGCGAACGCTCTGACCAGTAAGAACTTCTTGCCTACCACGTGCGCCTATTCGTTGAGCGACGACAAGACGTCGCTCGACTACATTCTCAACGGCGATCTCGTGCAGCGTTTCGGGAAGCACGAGCTGCGGACCGGCTTCGGGTACGACCTGACGCGGGTGGACAAGGTCTACGACGTGGCCCTGCAACCGAACAACTTCTTGGCGCCGATTCTGACTCCGAGCACTCCGGACGCCCCTACGCCGGTCGTCGACGATAATCCCAATGTTGGGAACACGTACACGTCGTACGTGCAGGACAGCTGGCATCTCTCCGAGTCGTACGAAATCGACTACGGCATGCGTTACGACTTCTTCACGATCCGGTCGACCGATTTCGCCCAGGGTTTCGGAGGTTTCAGCCCTCGTTTAAAAGTCACGCGCCTTTTCGGGCCGCGGGTGGCCATCTACGCTTACATCGGCCGCTTTTTCGAGCCGTTCTCCTTCGAGAACGTCGATCCGAGAGCGGCGCAGCTCCTCAATCTGCCGCTTCAGCCCACCGAGGCGCAGTTCGACTTAAAACCGGAACGCGACACGCAATTGGAATTCGGCGGCCACGTGCAGGTTGGCGCCGGCCAGCTCGGCTTCCGTATTTGGCAAAAGAATGCAAACAATCTCATCGATGATACGCAGGTTGGCGTCACGGCTCTCCACCAGGACATCAACTACGTGCTAGGCCGACTTTCCGCCGAGACCTTGGATTATTCGCAACCACTCGCCCGCAACGGCCGCTTTTATGCCAACGTCAACCATACAATCTCGTTGAACTCAGGATGCGAAACGCAGCTCCTCGCTCCGTGCTTTGGACAACCATCCGGCTTCACGCCCGCCGATCACGAGCAACGTTGGAACATTACCGGAGGCTATTTGCTTAACGATGGTCACGGCGGCTGGCTTTCCGCCGACGCCGAATACGGCAGCGGATTGTCCTCATCATTCTGCATGCCTCTAACCGCAGATTGCAAGGAGACGCCGCATACGATCTTTGCCCTCGAAAAGGGGTTCGCGATCGGGAAGGACGTCGCGCTGACCGGCCGCATCCAAAATCTGCTCAATGACCGCTACTACGTGACGCTTCTCAATGCCCAGGGCAATCACTTCGCGCCCCCGCGCGCGTTCGACATCGGTCTTCGATTCGGGCGATGAGCGGCTCGCGCGAGGTATCGCGTTAGAACGCTTCTATGCCGTTGGGTGTTCCCCATCCGGTCGGCCCATCGTATCCGGCGCCTGCCTGGCAGAGATATTTTTGCTGGCACTCACCGTTGTTGCCTGCCGTGACGTCGTAGAGATTATCGCCCTTGCCGTCCCAGATTTGCTTTGCGAAATGCTGCGAAGCGGCGTTGCCGGCAAGCGCATAGAACGAAGAGATGAGCGGCGTCGCGACGCTCGTGCCGCCGTAGACGAACCAACAACACATCGCGTACGAGTCGTAGATGGCGACGCCGGTTTCCGGATCGGCAACCGCCGATACGTCCACTTCCGTTCGGTTGATGCAGCCCGCGTCGTGCTGCCACGGGGGCTTGGCAACGGTCTCGCTGCAACCCGATCCGGTGCCTGCCCAGGCTCTTTCGGTCCAGCCGCGGTCGCCGCCGCCTTCGTTACCTTTACGGAGGCTCGTGCCGCCGATGCAGACGACGGATTCAAACGAGCAAGGTTGCGCCGGACCCAACCCATCGTCGCCGGCCGCGGCAACGATCACGTGGCCGGGATGTGAGTAGTCACTGTCGCGGTAGGCGAATTCGCTGCCGGAATAGCTGTTGCTGACGACGGCTGCGCCCTGCGTAACAGCGGTGTCAACCGAGGCGCCGAGATCCACAAACGAGTTGGAATTGGCCTCGACGAGCATGATCTTGCAGGCCGGGCAGGCCGCGGAAACCATATCGAGGTCCAACGAGATCTCCGTCGCCCAACCGCCGTCGGGAGCCGGATACGAGCTGGGAGTGCCCGACTCGTTGAGTTTCTCGAAGCAACCGTTTGCGGTCGTGCAGGCTGGAAGTTTGTAGTGTTTACGATAGGCACCGAGGTCCGTCTCGGCATTCGGGTCGTCGTACGCATCCACGATGCCTACTGTTTGACCAGAGCCGCCTGTGCTCGGGATGTTGTACGCCAAGCCAAGATCGGCGGGACCGTAACCCGGGACGCTCTCATCACTCGTCACGTGGCCTGGGATCGCGTCGCCGACATCGGTCCGCATGAGCGCTAGGCAACGCGCTTTACCGGTTTGCAAAACGGCGGCGCACGACCAGCGCGCATTCGAGGGTAGGACGAAGGTCGAATGGACGAAGGTTGGATGAAGGATCGACGACGTTTGAGATTGCGCGACGGACTGCGTCGTCGAATCGTTTGGGGACGTCGCCGGGAACGTTGAACCCGACTGGCCGCCCGAACAGGCGACGAGCGAGATCAGCGCTGCGAGCGCAAGGCCTCGGGGCAAATGGTTCATTGCAGGCTCCTACGGAGTGCGGCAAACGTGCGCGCGACCAAGAAATGTCGGGGCGCAGGCATGGACTGATCCTACGACTGGAGCAGCGCGGCGACCAGATCGATCCGTACAATCTACGCGTACATCTTCCGAAAAGCTGGGGATGCCGGCGGGCGACTTCTCTTCGCCGAGGCTTAGCATGAGGGCGGTGAGCATGGCTTAGGCGAGGCCACGCCACGCCATGTGCCCCGGCTAATCGAAAAAGGTACGCGTAGATTGTACGGATCGATCTGGTCGCCGCGCTGCTCCAGTCGTAGGATCGTTCCATGCCCGCGACGGCGGAGCTGCTTTACTCGGGACTTGGAGACACATCGATGCGAGTCTTCTCTGCAATACTTTTCGCTATCGCTCTTACGGGTGGTACATCTCTCGCCTCAGCTAACCATTCGAACGGCGGCGCCTCAGGCATGAACGCGGCGCGTGGTTCGGAGTCCTCGCTCGCTCGCCGGCCGAACGGGAATCACGGCTACAAGCTCCTTTACACCTTTCAGGGCGGCAGCGCGGACGGCGAGTACCCCTCTACGGGCCTCACCGCCGTGAACGGCGCTCTCTACGGCACCACCGTTGAAGGCGGTTCAGCAGGCGCTGGTACGGTTTTCGCTGTTAGCGCGTCCGGCACGGAAAGCGTGCTTTATAACTTTGCTGGTAGCCCGGACGCCGGGTATCCGGCTGCGAACCTTTCCGATGTGAACGGGGCCCTGTACGGCACCACTGCAGGGGGCGGGGGCGGCACGTGCGGCTCTGGCGGTGTCGGCTGCGGGGCGATCTTCGAGGTCAGCACGGCCGGCGCGGAAAGCGTACTCTCTACTTTCAACGGCCCGGACGGCTCGACCCCATTAGCGGCGTTGGTCAGTTTGCACGGCAAGCTTTACGGCACGACGGAATCCGGCGGCGCGGAAGGCGCAGGGAGCATCTTCGAGCTGAGCAAGTCCGGCAAGGTACGCGTACTCTACAGCTTCACAGGCGGCACCGACGGCGGGAATCCGTTCGCGGGTTTGATCGTCCTCAACGGCACGCTGTACGGCACCACCTTCGAGGGCGGAACACCAGGTTTTGGGACCGTCTTCACGGTGAGCACGTCCGGCCAGGAACGCGTGGTCTACAACTTCCTAAGCAACGGTCAGGATGGCGAGAACCCACAAGCGGGTCTCGTCGCGTTAAACGGCAAGCTTTACGGCACTACCGTTAACGGTGGCAGAAACGGCTACGGGAGCGTCTTCGAGGTGAGCACCTCCGGTAAGGAACGTGTGCTCACCGGCGACGTCGACGAACCGGAAGCGAGCTTGATCGCCGTTAACGGCGCACTCTACGGCACGACGACCGCAGGCGGTGTCGGCGACGGGACGGTCTTCAAAATCACCACGTCCGGTAAGGAAGACGTGCTCTACAACTTCAAGGGCGGCACGGACGGCAGGTTCCCTGATGGAAGTCTACTCGATGTGAACGGGGCGCTGTACGGTACCACATACGCGGGCGGTGCCCCAGGCTTTGGGACTATCTTCACAATAGCGCCGTGATGCCGCGCGAACGTTGTACGGATCGATCTGGTCGCCGCCTTGGTCGAGCCGTAGGATCGTATTATGTCTGCGGACGTACTTCTAAAGACTTGAGGTCACATCAATGCGAGTATTCTACGTAACCCTTTTCGGTATCGTCCTTGCAAGTTACGCGCAGTTGCGTGGTACCTCGCTCGCCGCGGCTGGCGTTCCGAACACCGGCGCATCGGCCTTGAACGCGGCGCGTGGTTCGCAAGCCTCGTTTTCAACCCAGCCTCAGGCGCGTCACGGCTATGAGGTCGTCTACGCCTTCAAAGGGGGCACGGACGGCGGATTCCCGACGGCAAGTCTACTCGCGCTTAACGGCGCAATATACGGTACTACCGAGGAGGGCGGTGCAGCAGGCTTTGGGACGGTCTTCGAACTGAGCGCCTCCGGGACGGAAAGCGTGCTCTACAGCTTCGGCGGCGGCACTGACGGCGAGTATCCGGTATCGAGCCTCGTCTCTATGAACGGGGCGCTGTACGGAACTACGGAAGGGGGCGGCACGGCCGGCGATGGGACGGTCTTCGAGCTGAGCGCATCCGGTCAGGAAACGGTGCTGCATAGCTTCACGGGCGGCACGGACGGTTCAAACCCGGTGGCGGGGCTGGTGGCTTTGAACGGTGAGCTCTACGGCACCACGGAAAGCGGCGGCGCGGGAAACTATGGAACCGTCTTCGAGGTGAGCACGACAGGCCAGGAAAGCGTGCTCCACACCTTCACGGGCGGCGCGTTCGGCGGAAATCCCTCGGCGGCGCTGCTCGCCCTGCACGGCGCGCTGTTCGGCACCACGTTCTCGGGCGGTATGGGAGGCATGGGAACGGTCTTCAGGCTGACCACCTCCGATAAGCTCACCGTGATCTACAGCTTCCCCAACAACGGCACAGATGGCGCGAACCCGGTAGCGAGCCTCATCGCACTGAACGACAATTTGTACGGCACCACATACTATGGCGGTGCGAATACCTACGGGGCCGCGTTCGAGGTAAGCTTGTCCGGCCAGGAACGCGTGCTCGCTAGCGACGTGGATCACCCGCAAGGCGGCCTAGTCGCCATGAACGGCGAGCTCTACGGCACGACGACCTACGGTGGAATAGCCTACTACCGCCGCGGATGCTACGAGGGCTGCGGCTCCGTTTTCAAGGTGAGCACGTCTGGTAGAGAAAGCGTGCTCTATGACTTCAAAGGTAATCCGGACGCCATGCTACCGCAGTCGGGTCTCATTGCCGTAAACGGGACGCTGTACGGCACCACGGAGCTTGGTGGAGCGCCCAACCTTGGCACCATCTTCAAGATAACGCCTTAAGCTCGCGGGCCGAGCCGTGGCCTCGCTGCACGGCGCCGCTCGTGCCGGCGTTTCGGAAGAGTGCGCGCAGGAATCGTACGCGTACATAGTACGGATCGATCTGGTCGCCGCATCGGTGCAGCCGTAGAATCATTTAAGGGAATCCGATTCCAATAAAGCGATCGTCCTGGAGAGGACTTGGAGTTACATCAATGCGCGTATTCTATGCCTTACTTTTCGGTATCGCCATGACGGGTGGTACATCTCTTGCCGCAGGTGTGCATCCGAACGGGAGCGCCTCGGCTTTAGACGCCGGGGCTCGCGGTTCGGTGCACTCGCTCGCTCAGCCTAACGCAAGTCACGGCTACAAGGTCGTCTACGCCTTCAAAGGCGGCACCACAGACGGCGAATACCCGTATGCCGGTCTGACCGCCCTGAACGGCGCTCTCTACGGCACCACGCTTTTGGGCGGTGCGACACCCTCGGGAGGCGATGGGACGATCTTCGAGCTGAGCGCCTCCGGCACGGAAAGCGTGCTCTATAGCTTCACAGGGACGCCGGACGGCCGAGCCCCGGCTGCGAACATGATCGCTGTGAGCGGCGCGCTCTTCGGCACCACGAACTTCGGCGGTGCTGCGAGCAGTGGAACCATCTTTGAACTGATCGCACCCGGCACCGAAAGCGCGCTCCACAGCTTCGGAGGCACCCCAGATGGCGCGGTCCCGCAAGCGTCGCTGCTCAGTCTGAACGGCAAGTTCTACGGCTGCACGAATTCCGGCGGGGCGGAAAACGAAGGGACCGTATTCGAGCTGAGCGCGTCCGGAAAGGAACGCGTGCTCTACAGCTTCACCGGCGGCATCGACGGCGGCTATCCGTATGCGGGCTTGATTCTCCTCAACGGCAAGCTGTATGGGACCACGTTCGAGGGCGGTACAGGCGATGGGACCGTCTTTACGGTGAGCGCGTCAGGCAGGGAACGCGTGATCTACAACTTCCTCGGCAACGGTCAGGACGGCGAGAACCCCCAAGCGGGCCTAGTCGCATTGAACGGTAAGCTGTACGGGACCACTACCAATGGCGGTGCATATGGCCAAGGGAGCGTCTTCGAGGTAAGCACGCGCGGCAAGGAACGCGTGCTCACCAGCGACGTCTACGCGCCCGAAGATGGGAGTCTAATCGTTGTGAACAACGCACTTTACGGCACATCGTCCGGTGAGAATTATAACTACGGGAATGTGTTCAAGGTAAGCCTGTCCGGTAAGGAAACCGTGCTCCACACCTTCACCGGCAGCAAGGATGGCGAATATCCGTTTGGCAGCCTACTCGCTGTGAACGGCGTGATTTACGGAACGACGGCATACGGTGGTACACCCGACTTTGGAACGATCTTCACAATAGCGCCGTGATGCCTCGCGAGCCGAACGGCGCTCTCGAAGCGAGCCGGCCTTAGCGACAGTATCTTCGACCACGGGAGACCCCTGCAGAGACATTTTGCAGGGGTTTCTTCTTTGACGGCCTTTGAGTGCAAGATTTGCCGCGCGGGCGATCGGACCGCGCCGGGCGACCAGCGTCAAAGTGCTTTCTGGCCGGCCACGGAGGAAGCAGGCACCCCCGAGGCGCGGTTGTAACGACCCCACCGACGGACGGAGGTGGCGACGGGACCGATCCGTATTCTGAAGTACGTACTTTTTCGAAAGGTGGCGACGGTAGCGGGGACGGTCGCTGATACCGAGGCGTCGTGGAGTTGATCGAGGGCGACAGCCGATCGGCGTTTGGGGCGCTCTTACGGCGCTATCGGCTCAGGGCCGAGCTTTCGCAAGAAAGCTTGGCGGAGCTTGCGCGTATCAGCATCGCCACGGTAAGTACGCTCGAGCGAGGAAAGCGCAAGGCCCCGCACCGCGAGACCCTCTTACTGTTGGCCGATGCGCTGGGCTTGTCGGCGGACGACCGCAGCGAACTCATGGTTGCAGCCGCGCGCAAGCAGCGCCCGCGCATGCGAGTCTCGGACACGCTCGGCGGCGGCGCGGTTGTGGCGCTCTATGCCGTCCAGGGGCCCGAGCAAAATCTGCCGCTGCAACTCTCCAGCCTCGTTGGGCGCGAGACGGTCGTAAGCGACGTTGGTGCGCTAGTGGCCGCGCATCGGCTGGTCACATTAGTGGGGGCCGGCGGGGTCGGCAAGACGCGCGTGGCGCTTCAGGTCGCGGAGAACGTCAGCCGGATGTGGCCGGGCGGCGTACGGCTCGCAGAGCTAGCCTCTGTCGGCGCCGTCGCGCTGGTCGTGGGCGCAGTCGCGCGGGCGGTCGGCGTACAGGAGTCGCCAAAGCAACCTCTCCTTCAGACGGTGATCGACTCCCTGAAGCGACGGCGGCTGCTACTCGTTTTGGACAACTGCGAGCATGTGATCGATGAAGCGTCGCGCGTCGCGTTTGCCATTTTGGGCGAATGCAGGGGCGTGCATGTCCTCGCGACGAGCCAGGAACCGCTGAAGATCTCGGGCGAGCGCATCTACCGCGTCCCGCTGCTGGCGTATCCGTCGGGGACGCTCGCGAGCGCGGCCGACGCCGCCGATTACCCGGCCGTCACCTTGTTCGTCGATCGCGCGGTCGGCTCGGGTGCTGATTTCGTTCTCAACGACGAAAACGCCAAACACGTCGGCGAGATCTGCCGGAGGTTGGACGGGATTCCTTTGGCGATCGAACTCGCAGCTGCGCGAGTGAACTTCCTTGCGCCGCGCCAAATGGCCCAGCTGCTGGACGATCGGTTCCGGATCCTCACGGGAGGCGATCGCACGGCTCCGTCTCGGCAGCATACGATGGAGGCCACGCTCGCGTGGAGCTACGAGTTGCTGGCTTTGCCCGAGCAGCTCTTGTTCGACCGGCTGGCCGCGTTCGCCGGCGGGTGCACGCTAGAGATGGTAAGTGCCGTCTGTGCCGGCGATGGCATCGCGAAAGCTGATGTGTTGGAGCATCTCTCGTCGATCGTTAACAAGTCGCTCGTGGTGGCGGAAGAGATCGGAGACGAAACGCGCTACCGGCACTTGGAATCAGCACTGCACTACGCTCGGGAAAACCTGAGGAAGCGCGGCGAAACGGAAGCAATTGCCGGGCGCCACGCGGCAGCATACTTGGAACTCGCGCATCACTTCGAACGATTGCGCCTCTCGGTCAATATTTCGGGGAATCTCGATCGGGTCAACGCGTTCCTCAATGCGGTGGAGCGCGAGTATCCGAACTTCACCGCCGCCGTCGCATGGTCTCTCGGCGCGCGTGGGAATGTTGCGATCGGACAGCGCCTCGTTGCGGCGAAGATCTGGGGAATTCACATCGCCGAACCATTGCGCTGGGTACAAATCGCACTCGATGCCACGGACGCGAGCACCGCGCCGCAGACCATCGCTTTGCTGGAGCGCTTGTTGGCCGATCACCTCGTGCAGCGCCACGAATTCGAGCGAGCCTTGGCCGCGACGAGCCGCGAAATGGCAATTCTGCAAGAACTGGGGGACTCGCTCGCGGTCGCGGCGAGTCATGTGAACGCGGCCATGATCCTGCTGAGGTTGGGGCGCGTCGATGAAGCCGAGGCGATGACCGAGCTCGCGCATACGTCGGCCGGCGCGCTCGAGAATCGCCGGCTCTTGGCCCTCTTGGAAGACACGCTTGGAACCGTGCGCCTAGCCCGGGGAGATTATTGCGGGGGGCGTTCGCTCAACGCCGAGGCTCTCGAGATGCTCCAAGCCGAGCGTGACGGACTACGGGCTGCGGTCTGCGAGATGAATTTGGCCGCCCAAGAATTTGGTCTCGGCGATGCGGGCACGGCACTCGAGCACTCTGCGCGCGCACTGCCGGTCCTGCGTGCGTGGCGGCACCCCGACCTGGCGGAATGCCTTTCGAATGAGGCGACGTTCCTGACCGCGCTAGATCGCTACGACGAGGCGCGCGAGCGCGCTCTGGAGTCATTGAACGTAGCGCTCCAGACCGTTGCCGATGCGCCGGCCCGCGCCATCCACGCGGTGCAGCGTTTGGCCGCCGTCGCGGCACTTCTTCCCAGCGATGATCCAGGCGACGAGCGCGAAGACCGAATGAACGCGGCGCAGCTCCTCGGATANNGGAGCAGAGGAGCCGCGCTGAGCGACGATCAGGCCGTCGAGCTTGCGCTGGATCTAGCGGTCTAACGGCGGAAGCCGCGCGTCGGCCCACGCGACGACGGCCGCTGCGTCGTCCCGCGCGCCATCCGCATCACGACGCGTGAATGCGTATGCGGCGTCGGCCCAGCCGAGGGCGTCGGGGTACCGCGTCGGCACGTAGAACTTCTCAAGCGACAATGCCCCGGCGCGCACGTGTTCGGGCGGCGCTTCTCCCGCTTCTGCGCAAGCATCAAGGAGTTCGCGCAAGACGTGCGTTAGGGGTACGTCGCCCTCACGCAGCGTGATAACGGCCTTGAGAGCCTTCTCGGCGGCCTGTTGCGCGTGAAAGCAGGCAAGATGTGGGAGTGAATCCGTCAAGAGCTCCACGGCGCGCAGGTCTCCCCGTGCGTTTAAGAGCCAGGCGCGCGCGCGAGAGCTGTTATTGACGTTCATACAGCCGCCGCGCTTGCCCCAATATCGTTCTCCCAAATGGAGTCAACGGAAGGCGCTCGCGGTACTCATCGGGTGTAACGACGAGGGCGTCGAAGCCAACCCTCAGCGGCGCCTCTTGGTACAGATCGTCCGCGCGATGCAACGGCGGCGCCGAAGTCTCGCGAACGATCAGTAAGTCGAGGTCGCTCCACGGATGGACGCTGCGCCGGGCGAACGAACCAAAGGCGAAAAGCGCTACGATATCTTGCTTCGTCGCGCAATATTCAGCGAAAGCCTGTGCGCCGGCTTGGAGTTTGGCGAGTCGGGTCGCGCAGCGCTCGGCATAGGTCGGCACACCTCCCCCCTTCGCCACAGCCACACCGGCTCCGTTCGCCGTGCGGCAACGGGACGAAGCCGGCACCTACCACAAACCTTTCTCGTAAGAAGCGGGTTCGACGAGGGAGGAGCGATTCTGGGACCTGTGAACTGAACGAGTCCTGTACTACATCGATGGGAGTGATAGTATGCATTCGAAAACAAGCATCAAACGCNNTGCATCGGCGCAAACGGAAGTGGCTGCGACGATGAGCGGCGCGGGCAAGCCGAGCATAGTTTTCTGTCATGGTCTTTGGGCCGACGGCTCGTGCTTTACCAAAGTGATGGGGCCGTTGCAAGCGCAAGGCTACGATTGCATTGCAGCGCAGTATCCGCTCAACACACCCGAAAACGACGTCACTTTTGCAAAGTGGGCGATGGACCTGGTGAAGGGTCCTATCGTGCTCGTTGGACATTCATATGGCGGCACGGTGATCACGGCCGCCGGAACCGGCCCGCGCGTGAAAGCCCTCGTTTATATCAACGCGCTTGCCCCCGATACTGCTGCGGGCGAGACATCGCAGAGCATACAGCAGAAGTTCCCCGCGACCGACGTGCTCAAGCACATCAAAGTCGTCGATGGACGTATCTGGCTGACCAAAGAAGGCCTCCAGTATTTTTGCGGCGATCTCTCAGCGGCTGAGCAGCAGCTCGTGTGGGCGACACAGGGCGCGCCGGCTGCCAACATCTTCGCGCACGATGCGCCGGGCGTTGCGTGGAAGACCAAGCCGAGTTGGTACATTGTCGGAAAGAAGGATCACACCGTCAACCCGGATCTTGAACGCTTTCTTGCGAAACGCATGAAAGCCAAGACGACCGAACTCGATTCGAGTCACGTGCCGATGCTCTCGCAACCAGACCGCGTGGTCGAAGTAATTCTCAGCGCTGCGCAGTCGGTGTAGAAGTCGGGGACTGTTCGTCTTCATGAGATTCGCGGGCGACAATGCGAAAGAAGTGAAATAAGAGGGCGAACGGCGGGATGATAACGCGACTTCGCGCCTTCACGCTCGCTATGAGTCTTGTATGCGCGGCCGTTATTCCCGCTTCGGGGGCTAACTGGCCGGTTTTCGGTTACGATCCTGCGCGCAGCGGTGTCGATGGTTCACGGCGCGTCTTGACCGCGAGCAACGTGGGGCGCCTGCGGTTGCGGTGGCGGATTTCGCTGGGAGCGGTCGCCGACTCGACGCCGATACTCCTCGAACATATCAAGATCGGCCGCGTTTCGCATACGATGCTGTTCCAGACGGCGACAAACGGCACGACCTTCGGCATAGACGCCGCGTCCGGGCGAATCCTGTGGCGTTTCGCGACGTCCTTGACGTCGTCGGAAATCGAGGCTTTCTCGCCTTTATCTTTGCTGCGCAAGATCGTTTTCGGGGCGAAAGTTACGAACTCGACGCCGGCCGCCGACCCCTCCGGGCATTCGATCTACGCGGCCGGGCTCGACGGGTTTGTCCACAAACTCGATGCGGCGAGCGGCGCGGAGTTGCGCGGCCGGGGGTTCCCGGTGCGCATCACGCTCATTCCCCAGACGGAGAAGGACGCATCCGCACTCAACGTCGCGAACGGCTATCTGTACGCCACGACGTCGGGCTTCAACGGCGATGCGCCGCCGTACGATGGCCACGTCGTGAGCGTCCGCTTGAGCGACGGTACCACGAGCGTTTTCAATTCGCTTTGCAGCCGGGATCGCAACTTGCCGACGGCGACATCATGCCCACACGGCCATTCCGGGATTTGGTCGAGGGGCGGCGCGGTGGTCGACCCCGATGCGGCGATGCATGGCCAGATTTATGTCGCGACTGGGGACGGTGACTTCGACGCAAACAAGGGCGGCCCAGACTATGGCGATTCGGTGCTCGCATTGAGCGCCGACCTCTCGACGCGCATCGGGTACTACACGCCCGCCGAGTATCAAAGGCTCGACGATCATGATGTCGATCTCGGAAGCACGTCACCCGCACTTCTTCCGCGCCAGCTGGCGAGCCGTACGCCGTTGATGCTGGTCCAGGGCGGAAAAGATCAGGTCCTGAAACTGGTGAACCGCTCGCCGCTTCCCGGTGTCGGGGCAGAGCTGCAAAGGCTCAACCTCGTGGGTCCGCTGTTTTCGACCCCGGCGGTGTGGACCGATCCGTCGAGTCGCGCGTGGATCTTCTTGGGGTTCTCGCGAGAGATCGACGGCTATCGTCTCATTACCGGCGTGCGGGGCTCGAGCCGCCTCGTTCGCGTATGGCGTGCGGCAGTCGGACAAACGGAGCGGGAAGGAACCTCGCCGGTCGTCAGCAACGGCATCGTCTTTGACGCGCTTGACGGCGCGATCTTCGCGCTCGATGCGCGCGATGGGCGTGAGCTATGGAGCAGCGCGCGTCGCAGTGCCGGGCGCACGATCGGTGCGGTCCACTGGCAGAGCCCGATCGTCGTAAATGGTTGGGTGTATTGCTCCGATCAGAACGGTAACCTGACGGCTTACGCACTGCCGTGATCCTGTTGGGCGGACGCTTCGCCTTATTGCATGGCCCTCGCCCGGGATCGATACGTACTCGCCGAAGTAGCTCTTAGCCGGCACCGTCAATTTCTTGGGGAGGGCCTTGAATCGACCAAATACTAACGAAGCCTGCGCTCACAAGCGTCACGACGAATATTGATAGCGCAGCAGCGACAAAAACTTTCGAGATTCCGAATCTCGCCGATAACGGTCCGACAATCGCAAGGGCAAGCGGCATCGGGGCGACGCGTGCCAGCCAGAAATAAGACCCCACTCGGGACATCTTCTCCTTAGGGACAGTCTGTTGAAGAAGCGTCGGATACGTCACTCCGAAAGCCGCTACGGACAGGCCGGCTAAAGCGCTTGATCCTACGACTAACCATTTCGAATGACTCGTACCTAGCAGGGCCAGCATTGGTACGACACCGAGGTTTCCTAAGTAAGCCCACCCAAGTGCCCCCTTAGTCCTTAACAATCTTAGCGCAACGAGACTTCCCGAAATTAGCCCAATGCCGAAGGCGGAAAGCATTAGAGACCACGCCGAGGGACCGCCCAACCGCGCAAGTGCGGCCGCCGGACCTAGCGCAAAAATCGGTCCGTTGAAGGCAAATGCCAGAAATGCGAGATAACAGGCAGTGACCACCACCCATTGGCGCCCGCGAAGTTCGACAAAGCCTGCCTTCAATTGATCCAGAATCGAATCGCTTGCGAGCGAGAGGCCGCCTTTTGGCACGGTCAAGAAGTAGAGTGAAATCGCGGACGCCAAGAACGATACGGCGTCGAATGCGACGGCGAGCGGTGCACCGGCAAACGCTATAGTGATGCCCGCCGCCGCAGGGCCCACGACTAGCGCGCCGTTCGACGAAAGTTGAAGCACGCTATTCGCGGCGGGAAGATCTTCTGACGCGACGATTTGAGGTAGTAACCCCGTTGAGGCGGGATCAAAAAAAGCATCGCCCGCGCCATAGCAGAACTGGGTGACCATCAGTGCCCACAATGGAGGGTTCGATCGAAAGAGCAACGCGGCCATTACAAACTGAGTAGCTGAACGCATTAGATCGCTCGAAAGCATGACGCGGTTTCGTGGCAACCTGTCGCTCAAGGTGCCGCCTATGAGCGTGAGAATTACAACCGGGACCGTGCCCGCTAGCAGCACCATCGCTCCTGAAGTGACCGAATGAGTAGACTGCAATACAGCCAGAATAAGTGCAACGGCGTAGAAGCTGTCCCCAACGGCAGACACCGCTCGTCCTGCGAAATAGATACAGAAATTTCGATTGTGAAAAAGCCCGAGAATCAAAATGCCCTCTTACGGCTACTTGGATTTCGGGCCAAGTGCCCGGAAAATCGACGGAGATGCCCGGCGCGGGCTCGAAAAAGACGGCCATATGGGGAATCCCGGCTAAGTGTAACGCATGATATATCGCACTCTCTGGTTTGGCCTTGCGTGCACGTCCCTCGCTTTACCTAGTCCGGCGCTGGGGCAGACGGTGGCGCCGGGCGGTGCCGCAACACTGCCTTCCGATCTCACGCGCTACCTAGAGAGCGGGCGATCTCCGGTCGATGCCCGGCTCGAACCGCTCTGCCCCAACCCGCGCCACGTTGCAGCCGTGCGTCTTGCGGGCGGCGTCACGGTGTACGGGATCTCGAAGCAGGGCCGCTATCGGCGGCAGTGTGGTCTAGAGCCGATCGTCGTCGTGGTCGCTGACGGTCACGGCGGCTACCGGCCGATCCTGTCCGACAAAGGCGAGTCGCTCCAGCTTTTTCCCAACGGCCGGGCCATCGTCGAGTATGACGCGCCCGGAGATCCGCTCAAGTTCCGCCGGATCTACAGCTACGACGGAAACGATTACGCCATGGTCGCCGACGACTGGGTGTTTTATCCGACCGGCGAAGAGAAAGCCCGCGTCAACGACATTCACTTCGCCGGCGGAGCGTCTTCGGCGACAGTAGCGGGCAAGGCGTACGCGACGTTTTTCGATAGGTACCGCGTCGTCGCAGAGGCCGGACAGGTCATGTCGATCACGGTGAAACCGTCGAGCGGAAAAATCGACAGCATCTTTATCTATCCTTCGAGCCGCGCAAACGCGTTCCAGGAGGCCCATGGGCTCTCGTGGCGGGGGACGTTAGCCGCTTCGGGCGCGTGGGAGATCCGTGTCGTCGGCGCCAGCGACGTGAAACCCACGACCTACTCGATGCAGGTCACGATCCATTGAGATAAGGCGTACGATGGCTTTTCGCTTGACGGTGCTTCTCCTGGCCCTGATGCTCGTACCAGCGGGCGCGCACGCCGCGAGTCCGGTTCCGAACGGAACGTACGCTGGGACGATCGGCTCCTATCCCATCGTCGCGGAGCTCGGCCCTTCGTACGATTTCCATATTCCGGCCGACGGTAAGACGACGTTCGGCGGACAGTACTTTTACCGTTCGCAAGGACAAGGAATTGAGCTCGAGGGCAAAGTCCGGGCGGACGGCTCGATTATCGTTTCGGAGATGAAGGCCGACGGCGCCGGCGGAGTTACGTCGACCGGGGACGTCTGGCGCGTGCGTCTTTCTGGAACCGGAGTGTCCGGCACCTGGTCGGGCGCGCACGCCACGCTCCCGATCGCGCTCGCGCGCATCGGCGGCGCGGCGAGAGGAGACGATCCGGAGCAACATTCTACCGACCGCTTTCACCGCGAACTCGTGCAAACGACGCTGGCGCGCGGCCAACCCCAATCGCTCGGGGGAATCACCTACGTCACCGTCAGCGACCGGCGCTTTTCCCTCTCCTCGATCGTCCTTTCGAGCGGGCCGAGCGCGAGCGTGATGGCAGCCGCGAACGGCACATTGAGCCGCGATTTCGCACTGCAGCGCGCAGTGGCATATGACTGCCTCATCCGGGCGCGCTCCTACGGCACGGGGCTCGGCCTGTACGAGCTCAAAACGCGGGTCGCGTACGCCGGCGTGAGCGCGCTGACGCTCGACCGCCGCGGCAGATATTACTGCGGCGGCGCGTACCCTTCGGACAACATCGCGCCGCTGACACTCGACTTGCGCGACGGCTCGGAGGTCGACTGGTCTCATGCGATCGCGGATCGAGCCGGCGTAACCGCCGCCTACGCGCACGAAGTGAAGACGGTCTGGAAGAAGTCCGGTCGTTCCGACTGCACGTCGGGGCCGGCCATGGTCCCCGATGAGTACGTCTACGAGATCGTCCCCGGCGGCCTGCTCGTCCACGGGCTGCTGCCGCACGTCGTTGCCGAGTGCGAAGCGGACGTCGTCATTCCGAGCGGCCGAGCGCGCTCGCTCCTCGCGCCGAACGCGCGCGCGGTACTCCCGAGCCTTGCCGCAATGTAATCCGGGAGGTCCAGTGATGATTCGACGTCTCCTGAGCGCGGTGGCGCTTGCGTTCTGTACGGGCTTCGCAGCGTTCGCGCCGCTCGCGAGTGCCGCGGCTTCAGACCCTGCGGATGCCACGCCCGCAATGACCGCGCCGCCCGCTCTCGCCAAAATCCTCGCGAGCGACCCCGTTTTTGCGCCGTGTCCGGATCGCGCATTCCTCGCGCTGATCGTCAAGAACGGGGCACGGAAGCTCTGGCTTACCCCGGTGACGTTGCAAAGCGGTCTGCGTGTGATCGTAGCATCCAACGGTCTACAATGCAGCTGCACGAACTGCGACCGCAAGGTCTTTTGGCAGAACGGCGACACATACGTGCCGGTTCTTGAAACCGAGGGCTACAGTTTGGACGTGCGACCGGACGGAACGGCCGTGTCCCTTTCCCACCAAACCGCGAGGGTCTCGGGCCGCGAGACCTATCGCTGGAACGGGACCCGCTACGCGCTGCTGCAAAACGAACTTGTCCTGCACAGCGAGAGTTCGGATTCGATCGTGGCGGCAAAGCCCGCAAGCCGCCGCGTGACGTTCAAATCGGGAGCCTCCTCCGCATTGCTAGACGGCAATCGCCTCATGGACGGATTCGAAGATGGATTCGATTTCACGGCGGCGCAGGGACAGACCGTGACCTTGTCCGTCGTTCGACACGACCATCATTTCGGATCGTTTTCTATCTACGATGGGAGAACGTCGCCGGTCGGCAAGCCCGAACGTTCGACCGGCAACCCGATCGTGGCCACGTTGCCGGCGTCCGGAACCTATCATATCCAAGTCGAGGGCGCGGACGACCAATTTTCGACATACGCGCTCAAACTCGAGATTCACTAGCTGACCAGCGCCGATCCCATCGAGCCGTAGAGCCTCGGCGACGGGTCAGCTCGGTGTCATTGCGATCGTCTTCAACCACGTTTCGACGAGCCGAGGCCATCCGGTGATGGGCAGATGCGTGCGCCGCAGGCCGAACCAGTGGCCGCCTTGGGCGTATGCATCTCGACGGGAACTCCGGCGTCTTTGAGCGCTATGTAATACACGAGCGATTGGTTGACCCCGTCGACGCGATCGTCTTCCGCTATCCTCCGGTCCCGCAGCAGGCCGAGCATCCGGTACGGACCGCGGCCATATCGGGGTTTGCGTATGTCCCGCTGACGGCTGCCACGGGGATGCGTCCGCGCTTGCACCGCTGAACGCGAGCGCGACGCCCAGGAAGGCGAGCCAGGGTGTTATCGAAATCATCGCGGTGCGAATCACAGAGGGCTTTCAAAGAAGGTCCTTAATCATGCGTGTACTTCGAGAAAATGTACCGGTCCGTCCATTCGACCGGTGTGCCCGCGATGCCAAGGTAGCTTTGGTACATCGCAAAGGATGTACGGGCCATGCGCTCCCACATGCTCGCGAAATCCTGGGGCGCGCCCGACGACAGCGCGATCCTAGAGACGGGCGTCCACGAGCCTGTTGCCCGGCACGAACGTACGTAAGGAGGGGGCGGCTCCTTCGCATAGATGACGGCGCGCATACCGGCCCGCTGCGCAGTGAGTGCCGCGGTTAGCCCAAGCGCACCGCAGCCGATGACGGCCACTTCACCGGAGGTTTCTCCAGCTTCGGCGACCTTCTGTAAGGCGAGCGACGCCGAGCCCCAAGAAAGGGACCAGCCACTACCGCCGTGGCCGTAATTATGGACGCTCGCGCGCAAGCCATCATGCCACGCACTCTTTGCTGCAGAACGAGTCACGACCTTATCGCCGACGCGTTCGGCCTCGATTCGCGGACCTTTCGCGCGAAACGGGCGCAAACAGACCGTGATCTGAAGAATCCGGTCAGCATCGGCCTGGATCGGGACGAGCCGGTCCAG
>PMHO01000036.1 GCA_003156715.1 Candidatus Tityobacter terrigena
TGCTCAAGCAATACCGACTGGCCTCCGGCGTAACGCAAGAAGGGCTTGCGGAACAGGCGCGAATCAGTGCCGCAGCGGTCGGGAGTCTTGAGCGCGGAATTCGTCGCGCTCCCCATCGCGAAACCGTCGCACTGCTCGCCGAGGCCCTAAGCCTCTCTGGTCCCGAGAAGGCCAGCTTCGAGACGGCAGCGGAGCACGCACGCGCTCGGGCTCGCGCGGACCCGACTGCGCCGGCACATGGCAATCTTCCGACCCGCCTGACGACTTTCGTGGGACGGGATAACGAGATCGCCGAGATCGAGGCACTGCTAAAACTGCACCGGCTGGTCACGATAACGGGCTCGGGCGGCGTTGGCAAGACGCGTGTCGCGGTGGAAGTCTCGCGACGGCTTCAAAGCGACGAACAGAGGGAGATTCGGTTCGTCGATCTGTCGGCGGTCAGTGACGGCGCATTTGTCGCCGGGACGATCGCAACAACGCTGGGCGTTGGTCTAGGGCCGGCTGATAATCCGCTGCCTTCGCTCGCTGCCCAAGTCAAAGCACGACGGCTCCTGCTCGTACTTGACAATATCGAACATGTTATTGAAGATTCGGCGGCCGCGACCAGCGCGATCCTGCGCGCCTGTCCAGACGTCGTCATTCTGGCCACGAGTCGCGACCGTTTGTCGATCGAAGGCGAGTGCTCGTATCGGATGCCCTCGTTATTCGTGCCTGAGCAGACGCCCGCGACGGCCGAAGCGGCGTCGAAGTACCCGTCCTTTCGCCTTTTCGTCGACCGGGCATTGGCCGGCGACCCGCATTTCGTGCTTACGACGGACCGGCTTGCCGCGGTTGCCGAGATCTGTCGCCGGCTCGAGGGCATACCGTTGGCAATCGAGTTGGCGGTGACTCGGTTGCCAACCCTTGGTCTCAATGCGTTGGTCAAGCGTCTACAGGAGCCTTTCCCCGCGCCGAGGCGCGTGCGGGACCTCCCGCATCGGCAGCAAACGATGCACGCGACGATCGCTTGGAGCTATGCTCTCCTCAGCGCGACCGAGCAGGTGTTCCTCCGCAGGCTTTCGATCTTCCGCGGAGGTCTTACGCTGGAAGCCGCTGAGGATGTCTGCGCCGATGAGAGCATCGCCGCTCGCAGCGTGTCAGATCCCCTGTCGTCATTGGTCGACAAGTCGCTGCTGGAGGTGACCCGCATCGGCGAGGAAAGCCGCTACAGGATGCTCGATTCGGTCCACTTCTTCGCGTCGGAGAAGCTTATCGAAACGGGCGAGTTTACGGCGATGGCCAGAACACATGCCCAATGGATGGCGACGCTCGCCGAACACGCTCACGAGACGTTCACAGAGACCAGCATGAGTAGCTATGTCGCCGAGTTTGGACCGGAGATCGACAATGCACGCGGTGCGCTCGACTGGGCACTGAACGATGGGACGGACGAGGACGCGCTGCTCGCCGCCAGGATCGTTGGCGGTTTGCGCCTTTTGTGGGTCATCTTGGGCCGTCAGCGCGAGTGCCTACGGTGGGCGGAAGCGGCAGTGAAACGGACCGACCCCGAACGTCATCCGCTCGTCGCGGCGCGCTTGATGCGCGCCTACGTTCAGTTAGTGAGTCCTCCCGCCCGTCTCCCGGCAGCGAGACGGGCGATTCCGGTCTTCGAGCGTCTCGGCGATCGCAGTGGGCTTCTCGTCCTTTATTGGCAGATAGCCGAAGAACTAGCCATGTCAGGAGCCTCTGCTGAAGCGGAGGAATCGATTGCTCGAGCCTTTGAGCTGGCCGACGAACTGGGGTGGCAGCGCTCTCGAGCGTACGTCGCCCTCCTCCAAATGCGCTTCGCAACTCGATACTATGCTGGGCGCTTTAGCGACGCGCGCCTCGACTTGGCGAAGAGCGCCGCGCTGGAGGACGCCCTCGGTGACAGAGACGCATCTGCGCGGCTCCGGTGGCAGGCCTATCTCGAGTTTGCGGATGGCAGCGTCGAGAAGGCCGAAGAACTTCTCGAAAGCGGCACGAGCCCAGACCTGCCGGACGCCGCAAATCCGTTAAACGGTTTAGACGAACTCGCCGCGACGCGCCTCGTCCGAGGCAAAATCGATGCAGCGGAAGCCACGGCACGCACCGCGGTCGAAATTGCCCGCTTCGATGAGCCTAGGGACACTTTGGGGCCGATTCAACATCTCGCGACGGTCGCGGCGCTTCGAGGCCGGTCACACACGGCCGCTCGGCTTCTCGGTTTCGTCAACGCGAAGATGTCCGAGCTGCAACGTATTCGCACGCACTTCCACTGTGCCGGTCACGACATCCTCGTGGCTTCGCTGCGCAAGCAGCTCTCTGCCGACGCGATCGAGAAGCTCGTCGCGGAAGGTGCTGCATTGGATCTCGATCGTGCGGTTGACGAGGCTCTAAACCTCGGGTAAAGCCCCGAAATATCGGCGCATTCGTTTACGGCGTGCTCGTGCTAATCTCTGCCCACAACAGATTCGAGGCAGCACGAAAAGCACATGAACGTCTCGATTCCAATGCCGGCGGATGATGTACTCCGGCACGTCATCGGCGAAAGCTACAACCCGGCCAAAGTGCTCAACGTCATCAAGATGTTCGCGGGCACGGATGACCTGTACCAAGCGACGATTGGGCTAGTGAACGCCGTCTTTCGAGCCAGAGGCATTGACCCAAGGGCGCGCGAGATGATCATTTTGCGATCGGCAAAGATCCTGAACGTTCCGTATGAGGCTCAAGCCAACAGGCAGATGGCCGCGAACGCAGGCCTTTCAACCGAAGAGATCGTTGCCGCCGCTGCGGACGGTCCGGTTACCGGCGTCAACCCTGATTACGTCCTGCTTTGCAAGGCCACCGACGAGCTTTCGCTCACGGCCACGTTGACCGACGAGACCTTGAGCGCGTTGTTGGCTCGATACGATGAGACGATCTGCCGGAAGTTCGTGCTCCTGATCGCCTGGTTCAATCTCCTCAGCCGGTTTTTGAACGGCTGCCGAGTTCCGCTGGAAACAACGGACAAACTCGGACACCGCACCGCACCCATCTAATAAGAACGTGTCGTGATTTCTCAAACGCTCAACATTGTCGCCCCGATATTCTTTACTTTGGTCCTGGGGTACTGGGCCGGGCGAGCAAAGCGGTTCGACAGCGATCAGGTGGCCGGAATTAACGAGCTGGTTCTGGACTATGCCCTGCCTGCCGCGCTCTTCGCAGGTGCCGTTCGGACGTCTCGAGTCGCGTTGCTGGAGCAAGGGCCCCTCTTTCTCTCGTTGTTGATCAGCATTGTCGGGACGTATGCGATCGCCTTCGCCGTCGGCCGGTTGCTATTTCGGCACGATCTTGCCGCAGCTGCGCTTCAATCCATCAGCGTCGCCTTCGCGGCAGGAGTGTTTATCGGGCCGGCAGTCCTGCGGGGCATCTACGGCCCTTCAAGCGCGGTCGGAATTGCGATGATCGCAATCGTCTTGAACGTGCTCGTCGTTCCAGCAACGCTCGTACTCCTCAATATATCGAGATCGGGTCCCACGGACAAAGCGGGCGGTTCACTTTTTGTGGCGGCGCTGATCAACGCGCTAAAGGCGCCGATGGTATGGGCACCCTTAATCGCCATCGCCTGGGTGCTTGCCGGAGCTCCTGTTTCGCCGATCGTGACGTCTACTCTCGGCCTCATCGGCGCCGCGGCCTCCGGCGCGGCATTGTTCGTTGCCGGNNGCGTTATTCGTCGCCGGCGCAGCCATCGCTGCCCACAAGGTCCGGCTAAGTACTGAAATCATCACGAACATCGCGCTGAAGATGTTGGCGCAACCGGCGCTCTACTTCGCCCTTGCGATGATCTTTCGCGTGATTGCGCCGTACGCAAACGAAGGATTTCTGCTGACGCTGTTGCCCTC
>PMHO01000055.1:0-76109 GCA_003156715.1 Candidatus Tityobacter terrigena
CGGGCTCGACTTCATGGCCGCGCTGATCTATAACAATCTCGGCTCGGGATCGGGCGAAGTATTCCGGCTTCGGGAAGCGCGCGAGCAACTGTTGCAGGCCATTTCCTTTGCCCAGAAACGCGACATCGATAGCGCCCGAACGTACGCAACTTCGTGGCTCGCACTGTGTGAGATGTACCTGGGCCATTGGGACGAGGCGGTGAGGAACGCACTCGAAGTGATCGAAGGAACGGAAGACCGAACGATAAGCCGAGTGTATGCGCTGGTGGCGCTTGGCCGCGTCCGAACGCGCCGCGGAGACCCTGGCGCGCACGCCTTGCTCGACGAGGCATTGCGACTCGCGGACGCGAGCAACACCTCGCAACGGGTCGCGGCCGTGCGGGCGGCGCGCGCCGAAGCAGCCTTCTTGCGCGGGGACCTCCGCGCAACGGTCGACGAAGCCCGGCCGGCTCTGGTCCTGGCAGCGAGCCGCGGCGATGCGTGGCTCGCCGGCGAGCTAAGGTATTGGATGCACCGAGCCGGTGCAGCTGACATCCCGCCCGCGCCGGACGCGGAGCCGTTCGAGCTGCAAATCGCCGGCCGCTTCCGAGAAGCGGCCGACGCCTGGGCGGCACTAGGCTGCCCTTACGAGCAGGCGCGCGCGCTCGCGGAAGGCGATCCTCAAGGGCAGGTCGAGGCCCTTGCCCTCTTCGAGGGCTTGGGCGCCGCGCCCGACGCGAGCGCAGTGCGGCGCCGTTTGCGAGCTGCCGCGGTGCGCGGCGTGCCACGCGGGCGGCGAGCCTCGACGAGGGCACATCCGCATGGCTTGACGGATCGCGAGCTCGAGGTGCTTTCGCTGCTCTGCGGGGGACTGAAGAACTCCGAGATCGCCGAGCGCCTGAGCCGTTCGGTGCGCACCGTCGACCACCACTTGGCTTCGGCGTTTTCGAAACTCGGCGTCTCAACGCGAACCGAGGCCGTCGCAGCCGCGTTGCGCTTGCGAATTGAGGCCGGAGAATAGGCAACCTCGTGCGGGCGAAAATAGGCAGCCTCCAAGCGCAAAATAGGCAAGTTTGCCGAAGCCGCGCCTCACGCCGGCGCCTACCATTGTCTTGACGGCCGATCTTGACCGTCGCGACGGTAGGAGGTTGACGATGCCACGCTATCTCGTCCAGAGAACGTTTCAAGGCGGGCTGCGGATACCGATGAATGACGACGGCGCCCGCGCCTGTGCGGCGGTCGTCGAGAGCAACGCCAGGAGAGGCGTCACCTGGCTGCACTCTTACGTAAGCGATGACCTCCGTAAGCTGTTTTGCATCTATGACGGCCCCACCGCGGAAGCGATACGCGAGGCGGCACACGACAGCAATCTGCCGATCGACAACATCACGGCGGTTAGCGTTCTGGACCCCTACTTTTATCGAGGCTGAAACACACCATCGGGTCGCACGCCGGATCGCGCGCGACGTTCTCGTATTCCCGTGTCAGCGACGGACAGGGGACGTGTCGTTGCCCGTGCGGTGTCCACCCCGGTGGCCCCACGTTCCTTATCGCGTCGGTGTCGCCCGGCCCCGGGCCCGCGATCTTCAGCCGCATCGGCGATTGCTTGGCGTGGCCCTGCGCACTGGCTTCGCTCACGATACTCGGGCTGATCGCTCGCGCCGGTCGAGGCTCCGTTGTAACGTGGGATTATCGCAGGGTCCGGGTTTGCCTTGCGCGGCGTCGCGGTTAATGATAACGATCGATGTACGATCTTCACGTTTGCTCGAGAGGGCTAGGTGGCTTTGCGCTTTGTTGAAATGAAACCGCACGCGCCGTGCTTCGTGGAAAAGGCCACCGGACGCGAGCGCAGTGCGGCGCCGTTTGCGAGCCGCCGCGGTGCGGGGACATCCCGCGCGGGCTGCGAGCCTCGCGGCCTCTAACGGCCGAAAAATAGGTAACCTCCGAGCGCAAAATAGGCAAGTTCGCCGAAGTCGGGCGCCAGCCGGACGTCCTATCCTCAACGCATCAAACCCACGCGACATCGGGCCGAGCGCACGACGCCCGACGAATAGGAGGACACTCCAGTGCACCGTTCTACAGCGATCTCTCTCACCATGTTTCTTGGTCTCATCGGGACCGTCATCCCAGCCGCCGCGGCGGGGCCGCCCGTGACCGTCAGCTACAGTACGTTCGATTATCCCGGCGCCTTATCAACCACGATCTATGGCATCAACCTGTATCAGGATTTTGACCGCCAGTACGCGTCATTCGTCGGTACGTATACCGACAGCGCAGGTTCGCACGGCTTCTTGTCGACCGCCGGAAACTTAACGCCCATCAACGTTCCCAACGCCTACAACACTTTTGCGAACGGCATCAATAACAATGGGGAAATCGTAGGCACCTACGCTACCGATGGCAGCGGCTCGCTTGGACCCGGCACGTACACCTTCCTGCTATCTCAGGGCACGTTCACGACCATCGAACCGTGCTCAGACGCGCTCGGCTTTGGCGTCAACGACAACGGGACCGTCGTTGGAAACGTGCTCTCGGACGGATCCGGGGAGCAAGTCGAGGGTTTCGTAGCTTCCCCATCGGCGGGGTGCGCGGGTTTCCCCGGACCTTCCAAGGCAATACTGTCGCAAGTCTCCGCAATCAATAACGCCGGGACGTTCGTTGGTGACTACCAGACCGCTAAGTGTTCGAACGGTAATTGCTGGACCATTTACCATGGAATGATCAACGGCGTGAAACACTATAACGTGCCCGGAGCCACTGACACCCAGCTCTACGGGATCAACGACAGCGGCTATATCGTCGGCTGGTACGACGGCGAATACGGTTCGCAGTATGTCGCAACGGGCTTCCTCCGCGAGCACGGAACGATCATCAATATCTTCGTTCCCGGCAGCGCCGCAACGATTGCGTACGGGATCGATAACGAAAACGAACTCGGACAATACAACGTCGTAGGCGGTTGGACGGATTACGACGGCAAGCAGCACGGCTTCATTGCGCAGATCACGCACGACTCAAACGAAACATCCTCGAAACGGCGAAACGCGTTTAAACGCTGAGGCGGAACAACCCGTTTGCCTCGCAACGATCGCAGAGGAGGCCCTGGTGCAGCGCGCCAGCGCCTCCTTAAGCGCGCGTTAGCCCTTGCGCGGGGCCGCTGACGGTCTGCGGAATCACTACGGCCGCCCCCGACCATAGCTGGTCGTGGCTCAAAAAGACGTTTGCCAGTCCCGGCGGGTCAAGAATTCCATTGGGAAACGCGCACGCTTCGGCAAGCACATGAAACGCAGGGGAGCCGCGTGTCCCCCGGTTCCAATCGACGGTTGTTCGCCCGTCAGGACCCAGATCGTCTTATAGACCAACGTTTCTTCGAGCGCGCCGTTGGAGGCGTTGAAGTATAACCGATTGGTTTCAGAATCGACGGAGCAGATGAGGCCCAGCGAAGGGTTATCGAAGGCGTCGTACGTGTCCGTCATGTAACTCCCTCCGACGGGATCGAGGTAACGGGTCTTCATCCGAATGTCATACGCGTATGTCCCCGCCTGCGAACGGCAAACACCGGGTGCTCCGGCGTACGCGACGATCTTTACGGATGTATCGGATAGCGGCAAAAGCGGCGCGCCGCTGCCGGGGAACCAATCAGGCACGTCGGTGGTCGTTTTCCCTCTCTTAACCGGAATGAACTCCGAGCCGCGGCTTACGAAGGGCAATCCGAACGTCCATTCACCTGACTCGCTACCGTTGACGTCAACGATGCTTTTCCCGGTACTATTGCTTGTTAGATGGTCGATGTCCGTCTGCGTGGAGGAGGGGCCGGTGTACTGCGTGGTCGACCTGTAGGCTCCGTCCGCCTCGATCTCTTCTCGATAGCTGCTGCCCCCGCTATACGCGTCCCACCCGCTCGACTTGTAGCCAAAGTTGTCGGACCACCCAAGACCTGCCGACTCGGGGTACTCGGCAGCGATCGAATATGGCTTATCGTTCATTTGTACGAAATTTCCAACCACGGACGACTCGTAGATGTCCTCCCACCTGTACCCATATTCAAGAAGGGCTCGCTCGGAGTGCTCGGCCACGAACCCGTAGTAGCTTTTCACGACGTATCCGCCCGGATATGAAGGCCCGTAGTTCTCCGTGTCGGTCAATAAATAGACGTCTTTCTTGCCGTATGTAGCGGGATACGTAACGGTCTCGGAATCAGTCAGGTTTGCGTTGCCGGCGGCCGGGGTCGACGAAGGTTGCGAGACGGTTATCTTATATGTTATCGAATACTCAAACGTGTCGCCGTTCGAATATGGCGCGGTGGGCGCCGCCTGCGCGAACGCAGCGGGCCCGCTAGGGCACGCGGCTGTCCGGCCGGAGCCGCAAATGCGACAGCGACCGTGATCGGTGCAAGCGCGCACAGCGCATACGTACGAAGTACCAACCAGCCGTTCGCACTTCCGGCTCGATCCAAACGGAACATGACGACTCCTCATGGGCCAACTCGACACAACGACCCGTCGATCACCGTCGTCATCCGGGTCTCCCGAGAGGCATCGACAAGTCCTGGTCTCGCTGCCGCTGCAGGAGGCATTGCCGCGCCAGACCGGCGAAGCGCGTAACTTTCACGCCTCCCTGCGACCTGAACGAGCTAGCGAATTTGATGCTTCCGCCCAGCGTTCGCGCCGCGTGAGCCCGCAAACATCGGCGGCGGATCAGACTTAGAATTAGATTGAGCTCGTTGCGGTACTTGTGCTAAGCTTCCTCGCGGTGTTCGCTGGCTTGACGCCGCACCGGCGCCTGTGCGAGTCCGGGGACGTGGTAGAATAGCTTAGAGGCTATCCTCAATTTGAGGTTGATTTGCAGATACGGAGGACCTAACGACGATGTCTCACGCGACCCACGAGAAACACGAACACGCGCACGGCGCTGCGTGTGGACACACGAGTATCAAGCACGAGGACCATACAGACTACGTACATGACGGCCATCTGCACCATCCGCATGATGGGCATGTGGACGAGCACGAGTTCTCTGCCTCGGATTCGCATCCGGCAAATTGTACGACGGGGCATCCGTGTTCAGCGCATGATCATGCGCATCGGCATGGACCGGCATGCGGACACGAAGCTGCGCCGCACGCTGGTCACGTCGACTACCTCGTGGCCGGCCATTTGCACAATCAACATGCCGGGCACTGCGACCACCATGGGGCGGTAACGTAACGGGAAGTCGGCGCGCAGAAGAAGAACTCCGTGCCAACAGGGTTTTCTCTGGAGCCGACGAGCGGACTTGAACCGCTGACCTGCTGATTACGAATCAGCTGCTCTACCAACTGAGCTACGTCGGCGTACCAGGTCTCACGGGTTGTCTACCTGGTTCGGGCTACGGCTCGCGAGCCTGTGACCACATCTTACGCTACGCGGCCGCCGAAAGCAGTACCTTCGCTTCGGGTCACTTGAGGGCCATCCTTTCGGGAATCGCGCGATAAGCCTGGACCATTGGCGCTTGCGCCCGCTCGCTTTGGCTCCTGGAGATCGTGCGCAAAGACTTTGGCCGCACTGCGGTGCCTGCATGCCCGAGAATCTGCGAGACCGCTGGAAACGGAACCCCTAGCGCCAGCTAGACGCTGTTCTCTGAGTGCCGCAGTTCGTGGAACCGAACCTGAGGATGCCGGCGTCGCGAACGAGCCGGCGGTAGAGGCACGCGATCGAGTCCGGCCTTTCCGTTCCCTAAGCGCCCACAAAGAGTGGCCTTCTGGACTCCAACTTGGCCGAACGCATCGCGAGAACTTCAAACGAGAAAGTAGGAGCCGCCGTTACTGCAAGTCGAGCGAGTCGATGAGCTTTGTGCTCATCGAAGCGCGCCAGCTCTTCTTGTTCGACATCGTTAAGCCGTCGCTGCGGGGGTCGGAATCGCCACGCGCATGATGGCGATTCCGGGCGCATTTCTCCTACGGGCTTGCCACCGCACCGTCCGGCCGGTCGAAGCCTGTCAGGGTGCCGATGGGCGTGCCGCCCACCGGGTAGTTGTAAGCCTCGACGCTTGCGTTTCCGGCATCAGGGCAGATTACACTGGCTCCGTCAATGAAGTATCCAACGATGTCCGACGATCCGGTCAGTGGTGTGCTGCCGACGATACCTGCCCCGACGGTTTGGTAAATGACGGCGTTATCTCGATCGCCGATCGTAATGTGGGAACCGTCCCACTGCACGTTGCCGGGGAATGCCACGTTGCCACCGGTAAGGGTGATGGGCTTCATGCGCTTGTGGCCAGCCTGTAGTTCGGCATATTCGAACTGGACGTTCACCCCAGCCCTTCCAACCGAGCCGTCCACAAAGAGGTTCCCCGCGTCGTCGTAGCCCAAGAAATAATAAGAGTAAATGTTGGGCGCCAGGAATCTCATCGGCTTGGCCGTTGCGCCTTGGTACACCGACACGTCGCCCGGAAACGGGTTCTTGCTGGTGCCCGACTCGATGTTCGCGACCGCCAGGTCGCCGGTCGTTGGATCGATCGCACACGACACCGGAAGGTATCCCGCCGGAGATTTGAACTTGACGGTCGGTTTCGCGCCGCATGCGCATATTCGAGAGTCTGCTCCTGTCCTTCAGCGGTAACGTAAACATTGCCGGAGGCGTCGACGCATTCACCCGAGGGAAACTTGATGCCGGTCAGGGTCCCGACCAACGTGCCGGCGGGATAGTTGTAGACGTTGACCGTCCAGCGCACAAAGTCTGACACGTACAAGAGCGCCCCGCCCGATGACGCCGGGTCGATCCACGATGGACCCCTCACGCGGGGCAGCGTAGGTGAGCGCGCGAGCCGCGTGTGTCACCGGCGCGGCTTGCAGCCGCATGGGCGCAAGTAGCGCATGCGAATGCGCCGATGCTGGTATCGTGAAAAGGGTTCCGCACGAAGCGAGCGCGGCCGCGCTTGCCCACTTAAGCGGGCCGCGGTACATCCGAGCCATGCTATCCTCCAGCGGAGAAGTGCGAGTGCAGACACGCTAGCCGCAAAATGTGAAAAATCTCTAAATATGCTCCTCGTCGTATCACCCGCCGACAGGCGGCCCTCGTCACTGTGAAACGGTACTAAGTTGCGAGCCCATCCCACTGGAGGCTTAGCGGCCGTTCGAGCCATGGCGCGCCTCGGGCGCTCACGAGCGCCCACCGAGGATCCGCCTTCCCGGTTTCCAGGGTCAGGTCGCCCGAGCGGTGCTCACGCACGAAGGGAGGCGTCAAGAACAGGTGGGGTGCCCGCGAGCATTAGTTCGACCTTGCTAAGCGAAACCGCAAGAACGGGATAGCGCCGGACGGGCCCGCTTGGGTACACTGCGAACGCATGTCGCTCATGAAGAGGCACGGTATCGCGGCCGGCTTGGCCGAAATCACCGCCTACATTCGGGCGAACCTCGACCAGCCGCTGAACTTGAACGAGATCGCAGAGCGCGCGGGATTCTCGCGATTCCATTTCCACCGGGTCTTTCGGGCAGTCGTCGGTGAGCCGCTGGCCGCTTACGTTCGCCGCGAGCGCCTGCAACGCGCCGCGATTGCTTTACGTGAGACGCGCATCGACGTCACAACGATTGCATTGCAGGCAGCCTACGATTCGCCTAGCGCCTTCACGCGCGCCTTCACCGACCACTTCGGCGTGCCGCCTACGGAGTTTCGCGCGGACGCTTCGGTACCGATCGTTCCCCCGAACGCACTGCCGCAATTCCGGAGCCGCGCGATGGAGTTCCGCGTCGCGCAGGTCCCGGCGATGCGGCTCCTCGGCGTGCGCCGCATCGGGACGTACCGTCGCAGCGCCCCGGCCGCATTTGCCGCCCTGGTTTCGATTGCGCGCGCGCACCGTTTGATCGCGGCCGATTCGCAGTTCTACGGCTTATCCTATGACAGTCCGGATGACTGCGATGAATCGCAGCTGCGCTTCGACGCGTGCATCACGAGCGAGGCGCAGCCGGTGGGCGAACTCGCTTGCATAGAATTCCCTGGCGGCGCCTATGCATTGTATCGACACCAGGGCCCGTACGAGTTTATCGAGCACGTCTTCGACCGCCTTTTCGATGCCGTGATCTTCAGCGGCCGTTACGACGTGGGCGATGCTCCGTGCCTGGAGCACAATCTCAACGATCCCGCAATCACCGAACCGTCGGAGCTTCTCACCGATGTTTGCATTCCCGTTGCTTAGCCCCACGCTGCTCGCCGCCGTTATGACGTTTGCGGCCGGTCAGCGAACGTTTACGTTCGAAGCGCCGCAGGTTACGGCGCAGCTGGGCGTGGCGTCCGCACAGATTCACGGCCTGGTCTGGTATCCCGTCGACGCCGGTGCAACCGAAACGCCGCAATATGTCGGCGACTCCAAAGCGCTCTTTGATGCGGGAAGTGCGGCAGTCGACGCGCCCATCGCGACCGCGCCGGCGGTTTTCCCGCTCGTGTTGCTGTCGCACGGAACGGGAGGCTCGGCGCGTCAAATGGCGTGGCTGGGCATCGCGCTGGCACGTGCAGGCTTCATCGCCGTCGCCATCGACCATCCCGGGAACTCCGGCGCCGCCGAAACGACGGTGCAAGGCTTCACGCTGTGGTGGCTGCGGCCGCGGGAACTGTCTCTAGCACTCGACGCGGCGTTCGCCGATCCGTCGGTCGGTCCGCGCGTCGACCGCGCGCGCATCGGGGCGGCCGGCTTTTCGCTCGGCGGATATACCGCGATCGCTCTGGGCGGCGCTAGCGTCGACGTTGCCGCGTTCCACGCGTACTGCGCTCAGCACCCCACCGCCGCGGGCAACTGCCAACCGCCGCCTGAATTTCCCGAGCTCATTTCGAAGATGAACGCGTTGCTTGCGAGCGATCCCTCGTATGCGAAGGCGATGACCTCCGGCGGCGGCGACGTCAGCGATTCGCGCGTCCGTTCGGTGTATGCGATCGCGCCGGCGGTCGGGGAATCGGTAACGGTCGCGAGCCTGCGCGCAATCAGCGTACCGGTGCGCGTCGTCTTCGGAACCAACGACGTTACGGTAGCACCGCCGCAGAATGCGTTGCGCTACGCAAGCGCGATTCCGGGCGCGACGCTGATGACGGTTCCCGGCGCGGGGCACTACACGTTTCTCGACACGTGCACTGCCGACGGCAAGGCGTTGATTCCGGGCCCGGTCTGCACCGATGGTCCGGGCGTCGACCGCGAAGCCATCCACGCGCAAGTCGCCCGCGACGCAATCGCCTTTTTCGAGAAAACGCTCGGACCATAACCCGCGAAGCCGAAACGCCGGGCTCGTCCTTCGAGACCTCGCCCAACCAAATATTTCGCAGGGCTTGTACTTCCACGATAACGGCGTTATAATCACGTTATGAGGACCGCGCGACGGGCGGGCGAGACCGTGCCTGTAGCCTTGCGGGAACGCTTCGTCGAGATCGCCGGGCGCATTCTTGCGAACGAAGGCGAAGGGAATTTGACCATGCGACGGGTCGCCGCCGAGGCGGGTTGCTCGACCATGATGCTGTACACGCTCTTCGGCGGAAAAGAAGGCCTCGTAAGCCAGGTGCACGGCGAATGCTTTCGGCTGCTCGCACATACCTTAACGGAAGATAAACCAAAGGTCGACCCGCTCGCACGGATTCTTCAATTGGGGCATGCGTACCGGACGTTCGCGTTACAACATCCGACGCTGTATCTTGCGGTCTTCTCTCGCTCGGCTGAGGCTTCCGACGTTCCCGTCGGCGCGAGGCGCCAGGCGTCGCCGAGTTTTGCGCCCCTGGTCGACGCCGTGCGGCGGGCCGCCGAGGCCGGCTTGCTGGACGAAGCGATCCCGTCCGTGATGCAAGCGGAGCTTCTGTGGGCAGTCGTTCATGGCTACGTTAGCCTCGAGCTGACCGGATATTTCGCCGGCGAAGAGGCACTCGCACAACGGCAGTTCGAGCTCTTACTCCGCGCCTGCACCGACGGCTTTCGCGCGGCGCCCAAGAGCCCTCGCGGCGTTGCCGCTACTTCAAAGCGAAGGAGACGCTAATGCTTTGGTCACCCTATCACGCCGTCGTCCGAGCGCGGGTGCGAGGCGCTTTCGCCGCGCTCAGCACGAAGGCCACGCGAGACCTTGCCACGGAATTCCGGCCTGACGCGATCTTTCGTTTTTCGGGCGATCACGCCATGGGAGGCGAATTGCGCGGGCGCGAGCAGATCGGCGCCTGGTTCGCGCGCGTGCGCCGGCTCTTTCCCGACCTCGCGCTCGTTCCACTCGAGATCGTAGTAAACGGCGGTCCGTGGAACACGACGGCCGCGGCACGCTTCCTCGTCCATGCGACATTGCCCAACGGCGAACCCTACGAGAACGAGGGCATGCAGTACCTGCGCATTATCTGGGGCGCGATCGCCGAAGATCGATTGTACGAGGACACTGCCCATCTCGAGCGCGTGCTCGCACAGCTTTCGCAGGCCGGCGTGGGTGAGGCGTCCGCTTCGCCTCTCCCGGAAACGATTCAAGCGGCCGCCGGCTAAACGCCCAGGCCGGCAACGCCGCTGCACGAAACCGATCGGGCAATGATCTCGAGCTCGCAGGTTGAGTCGGCGCTGGGTTGCTGGACGTCAACGAAGTACGCGCCGGCGCAGGGCGATCCGCTCGCTTCCATCGTGCAGTCCGTCTGGCTGTTCGACGGAACGACCGCGCTGCCGCGGGAGCGAATCTTTCCCGACGGAACGCTTGGCATCGCTCTGCAACTCGATGCGTCGTATCGCCTCGTCAGCGATATCCCGAGCGAACCGTTTCCTCCCATCTCGGTCAACGGCATGCGTACGACGGCAATTACCATCGAGGGTCCCGGCCGTACCGTACGCGTGCTCGGGATCAATCTGTGGCCGGAGGGCGCATGCGCCGTTCTGCGCTCGTCCTTGCCCTCGCTCACCGACGCCGATTTCGACCTGCACGACGTGATCGGACGATCGGCCGCCGAGCTTGGGGAGCGCTGTACCGCGGCGCGTAACGACGCGGCCTGCGTCGAAGCGTCGCTTGAGTGGATTCGCGGGCGAATTGCGGGGGCGCCCGAGCCGCCAGCGTCGGTCAGACGGGCCGTCGCGCAGATTCAAGCCGGCGGCGGCGACATCGCGGTTGCGGCGCTCGACGCACTCGGAGGGAAAGCGGGCGGCCGTTTTACCGCGAGTTTCTGCGACTACGTCGGCGTCACCCCAAAGCGCTTTGCGCGCATCGTGCGCTTTCGGCGCGCTCTCGAACTGCTCCAGGCGAGCGATCTCCCGCTGGTCGCAATCGCCGCGCAGGCCGGCTATTACGACCAGCCCCACATGAATGCGGAATTCCGCAACCATGCAGGCATGACACCCCATGCCTTTCGACGGGCACAGCGCTATCCAAATAGCACAAGCCTCGCGGAGCAAGTCCTCCAAGACGATCTCGCGCCTTCGGCATAGTGCCGCCGACGATCGCACGCCCGACCGCAGCCGCCGGCACGGCGGCCACGCGCCGTTAGACGGACGTGCCGCCGGCGAGTCTGAACCGGTCCGATTTTTCCAAGACGCTACGGCGGGTCCGTGCTACCATCGGCGCTAACCACCACTCGCTTCTAAGTCGAAAGGCAAGCCGCCGATGCACGATTCAGCGACGGAAAACGGCCCGGACATCACCTCTAGCGTGCTCTACACCGACGCCCGCAACGGGATCGACTTTCTCAAGCGCGCGTTCGGGTTTGCAGAGAACCTGCTCGTTCCGGATGGGCGCGGAGGCCTCGCGCACGTCGAGTTGCGCCTGGGACGCAGCCTGCTCATGCTCGGCGATGCGCGTCCCGAGCGCGTCGACTTCAAGACGCCGCGTGACGTCGGGGCCGTGACGGGCGCTATTTACATCGCGACGTCCGAGGTCGATGCCCTTTTCGAGCGCGCGACCGCGGCCGGCGCTGCGGTCGTGGCGAAACCGTTCGACACCGACTACGGAGCACGCAATTTCACCGTCCGCGACGCCGAGGGAAACGTGTGGAGCGCCGGTACCTATCATCCGACGGCCGACGCCCCGGGTGGTGCCGACGCGGGGCTGGAAGGGCCGCCCGAGATTTACGCCGCGACCCGCTACGCGGACGCCAAAGCGGCCATCGCCTTTCTCAAGAACGCCTTCGGATTCGAAGAACACTACGTCGTGCCGGATGAAGGCGACGGGATCGCGCACGCGCAGCTGAGCTACGGCACGAGCTTGTTCATGCTATCGAGCCTTGCGCGCGACACGTACGGGATGAAGACCCCTCGGCAACTCGGCGGCGTCAATACGCTGGGATTGTATCTCGTCGTCCGCGACCCCGATGCGCATTATGCGCGGGCCAAGGCCGCCGGCGCCGAAATCGTCGACGGCCCCGCCGACACCAACTACGGCTCGCGCAACTACGTCGCGCGCGACCCCGAAGGTTTTGTCTGGACCTTTGGAACGTATCGGCCTCAGATCGTTCGAGCAACCTCGCCGGCGTCGTGATCGGCAACGCGCGAGAACGCGACGGTGCGAGGCGACTGGGGCTGCACTTCGAGCGCGAGATTCGCGAACAGCCCGCCCTGGGAACGAATCGCCTCGTCGGATCGAGCGAAGCAGCTTGCGCGAGAACTGGACGCGCAGGTCGTGCTTGTCGGCAGCGGCAGTTCGCTCTTCGTGGCGCAGCTGGGAGCCCTAGCCTTGCGCCGCCGCCGCGCCGAGGCGCACGCCCTAGCCGCAAGCGAAGCACGTTTAGATCACCGCGCGTACGAGGATCGCATCGTCCTCGCGATCTCACAGAGCGGACGCTCGACCGATCTGTTGGAGGCAATCGACGTCCTTGCCCCACGGCGGCTGATCGCATTGACCAACAACCTCGACTCGCCGCTCGCGACGCGCGCGCACGTAACGATCGACATTGGAGCCGGAAGCGAAATCGCGGTCCCCGCGAGCAAGAGCGTCTCGGCGTCGGCCGCAATCGTGCTGTGGGCGGCCTCGATCTTCGGCGGAGACAACCGGCGCGATGCAAGCGTGCTGTCCCGCACCGCCCGCGCCGTTGCCGCCTGGTGTGACGGCTCTGGTCAAGAGGAACTCCTCGAGGCGGCACGGAGGGTCGCGCTACGGCGCAGCGTCGCCGTTTTAGGCACCGACTACGGCTTGCCGATCGCTCGCGAAGCTGCGCTCAAGCTAAAGGAGGCGAGTTACCTTCACGCCGAGGGGTTCCCAGCCGGCGAGTTTCGCCACGGCAGCGTTGCCATGGTCGATCCGTCGTACGCAGTGATCGGCATCCTCGACCCCGACGGCCTCGAGATCGTGGCGCGTCCGCTACGCGAGGTAGCGGTCGCCGACGCGTTACGTTATTCGATCGGAGCCCCGACCGTCGACGACATCCCGTCGCTCGGGCCGGCCGTCGAGGTGCCGTTCAACACGCTGGCATGGCTTGCGACCGCGCAGACCCTCGCATTGTACGCGGCGCGCTGGCGCGGCATTGAAAGCGACGCGCCGCGCGGTCTAAGCAAAGCGCTCATCTCGCCGCAAAAGTGAGCGACGAGCGGCTCGTCCGCGGCGTGGGGCTGCGCGGCGCCGTTGCGATCAACCTTATCTCCATCATCGGAATCGGTCCGCTCATCACGATTCCCCTCGTGCTCGGCGCGCTGCATGGCCCGCTATCGCTCGTGGGCTGGCTGCTCGGCGCGCTGCTCGCGCTATGTGACGGTCTGGTGTGGGCCGAGCTTGGCTCGCTGTACCCCTGCTCGGGAGGGACGTACGGCTACCTGCGGACGATCTTCGGGCCGGGGCGCCTTGGCCGGTTACTATCCTTTCTTTTCGTGTGGCAGTTGATCTTCGTCGCTCCACTCAACCAGGCAACCGGTTACATCGGATTTGCCAACTACGCGAGCTATCTGTTTCCGTCGCTCGGCGGATCGCCTTTGGCCATCAAAGGATTGGCGATCGCCGTTGGTCTCGCTACGCTCGTCGCACTCTACCGTGGGATCGTTACGATTTCCAAGGTCAGCATCGCGTTTGCGGTTGCGGCCGTCGTGACGCTGCTGTGCGTGATCGCTGCATCCTACGCGCACTTTTCGCCGGCGCAAGCGCTGGCACTGGCACCGGGCGACTCGTTCTGGGGCGGCCTGCGCGCGGGACTCGGTCAAGCACTGATCATCGCGATGTACGATTACCTCGGTTACAACCAGTCGAGTTGCATCGGTGGGGAGGTCAGGGACCCGGGGCGGACCATTCCGCGCTCGATCGTGATCTCGATTGGAATGGTCGCCGTCCTCTACGTTAGCATGCAGCTCGGAGTCCTAGGCGCTATCCCGTGGCAATCCGTCGTACCCGACGCGCATGGGTCCCTGCCGCCCATCGGGCAGTACATCGCTTCGGCAATCGTCGCGCAAGCCTTCGGCAAGCCGGCGGCGGTCATCGTCACGCTTCTGATCCTGGTTACTGCCTTCGCATCGGTCTACGGCAATCTGCTCGGGTATTCGCGCGTGCCGTACGCGGCAGCGGCCGACGGCGTGTTCTTGCGGCCGTTCGCGCACCTCAGCGAAGAGCATCGCTTTCCGGACGTTGCGCTCGTCGTGATGGGTGTGCTCGCATTACCCGCGTGCCTCTTCCCGCTCGAGGACGTCATCAACGCATTGACGACCGGCATCGTGTTGATCCAGTCGATCGCGCAAATTGCGGCGCTCGGTGTGGTTCGCGCTCGCGGCATACGCGCGCCGTACCGCATGTGGCTCTTCCCCCTGCCAGCCATCATCGCGCTCGTCGGGTGGGTCTACGTGTTCGCATCGGCCGGCGCCGGCCCAATCCTCTTCGGCATCATGAGCCTGCTAGCCGGAACCGTCGTCTTCGGAATTCGTGCATTCCGACAGGCCGAATGGCCGTTCGAAAGCGGCACGACCGGCGCGCGAGGCCGCCCGCGGTGATCGCCCGATCTCGAGCGAGCGGAAAACTCCATTCAGCGATCGTGGAAGGTGCCGCGCACCGCCGCTTCGTCGAGCTCGAGATCTTCGAGTAAGAAATAGACGATCTTGCGATCGTCGAAGCCGACCTTGGCAAGCTGACGGCCGTCGATCGAGACGACTTCATGGATGTGCCCGATACGCCCGGCATATTCGTAGTTGACCGCCGAGTAGTCCGGATTATCCGGCCGCGGGCGTGGAATGGCTTTGAGGCCCCGCAGCGGCGTTTGGTGGCGGTGCGGCGTACTCACGAGGTTCCCAGGCTCGGTTTGCGAAGAGGCATCGCCTCGCATTCTTTCGCCGGAGGACATCCATGTTCATCGAATACCGCGGAAAAACGCCAAAGGTTCACCCGAGCGCCTTCGTGGCGCCCACCGCGGTGTTGATCGGCGACGTCGAGATCGGTGAGGAATCGAGTATCTGGTTCGGCGCCGTCATCCGCGGCGACAACGGCCCGATCCGCATCGGGGCACGCACCTCGGTTCAGGACAACGCCGTTCTGCACGTCAGCGAGAACAACCGCACGATCGTCGGCGACGGCGTAACGATCGGTCACTGTGCCACCATGGAAGACTGCGTCATCGAGGACGGCGCGCTAATCGGAACCAACGCGGTCGTGCTCAACGGCGCGCGCGTCGGGCGCCGCTCGTTGATCGCCGCAGGCAGCGTCGTCGGTGCGACGGCCCAGATCCCGGCCGAGACCGTCGCTGCCGGCGCACCGGCGCGCGTAAGGAAGCCGCTCGACGGCGTCTCGGCGATGTGGGTCGACCACGGCAGCCGCGAGTATGTGAAGCTTTCGCGCTCGTACCTCCAGCACGGCATCGGCGCCCCCGAGGTCCACGACATCACCGAGGTCGAGGTCTAAGGCTTCTTCCCTAGCACATCCTGGGCGACGTGCTTACGGGGCGCTGAAGTGCGCCTTGTCACCGTACGGTACGAACAGCGTGTACTCTTGCAGGAAGCGAAGCTTTACGGTCCCGGTCGGGCCGTTGCGTTGCTTGGCGATGATGAACTCGGTCAGATCCGGCTCCGCCGCACTTTCCGGATTGTAGTACGCGTCGCGGTACAAGAACGCGACGAGGTCCGCTTCCTGTTCGATCGCTCCCGAGTCACGCAGGTCGGATAGCATGGGACGTTTGTCGTTGCGCGATTCGACGCCGCGATTGAGCTGGGCGAGTGCGACAATCGGAACTTGGAGGTCCTTTGCGGTCGCCTTGAGGACCCGGCAAATCTCTGAGAGTTCATCGTTGCGATTCTGCAAGCGCGAGGTCGTGTTGGGTCGCAGGAGCTGGAGGTAGTCGATGAAAACGGCGCCTAGCCCTTCGGCGGACTGCAAGCGGCGGCACCGGCTGCGAATCTCGGTGACGGTCAGCGAACCCGAATCGTCGATGAAGATCGGCACTTGAGAAAGAGCGCCCATGCCGTCGGATATCTTCTCCCACTCGTGGTCTTTGATATTGCCGCGTCGCAGGTTCTGCGCGTTGACGTGCGCCTCCGCGCAGAGGAGGCGCGAGACGAGCTCTTCGTTTGTCATCTCAAGCGAAAAGAGGGCGATCGGCCGGCGTTCTTCTTTGGCGGCGGCCGAGGCCATCGTCAAGGCCATCGAGGTCTTCCCCATGGCCGGCCGCGCGGCTAGGATGACGAAGTTGCCGGGCTGGAATCCCGCCGTGTACTCGTCGATGTCGCGAAATCCCGACGTGATTCCGGTCCTAGCGCCGCGGCTGTGATAGAGCCGATCGATCTGTTCGAAGGTGCCTTTGAGAAGCTTGGTAATCGGAAGAAACTGACCGTGATGCTGGCGGTTTCCGATCTCGTAGACGATCTGTTCGCTGCGGTCGAGCGCGCCTTCCACGTCATCTTCGTTTTCAAAGCCGATTTGCGTGATCAGCGTGCCGGCGTGGATCAGCCCGCGAAGCGCCGCTTTCTCGCGCACGATGTTGGCATAGTATTCGGCCGAGGCGGCGGTCGGAACGGTGTCCATCAGGGAACTCAGGTAAGCGATTCCGCCGACCTTTTCGAGCAGATTTCGCCGGCGCAGCTCTTCGGCGAGTGTGATCTTGTCGAGCGGCTCGCCGCGCTCGTAGAGCTGCGCGAGCGCTGCGTAGACGGTCTCGTGCACGTGCGCGTAGAAGTCGTGCGCCTGCAGGATCTCGTTAACAGTCGCCATCATCTCGCGATCGACGAGCACCGAGCCGATCACCGCCATCTCGGCTTCGAGATTATGGGGCGGAATGCGATCGGCGCCGCCGATGCTTGCACTCGCCAGAGCCGCCGTCACGAGCGCGTCCCCGCGCGAACGCTCGGCCGGCGCGGCGCGCGCCACTTGCGCGGCAGCCCGAACGCTTCGAAGGCCTCGTCCACGTTCGAGGCTGCGACGATCTCCGTGCCGCCGCTCGCGCTGCTGCCGCCCGCTTCGCGCAGGTTCTCTCGAGGAATCACGACGATTCGCATCCCAGCCTGCCGCGCCGCATACAGTTTCTCGATCACGCCCCCAACCGGACGAATTTTCCCCGCGATGGAAAGCTCCCCCGTAACGGCGATGTCCTGCGCCAAGGGCGTCTTAGTGATCGCCGAGTAGAGCGCGAGGAAGATCGCGAGGCCCGCCGAGGGGCCGTCGATGTTTCCGCCGCCGATGACGTTGACGTGCAGGTCGTAGTCGAGCGGGTCGACGCCGGACAACGCGCGCACGACCGAGGTCGCATTGAACACGCTATCCTTGGCCATCGTTCCGGCCGTCTCGTTGAAGCGCACGGCTCCGGCGTGCCGGGTGCCGGCCGGAAACGCTACCGCTTCGATCTCGATGAGGCTCCCGACGTGATGCGCGACGCCGAGTCCGAAGGTCTTGCCGATTTCTTTTCCGCGCCGCGCGCGGACGGGCGTATGCGGCACGAGGCGCCCGGCTTGCACGACCAACCGCACGTCGGCTTCCGCAATCGTCACGCTGCCGGCCTTCGGGCGCCCTGGAAGCTCACCGCGTTCGCGGTCGAGGGCGTGACCGTACGCATCGGCAAGAATTTGCACGGCCTTGCGGCCCTCGATCGTGTACGAAGCGATCAATTCCGGGACGCGGCGCGCAAGCTTCACCGCTAGCCGCTTGCCGGCTCCCGCGGCGATCAGGCGAATCTGCGACTCCGTGAGCGGCTCGAAGTACACTTCGGCACAGCGCGAACGAATTGCCGCGTCGATTTCGTCGGGATCGCGCGTGGTCGCTCCGATCAGCACGAAATCGGCCGGCGCCCCCTCCTTGAAAAGCTTCTTGACATAGGCGGGAACGCTCGGATCGCTTTCGTCGTAGTACGACGATTCGAAAGCGAAGCGCTTGTCCTCGAGCACTTTGAGCAGCTTGGCCTGAAGGCTCGCTTCCATCTCACCGATCTCGTCGATGAATAGTACCCCGCCGTGCGCCTTGGTGACAAGGCCGAGCTTGGGTTCGGGGATGCCGCTCTCAGCGAAGTCGCGCCGGCTGCCTTGATAGATGGGGTCGTGGACGCTTCCCAGCAGCGGGTTGGTCGTCTCGCGCGGATCCCAGCGCAGCGTCGAGCCGCTGGCTTCGACAAAAGGCGCGTCATCGGCAAAGGGCGTGTAACTACGGCGTTTCGCCACCTCGAGCGCCAGCCGCGCCACGGTCGTCTTACCGATCCCCGGCGGCCCGTAGAGAATGACGTGCTGCGGGTACGGCGAGGAAATCTTGGCGAGCAACGAACGGATGGCAGCCTCTTGCCCGACGACCTCGCCAAGGGTTGCAGGGCGTAACAGTTGCAGCGCCGAGGCCGCAAGTTTGCGTTTGTCCAGCGCCTCGAGCTCTTCGAGTTTTTTCTGCGTGGCCGGCGTTTCGGGTCCACCGTCTTCCCGAATCGCCTCGAGCTTGAGATCTTTGAGGTATTCTTGGTGGCGCTCGGCCATCTTGGCGTTGACTTTGCTCTCGATCTTGTCCTCGACCGTGCGCTGCGCCACGAGATCGGCCAGTCCGTCTTCGATCTCAGCGATGACCGCGCGGTATTTGCCCGGCTGCGGCATACGATCGAGTGTTGGATCTTCGAACACGAGCCGCTGCAATGCCAAAATACGCTCCGGCAAGAGCGTCGAGCGCATCAGCTTGAGCGAATTGAGCTTGCCGGCCCGGAGCACCATTTTGTCGGGGCCAAGCGCCGTCGAGAGCACTTCGTAGAGCGCAACGACGTAGCGCCGCACCCCGTCGTCGCCGCCGTACTTGCGGCGGAATCGGGCCACATAGGCCTGATCCGCTCCCTGGGCCACGTCCGAGCTACGCGGGAACGACTTTGACCGTGGTTTTAGCGACGAGGTTCTTGCCGAGCCGGATTTCCACGGGGTAACTCCCAAGCGATTTGATGCTGTCCGGCAGCTGGATTTTGTGCCGGTCGACCTCGATGCCGAGCTCCCGTTGGATCGCGTCGGCGACGTTAGCATTGGTAACGGCGCCGAAGAGCTTGCCGTTCCCGCCGGCCTTGGCGGACACGCTCAACTGAGCTCCTTCGAGTTGCTTCGAAAGCGCCTCGGCATTCGCCAACGCCTCCGCGTCGCGGCGCGCCTTTGCCCTGCGCTGCTGCTCTAGCAACGCGAGCGAACCCTTGGATGCTTCGGCGGCCAGACCGCGCGGCAACAAGTAGTTGCGGGCATAACCGTCGGCGACGTCAACCACCGTCCCGGTAGTGCCGAGCGCTTTCACGTCGCTGAGGAGAATGATTTTCATGCGCTACTCGGAGGTGAAGGGAAGGAAGGCAATGATCCGGGCTCGTTTGACCGCAACGGTCAGCAGACGCTGGTGCTTCGCACAGTTGCCGGATATGCGGCGCGGTAGGATCTTTCCCCGCTCCGAAACATACTTGCGCAGCCGAGGAACGTCCTTGTAGTTGATGTCGGGGAGCTTGTCAGCACAGAAGCTGCAGACTTTGCGCTTGGTGCGCCGCTCCTTCTTCGCAGCGCTGCTGCGCTTTTTTGGCGGGCCTGCCATACGAGTTTTTCCTTCATGTAGGTGGTTGCGGCCGCGCAGCCGAGGCTCGCGGCCCTACACACGTGGCTATGCCACGACCGGCAAAAGGCCGGATTAGACAACCCAACGATGATAGCACCTCGCGGTCGGCCGCGCCAGCCCCCGGCCGGCCGTTCGTAAGCCCCCGTGCCGGGAGCCCACCCGCCTTCAGAGACGCGCCTCGCTTCGATCCGCGAAATACGCGATCCGCGCGTACTGCTCGACCACGCGTTGCGTGTTGAAATACGAGCCGTTGAGCGCAATGACGCTGCGCATCGTACGCGCGTACTCTTCGGGGTCGTCGTAAAAGAGCGGCACGATGGCCTGCTCCAGCTTGTCGTAGAGCATGTCCGCGTCGGCCTGAGGCCCCGCGTCGCTGCCGTCGCCGATGGCCCAGCCGGTGCGACCTTCCACGCAGCCCTCAATCCACCAGCCGTCGAGCGTGCTCAGGCTCGGCACGCCGTTGAGAGCCGCCTTCATTCCGCTCGTCCCGGACGCTTCGAAAGGCGGCTGCGGCGTATTCAGCCAGAGATCGACTCCCGCGCACAGCCGCTGCGCAAGCGCCATCTCGTGGTTCTCGAGGTAGAGGAAGCTGACGCGATCGCCGAGGGCCGATGCGGCTTGGAAAATCTGCCGTATGATCGCTTTGCCGTCAGCATCGCGCGGATGCGCTTTTCCCGCAAAGACGAACTGCAGCGGCCCAATGCGTTCGGCGATCGCGCGCAGCCGCTCGGCGTCCCAAAACGCGAGGTATCCGCGCTTGTAGGTGGCCGCACGCCGCGCAAAACCGATCGTAAAACGGGCCGGGTCGAGCACGACGCCGGTTCGCCGGCGCACCGCTACGGCGAGATCGTCTTTCGCAGCGCGGTGCGCCGCGGCTACGTCGTCGAGCGGAATGCCGACGGCATGGCGCAGGTAGCCGTTGTCACGCCGCCAGCTCGGCACGTAGCGATCGAAGACGGTCGCAAAGGCAGGTGCGGTCCAGCGCACCGCATGGACCCCGTTGCTGATTGCATGTATGGGATCGCCTGGAAAAAGCCCACGCGAAACTTCGCCGTGGCGCATGCCGACGGCGTTGACGAAGCGCGAGTTGCGTAGCGCGAGATAGGTCATGTGCATGGCCCCGTCGCGCGTGGCGCCGAGCGCTTCGACCAGGCGCGTTCGCGATTCGCCGATGACTGCCCGCACCAGACCCAGATTGAAACGGTCGTGCCCGGCCGGCACGGGTGTGTGCGTGGTAAAGACGAAGCGGCGCCGCACCGCCGCGAGATCGTCGCTTGCAACGCTCGCGTCGGCGCGCGCGGCTAGCCGCGCCTCGAGCGCAGCCGCGACCAGCAGGGCTGCATGTCCCTCGTTCATGTGGAACGTCGTGATGTGCTCGGCAAGCCCCATCGCTTCGAGCAGGGCGTAACCGCCGAATCCGAGGATCGCTTCCTGCGCTAAGCGATACCGATCGTCGCCGCCGTAGAGCTCGTCGGTTAGGATGCGATCGACCGGATCGTTCTCATCGAGTGCCGTATCGAGTAAATAGACCGGCACGACGGCTCCGCTCATCCCGACAATATCGTAGCGCCAAGCGCGAAAGCGGACCTGACGCCCTTCGATTGCTACCGTCGCGGTCGCATCGAGGCTGGCGAGGCGGGTTCGCGGATCCCATGCCTCGGGCAGTTCTTCTTGGTTTCCGGCTGCATCCAGCCGTTGCACGAAGTAGCCGCTGCGGTGGACGAGGCTGAAGCCGATCACCGGCAACTCAAGATCGGCGGCCGAGCGGAGCACGTCGCCGGCAAGCACGCCAAGGCCGCCGCTATAGGTGGGCAGGCCGGCCTCGAGCGCGACCTCCATTGAGAAATACGCGACGCGGGGGCGGAGGACCGCGGCGGCGTCGAGCGCGTGCAGCCGTGCGTCGGGTGAAGATCGATCGGCCGCTGAGGGCCTGGTGGAAGCGCTCATAGTCACATTCTCGGAAGGACTGAAGCGTCGCCGTAGTTTCGGCGCCGGCGAAGAACCTCGCTCGGCGCTCCTTCCGTAGCGCGGCCCTGGCTCACCGGAGCGCCACCAAGTCGATTGCGACCGCCGCCCCGATGACGGCAGCGATGGTGCACATGACGGTCGCGGCGATCGTGCTTAGCCCGGCCGAGCGGCCTTCACGAAGCGCTCGAGCGGCCGCGCTGTAGCGTAGGCCGCCATACGCGGCTACGGCCGCTCCGAAAAGAGCGACGAGCGTTCCGAACAGCACCGATACGCCGTGGTTCGGGGGGTTGCTGTGCGTCAACAGCGCGAGTTCGCGCTCGAAAAGGGCAAACCGAGCGACCACGAAGCCGAATGCGACGAAGGTCAACGCCGTGCGCAGGTATGCCAAGAACGTTCGCTCGTTCGCAAGCAGGTCGGTCGCTCGCGGGATATCCTCGACGCTCATGCTTGCTTCACTAGGAGCGCCTCGCTCGGAAAACCTCTCCGGCGGTGCCGTGGGCCTGCGGGCCAAGTTGGGCGGCTGTTGCAATGCACAGGTTTGCGCGCGCGTCGGTTACCCTTTCGCACGGACAGATGCTGACCTCTAAAAGTCTAGCGATAGTGGCTCGGCGCACTATGAGAACCGGCTCACGCTTTGCGCTGCACGCCTCAAAGCGTTAGTGCGCTCACTACTGCCCGGCACGCTGGGCGCCGTAACAAAAACTAACCGCCGGTGCGCGATAGGCCAGTCGCTTGGCGCGCTGCGGTTCTCCTCACGCATCGTTGGATGCAAACGGGCGCGCAATCCGCGCTCGCTGCGGCCTTCGACGCATCCGATCGCAAGGTGACCAAATGAACGCCAGATTTCTCGCCATCGCTGTTGCGTTGGCTTCGGTGTCGGCACCCGCTTTCGCGCTGGCCGACACGCCCGCCTCGAGTTCCGTTCAAGATAGCACGTTCGACGGCGGTGCTCAGGCACAGCCCAACCGTTACAACATGGCTCGCGGAGCACCGGCGGACGAATACTTTGGCTCACAGCATCTCAGCATTCTGGGCATTCGCAATAAAATTCGCGACGTATCCTTGAAGATGGACGTGGGCAGGCCACCCGCTTCGAACGACGTCATGCACGACATGCGGATCGTTGAGGACGCGATCCGCGATTGGGAGCGGCACTACCCGGCCGATTCCTGGCTCCCACGGATCGTCTACGCGCTCCATCACGTCTACACGAGCCTGGGAAGCGCCGATAGCACTCAGCACGCGGTTGACGTCGCAGCGTGGCTCGTCGCGAAGTACCCAGGGAGCCGCGAGGCCACCGCTCTGCGCGGCGGCGCGGAACAAAGCACGGTGGCCGACCAATAGGCGACCAGACCTTGCCGTACGAACCGGGAGGCCGACACCTCACGCCGAAAAGTTCGGGCATCCGAGATTCAGCAAAGTGAGGTCTGCGATGCGAATGATGCTCAAGATCCAAATGCCCGTCGAAGCGGCAAACGCGGCGATCGAGGAGGGAAGGCTGGGTAAAGTCCTCTCCGCCACGCTAGAGCGGTTGAAGCCGGAAGCAGCATATTTTACGACGATCGACGGCGACAGGGCCGGTTTCATCGTCTTCGATCTACAGCATCCGAGCGACATCCCGTCGATCTGCGAGCCGTTTTTCAGAGAGTTGCATGCGAAGGTCGAGCTGTCGCCGGTCATGACGCCCGAAGACGTCCAGACCGGACTAGCAAGGGTCGCCGCGCGCTGATTTCTTCCTGCAACCAAGAGTAAGCCACGGGCTTACCTGCTTAAAGCGAAACCGGCGCACGATTCCGCGCGCCGGTTTCCCTGTTCTCGGGCCTGAACGCCCTCTAGAACGGAATTTCGTCTTCTTCCGTCGACTCGTCGTTCTCGGCGCCGCCGCCGGCCGCGCGGCCGGCCGACGGGGCGCTGTACGAGCTACCGCCTCCGAAGTCGCCGTTGGCACTTCTGCTCTTCGAATCGAGCATTTGCATGTCGCTAGCGACGACCTCGACCGCTTTCCGCTTCTCGCCTTCTTTGGTCTCGTAGTTGCGGATGGCGAGCCGGCCCTCGACCAGTGCGGACATGCCCTTCTTCAAGTACTGGTTGCAGATCTCGCCGAGGCGATCCCAGGCGACGATGTCGATGAACATCGTTTCGTCGCCTTGCTTCGTTCGGCGGTTAACCGCGAGCGCAAACTTCGTTACGGCCTTGCCGCTCTCGATGTAGCGAATCTCCGGGTCGCGGGTGAGGTTTCCGACGAGGGTGATGCGATTGAAACTTCCGGCCATGTGCGGTGCCTCCGAATGTCAGTCGTTCAAATTGATTAGCAGCGCGCGCATCACGTCTTCGTTCAGCCGCAGCTGGCGCTCGAGCTCTTTGGCTATCGGCGGATCGCTCCTGAACTTCATGACGACGTAGAAACCTTCACGAACGTCGTCGATTTCGTAGGCCAGGCGCCGCCTGCCCATTTTGTCGATTTCGCCGACGTCGGCGCCCTTTTGGCGTATCGACTCAGCCAGCTGCTCGACGCGCGTTTCGATGTCGGCATCTTCGAGGCTCGGCTTAATGATGTAGGTAACTTCGTAGTCGGTCGTCATCGTGTAGTCCCTCTCCGGACGTCGCCCCATTTCGTGGAGCAAACGGCCCCGCAAACGGGGCAGCGGGCTTGTGTGCGGCGAGCCGCACGAGGCAACCGGCGGGCGCAGCCCGGCCGGACAACTCGTCAGTTATATCACGCCGAACATTCGTTCGACAAGGCCTCGTGAGCGGCCTCCGCGTTCGGCCGCCGTAAAGGCGTCGGATCAGCCGCTGGCGCGCGCCTCCCGCTTGGTCACGCGGTACACATTGCGTACGTCCTTGATCGTGCGCAACTTCTCGAGCACCTTGTGGAGATGCTCGATGTCGGAGATTTGCAGCGTCAGCGAGATCAGCGCCATCTTGTCGCGTTTGACCCGGGCCGTAACCGACGACGCGGACGTCTTGAATTCGGAGCAGACGCCCATAACGTCTTGCAGGAGCCCTGCGCGATCGATCGCCTCAACCTCGACGTCAACCGCGTGCGTAAGCGAATCGGCGCCGCCCCAAGCGGCTTGCAGAATACGCTCGGGAGTCGCGGCCATATACGCCACGTTCGGGCAGTCCGCCCGATGAACGGATACGCCTTTGCCGATCGTGACGTAACCCATGATCGGGTCCCCGGGGACCGGGCTGCAGCACTTCGAGACGCGCACCAAGACGTCGTCGACGCCGGCGATTCGAATGCCGCTCGCATTGCGCGCGACGCGCCGCGGCTGCGGCGGGCGCTGCACGCTCGAAAAGTCGATCAGGTTCGACGTCTTGACTTCTTCCTTGAGCCGCTGTGCGACCGAGACGGCCGAAGCGTCGCCGAAGCCGATAGCCGCGAACAGGTCCGTCGCGCTCGTATAATTCATGCGCTTGGCGATCTTCTCGATCACCTCGCCCCGCGCCGCATCGGTGCGGACGTGTGCGCGCGCGAGCTCGCGCTCGACCGCTTCCTGACCGACGACGACGTTCTCGTGCTTGCGGTCCTTGCGGAACCACTGTTTTATCTTGTGCTTGGCGCCCGAGGTGTGCACCACGGAGAGCCAATCGAGCGACGGCCGCGAGCTCTTGTTGACGAGCACCTCGCAGATATCGCCGTTCTTGAGCTGGTAGTCGAGCGGTACGATCTTACCGTTGACCTTGACGCCGACGCAGTGGTTACCGATGTCGGTGTGCACTTGGTAGGCGAAGTCGAGCGGCGTCGCAGCGGCCGGCAACGAGTATACGTCGCCCTTGGGCGAAAAGATAAAAACCTGATTCTCGAACAGATCGAGCTTCAGGTTCTCCATGAAGGCGCGCGAGTCACGCATGTCGTTTTGCCACTCGAGCAGCGAGCGCAGCCACGTCAGCTTGTTTTCGAACGCGTCGTTCCGGCTGTTTTCTTTATAGCGCCAATGGGCTGCGATGCCGTATTCGCTGGTACGATGCATTTCCAGCGTGCGGATCTGAATCTCGAGCGGATCCCCGGTCGGCCCGACGACCGTCGTATGAAGCGACTGGTACATATTGGGCTTGGGCATCGCGATATAGTCTTTGAAGCGGCCGGGAATCGGCTTCCAAATCGAATGAACGGCCCCCAGCGCCCCGTAGCAGTCCTTGACGCTGTCGACGATGATCCGCATCGCGGTCAGATCGTAAATCGTCGAAAACTCGCGGCCCTTCTTCATCTTGGTGTAGATCGAGTAAAAGTGTTTGGGCCGCCCGGTTACGTCCGCCTCAATCGCGAGCTTCTTGAACTGCCCGCGCAAGTGTTGCACGACGTCGTCGACGGCGGCCTCGCGAGCACCGCGCTTGACGGCGACCCGCTCGGCGATGTCGCGGTAGGCCTCGGGATCGAGGTACCGCAGGCACAAATCCTCGAGGTCCCACTTGACCTTCCAGATGCCAAGACGGTGCGCGATCGGAGCGTAGATCTCGATCGTCTCGCGCGCGACCGCAACTTGTTTCTCGGGAGGCAGGCTCGCCAACGTCCGCATGTTGTGAAGACGGTCGGCCAGCTTGACGATGATGACCCGGATGTCCTTGGCCATCGCCATGAACATCTTGCGCAGGTTCTCGACCTGGGCGTCTTCCTTGGATTGATACGGGATGCGAGTAAGTTTCGTAACCCCCTCGACGAGCTGTGCGATCTCGGCGCCGAACTTTTCGGCGACCTGCTCGCTCGTGACGGAGGTGTCTTCGACGACGTCGTGGAGCAGGGCCGCGGCGATCGTGGCCCTGTCCATCTCCATGTCGGCCAGGATGCGAGCGACGGCGATGGGGTGCTCGATGTACGACTCGCCCGAGGCCCGCTGCTGCCCGGTATGCGCCGCATCGGCCAGCTCGTAGACGCCATGCAGCCACGCAGCCTCGACCGTTGGGTCGTACGACTGTACTTTGGCGACGAGGCCGTCGATGAGCGAGCTAGGCATATGGGTTCCGCCTATAATGCCACACAGTCACCCAGGGTGTCTACGACAGCCCCTCTCTCCCGGGGCCTCCGCCCTAGTACGAGATGAAGGCCGTGACTTCGTATCCCGCGAGCGCCTGGCGGCCGTTCAGCGCCGCGAGCTCGATGAGAAAAGCGATTCCAACGATCTCGGCGCCGAGCTTTTCGAGGAGGCGGGCGGTCGCTGCGGCCGTTCCGCCGGTCGCCAGCAGGTCGTCGACGATCAGGACGCGCTGGCCGTGCCCGACCGCGTCGTCGTGGATCTCGAGCGAGTTGGTCCCGTACTCGAGCGCATACTCTTCCCGATACTTCGCCCCGGGCAGCTTGCCGGGCTTGCGGACCGGCACGAAACCCGCGCCGATGCGGTATGCCAGCGGCGCGCCGAGCATGTACCCGCGAGCCTCGACGGCCACCACGTGGTCGATCTTCGCATCCTTAAACCGGTCGACGAAGAGGTCGATCGTCGCCTTGAAGCCGGCGGGGTCGCGCAGCAGCGGCCGGNNGCGGCGTGATGTCCCGAAACAGGATGCCCGGCAGCGGGAAGTCGGGGATGGCCCGGATGAGCGGTTCGATCTGCAGCGTCAACCCTCCAGAGAAGCAGTCGACGCAGCGCCTTCGTTCCGAAGCTTACACTTCCCCACGCAGCGAGCGGCGCTCTGCGCGGCATGGTGCGACCACGCCGGCGCGGAATTCCTTCCTTAACAGGATTCCGACGCGAGGGGCGGTGACGGTTCGGCCGCCGTCGGAAAGAAAGGAAACAATTGAAAAGGCAACTTCTAGTGGCGGCGATGGCGTTGTTGATTGGCGTCGGCGCGACGGCCTCACCTGCGCTAGCCAATGGCGCGGCCAGCACCCGGAACATCATCCTGAGCGGAATCGCCGCGATCGGTGCCGCGATCGGGATCAACCACGCCAGGCATCGGGCACAACTAGACAAGCAGGCCCAACTGGAAACCCAGCGCCGGCAGAAATCCTACAAGGCTTATTTCTTCCGCAAGTACGGATATTATCCGACGCCCCATGAAGTCGACGACTGGTACCACCAAACCTACGGGGTTCACGCTTCGTAGCAGCCGAGGCAGCACGCAGGACACCCCCGGTTGAACCCCGGCCGCCGGCCGNNCCGGCCGCCGGCCGCCGGCCGCTGTCGTGCCGCGCCGTTCTCCTGCGCTACGCGCTGCCCTTTGGCTGCGCGATCAACCGTTCGAGACCCGCATGACGGTCGGGTTTGCGCTCGCGATCGCACTCCTGGAGATCGTTGCCGGACTCTTTCCCGCTCCTGAAAAGCAGGAGCAAGGGCAGACCGTCGTCGCCACGCTCGTCACCATCCGGCGCCGCACCCCGCCCCCGCCGACCCCGAGTCCCGCGCCGAAAGTGACACCGAAGCCAACCCCGCCGCCGACGCCTGCTCCCCACAACACGCCGGCGCCACGGGTCGTCGTCAGAGCGCCCGCATTACGCGCCGCAGCCACACCACGTCGCTTGCTCGGCGGGGCCGCCGCACCACGGCACGTCATTTTCGTCACTCCATATCCGCTGCGGCCGGCGTCTCCGCGGCCCGCGATGTCCCTGGCCAACACTCGCAGTGCCGGCCAGCAAAGCGGGGGCGCCGGTACGGGCGCGGGAGCCGGGAACGGTGACGGTGGAGCGGGCGGTACCGGCTCAGGGAGCGGATCGAGGGGCAACGGGAACGGGAGCGACTCCAATTCCGCGCCCTGTGGAACCGTCACGTTTTTCGGCCGGCCGGACCACTTCGACCCCGACGGCACCGTTCACGAGCACGTGCGCGTCGAAATTCGTTTGGCCGACGGCACCGTGATGAGCGACGAGTTGCACTGGCTTTGGACGTACAAGAGCGAGGCAGACAATCCGTTCGACCCGAGCGCCGCCGAAGAACCGGTACCGATGCAGTTGCCGCCGGCCGGCTACGACCTCGGGCGGCAGGCGGCGGCCACGATCCTCGTGCTCAAACACACGAGCTCAAGCGGCACCACGCTGTTGCCGGAATGCCCTTCGTAGCCGCTCCCCTCAGCGTTCGAGGGACGACGGGCGCCGTTTGAAATCGAGCAGCTCGGGCCGCGCGTACAAGGGACCGCCCATGCGCGCGACGGGCTGGAGCAGTTTGGGATCGACGCGCCCGTCTGCGATAAGACGGTCGGCCACGTGGAGGTACACGACTTCGCCGACGACGAGGGAGCCCGAACCGGCTGTGTCACCGAAGTGCAGCACCTGGCGCAGCTTGCACTCGAAGTTGATGGGCGACTCAGCGATGCGGGGCGCGCGCACGGCTACCGATGGTGCGGCCGTCAAACCGGCCACCACGAACTCGTCGACGTCGCTCGGATACTCTTCGGAGGTGGCGGCCATCGCCTCGATAAGCGGCTCCGTAACGATATTGATGACGAACTCTCCGCTCGACTCGATGTTCGCAAGTGAATCCTTCTTGTTGCCGCTCCCGAACCGCATCGGTGCAAATGTGACGATCATCGGAACGGCGCAGACGCCGTTGAAAAAAGAGAACGGCGCGACGTTGCGAATTCCTTCGGGGCTCAGGCTCGAGACCCAAGCGATCGGGCGTGGCACGACGCTGCCGATCAGCAGCTTGTACGCCTCGGTCCAAGGCAGCGCTTTGGGGTCTGCTTCCATCGCGCCGCCTTCGTGCCCGACTGTAAGCCATCTTCCTGACGCTCTCGCGCGCTCGTGGTATGCTGGTGCCTGCGGCGTAAGGGCCCATGCTTGCCGGGAACGAGGATCATGACGAGAACGCATTTTTGGACCGGAGCGCTGTTCGTGGGTGCGCTGGCTGCCTCGCTGGGCGTGCTTCAGTCGCACCAGGCCGGCTCGCTTGCCCAAGCGGCTGCTTCCGATTCCGCCCCCGCGCCGCACAGCGAAAAGGTCGTCCTGGCCGGCGGGTGCTTCTGGGGCATGGAGGCGGTCTTCGAATCGCTCAAGGGCGTCAGGAGCGCCGTTGCCGGCTACTCGGGCGGGAGCAAAGCGACCGCGCACTACGAGATCGTCAGCACCGGTATGACCGGGCACGCTGAATCGGTCGAAGTGACCTTCGATCCGTCCAAGATCTCCTTCGAGCAACTCTTGAAGGTCTATTTCTTGGTGGCTCACGATCCAACCGAACTGAACCGCCAAGGGCCTGACGAGGGCACGCAGTACCGCTCCGCCATCTTCTACACGTCGCAGGAACAACGCCGGGCCGCAGAAGCGTACGTTGCGAAACTTGAAGCCGAGAAGGTTTTCGGCAGCCCGATCGTCACCCAGGTCGTCTCACTGACGGCCTTCTATCCGGCCGAGGCGTACCACCAGCACTTCGTGGCTCGCAATCCGGACTATCCGTACGTCGTTTACAACGACCGCCCCAAGCTCGAGGCATTGCACAAGCGCTTCCCGGAACTGGTCGCCTCGAACTCGTAGGTACTTGACGACCGGCAGCGCTTGCGGCCGCACCGGGTCGTCGCGATAGAGTCTCCGACAACACACTTTGTCGGAGGTACATCTTCATGGTCGGCACGGTCAATGCCGAGCGCGCCGCACGCACGCTCGAATTTGGGCTCTATCGCGATGGCGACAACAATCTCGACGAAGTCCAGTCGCTCACGATCGTTCAAGCCCTCCAAACCAGCGCGCGGAACCCTTCAATCGAGTTCACCGTCGAGGACACGACGGCGCGCCGGGGCCTCGAGCCGGCGCACGTCCTGCGCACGGAGTCCTATACGATTGCGGGCGGCGGCCTATCGAGCAACGTGCACGTCTCGCCGCCGCACGATCCTTCCAGCCGCGAGAATCTGACGCGCTTCGTCGCGCGAACGCTCGACAACGCACAGAACAGCGCAGCCAAGCAGACCTGGATCGAGCTCGTCGATCACGGCGGCGGCGACGGCGGCGGCCTGCAGGCAGATCACGGTATCGGCATCATGCGCGAAGACGACATCGCCGGGGCGATCGCCGACGGCGTCGCCTTGCACGCGCGCGACCATCCCGAAGATGCCGGCCGCCGCGTCGACGGCATCGTCGCGAATCAATGTTTGATGGCTACCGTCGCGTTTTCGTCCGCGCTCTCGCACGCCGGCGTGAAATTCTTGGCTGCATCGCCCGAGACGATGCTTGCCCCCGGCGTCCCCACGCAGGTCGCCGGTGCGATCGCTAAAAACCTCGACGATCCGGCGGCGATGGGGAAGGCGGTCGTGTCACGTACGATGTCGACGCACTACGGCGCGGAAGGCGAGCGTTTCGGGCCGGCCGCCGCCTTCGACTTCATCGACCTCGATGGCGCAAAGATCGGCAGGATGGAGTCGAGCGTCAAAGGGCTCGACGCAGCCCTCGTGCACGCCGCGCGCGATCGTAGCGAGCGCTCCGCCATACGTGAAGACGCAAAGGCTGTCGACGGAATGGTCCGCTTCCCCGACGGCGACGGCTTGCCGTGGCGCGCCGACCGTCCGGCGATCGAACTCTACCGAACGTTCGCGCAAGATGGGCGTCTCGATCCCGACGTACGCCATGCCGCGCGCGAAGCGGCGGATGCCGTCGCAGCGACCGTTCTCGCCCATCGCGAAAGCGGGAACTTCCGGCCCTTCGACGGTGCGGACTACAGCGATGCGTACGGACCCACCGTCCACTTCCCGATCGCGCACGATCAAATCGATCCGTGGGTTGGGCAGGGCGTCAGCGAGACCGACAACGCTTTCTACGACACCGTCGGCGCCGCGGATCTCGCTAGGGTCGTGGCGTAACGGCCCCGATTGATGCCGGCGAAAAAGTCCGCAAACTCGGTTGACAATGATGAGGACGTCTGCTAATGTCTGCGACATGTCATCGCTGCTCGGCACGATGTGTCGCTGTTGTCGGAACTGCTCGACGGGAGGTCCGGCAAACTCGGCTATGACGTAAAGGGCGCGCTCCGCTCTGATGCAGGCCCTCGCCGGACGGCGATGGGCCTCTTTTATTTTTACTCGCTTTCCCATCTCACGAGGAGGCGGCTTGGTTACGGTTTTGCCCCGATTGGATCTGCCCGCGTCGGCGGCTGCACTAGAAGGCGCGGCGCCGCAAGCGGTCGTGCGCTGGGCGCTGGAAACGTTTCGCGGGCGCGTGGCGCTAGCGTGCTCTTTCGGCGGACCGACGGGCCTCGCCATCATCGACATCGTGATGCGAGTCGACTCGCGGACGCCGGTCTATTATCTCGACACGGGCCTCCTCTTCCCGCAAACGCACGACCTCATCGCTCGCGTCGAAAGGCGCTACGGAATCGTCCCACGCGCCGTCGCACCGTCGTTGAGCCTGGCGGAACAGGCGGAGCGTTTCGGCGAGGCGCTCTGGGCTCGCGATCCCGACCGCTGCTGCGCTCTGCGCAAAGTCGAGCCCCAGCGCGCGTTCTTGCGCGAATACGATGCTTGGATCACGGGCTTGCGCCGCGACCAGGCCCCGACCCGCAACGCTACGCCCGTAGCGGCTTGGGACGATGAGTTCGGTCTCGTCAAGATCAGCCCGTTCGCCACATGGACCGAGTCCGACGTATGGCGCTACATTGCCGACCAGCGCCTTTCGGTCAACGCGCTTCACGCCGAGGGCTACGCGAGCATCGGTTGCATGCCGTGCACGCGCCCGATCCGTCCCGGCGAAGACCTGCGAGCCGGCCGTTGGAGCGACAGCGGGAAAATCGAATGTGGGCTGCACGCCCGCAAGCCCGGCACGGGAAGTGCGGCGTCATGAGCAATCTGATCGAGCTCGGGCCCGGCGCCGGCAGCAAGGTCGAAGCGCTCAAGGCGAGCAGCGCACATCTGCGCGGCACAATCGCCCAAGCCCTCGGCGACGAGACGCTGAGTTTCGGTGACGACGACGCGCAACTGCTCAAATTTCACGGGACGTATCAGCAGGAGGACCGCGATCAGCGCCAGGCGCGCAAAGCCGAAGGCAACGAAAAGGCGCATCAGTTCATGGTGCGCACGCGAATTCCGGGCGGCGTCTTGAGCGCCGCGCAGTACCTTGCGCACGACGCAATCGCCGAACGCTACGCCAACGGAACGCTGCGGGTGACGACGCGGCAAGGCCTCCAACTCCACGGCGTGCTCAAAGGCGACCTGCGCGCCGCGATCCACGATGTCAACGCCAGCTTGCTCTCGACGCTCGCCGCCTGTGGCGATGTGAACCGAAACGTCATGGCGTGCCCGGCACCGCTCGCCGACCGAGCGACGGCGCAGGTCCAGGCGATCGCTCACCGCATCGCCATGCACCTCGCCCCGCGCAGCCAAGCTTATCACGAGATTTGGATTGACGGCGAGCGCATCGAAACGGAAAGCTCGCCAGCGGCCGGCGATCACGAGCCCATCTACGGCACGACGTACCTGCCGCGCAAATTCAAGATCGGCGTTGCACTGCCAAACGACAACTGCGTGGACGCATTCACGCAGGACGTTGCACTCGTTGCCGACCTCAAAGACGAACGGCTCGCGGGGTTTACCGTGCTCGTGGGCGGCGGCATGGGCATGACGCACGGCAAGACGGAAACGCATCCGCGTCTGGCCACGCCGCTCTGCTTCACGCTACCCGACGATGCCCTGGGCGTCGTCGAAGCGATCGTGACGGTGCAGCGCGACTACGGGAATCGGGTCAACCGCAAGCAGGCCCGCATGAAATACCTCGTCGAGCAGCGCGGCATCGGCTGGTTTCGTGCCGAGGTCGAGCGCCGTCTCGGTCGCCCGCTCAGCCCGCCGCGTTTGGTCCACTTCGCGGGAGTCGACGATCACCTCGGCTGGCATGAATCGCACGACGGCCGCTGGTTTCTCGGCCTCTACGTCGAGAGCGGCCGAATTGTGGACCGCGAGCCGGCGCGCCTGCGCAGCGCCCTGCGCGGCATCGTGGCGCGCTTTGGAACCGGCGTGCATCTCACTGGCCAGCAGAACGTTCTGCTCACCGGGCTTGCCATACACGATCGAGCCGCCGTGGATCGCGAACTGGCCGCACACGGCATCAGCGCCGATCCGAGCGCGCTCGACGTGCGGCGCGACGCCATGGCATGCCCCGCGCTGCCAACCTGCGGCCTTGCCTTGACCGATGCCGAGCGCGTGCTTCCGAGCATCGTCGAGCGGTTCGCAGCCGAACTAGCCGCGCTCGGCATCGGCGAGCGCCGGCTGAGCGTCCGGGTCACCGGGTGTCCCAACGGTTGCGCTCGTCCGTACATGGGTGACATCGGCATCGTCGGCCGCTCGAAAGATCTCTACGACGTTTTCATCGGCGGCGACCAAGCGAACACGCGGCTCAACTGGCTCTACCGGGCGGCGATTCGCCGCGAGGCACTTGGCGCCGTGGTTGCGCCGCTTTTACGAGGATGGCGCGACGACGGCGAACCGAACGAAAACTTCGGCGACTACTGCAATCGCCTCGGGAAAGACGCGCTGCTTCGGAGGGCGCAAGGCGAAGCGGGATAACCCGCCGCTTCGGCTCTACTGTCCGTAGCGGCCCGTAAAAGTTGCGGTTGCCAGGACGTGGCCGCGGATCGTGAAGTGAAAGGCAGCGTACGTCGTCTGCGGCGTGAATGGAAAGTCCGTATCGAGCGCATACAGCGTGAAAATATAGTGATGCGGCGGATCGCCCGGCGGCGGGCACGGCCCTCCATAGCCGGGTTTGCCGAAATCGGTGAGGCCGTTGACGGCGGACGCGGCATCGGCGCTCGACGCGGCCTGCGGCGAGATTCGGAGCAGTAACCAATGCACCCAGCCGACTGTGGTCGGCGCATCGGGATCCCAGATGGTCAGGGCCAACGCCTTCGCGCCGGCCGGTACGCCCTGCCACTCGACGCGCGGCTGCACGTTGTCCCCGGTGCAGCCGAAACCGTTGAACACGAAATGTTTGGCGATCGTAGCGCCGGGCTGGATGTCCGGGCTGCTCACGGTCATCGCGCCGGCGATGCCCGTCAGGGCCAGCGCGGCGCAAACAAAGGCGACGAGGTGTTTCTTCATGCGCGTTCCTTTAACGCAGGGCGGGCGCGATCCCGGTACCGTACGCCGCCTCGATAGCGTCGGAAAACTTCTTCTCGACAACGCGGCGCTTCACTTTGAGCGTCGGCGAAAGCTCTCCGTCCTCGATCGTCAGATCGCGCGGAAGCAACACGACGCGACGAATCTGCTCGAAGGCGGCGAGGTCGGCCGTATTTTGCCGAACCTCTCGTTCGATTAGCTCGCGCACGTCAGGCCGGCTCGCAACCTGCGCGCTTGCAACGCCGGCAGGGATGCCGAACTCGGCGCGCAGCAGCTCCCAGTTGGGCGCGACCAGCGCAATTGGAAACGGCCGATTGTCGCCGATGACGAAACACTGGCCGATATAGATCGAGCGTCTCAGCGCGGCCTCGACGCGACTTGGCGCAACGAACTTGCCGCCGGACGTCTTGAGCAGCTCGTTCTTACGGTCGGTGACGTACAGATAGCCGTCGTCGTCGAGGCGGCCGATGTCGCCGGTCGCAAACCATCCGTCAGGCGTGAACGGTGAGTTTCCGCCGGCGTGATGGTAACCGCTCATCACGTTCGGACCCCGCACCAGAATCTCGCCGTCACCGGCGATCTTGACCTCAACGCCCGGAATCGGCCGGCCGACCGAGCCGTACCGCATGCCGGCCAGCTTGTTGAACGAGACCGTCGGCGCCGTTTCGGTGAGGCCGTATCCTTCGCATACCGGCAAACCCATGCCGCCGAACGTGAGCGCGATGTCGCGGTGCAGCGCGGCCGAACCGCTGACGAGATACTCGATCCGATCCAAGCCGAGCGTTTCCTTGATCTTTGCGTACACCAGCCGCTGCGCGAGGGCTTGCTGCAGCGCGAGTACCGGGCTTTGCTTTTTCCCTTCGAGCGTGGCCAGCATGGAGTCGTGAGCGACCTGCAGCGCCCAAGGCACGAGCTTCGCCTTGAGCCCACCCTCGGCTTTCGCTTTCCCCTGCACGCTCGCCAAGACGCGCTCGAAGATGCGCGGAACCAACGCCATCGTACGAGGCCGAATCGACCTGAGATCCTCGATCAGAAAGTCGGGTTGCGACACGTAGAAGTTCGAGCGGAAAAGCAGCGTGCCGAGCATGTTGGCGTGACCGTAGATGTGAGCTAAGGGCAGGATCGTCAGAGCCCGCTCGCCCGCCACGTCGACGCCGTCCAGACCGTATGTGAAGGCCGCGGTTGCGTTCCAGATCAGGTTGCGATGGGTCAGCATGACGCCCTTCGGATTGCCGGTCGTCCCGGAGGTGTACATCAGGACAGCAAGGTCGTCGGGCCGCAAGTCCTGCGTAAAGCGTTGCAGACCGGCTGGATCCGCCGCACGGGCCTTCGCACCTTGCGCTTCAAAGAGGGCCAGTGAGTCCGGGCCGATCGAGTCGAATGCGATGATTCGCGGCGCGTTCGGGCATGAAGCGCGCAACCGCTCGGCGTCGGCCGGCGATTCGACGAAAGCCGCCTTCGCAGCGCAGTCCTTGAAAATATAGTCGACCTGGTCTAACGCGAGGGTCGCAAACGTCGGGACGACGACGCAGCCCGCCAGGAGCGTGCCGAAGTCGGCCGCAATCCAATCGACCCGGTTTTGCGCGATCAACACCACCCGGTCCCCGGCCGCGAGTCCCAGCTCCCGCAAGGCGTAGGCAAGCGCCGAGGCGCGCTCGAGCATGCGCGTCGTCGAGGTCATTCTCCACTCGGGCGCGCCCAGGCGTTCCGCGAACGCATCCGGACGCGAATCGCTCAAGACCTGCTGGATGAACTGCGGAAGCGTTTGCATCGATTCCCTCGCTGCGGGCCTGACAAGGTCGGTCGTCGCTTTTCGTGCCGCCGTTCGCTTCCCTCGGCTGAAAAGGAAAATTCACGTCACGATGCCTAACGCGCGCGTACATGGCGGATTCGGCAGCCGGCATCTACCTGATCCGTCACGCGGATGCGTTGCCCGAAGCGGGCGTCGCGCTCGAGGACGGGGCGCGTTACGATGACCTTCGCTTGAGCGCACGCGGCCGCGAACAGGCTGCGCTGCTCGCCAAGCGCCTGTTGCGCACCGTCCCCCTGGTCGCAGTCTATGCGAGCCCGGCCTTCCGGGCGCTAGCGACGGCCCAAGCCGTGGCGGAACGCTTCGACTACGAGGTCGGCGTCGACGAGCGCTTGCGCGAGGTCGGCCTCGCGCACGAGTCCGTCGACCATCTTCCGGCGCACGAACGGGCCGCCGCGGTGCGTGCCCAGCTCGAGATGCTGGCGCGGCTGGCCATGCGCGAGGGCTCGTGGTCGAGCCTGCCGGGAACCGAAGCGGGCGCCGGAATCCGGTCGCGAATGCGCGCCGCGGTCGAGGATGTGTCGGGGCGCCATCCCGACGGCGCAGTGGCCGTCGTAAGCCACGCCGGCTCGATCAATGCCTTCGTTGCCGACGTCCTCGAAATCGAGCGCGACTTCTTCTTTCCGACCGGTAATACGTCGATCACGCTCGTGCGCATCGCGTCAAACCGGCGCGTCCTGGTTCGGCTCAACGATACCGCCCACTTGGAACGCCAAGCGGAGTAAGCTTGTGGGCGCCAGCGCTCAGCCAATGCTTGGCGGCCAGGAATCGGGGCGTGGACCGTTCATTAGGCATTGCGGCCCGAGCGTGCATCGTCTAAGCGCGTAGGGGCAATTGCGCACTTTCTGCAGCGTTTGCATCGATCGAAGGAAGGGAGTTTTTTCGCGTGTTCGCAGAGCGAGGTACCCGCCGGTGGAAAACCGGCTTCGCATTCGTCGCCGTCTACGCGCTTTTGGGATGGAACGGCGCCGCCCAAAGTTCGGTTCCGGGGGCGCCCCCAGCGACACCGTTGCGGTGGGAGTCGCGCACCCTCGGGGCCGGGATCGATGGGCCCGATCGTTCCGGGTCACCGCCGAGTTCGGGTCTTGGTTCGCCGAACACGATCGCTGCGCAGCGGCCGATTCCGGTTCCGAACACGACGCCGTGCAGCGTCCCTCTCTTCACCAACGCCGAGTTCGACAACTACAGCCCGCAGACGTTCAGTTACAGCCCGCCGGCAAGCTGTCCCGGCCCCTGGGGCGCGGTCGTCTTCTCGGCTAGCTTTTACGTAACGCAGGGCATCCAGTACGACCGGACCGGACAGGTCTCGATCGGCGGGGTCAACATCTTCTTTGGAACGACGCCGGAGCCGTCGCCCTCGTTTGGCCCGTCCTGGAGCGTCGAGCGCGACATCACCGACTATAGCGCCCTCCTTACCACCGCACAGCCCGGCGAAGTCGATCTTTTCAATATCGTCAACAGTCAGTACACGGGCATCATCTATGGCAGCGCGCAGCTGCTCTTCTATCCGCCCGACGCAAACTTCCCGGCGCCCGCGGTAGCCAATCAAGTCCTGCCGATGTCAACCGCCCCGGGCGGAGCGGTTGCGCTGAGCACGCCGGATCAGGCCCTCGCGCAAACCTTTCGTCTGCCCAAGAACGTGGAGCGCGCCTATCTCGACGTGTTGGCTCAAAACCAAAGCGACGACGAGTTTTTCTACGCGAACGTTCCGACGCGCCTAGCCGCCGAGCTGGACAGCTATCCGAACACGGCCTTCCGCGAGGTCGAAGTGACGATCGATGGTATGCCGGCGGGGCTCGCGCCGGCCTACCCCTGGATCTTCACGGGCGGCATCGATCCGTTTCTCTGGTTCCCGATCCCGGGCGTGCAGACGCTCGACCTTCAGCCGTACCGCATCGACCTGTCGCCTTTCGCGTCGATTCTCTCCAACGGCAAGGCGCATAAAATCTCCATCCGCGTCTCGCACGTTTATCACTACTTCGCCGTGACCGGTACGCTGCTGGTCTTCCAGGATTCGGGCTCGTCCGCGGTTACCGGTGCCCTAACTGCCGACACGATCCAGCCGGCGCCCCATCCCCCCATTGCGGTCCACATCAAAGACGGCAAACATGGGCCTAATGGTACCGTTGAAGTCGGCAACTTCACGCGCTACGTCGATATCGAGGGTTACGTCAACACATCGCATGGCAAAGTCGACACGCTGGTCAGCCAGCAATCCTACTTCGACAACGTTCAGCAGTATAGCGACACGGCGACGTCGTCAGCGCTCGACATCACGCAGAACACGCGCCTGAACAGCACCGTTACCGTGATCTCCACGAACCGCACGGTGTCGCACACCCACCAGCTGTCCTATCCGCTGGCGGTGGATATCTCCGACGTCCTGCGCGGCGGATTCATCTACCAAACGACCACGATTTCGCAGGGATACCAGAGCCAAAACGCGACCGACGTGAACGGGGAAACGACCTTTACGTCATCGCTCCAGAACGCCGTCGCGCCGACGGATACGCTGAAGTTTACGGCTTCGGGGTCATTCGTGGGAAACTCGGGGCAGTCGAGTACGCAAAACTACGACTACCAGGATTCAAACGGTAACTGCTATGCGCAAACCCTCGCCGCCGCAAGAAACGTGCTGACCAAGGATGTGATCACGTGCGACCAGTCCGAGCCGTCCACGCGACGCTCGGGCGCCCACAAGGCGACGAGGACCCTAGCGCCTAGAATTCGTTAAGGACTCGACAATGCGACGCGGTCTGGGTAGATCGGGCGATTCACCAGCGCTTCGAGCGTAACCGCGTCGGCGCCGAGCGCGAGAGCACAGTAACGGTCAAAGCTCTCGCGCTCGGCCAAACCCTCAGCGTAACGGGTCGTTCGCGTGAGATCGACCCGCCCTTGCGCCGGCACGAAGCGCGTGAAGCGCCCATCGTCGTCGCGCCCGGTTTCTACGAGCCCGGCCTCTTCCCAGATCCTCACCGCGGCAGAGACGGTCGTGGCGTCGACCAGGTCGAGTTCGAGCGTGCGCGCGACGTCCTCGGCGTTCGTTCGTAGCGCTCCGTCCTGCGTCAGGCCGCGCATGCCGCGATACAGCTCGCGCAAGGTGGTTAGCGACGGCGCTTGGCGCGCGATGATGTAATCGTTGATGCGCCGATCGGTCTCGCCGTAGAGCAGGTGAATGCGTGCCGGACGGCCGTCGCGTCCCGCGCGGCCGGCCTGCTGGTTGAATTCGGTCAGGTTGAAGTTGAGGTGGTAAAGGACGACGTCCCGAATGTCGGGCAGATCGATGCCTTCCCCAAAGGCCGAGGTGGCGACGACGACGCGCAACGCTCCGGCCCGAAAGTATCCTTCCACCGCGGCGCGCTCAGCCGCAGGCACCGTGCCGTGATAGAAAGCGACGGCGCCGCCGAGCGCGGCGCGCAAGCGCTCGGCGAGCCGAGTCGCCTCCGAGCGAGAGTTGCAATAAACGATCGCCTTGCCTTCGCCGTCCAGCTCGCGCGCGAGGTAGGCCAGCTTATCTGTCGTATTGCGCGCGTCGACGACGTGCAGGTTGTCGCGCACGGTCGGGTCGATCACCCACGCGTCGACGCGCAGGGCGCGGCGAATCTCGCGGAAAGCCGCGTCGCCGGCAGTCGCCGTCAACGCTAGCACCTGCGGGTTCCCAAGCGAGGCGATCGCGTTGCCGAGCGCGCCGTATGCCGGCCGGTGGCGCGATTCGTGAACGTGGTGCGCCTCGTCGACGACGACCAGCTGCGGGCGGTTGCAGGCACGCGCAAACGCCTCTTGGTGGAACGACGCGAACTCGGGCGTCGCAAGCATGAGGTCCCAGGAGCCGTCCTCGAGTGCGATCGAGAGCTGGGCCCGCTCGTCCCCCTCAATCGAACCGTTGGCCCGCAGGATGCGCAAACCGAAGCCGCTCAGCCGGCGCTTCAGCGCTTCATATTGATCGTTGGCGAGCGCGCGCAACGGATAGAAGACGACCGTCTTCGTCCCGCGCTCGAGCGCACGTTGCGCAGCGGGCAATTGGAAACAGAACGATTTCCCGCGCCCCGTACCGAGCACCGCCAACGTATTGCGCCCTTCGCCTAGGCGCTCCAACACGGCGCGCTGCGCTTCCCGCAGTGGGCCCTCGCCGATTAAGGCGGATTGAATGGCTTGTACACCCGTGCCTGCGAGCGACGGCGCGGCCGGGCCGTGCGCGTACGTGGGCCGGACGCGATGCCGTCGCACGTGGATGTTGACGCCGATGTGTTTGTCCTGGCCGCCCCCGGTGACGCTGCCGACGCTCGCGCTGTAGCGGTCGCCCGCATCGACGTTGGGCGCGAGGTGCTTGGCGATCGGGCGACGCAGGTAGCCGAGCTGCAGCGTTCCGTACCGAACCGCAATCGCGTTCGGGTCGTGTGGGTTGCCGGGCTCGCGCACCAGCTCCAGCGGCATATCCGCGACCAGGCCGGCGACGACGGCCTGGCGTCCTTCGAACGACACGCCGACGATCTTGGTGAAGAAGTCGTCCGCGTCACCGATCGTTGCGTACCGATCGCGCTGCACGAAGGTCCGGCGGCGTGAGAAGAGATCGTCCAGGAACGCGCGCGCCTCTTCGGCTTGATTCGGGATGGGCGCAAGCTCGGGCAGTTCGTGCCCCTGGAGCGGCCCTTCGATCTGGTCGAACTGCGCCAAGAGCCGTTCGAAGGCGGCCTCCGAGCGGGTCGGGGCGGGCAACGCCGTGCGACCGGTGCTATTCGTGCTTGGCGGCGGCGGGCTGCTCCGGGCGAATCTCGTCGTCTGCCGGCGTTTCATTCTCGAGGTGACCTTCGTGCAGCGCCTCGTCTGCGAGATCCAAATTCAAGGTGATCTCTTCGTGGCCGAGCGCCAGCTCTTCGTCGTGCAGACCCGCGTTTTGCGCGTCGAGCGGATCGATTTCACCGGGCTCTTCCGCGAACTGTGCGTCGAGAGGCTGCTCGGGTTCGTTGCGTGTCTTGCGACGATAACGAGCCGGGCGCGCGGCGACCGCACGCGGCTCTGACTTTTCGCGCGCGCGGCGCTCCCGGCGCGCGGCGAGGATCTCCTCGCGCGACTTGCTCGCAGCAGCCTGAGCGCGGGCTTCAGCTACCGTGCGGGGACGATCGAGTGCAGCCGCGCGTTCCTTGGCGCGGCGTTTGACCGACTCGCGAAGCTGACGCTCCCGCAGTACCGCGACGAGCGGAGCCGAGTAAAAGATGGAATGGTACCCACCCGAGCAGATGCCGACCAGCAGCGCAAAGGCGAAATTCTGAAGGCTGCCGCCGCCCAGCGCAAGCAGTGCTACCAGGGTGATGACCACCGTCGCAAGGGTATTCACCGAACGCGTCATCGTCTGGAGGATCGAGGTGTTGACGATGCGGTCGTAGGCAACGCCCGGCATCAGCTTGACGTTCTCGCGGATCCGATCCAGGATGACGATCGTATCCATCACCGAGTATCCGATGACCGTCAGCACGGCCGCCAAGAACGCATCGTCGGCGCGCCTCTGTCGGCGAGGGCGTAAATTCCGATCATCATCGCGGCATCACGCATCGAGCGCGATCACCGTGACCAGGCCGAAGATGTAGTTCCAGCCGAAGCGGAAAGCGATATACCCGAACTGGATGCTGATCGCGATGACCAGCGCTTCGGCCGCCTTGATCAGGTACTCGTGCGAGAGCGACGGCCCGACCGACGCGATTTCGGACTGCGTGCGGTCGATCGGCGCGACCTTGTTGAGCGCGTTCCACACCTGGGCGGTGTTGTCGCCGAAGTCTTTCTGGGTCGAAATCGTATAGCGCTCGTTGGCCGCGTCGCCGCTCTTCTGCAGCGTGTTGACGGTCGCGTCGGCAACGCCGATCGTGGCGAGCGCAGCCTTGATGTCGGGGACCGTCGACGAACGGGTGTATTTCACGGTGACGTCGGTGCCGCCGGTGAACGACAGGCCGAGCTTGATCGGGTAGTGGTAGGTGAACAGGTTGTAGACGATCATCAGCGCGCCCGCGCCGATGATGGCGTACGAGATCGCCGAGACGACGCGGAACCAGCCGACGATGTTCCAGTTCAGGCGGCGGAAGAACATCCGGCTACACCCCGTACGCTTTGGGGTTCTTGACCAGGTCGTTGTCGACGACCAAGTCCATGAAGTAGCGCGTCACGAAGACCGCCGTCACGAGCGAAAACGCAGTGCCCCAGAAGAGGGTGTAGGCGAAACCTTTGACGGTGCCGGTGCCGAGCATGAACAGGATTCCCGCGCCCACGATCGTCGTTACGTGACTATCGAAGACGGCGGTGAAGGCCCGCTTGAATCCGATCTGCACCGATGCGCGCAGCGTCTTGCCCGACCACAGCTCCTCTTTGAGCCGCTCGAAGATCAGGACGTTGGCGTCGACCGCCATCCCGATCGAGAGCACGAACCCTGCGATGCCGGGCAGGGTCAACGTAGCATGGACCGCGGCAAGCAGGCCGAGCAGGGCGAGCACGTAGACGATCAACGCGGCGTCGGCCAGGAAGCCGGGGAGCCGGTATACAGCGAGCATGAACACGAGAACCAGACCAAGCCCGAGCATCGAGGCGTACATCGACTTCTCGAGGTCGATCTTGCCCAAGATTGGGCCGACCGTGTCGTTCTCTATCACCGTGACCGCGACCGGCAAGGCACCCGCGTTGAGCTCGTTTGAGATGCGCACGACTTCTTCTTCACTGAAGTGCCCGGTGATCTCGCCATCGCTCGTGATCACGCCTTGGATCGTCGCGGCCGAAACGAATTTCTTGTCGAGGTAGATCCCCAGCAGCTTGCCCAAGTTGTCCTGAGTCAGCTTGCCGAACTTCGCTGCATTCTTTGTCTGAAAATCGATTTTGGGATTGTTAGCTTGATCGTAGGCCGGCTGGGCCCCCTTCAGATCGGCACCGGAGTAGACGACCGGCCCGGAATCTTTGTACGCGCCGTTTGGATCGTCTGCGTACTTCTTGTCGCGCAGCGCGCGCTCTTCGACGGCAGGCGGAACGATCTTGAAATCCAGCTTCGCGACGTCCTTGAGGGTGCGCACGGCTTCGTCAGGGTTTTTCACCGCGGGAAGCTCGACCTGAATTCGGTCGGCTCCCACCGGCGCAATCGATGGCTCCGCGACGCCGAGGCCGTTGATGCGGTTCTGCAACACCAACTCGACCTGGCTCTGGACCTGCGGTGTGATCTTGGGGACCTCTGGCGACGTATTCAGCTGAAGGAGGACCCGCACGCCTCCCTGGAGGTCCAAGCCCAGCTTGATCTTGCTCTGGAGCGGAAAAATCAAATAGAGGCAGAGCGCCACCGTCGAGAGGATGATGGCGCCGGTGACCCAGGGCTTGACTCGTAACCACATAGATGTTGAAAGCGCCTAGAAGGGGAGAACCCGCGTATTGTAGCAGGGTCGTCCCACCCCGTCAAACCGCGTAAGGGCGCCTCTTCCGCAACTCACGGCCGTGTTCCGTTCAGCCGCACGAGTTTATGGCAACCTCGGATCGCGCGACCGCATCGGCTGGGGACCGTCGCAAATGGAACCAAAGACCACCGACGCCGGACTACCGCAGGCGCGCTACCGCCTCACCAAGCAGCGGGTCGCCGTCTTGCGCGCGCTCGGCGACGGCACGCACCTTTGCGCGGACACGATTCATCAACTGGTTCGGCACGAGCTGCCCGACGTGAGTTTGGGAACGATTTATCGGACCCTCGACATCCTGCGCCAGATCGGGCTCGTCCAAGCCTTTTCCCACGACGGCGGCGCGGCGCGCTACGAAGCGACGTTCGAAAAGCACCACCATCTCCTTTGCTCGCAGTGTAACGCCCTCACCAACGTTCGCGCCGAAGGCGTTGCGCAGATCGCCGCCGCCGTCGCCGAGCGCGCTGGATTCAAAGACGTCGATTGCGCGCTAACGATCGTCGGACGCTGCGCGCACTGCACCGCGCGCGGTTGAGTTCAGCGACGACGCGTGGCCTAGGCCGAGATTGCCTGCGGCCGCGGTGATTCCAAAACGACAAGGGGGCGCAACTCGAGCGCTGGCGGAAGCTCGCCGTACGCGTACACGTCCAGGATGAGCCCGAAGCGCGCGATCAGATCCGCGAGCGCCGCACGAAGCGGCGCGCCGCACACCAGCGCGGCGCGCTCGCGCGCTACGCGCGTTACGTAATCCTGCGCGACGCGCCGAACCGTCAGCGCCATCTCCGCGTGCGGCGCCGGCATTCCGTCGACGAGCCAGCGCTGCAGTTCGGCTTCGAAGTCGGGTGCGACGATCAGTGCGTCCAGCGAGCGTAGCCCGCGTCGCTGCAACTGGAGCGGGACGAGCTTTCGGCGAACTGTTTCCGCAAGCTCGCGCGGGTCGCGCGTTTGCGCCGCGGCATCGACGATCGCTTCAAGCGTCGCGACCGTGTCCCGTGGCCAAACCCGCTCGCGCAAGAGCAACTCGAAGACGCGTTGCACGCTCGCGAGCGGCAGGCCATCGCCCCCGATCTCCTTCACGAGCGACGGGACCGAGGCGCGCAGGTGCTCGAGCAGGGTGTGCAGTTCTTGGCGCCCGAGCAGCGCGCTCGCGTGGCGGCGTGACGATTCGGCGAGGTGCGAACCGACGATCGAAATCGCATCGAACACGAGCGCTCCCGCGTTTTGCGCCGTTTCGCGCAGTTCGGGCGCGATCCACACGGCCGGCATCTCGTAGACGGGTTCGCGCACGCGCTCGCCGACCAAGTGCACGAGCACGTTCTCGTCGGCCACCGCAAGGAGCGCGTCGAGTCGCAAGCGGCCCTCGGCGACGATCGTGTCGCGCACGCGAATGGCGTAGCTTGCCGGATCGCGCGAGAGGTCGTCGCGTAGCCGCACGCCCGGCATGACGATGCCAAGCTCGGCAGCCATCGCGCGCCGTACCTCGCCGACACGATCGAGCAGTTCATCGGCGAGCGGCGGCGCGAGCAGCGCTGCTAAATCCGCACCGACGTCGATCGCGAGCGCATCGACGCCGACGAGGCCGAGCGCCATCTCGGGCCGGCGGATGGCGGCGCGGCGGGCTCGTTCGCGCGCCGCTCGCTCGGCGTCGAGATGTCTGCGGCGGCGCTGCAGCGCGAGCGCCGAGAGCCCGAACAGCGCGGCCCCGATGGTGCCGAACACGAACGTGGGAAAGGCCGGAACGAGCGCCAGCGAAAATGCGAATGCGCCCGCGATCCGCAACACGTCCGGCCGCTCGAGAATCTGTGCGGTCAGATCGACGCCGAGCGAGCCGTCGGCCGTCACCCGCGTCACCATCAGACCCATCGCCGTCGACAGCAAAAACGCAGGCAGGGTAGTCACGAGCGCATTTCCGATCGAGAGGATCGCGAACGTGTTGAGCGCGTCGAGCGGCCCCATCCCATGATAGGCGATGCCGACGACGACGCCGCCGATCAGGTTGAGCACGACGATCACTAGCGCGGCGATCGCGTCGCCTTTGACGAACTTTCCGGCACCGTCCATCGCGCCGTAGAAGTCCGCCTCCTTCTGCACGAGCGCGCGCTTGCGCCGGGCGCCCTCCGCATCGAGCGAGCCGGCATGGACGTCGGCATCGATCGCCATCTGCTTGCCGGGCATGGCGTCGAGCGTGAAGCGGGCGGCGACCTCCGCAACGCGCTGCGAGCCCGCAGCGATCACGACGAACTGGATCGTGATCAGAATGGCGAAAACGATCAAGCCGACCACGAGGTTGCCGCGCACGACGAGCGATCCGAACGCCGGAATCAGCGCGCCGACGCCGCCCTCGATGTGGCCTTGCGTCAGGATCAGCCGCGTTGCGGAAACGTCGAGCGACAGCCGAAAGAGGGTCGCCACCAAGAGCGTCGGCGCGAAGGCCGCGAACTCGAGCGGATCCGCGACCGTAATGCTCGTCAGCAAGACGATTCCAGAGGCCATGATGTTGAACGCCAGCAGCGTGTCGAGCACGGCAGGCGGTAGCGGGACGACGAGCACCGCGACGATGCCGAGCACCGCCGCCGCGAAACCGTAGGTCGCGGCGCTCTTGCTCACCGGCTCAGCGCGCGCCCGCCGCCCGCAATCCGCCCCGCACTCGAGAGGGTTGCTACGATCCGCGCGACCGCGCCGTAGACGGCCTTGGGGATGAATTGGTCGATGGCCGCGGTCGCCAGCAGCGCGCGTGCCAATTGCGCATCTTCGACGACCGGAATGCCGAGCGCGCTTGCGCGCCGCTTGACTTCGAGTGCGGCGGCATCGAGGGCCCGCACGAGCACCTGCGGCACCGCAATCTCCGGCGGTCGGTACGCGAGCGCGATCGCAACGTGGGTAGGATTGGCGACCACGAAGGCCGCTTCTCTAAGCCGCTCGATCGAACCGCGCAGCAGCGCCCGGTGAGCGGAACGCCGGCGGCTGCGAAAGAGTGGATCGCCTTCGCTCTGCCGCTGGTCGCGCTTGAGCTCTTCGAACGACATGCGCAGACGGCGCCGCCATTTCATTCGCTCGACGAAGGCGTCCCAGAGGGCGAAAACAATTCCGACGGCGAGCGCGGCGCCCACAACGTCTCGCAACGCGCCGATCGTGCGGCGGGCTAGGCCGGCGGGCGTTTCGCCGGTCGCGGCCGCGCCGGAGGCATCGCGCACGATTGGGAACAGCGCCATGCACACCGCCGACGCGACGGCGAGCGTCTTGAGGCCGGCGGCCAGTGCCTCGCGCGAAAACATGCGGCGCAAGCCGGCCACGGGATCGAGCTTTTCAAACTTGACGCTAGGGGCCTTGAACGCGATGCGCCCCGATTGCGCGAGCGACGCGATAAGCGCGCCCACCGCAGCGGCTAGCGAGATGCCGAGCACTTGAGCGGCGAGAGCGGCGTATGGCCAAGGCGACCAATGGCCGGGATGGGCCGCGTTGACAAGTGCCGTACGAGCTGACGCGGCCAGCGCATCGAGCGTGACGCAGACGGATGCGCCGGCACACGCGAGCGCCACCGCTGCGACCAGATCCTGCGAGCGTGGAACGTCGCCTTCGCGGCGCGCGCGCTCGACGCGGCTGCGGGTCGCCTCAAAGCGCCGCTCTTCCGACATCAGCGCAGCGCGCGCAGACCGGAGAGGTTCATCCAGGGTGAACCGCTCGCCGGAAGCGTCGCCGGCATTGCTGCCAGCGTCGCGAGCACGACCGCCGCGTAGACGACACCGAAAGCAAGCGTAAACGTCGAGAAGCGCGGGACGACGCGGGCGATCGCTGCGAGCCCGGTCTGCACCACAAGCGCTATCGCGACCGCCGGGCCAGCCACGAGTAGGGCCGCCCGCAAGAGCGTTGCCGGCAAGGCTTCGGCGAACGTTGCGAGTGCGTCCGTCCGGACGAGTGCTCCCGGCGGAAGCGTTTCGAAGGTGCGCCCGAACGCCTCGAGCGCGAAGCGATACCCCCCAAACGTAAAGAAGCCCGTCGCGAAGGCGAGCGACCAGAGCCGCCCAAAACCCGCCCCGGCAGCGACGTTCGCATTGGGAACGCTGGCGCGAATTCCGACGTAATCGTCGAGCGCGCGACCTCCGCTGAACGCCCCGTCGTAGAGCATCGAGGCGGCGGTGCCGATGGCCGCGCCGAGGATCAGCTCGCTTGCAAGGGCGGCGATCAAACCACCCCGCGCCGGGGAGGTTCCCGCAACATATCCGTGCGCAAAAGCGAGCGAAAGCACGAAGGCGAATCCAGCGCGTAACGCCGGCGGGACGTCGGGATGCGAGAAGCCCGGTGCGCGAAAGACGAACCCCGCGCAACGCGCAAGGACGAGCGCCTCGCCGTCGCTCACCGTCCTGCGACGATCGCCGGCAGCGCGGCAACCGCCTCGCGGAAGAGCACGCTGCACGAATTCATGGCGAACCCGCCGAACATCGCCAGCATTGCGGTGACGGCCAGCATCTTGGGCAGCAGGGTCAACGTCTGCTCTTGCACTTGCGTCGCGGCTTGCAGCACACCGACCGCAGTGCCGACGAGGGTCGCCACGCCGAGCACCGGAAAACACAAGACCGCGGTGACGATCAGCGCCTCGCGAACGATCGATCCGAGCGCTTCCACGTGCCGATGCTAGGGCCTGCTGGTTACGAGGTCAGGAACGCAGCGTTACCGACTATCGGAGCAGCGCGCGCGCAATGCCAAAATCAGGTCGTGCGTTTCGGCGAATGTTAGTGGGTCACGGGCAGCGCGCTCCAGGCGGCCTCGAAGGCGGGGCTGTCGGCCGCTGCGATCAGGGCAGACACGACGGCGCGCGTCGCGGGCGAGCGGTTGAGCGTGTAAAAATGAATGCCAGGGGCACCGCGCTGTAAGAGATCGGCGCACTGCAGCGTGCAAAATGCGACGCCGAGCTCGGCCACCGCTTCCGGCTCGCCGGCGCGCCGTTCGAGTTCATCCAGCAACCGCGCCGGAATGGTTGCGCCGCACATCTTCGTGAAGCGCGCGATCTGCTCGAAGTTGGTGATCGGCATGATACCAGGAACGATCGGCACGCCGATGCCCGCGGCCCGCGCACGCTCGACGAATTCGAAATAGGCTTCGTTATCGAAGAAGAGTTGAGTGATCAAGAACTGCGCTCCGGAGCGCACCTTGCGAGCCGCCGCCTCCAAGTCGCTCTCGAAGCTCGGCGCCTCCGGGTGCTTTTCCGGGTACGCGGCTCCGCCGATCGAAAACGCGAACTCGTCGACCAGCATCTCGACGAGCTCGTTTGCATAACGAAAGCCGCCGGGCGTCGCGCTAAAGGCCTCCGAACCGCGCGGCGGATCTCCGCGCAGCGCCAGCACGTTCTCGATGCTAGCCTCCGCGATCTCATCGAATACCGCACGCAACTCGTCGCGCGTGCTGCCGACGCACGTGACGTGCGCCATGACCTCGATGTCGAGCTCGGCTTTGATGCGCTTGGCCACGCCGATGGCCGTCGCGCGGTTGGATCCGCCGGCGCCGTACGTCACCGACACGAAGCCCGGGCGCAGCACGCGCAGCGACTTCGCGGTACGCATCAGGTCCTCGATGCCCTGCTCGCTCTTGGGAGGGAAGAACTCGAAGGAGAAGCACGGACGGCGGTAACCCAAGAGCTGATCGATCCTCATCCAGTCGATGCTTCGCCGCAGCGCGGGCGAATCCCGACCCGCGGGCCGAACGCCGTCAGCGGAAGCTGGAAACGACCCCGGTGCAGACCAGCGTCCACCCGTCGACCATGACGAAAAGGAGCAGCTTGCAAGGCAGCGAGACGATCGGTGGACTGAGCATGAACATGCCCAGGCCCATGAGGATCGATGCGACGGCCAGATCGATCGCAACGAACGGCAAGTAGAGGGCGAAGCCGATTGCGAAGGCATTGCGCAACTCGCCGACGACGAAAGCCGGCAGCAGCACCCAAGCCGGCGCAGCTCTCGGGGCACTCGGCTCGGCCCGCGCGAGGCGAGCGAAGGCCGCCAGATCCTGCGTGCGCGTTTGGCGCAGCATGAAGTCGCGCAACGGCTCGAACGCGCGCTCGAGCGCGACGCGCTGCGAGAGTTTCCCTCCGACGTACGGATCGATCGCCTCGTGCGAGATGCGCTCCAGGGTCGGCGACATCGTCACGAACGTCAGCACCAGTGCTAGACCGGTCAAGACAGCGTTGGGCGGCAACGAGGATGCCCCGATCGCGGAACGCACCAGCGAAAGGACGACGACGATCCGGACGAACGAGGTCGTCATGACGAGCAGAAAGGGCGCGACGCCGAGCAGCGTCAGCCCGGCGAGGACGTCGAGCGGCAGCGTTGCGTGACCGGGGTGGGCGAGCAAAGTCAAGCGATCCACGCGGTCCTCCGGAAGATCCTTCGAGCCCTATCGCGTGCTCTTGCGCGCGACGATTTCGGTCAGCCGCACGCCATAGCGCTCGTCGACGGAGACGATCTCGCCGCGCGCGACCAAACGTTGATTGATGAAGACGTCGACCGGTGCACCGGCGCCCCGGTCGAGCTCGACGATCGATCCCGGCCCGAGCTTGAGCACGTCGGCCACGCGCATCGAACAGCGGCCGAGCTCGGCGGTCACTCCGAGCCCAACGTTCATCAGCAGATCGAGGTTGTGCGAATCGTCGATCACGCGGCCGTGCCGCCCACCAGGAACGCGCCGCGTTCGCCGCGCGCGCCGCACGTGCCGCGAGCGAACGCGACTCCGCCAAAGCGCAGGATCCCCTGCGCTCCGAGAGGCGTCTCGAGCGCGAGCGTCGTTCCGGCGCGTAGCCGCGAGAAGGCGGAGACGCCGATCTCGCCGCCGCCAAACGCAACCGACCCGCACAGCTCGATTTCGGCGAGATCGTCGAGCGAAAGGCGGGCGCCGACCTCTTCGACTGGATCGCGCGTCAACGCGAAGCCGACGGCGACGCGCGGCGGCGCGACCGTGCGCGCCTCAAAGTACGTCGCGATGTCGCCGGCGGCGCGCTCGGGGGTCTGCGCCGTCACCGGCCCGAGCGTTCCGCACAACGAAGCGCACAGCGGCACGAGGGCGGCGACGATGCGCTCTAACGTCGTGCGCTCTATCTCCGAAAGCGCATCCCCCTCCGAACGTTCCACTTCCCTGAAAGCAAGCGCGACGAGGCGGCGCGCATCGAGCGGCCGCACGACGACGAATGCATCGCACGTTCTTCCACGTACGCGATAGACCAGAGCGCCTTCCAAAAGAACGCGCCGTTCTTGGGCGGTCGGCACCACGGGCTCGACCAACTCGACCTCGAGCTCGAGCGCCAAGAGGCGAACCAACTGCTCGCGCACGCCGTTGGCGACGACGCACGCCGCCGAGAGCGGAAGCGTGCTGCGCCGCTCGAAGCGTGCATGACGCAGCGCCCGCCCGTCCGGGCCACCTTGCACCGGGCCAAAGCGCAGAACGGCGATCATTTTAGAAGATCGAGCGTCGTCTTTTCGACGCCTTCGCGCGTCTTGTAGGCCGATTGAAGGGCCTCGAACGAGAGATACGCCTCTTGCAGACGTTGCAAACCGGCCTCGAAGTTCAGCCGGCCGGGATCGCGCGCGTGGATCGTAAGCGGCGCGAACGTGCCATCGCCCGGAACGCCAAGATGCGGTCGCGTGCCGGCCGGAATGCCAACGTGGGTGGCATCGATCGCGACCGGCCGGGTGCCCGCCGGCAAGCGCGCTAACGCGAGCCGGCCGACCGCTATGCGTTCCGTGCGCTGCGTACCGCTACGCGGGTCGACCGACGTGCGCGTGTACGCGAAGGTTCCGTCGGAGTCGATGCCCGCAGCCGAAACCCGCCCCAAGGCCGCGTCGATCGGATCGACGCGCAACGGGCCGAGCGCGCTGCCGGGAGTCGAAACCGAATGGCCGAGCGCGGGCGAACCATCCGCGAAGCGCAGCGTTCCGTCGACGAGCCGGAACGAGCCGTCGCGGCTGTAGCGCGGCGCAGCATGAGCATCCGCCGAGACGAAGTACGAGTCGGCTGGTGCGACGACGCTTAACGGATCGAGGCTCCGCATGCTCCGTGCCTGCGGCGTGGCGATCCGCGAGTCGAGGGGTTCGAAACCGCTTTCGTACGCGTGCAGAAGGTCGCGCCGCAAGGCAGCGATGCGGTCCAATGCGTCGGAGGCGGCCGCTCCGATCACGCTTGCGTACGGCTTTGCGACGCGCGCACGTCGGATACGACGACCTCGCCCTGCTCGCGCAGATAGCGGTCGGCGCACGCCAGTGCCCGGCGCACGAGCTCGACGTGCCGCTCGCTGCACAAGGCGATCACGCGCAGCGCCGGACCATCGCGCCGCAGAAGAATCTGCACGCGCGCGCCGTCGAGACCGAGCGTTAACGTGGCGTTGAATGGCGGATAGCTGCGAGCGCGTTGGAATGCGAGGCCTCGGGCACTCTGCCGACGCGCTCGAACGAGAGCGGTGCTTTCCCCCGGAGCCGTTTGGGACGCCGGGCTCCCCGCACGCGCGCGGATCGCCGCCGTCTCGGCGCCGCTCATCGGCTCGAGCGCTTCCGCGGTGAGGGTCACCGGACGTTCGTCGCGGGCGGCGTCGCTCGCGCGGCGTGCCGGGACGCGCAGCCCTCCGTTGCCCGCGACGTGAAGGGCGCTGTACCACGCTTCGGATAACGCGCGCCGGTCGATGTAGGGAAGCCGCGCTTTGATGACTGCAACTTTGTCGGTCGTACTCACGAACAAGCCTCGCTCCGGTTTCTGGAGCGACTGTAGCCCGGCTCGGTTCGCATGGCGTGGACGGCCTATTGCCGGCGAATGAACCGTCGAACCTCTGACTTGCGCGCCTGCAGCCTGAGAACGGCCGGCCGGGTATAACGTGCCGGCCCGTTGCATATCTTGTACTTGCGCCCAAACAGTGTAACGAGCGCTTGAGCCCCCGGAGGGAGCGACCGACGTGGCAACCACTCAATCCAAACCGTCGACGGCACTCGGCACGGCAGGGAGCCTTAGCGGCCGCCGGCTGCTCGCATACACGGCGCTCTTTTACGCGGTTGCCGTGGCAGCCCACACCTTCGACCACTATCGCCGCGGACTCGACACCCTGACTACCGAAGTGCACGTCACCGGGATCGTCGGCACGGTGGCCTCAGCGATTGCGGTCGCCCTCGCACTCTTCCGAAACCGCTACGCTGCGCCCGTTGCTGTGGCGGTTGGCTTTGCGAGCGCGCTCGGCATCGCGTTCGTTCACTTGCTCCCGGTCCGGAGCGCGTTTAGCGATCCGTTCCCCGGCAGCACCGTCGACTCGCTGTCCTGGGCCGTCGTGCTCCTGGAGATCGCGGGTGCGCTCGCCTTTGGGGCCGCAGCTTTGTACGCGTTGCGCGGCCAAAGCATGTTTCGCGCGCCGACCGACGACGAGTGAGCCGCGCCGCGTCGCTGCCTTCTCGCGGCCTGTCGAGCAGGACGTTACGATCGAATGGGCGGAAACGTCGGACAGTTTACAATGCGTGAGGGTCGCCCGTGCCAATCGCCAACGAATCGACGACGGCCGGGTCGGTCGCGGCCAGGATTGTCCCGTGGTTGTCCGCGGCCGACGCGACGCAAGCCGTCGAGTATTACAAGGCGGCATTCGGCGCCATTGAAATCGAACGCCTTGAAAGCGCGTCGAACCGCGTGGAAGTCGCGCAACTCTCGATTGGGGGCGCCCTTTTCTGGGTGCAACGCGACGACGATTCGAATCCGGAGCGGCAAGGCGGATCACCCATCCGGTTGATCCTCATGGTCGACGATCCGGATTCCGTCTACGCACGCGCGATCGCGGCCGGAGCTCTTGAAGTCTTTTCCGTGCACGAAGCACACGGATGGCGTGTCGGGCGAGTCGTCGATCCGGCCGGGCACCATTGGGAGATCGGCAAACCGCTTACGCGCCCAAGCTAGCGTTCCCTCAACGCACCGATCGGCCAGGGGCCTTCACTGCGGCCGGCTGCGGCCGTCGTCGAAAGCGGTGCTCTTCTCAAGATACATCGCACCGTCCGACTCATCGAAGGTGATCACGAAGTTCTTGAGCAGGCCGAGCCCGACGTTGCCGGCATCGAAGCGGTCGGCGAAGGCTCCGCGCGTCGCGAGCATCACGTCGGTGTCGATGTGGTACAGCGAGGTCGAGCCGATGTCGATCCGGTCGAGCGACGTCTTGTACGACGCGGTGCTCCCGCCGATTCCGTAGTTGCGCCGCCCGTGATCGGTGACGGGCACGACGCCGGGATGTTTGTCGACGAATGGATGGTAGAGGAGCAGCTCACCTGCATTGCCGGTGTCGACGATGAACGGAGCGGCCAGGCTTTCGCCGATGCGGAACGATGCCTCGGGTGCAGCCCGGTCGGTGTCGATCGGAATTCGTTCGCCGCGGGGTAGAATCGAGCCGGGCGGCCCAAAGGTCATCGACTGCGCCGCCGGGTCGAGACGAACCGTGGCCGCGCCAAAGAACGGATATCCGAGGATGCCGTCGATATGAAACGCCCCCGACGTCGCTGCGCTCAGATCGAGCGTCGTTACGACCAGATCGCGGAGCTTGCCGCTGCCGATGTCGAGCTCGTCGAGCGTTGCCACTTGCAAGCCACCCACGCGCGATGCGCCGCTGGCCTCGAGCGCGCCTTCGCTAGAAAGCCCGAGCTCGCGCACAACGCGTGTGTCGAGCAGAATGTTCTGCGCGCCGGTGTCGACGAGAAACGAGTAGTTCTTCCCTCGGATGCGCACGGGCGCGTAGAGGTGCCCGTCGTGCGCTTGCAGCGCGAGGGTTTGAGCGCCCGGCATTTCGATCGTCCGCGCCCTGAGCGGCGCAAAGACCGCGGCCTCGCTCGGCTGATCGAGCAGGATCTTTTGCGCGTTTTCGGTCGTGTCGAATTCGCGATCCCCATCGGATTGCACGACCTTGAAGGGAAAGTGGTGCCCTCCGACGGAGCGCCAATCGGACAGGTCGATCGTTGCCTCACCGTCGTCGTCGTCGTACGCGACGCGCAGCGGACGGTAGGTCGCCGCGTCGAGGTAGAGCGTTTCCGTCTCACCCCCAGTCGCGGCCACGTCGATCGCGTACGCTGCTTTTCCGTCAAGCGAGCGGCGCCCCAGGGCGACGCAGTGCTCGGGCTGGCGCGCGAAATCGCCGCTGTCGATCAACCGCTGGGTGCGCGAGCGGCGCAGCAGGATGCCGGTGAGCTCGCGAACGTCGCCGTCGGCATTGGCGTACCATACGCGTTCGCCAATTCGCAGCCGCCGTTCGGAACGCGCGCCGAGGTTTTCATCGTCGCGCTCGCGCTCGCCGGCGATCCAGGTGTGGAACGAGCCGGTCAAGCCTTGCCCGGAGAGCGTTCCGATTTCTTCGAAGCGTTCGTAGCGCGGCGCGCCGGGATCGTTCATCGCACGCTGGTACGAAGCCAACAGTTCCGCCAGGCTCGGCGACGGTGAATCGGCTGCCCAGCTTGCGCAAACGGAGAAGAGTGTCGTCGCAAACGCGGCTGTTAGACAAACTGCGAAGACCCGCTTACAGCGGCGCGGCAGGTTCGAGGGGAACACGCGCCCCTGATTTCGGGACTTCTTGCCTAGCGCCCCCCAGGTTCCGCACGCGCCAGCAGCGCGGCGACGGAGCGAAGTGCAAGGGTGGTTTCCTCGGGCAGCACCGGGGCGCGCTGCCGCAGGAAGGCGCACAGCGCCGGCTCGGCAGCGACGGCAGCGGCCAGCTTCCGATCGCGGTTATCCGACAGGCCGAGACTGCGTACGTCTTTGGTCTGCGCCAGCAGTCCGAGCGCAGCGCGCACCGTTTCCGCGTCGCAAGCATGGCCCGGGGAAACGACGGCCCCCATCGTGCGGCTGCGGCTCGCGGGAACGTCGATCGCGGGGTGGTGTCCGCCGCATGCGAGCTCGGCCGAAAGCGCGATGTGTCCGTCCAGCATCGACCGCGCCGCATCGGATAGCGGCTCGCGCGCGTCGTCTCCGTCCGAAAGGACGGTCGCGATCAGCGTTATCGATCCGCGCCGAGCGGTCCCCGCACGCTCCAGAAAGCGCGCGAGCTCGGCCCAAACCGCGGGCGGGTAGCCGCCGCGGCCGACCGGCTCATCATGCGCGATGCGGAGTTCGCGCAGCGCCGCGGCGTAGCGCGCCAAACTGTCCAGGATCACGACGACGTCGAGTCCGTGCTCGCGCAGCGTGACCGCTTGCGCCATCGCAATCTCGGCCGCCCGAACCCGCTCGGCGGCGCTGCGATCGCTCGTCGCACACACCGCGGTCGTGCGACCGTTCAGACGCCCTAGCCACGTCTGTGCCTCGCGCCCGCGCTCGCCGATCAGCGCCAAGACGACCGCATCGCCGCGCGCCCCCGCGGCGATCATCTCGAGGAGCGTCGACTTGCCGGCACCGGGCGCCCCAAAAATACCGATCCGTGCTCCGCGACCGAGCGTCAGCAATCCGTCGATTGCGCGCACGCCCGTCCAAAAGATTGTATCGATCGGCCGTCGCTCGCGCGGCGGGGGCGCGCCCCGTGCCACTCGCACGAGCGAGCCGCGCAGCCCGGGACCGCCATCGAGCGCCATGCCCGCCGCGTCAATCGCTCGTCCGAGCGCTGCGAAACCGAGCACGCACGCCGTTGCCTCCGGCGTCACGGACACGCGATCGCCGACCGCGACGCCCGCGAGCGGTCCGAACGGCGCGATCATAACACGCGAGCGCTCGATCGCCGTCACCTGGCCGTCGAGAAAGCCGCCGCCCAAACGCAGGATGCGCACGCCGTCGCCGATGCAGGCCCGCGGCAGTGACGCAACCACGAGTTCGCCCCGCGTTCGCACGACGCACCCGATCCCGCGCCCGATCATCGATCGAGTGCATCCGCCTGGGCGAGGGGCTCCAGCACGGCGACCAGGCGCAGATCGAAGCGCGCGTCAATCTCGCCGTCGCGAACCTCGACGATCAAGTCGCCCGGCCGCAGCGCAGAATCCACACGAACGGGAAGTGTGGTGCGGATGCCAATCGCGTCGCTCGCGCAAAGCACGAGACCCACGGGTTCTTCCTCGGCGAGGTCGCGCAAAATGCGTTCGCTCAAGGCCTGCATGTCGGCGGGGGCCAGCGCGAGTTCTCGTGCCAGGACTTCGCTTGCGAGCGCAGCCAGCAAACGGGCGCGCAAACGATCGAAGGCCTCGAGCGCAGCTAAGCGGACTGCGCCGAGTTCCCGAGCGACCGTTTCGGAGACCGGTGCGGCCCGCACTGTCGCGCTCTCGGCGCCGCCCGCGCCGGGCGGCGCCGGCGCGGGCGGCTCGCTCGCAAGGCGGCGACCCTCGCTGCGTTCGCGAACCAGCGCCGCGAGCGGGACGAACTCGTCAGGCACGGCGCAGAAAGGCCTCGCAGTCGGGGATAACCGGCGCGGCGGCACGCGCCATGCGGCGCACGATGGCGGCGCGCTCCTCGGACGGATACATCTCCAGGACGGCGGTCGCCGTCGCCGCCGGTAAGGCGCTGATGATCGCCGCCGCGGTGTGCGCCGGCTCACCGCTCAGCGCACCCAGAACCTGGGCGGGCGCGACGCCCGTCAGGCTCTTGCGCGCTCTCCGCAGGCTGACCCGTTGCGCGATGCGATCGACGAGTCCAGCCAGCGGCTCGGCGCCCCAACGCAAGGCACAGAGCAGCGCGAAGGCTCCGATCGCAACCGGCGCAACGTCGTCGAGCAACCCGACGATCGAGGCGAACGGCGGAGCCGAACGCGGCGCGTCCTTTGCAAAGGTAACCTCCTGCACGCTGACCGCATCGCCGCGCTCGGGGGCGAGGCCCACCGTCGCACTCGCGAGCGACGCAATCTTATCGACCTCGAGGTGGCGCGCACGGTCGACCAGCACTGCGACCGAGATGCGCTCGAGCCGTCCTTCCGGGACCTCGACGCTCTCCTGTCGCACGTCGCTGCCACGATCTTCGCTCGCATGCCGTTTCGTGTAGGTCTTCTGCGCGCTTTTGTAGTGCTCGTCGGCGGTGGCCGAATGAAGCGAACGGCTCCCGAGCGGTTTGTCGATCGTTTCGCGAATCTCACGACTGCGCGGATCGCGCCAGACGCGGACCCGCACGATCGCCGCGCCGATTCCAAAGGCGGCATCGAGCGCTGATTGCAGTGACGTCTGCAGACTGCTCTCCTCGCCGTCACCGGCTGCGCCGCCGCTTACGAGCCCGCGGTCGTCGAGCACCGCTACCCGTTTTGGATCGAGCCCCGGAACGCCCGCAGCTACGAACGCGCGGACGGCATCGAGCATTTGCGGGCCGAGCGGCGCGCCCAGGCGCATCGTAAGACGCACGCTCGCGCTCGCCTGATGAGACGGTTCGTCGACGAACGCGCCCGCTATCGCCGGTGCGACGATCACCTGCGCATCGTCGATGCCGGCAAACCCGCGCAGGCCGCGCGCGATGTCGCCCGCGAGCCCGTCGCGTTGCTGCGCATCCAGTATCGATTGCGGCGTCAGCGGACCGGCCTTCTCGAGAACCTCGTTGGAGCTCGCAAGGTGTGCGTGCGGGACGCCGGCCAACGACAAGCGCATCAGCAAATCGTTGCGCCGATTCGCGTCGACGCGCACGTTATCGCTCCCGGCAACAAAGGCGACGTTCCAGCCCGCGAGGCGCTCGACGACTTCGCTAACCTGCTCGGGACGCAGGGGCATCGCAAAGAGCAGTACGCGGTTGTCGCGCCGCAACGCTAACCCGAGCGCCACGGACAGCATGGCGGCGAGCGCAACGCCCAGGACCAGCGTGCGATGCTTGGTCGAGAGCAAACGCCAACGCGCGACGAGCAGCCGCATCGTTTGCGCCGCCTAAATCTGCATTGCGAGCACGCTCGACAGCGCCTGGGCCGCACGCGAGGCGGCCGCGGTCGCGATCGAAAGCATGACGTCGGCTTGAGCGCGCGCGAGCACCATCTCTTGCAGGCCGCCGCGCTCGCTCGCGAAGGCGCGCTCGGTACCGTCGGCCTGCACGAGCATCGCTTCGGCTGCATCGAGGGCGCGCCCGAAGTTTGCCCCGAAGTCGCTCGACTCCGCGCGCGCGGCCGGCCGGAGGAGCGGTGCGTCGGGGACGGGGCCGAGCGCACGTGCGGCCGCCGAGTCGAGGGGAACGACCGTCATAGGCGCCCGACGTCGATCGTCCGCTCGGCAAGCCGCTTGCCGGCTTCGAAAACCGAGGCGTTCATCTCGTAAGCGCGCTGCGCATCGAGGATGGCGACCATTTCGGTTACGGCGTCCAAATCGGCGCCGCGCTCTACGCGAGCCCCGAGATAGCGGACCGGCAATCCGGGGTCTTCATCCACCTCGCCCGCGGGCGCCTCGAAGGCCGGGAGATCGGCGTCGTCAACGTCTGGCGTTGGAGGTGCAGCGGTCGCGAAGCGCGGGACAAGCCGGCCGAAGCCGCGTCCGTCCGGCGCAGCTTGGGCGGCGGCCACGTTGCGAGCGGCAAGGTCGAGCGCGGCGCGCTGTGCGTCCATGCCGGCTGCCGCCGAGCTCAACACGTCGAGTTCGTTCATTTGGTAACGCCCTTGAGCGCTTCCAGCCGCGCGTGCAGCGCGGCCAGGAGAGCGTCGGCGAAGACGACCTGACGCGCGGCCGAGGCCATCAGCGGCTGCGGTGTTTGGGACGCGTTGCCGGCAGCCGCTGCCGCCTGTTGCGCGCTCTCGGCGAGGCGGTCGCGAGCGGCGAGGGCGGCGAGGGCGAGATCGCTCGGAATGGGTTCCATTTCCCAAGCCTGCCGCTTGCGGATGAACGCGACCGAGCCACCGGATGAACGGCCGATGGCCGCGACCGTCGAAGGCCTAACCCTTCGTCGGCATGCGGCCGAAGAAAGCGGGTGGGGGTACATGGTTTTTCGTGCGACCAGGAAGCTCAAGCGAGTTTTTTTCTTCGTCGCCGTTTTGGCGGCCGGCGGCACGGCGCTGGCCGACCCCTCCCCGGTGCGCGTCTTGATACCCGCCGGGCTCAACGCGGGATTCTCGGAAGCCTCGCCATCCAAGGTGCCCGGCATGAAATACGTCTCGGTCGAAGACGTGCGCCTCTTCAACCCCTCCGGCTATATGGCGCAGTCCTTCAAGCCGAGCGATTTTCATCTGCTGGCCGGCGACAGCGTCTTCCAGCCGGTCGTACGGCCGGGTTACAAAGCCGTTGATTTGAGCGAGCCTTCGGTGCTCGCACCGCATCAAGGCCTCGTGCAGACGGTGACCTTTCTCGTCCCGGACGCCGTGACGACCGCGAAATTCGAGTTCGTTCCCCACTGGTTCGACGATGCCGGCGGCATGGTCGATTTTTGCTGTTTCTACCTTGGCTCGTAAGCGCGCATGACGCCGTGGGAGCGAGAGCTCGACGCGGATGAACGCGCCCTTGCGCAAGCGTTTGAAACGGTCGGTGCTTTCCCTGGCTTGCGAGCCGATCAGCGAGCGGCGTTCGCTCTCGATCTGCTCGCTCGCAAGTTCGACCTCTCCGCGCTCAAGAGAGCTCAACGCTTAGCGCGGACGGGAGCGCTCATCAGTGCGTCCCTCGACTTCGAGCGCGTGGTCGAACAGACTCTGGAGCTTGGGATCGAGTTGATGGCCGCGGAGCGCGCCTTGCTGGTGTTGCGCGACGGTTACCGCGCGGCCCGGCCGGAGACGTCGGCGACGGACGGCAGCTTCCCCCAAACGACCATCGAGGGGGTCATCGCCTCGGGTCAATCCGTCTTCGCAACGGATCCCCAACCCGATCCGAACCTGGAGCAGCGGGCCGTCACGGGCCTGCACGTTCGCTCGATCGGCTGCGTTCCGCTGCGCGCGCGCGGCGAAACGATCGGAGCGTTGTGCGTCGATGCGCGCGCGGCTCCGGGGCTCTTTACGCGCGGCGACCGCGACGCGCTTCTGTCGTTCGCGCTCCAGGCCGCGGCGGCCATCGAGAACGCGCGCGCATACGGATCTCAAGCGCGCATCTTAGAAGCGATCGCGAGCGGCATCATCACGCTTAGCGCCGACGACGCGATCGCAAGCTTCAACCGCGCCGCCGAAAAGACGTTCGGCGTCAGCGCGGGAACGTTCATCGGCCGGCCGGCCGATGAACTGGAAGCACTCGTGCCCGCGTTTGCCGAGCTGATGCAGACCTTCCGCGAGAGCGGCGCCGTCGCACTGCGTGCCGAGACGGATGGCATTGCGAGCAACGGGCGGCAGCTGGTTCTCGAAGTGCGGATTTCGCCGCTCGACGAAGGTCACGGCCAAGGCGCCGCACTCGTCTTCGCCGATGTCAGCGCGAACCGCGCCCTCGAGGCCGCCCATAGCGCGGAGATCGCGAGAGCCAAGACCATCGAGGCGGCCTTCTCGCGCTACCTCGCTCCGCACGTCGTCCAGTCGCTGATTCACAACCCCGCGTCCGTGCGGCTGGGAGGCGATCGTTCGCTCGCAACGATGCTGTTCGCCGACGTCCGCGGTTTCACCGCGCTCGCCGCGACCCTTCCGGCCGAGCGCGTGCTCGAAATCCTCAACGCCTATTTCGAGGTCGCGGTCAAGGTCATTTTCGAACACGACGGGTTGCTCGACAAGTTCTACGGCGACGGCCTCATGGCCGTCTTTGGACCGCCGCGCGTGCAGGAAAATGACGCCGCACGCGCCGTCGCCGCGGCGCTCGACCTGCACCGCGTCGTGCGCGAGCTCAACCCGAACCTGGACTACCCGCTCAAGATCTCGGTGGGTCTTGCGACCGGCGAGGTCGTCGCCGGCCATCTCGGCAGCAGCCAGCGCATGGACTACACCGTCATCGGCGACGCCGTGAACCGCGCAAACGGTCTGCAAAGCGCCGCTCCCCCGGGGGCCGTCTATTGCGATCAGGAGACCTACGATCGCGCCGGACCGATCGGCGTGCCGGCCCACCGGCTTGCGGCGCGCATCAAGAACCGCGCCGACCTGCAGACGGTCTACGCGATGTTCCCGGACGACCTCCTCAGTCGCTAGCCCGGCGCTTTAACGTTTCGAGAACTGGAAGCGCTTGCGTGCCCGCTTGCGCCCGTACTTCTTCGATTCCTTTTCGCGCGGGTCGCGCGTCAGCAGCCCGTTCTTGCGCAGGGTCTCGCGTAACGATTCATCCATATCGAGCAGAGCCCGGGCGATGCCGTGCCGCACGGCGCCGGCCTGGCCCGACGTTCCGCCGCCTTCGGTCTTTACGTCGACGTTGAAGCGCGAACCGGTCTGCGTGACGTCGAGCGGCTGACGTACGATTTGCAGCAGCGTCGGTCGCGTGAAATAGTCGTCCAGTGCCTTCCCGTTGACCGTAATGACGCCCTGACCGAGGACGATCTTCACGCGAGCGACGGCGCGCTTGCGACGCCCGGTTCCTCCAAAAGTCTCGGCTACGTCCACTAGATCAGCTCCTTGGGTTGCTGCGCGGCGTGCGGATGATCTCCGCCCGGATAGACCTTCAGGCGGCCCAACTGCACCGCCCGCATGCGATTGGTCGGCAACATCCCGCGCACCGCGCGCTCGACGAGTTGCTCCGGCCGCTTCTTGAGAACGTCGCCCGCCGTCTCGGTGTACAGGCCGCCGGGGAAGCCGCTATGCCGTTGGTACAGCTTCTGGTGCCACTTGTCGCCGCTGAGTTCGACTTTGGCGGCGTTGAGGACGACGACGTGGTCTCCGTCGTCGATGTGCGGGGTCCACGTGGGCTTGTGCTTGCCGGACAGGGCGCGCGCGATACGCACGGCGAGCGTGCCTAGCCGCTGACCGGCGGCGTCGACGACGTACCAGTCATGCTGGGTCTCGGCCGTTTTCTGTTGATAGGTGCGCATGGCGAGCCTTGTTCGGAGACGGGTAGAAGCAAGCCCGGCGAGGGCCGGACAACCTTCGGATTGTAGCCGTACATCATCCCGCGTGTCAAATCCTGAGCTTGCTTTGTAGAGTAACTCAAGAGAACATTTGCTGCAGCGGCCTCAGGAAGTCCCCTTCAGCCGGCCCCGACGAGAAATCCGGGTAGCGGACGTCGCGCAGGTACAGGCCTTGCGGCGGCGCGGTCATCCCGGCCGCCTTCCGGTCGCGCGCGGCCAGCAGCTGCGCGGTCGCGTCCGGGGGGCGCCGCCCGGCCCCGACCTCGAGCAGCGTACCGGTCATCGTGCGCACCATCCGGTGCAGGAAGCCGTCGGCCCGGAAATCGAGCCGGACGAGTTCCCCTTCACGGCAAATGCCGATTGCCCGCAACGTCCGCACGGTTCCACCGAACTCCGGCGGAACGCCGCAGAACGAGAGAAAGTCGTGGGTGCCGATCAGCGCCTGCGCGGCGGACTGCATCGCTTCGATGTCGAGCCGGCGATACTCGTGATGCGTCCAGCGCCGCAACAGCGCCGAGGGAGCGGGCCGGTTGAGCACCAGATACGCGTAAGCGCGCTCGAGGGCCGAGAGGCGCGCCGAAAAACCGCTCGCGACGCGAGCCGCATCGCGCACCGAAACGTCGGGCGGCAGGATGCTGTTGAGCGCGATCGCTAGCCGCTCGATTGGAAAGTCTACGTGTGCTTTGAACGAGATGACCTGGGCGACGGCGTGCACGCCGGCATCGGTGCGTCCGGCCGCAGTCACCTTGGTCGTCAGCTCGAACAGTCGCGAGAGCGCCCGTTCGAGCACACCCGCGACCGTTCTCACCTGCGGCTGAAACTGAAAGCCGCTGAAGTCCGAGCCGTCGTACTCGACGACGACTCGATAGGTGCCGGCCTGCCTGCGGACGTCATCTTCACTTACCGTCGGCTCGGCGTTTATGGAATCGGCCTCGCGTTCAGACGGTGACTTTGCGGGGGACCTCGCGCTTCTCATCGAGGTCGAGCAGGTCCGGCCACGTCGTCACATCGGTCCGGTCGGGAGCGACCGTGTTGCGCAGCTCGAGAAAGAAGTGCTCGGCTTCGCTCCCCGGTTGCGGACTAAGTGCCAACATGTCCCGATTGAAGGTCTCGAGCTCGGCCGGCGTCTTCTTGAGGACGAATGGCTTAACATAACGTTCGACTTCCGCGTCGTGCTTCGCATCGCGAACGTTGTCGCGAAACGCGTCCGCGTCGACGCCGAGAAAGCCGAGCACCCGTTGATCGATCGGACAGTTGTAGTGGTATTCGCCGTTCGTGCCGGCCGCTGCGGCTTTCGCCTTGTCGGTCGTACGTGCCAGCCCGGCCACTCCGGCGAGGCGCTCTTTGATGCTGCGGGGGTAGCTCTGCGTGAGATCCATCGTTCTCCCTTGGTTCTACAGGATTAGCAAGAGCTACGACGCCGCGCGGGGACGACGGGTTGCAGCCGCGTTCCACGTCCCGGCGGCGGGGCGACCCCTTCGACCCGAAGCCCCCTTCTGCGGTCGCCGGGTTCGCGGTCGTGTCGCTTGCGACGCAAGGAGCTTCGGCGGCGAATGGGCTCGACCGCCAGGCGATCGTCGTGGGTACACTGCAAGGTGCGGCACTGCGGCTCCCACACGCAGGCTGCTCCCGAAGCCGCGAACGTGGGGTAAACTCAAATCGAATAGCGTGAGGTTTGCATGAACACATCGGCAGAGAATGATCCGGCGGCAGCTGCTGCCACCGCGGCGATGCCCGAGGTTGTCGAGCGCGGGACTTGGCAAGCCCAGATCGATGCCCTTCGAATTATTGAGAAGGCGCATACTCGCGAGGGCGACGCGATTGCCGCAGCTCGAAGGCGCTTGCCGATGGTCGAGGTCGACGCCGCGACGAGTCTCGTCGGCCCGAACGGGCGCGTTACGCTGTTGGACGCGTTCGAGGGGCGTCAGCTGTTGATCGCCTACTACCACATGTGGTTCACGGGTCAGCCGGCCGCAGAACAGTGCGAGGGCTGCACGTTTTGCAATGGGCAAGTCCGCGAGTTATCGTACCTGAACGCGCGCGGCATCACGTACGCGACCTTTTGCTGGGGTCCGTACGACGAGAGCGTTCGTTACCGTGACTTCATGGGCTGGGACGTACCGTGGTATTCGGTAGGAGATTCCGCTGACGTTTTGCGTGCGGGCCGCACGTTCAACCGTTTCATGCTCGTATGCTATCTGCGGCGAGGCGATCGGGTATTCGAAACGTATTGGACGACAGGGCGGGGAGTCGAAGGCATGGCTGCGACCTTAGCACTCTACGATGTGACCGTGTACGGTCGGCAGGAGGACTGGGAAGACTCTCCCGCCGGCTGGCCCAAACCACCGGAAGTCGACAGCTCGTGGCGCACGAACGGGCGCCCTATCGCTCAATGGCCTCGCCTCGCGGCGGGCGCTCGGATGATCTAGCGCCCGCACGGCGCTGATCGGTTCGCAAGCAGGAGTTCGAAGACGAAGCGATCTTGGCCGCGGCACGAACGACCTATGCGCCCGAGCGCATTGATTGTAAACCCGTTTCCGGAACGTACATTTTTAAAGTGGAGTTCTCGCTCACGTGGAAGTGACGCCGCCGAGCGCGAGCCAGGCGAGGCCAGACGATCAGTCCGAGTGAGTTTGGTGCGATGGCGGGCGCTGCAGTGGAAACAGGAGCACGTCCTGGATCGAGTGCTGATCGGTCAGCAGCATGACGAGGCGGTCTACGCCGATCCCGATCCCCGCGGTCGGCGGCATGCCGTACTCGAGGGCCGCCACAAAATCCCAGTCCGGCGGCGGCACCTCGGTGTCGCCGCTGGTGCGCTCTAGCGCCTGGGCCTCGAAACGCGCGCGTTGATCGTCGGGATCGTTGAGCTCGGTGAAGGCGTTGGACAGCTCGACGTTCGCGCCGAACAGTTCGTAGCGGTCGACGACGTCCGGGTCGCCGGCTTTGCGTTTGGCGAGCGGCGAGATCACGACCGGGTAGTCGTACACGAACGTCGGATCGACCAGGTGCGGCTCGGCGACGCGCTCGAAAATCTTGTCGAGCGCCTGGCCGTGGGTCTGGGAAGGAGGCAGCCCGAGCTCGGTTAGCACCTCCGCAGCTCCAGCGGGATCGAGCAAACGCGACCGTTCGAGGCCCCCGAACCTTTGCAGCGCTTCGAAATAGGCAATGCGCTTGAAGGGACGCTTGAACGAGAGCAGCCTTCCGCCGAACTCCAGTTGCTCGCCCTTGCCGACGAGGCTCACGAGGTGCGCGAAGAGCTCCTCATTGAACTCCATCATCTCGTTCACCGACCAGTAGGCTGCGTAGAGCTCGAGCATTGTGAACTCAGGGTTGTGCGTTCGGTCGATGCCTTCGTTACGGAAGATGCGGCCGATCTCGTAGACGCGTTCGAGCCCGCCCACGATCAGCCGCTTGAGATTCAACTCGGTTGCGATGCGCAAGTCGAGCTCGATGTCGAGGGCGTTGTGGTGCGTGCGGAAGGGCCGCGCCAACGCCCCGCCGGCCAGGTGAAGCAGCGTCGGCGTTTCGCATTCGAGGAAGCCGCGCTCGTCGCAGAAGCGCCGTAGCTCGGCGAGTATCCTGGAACGCAGAACGAACGTCCGGCGCACCTCCTCGTTGACGATGAGATCGAGGTAGCGCCGCCGGTAGCGTTTCTCGACGTCGACCAATCCCTGCCATTTATCGGGCAGCGGCGCGAGCGCTTTTGCCAGAACCTCGAATGAGAAAACGCGCAGCGTCAGCTCGCCCTTCTGCGAGCGAAAGACCGTGCCGCCGACGCCGACGATGTCGCCCACGTCGACCGCGTCAAAAGCGGCGAAGGCTTGCGCGCCCAGTACATCCTCGCGCACGTAGAGCTGGAGGCGGCCCGACCGGTCCCAGAGGTCTGACCAAATCGCCTTCTTGCCCATCTTGCGGATAGCCATCAGGCGACCCGCTAGCGCATAGCGTTCCTGCGGCGGATCGGCGTCGGCGGCTAGGCCCGCATATCTTGCGCTGAGCTCCGCCGCGTGCGCGCTGACGTCGAAGCGGGTGACGGCGAACGGATCGTATCCGAGCCGTCGCAACGCGGCCAGGTTCGCGCGGCGCGCTGCCCTCAGCTCCGACTCGCGCCGTCCCAGCTTCTGCGCCGAACTCTCGGGCGGCGGCTCGCGATTCACGCCGCGCTTACGAAGCTTTCTTGGCCGCGGCTTTCTTCTTGTTGGTGTTGATCGCTTCGATCTTGTAGACGGCCGTGCCGCGCGGGGTCGAGATCTCGACGCTGTCACCCTTCTTGCGGCCGATCAGCGCTTTGCCAAGCGGAGATTCGTTCGAGAGCCGGCTGCGGCTCGGATCGGCCTCGGCTGAGCCGACGATCGTGAATTCGCGCGCCACGCTGCCGCCCTTGGCGTCCTTGACTTTGACCGTTGCGCCGAGGTGCACTTCGTCGGTGCTGAACTCGAACTCGTCGATGATGCGGGCGTTGCGAATCATCGCCTCGACCTTCATGATCCGCCCCTCGACGAAGGCCTGCTCCTGTTTGGCGTCCTCGTATTCCGCGTTTTCGGAGATGTCGCCGAACTCTTTGGCCTGGCGAATGCGGTCGTTGACCTCCCGGCGGTGGACGGTCTTGAGATCCTCGAGCTCTTCCTCGAGTTTCTGCAGGCCTTCTTTCGTCAGGACGGTCTCTTTGTCGTTCACGAAGATCCTCAATTTTTGGCTCGCACGAAAAGGACGCGAGCTGTCCGCTCACGTCGACCCGCCTGATTCGCCGGCGAGCCTCGGGATCACCTTCCCAACCCGTAGCTGTCTCAACCGGGGCCCGCCTCAAGAAGTGGCAGTTGGGCCGAAAATGAACCATGCCCGCGACACGCCGCTCCGGGGCGCGCAGGCACGCCGGGCAGACTGCTCGGGCGCGGCGCGGCCGGGCCACCGCAGCAGTTCAGCCCGTAACGCCTTCGCCGGCATGTTACGCCTCGCGTTTGGGGCCGGTGGCGTTGGGGAAAGGCGCCACGTATGAGCGACGATGGACGACGCTGCGAAAACCTGGCTTGCCTGTGCGAAGTCACGAGCGCGAATACGGCCTGCGGCGACTATTGCGCTTCACCCGAGGCGCGCGACCCGCACGAGATCGTGTGCACCTGTGGCCACGACGTCTGCGCGAAAACGACGGCCGAGCAGCTTCACGGCGGAGTCGGTCGAGAAAGCCCCAACTGACGGGCTGATCCAGGAACGTTATCCGCCGGCGTCGTGCCGTGCGCGCGGCATCGTCGCGCGAAGAACGACTGCGCCCGCGCCGCTCAGAGCGATGCCCGGCTTGGCGGAATCGAGCGGGAGAATTTTCGCGCGGGATGGATGTGGCGCGACCGCCAGAGCACAAATGGCAGGCCCGCGACCAGCAAGCCGATTTCGGTCGCGCGCGTCGGACCATCCGCCTGCGCTACCGAAACCGCACCGATCGCCAGCAACCCGGCGGCACCGGCTAGCGGCACGACGACCGCAAGCAGCACGTTCTCTTCGGGTATGCGCCGCAACAAGCGCACGGCCGCGAGCGCCGAGAAAGCAAAGAGGGCGCCCAAGAAGATCGAGGTGCCGTTGAGGACGAGCGCGAGCACGTCGGTCAGCCGCGGCCAGAAGCCGGTGAGCAGGGTGAATGCGGCGACCAGCAGCGTGACCGCCCACAGCGCGTTTGCGGGCATGGCGCGCCGGTCGAGCCGGCCGAGCGATCGGAACAGGACGCCGTCGCGTCCCATCGCGTACACGCTGCGCGAAAGATATAGAATCGTCGTCCAGAGCGTGGCTGCTGTTGAGACCAAGACGGTCGCGACGATCGCAACTCGCCAGCCCGCGCCGCCGAGCCGTTCGGCAACGTAGGTCATGGCGTCGGCTTGGTGGCCGGTGAAGCCGGCGACGCTTCCGATGCGAAGGTAGGCCGACATCGCAAACGCGAGAAAGGCCGTCGTCACGAGCAAGCCGACGACCCCGCCGCGCCCCGGCGTCTCGGCCGGACCGCTCGACTCTTCGGAAGCGGCGGCCGAGACTTCCCAGCCGTCGGTCATCCAAATCGCGAGCACCATCGCCGCCACGATGCCGCCGAGCGCCACCGGCGCGGGTCGCACGTCCAAGCGCGGCGGCGTCGCCGCCGGATGGACCAGCAATGCGACGACGGCGCTGACACCGATGACGAGCAGTTCGGCGACCAAGAAGCATGCCGTCGTGAGTGCCGTCGGGCGCAAACCTCGCGCGAGGAGCGCGCCGCTAGCAAGGATCCAGAGCGTCCCGACGATCGCATCCCACAGCGGCCGCGTGGCAACGCCGGGAGCGAAGAGGTCCAGCGTGTAGATGCCCGCGGGGAGCGCCGTCGCCAACGTTGCGAAGTAATTCGAGAGCAGCAATAACCACGCGGCATACGCGCCGGCGGCCGGACCGAACGCGGCATCGACCCAGCTGAACGACGAGCCGGCATTCGGCGCGACGCGCGACACGCGGGCGAAGGCGATCGCGATGCAGAGCATCGGCCCCGCTAGCAAAAGCAACGCGAGCGTCGCGAACGTTCCGGCCGCAGCCACCATCGGGCCCATCGTGGAGGCGAGGCTGTACGCCGGGCCCATCGAAGCCGAGGCCAGCACGGAAACATCGAAGAGCCCCAGCACGCGCGGCATCGCCCTCGGCGCGCGGCTCGCGCTCATGCTTACGCGCCGTCGCTCGGTCGCAGCAGGGAATGCCGGAATCCGTAGGCGGCGTAGATCGCCATGCCGACGGCGAACCAGCCGACGAAGCGCAGCCACGTGCGTCCGTCGAGGCCGGTCATCAAGTAGAGGCACAGCGCGACGCCGGCGAGGGCGACCGCACGCCCGAAGGGAGCACGGAAGGGCCGCTTGGCGCCTGGCTGCGTATAGCGCAGTGCAAACATTCCGGCGCAGACGATCGCGAACGCGGACAGCGTCCCGATGTTAACGAGCGAGAGCAGCACGTCAAGCGGTACGACGCCGGAGAGAAATGCGACCAGCATCCCGGTGACGATCGTCGAGGCGATCGGGGTTCGCGTGCGCGCGTTGACGCTCGCCACGAACGCGGGCAGCATCCGGTCGCGCGCCATGACATAAAAGATGCGGATCTGGCCGAGCAACGACGTGATCATCACGGTCGTGGTTCCGGCGATCGCCCCGGCCGTCACGATGTTGTTGACCCAGGGATTGTTGCCGGCACGCCGCACGGCGTCGGCCATGCCGGCGTCCTTGTCGATGTGCGCCCACGGTACGACGCCCACCGTCACGCATGCAATCGCGACGTACAGCACCGCGCCGATGGCGAGCGAACCGACGACCGCATACGGTACATCGCGTTCGGGGCGGCGTGCCTCTTCCGAGGCAACCGTTACCGTATCGAAACCGATGTACGCGAAAAACACCAGGGCCGCGCCGGCCACGACGCCGTGCCACCCGGTCGGAAAGACCGGGCGAAAGTTTCCGGGATGGATGGCACCGAATAACGCAACGACGAAGACGATCATCGAAAAGACTTGGACGGCAACGAGCGAGGAATTGGTTGAGGCCGACTCGCGGATGCCCACGGCCAGCAGGCCGGTGATTGCCAGCACCACGACGATCGCAAACAGATCGACCTGCGAATGCGCGAAATCGATCCGCCAGCCGTCATGCGCCACGCTCGCGACCTTGGCCCACGCCGGAAGCACTACGCCGAAGTTTTGCAAATATGCCTGTGCGTAGCCCGACCACGCCGCAGCCGTCGGCGCGACGCTGATGCCGTACTCGAGAATCAAATCCCAGCCGATGACCCAAGCCACGAACTCGCCGAGCGTCGCGTAGGCGTACGTATACGCGCTGCCTGCGATCGGCACCATCGAGGCAAGCTCGGCATAACACAGTGACACGAACACGCAGGCCAGACCCGAGAGCAGAAACGAGACGATGACGCCCGGCCCCGCCGTCAGCGCGCCGCTCCCGATCGTCGTAAAAATGCCGCCGAGCATCGTCCCCAGACCGACCGCGATCAGACCCGGGATGCCGAGACAGCGCCGTAGCGACGGGCCGGTGCTGCGGCGCTGGCTGTCGTGCGGTTGCCGCGCCAGCAGCCGCGCCAGCAGCCGCTGGGCCGGGGTCACGCGGTGGTGGTCGAAGCGAACTCGACGACGCGCGGGCGCAGCCGCAGTTCGGCGAGCAGTCTCTGGTAATCGGCCGCAGTGACGTCTTCCCAGCGTTTACCGAGCAACGCTACGAAGGCGGCCTCGACGACGTTGGTTCCGAACGAACGGCCGCCGAAATCGGGCGTCGTCGTGATCAGCCGCGCGATGCCTCGTTCGCGCAGGTCTTCGACGTCGCGCGCCGTGAGCGTATTGGTCAAGACGGTCTTACCTGCGAGCCTCTCGGGCATGAATCGGCGCATGAAGTGGAAGTCGCCGGCAATGATCTCCGCCTCGGCGTAGTACTCGGGATATTTCGGCTCCGGCGGCCGATCTTGCTTCTTGCCGGTCGGATAGAAGAACTGAAACGGCAGCTTGCACGCATCGGGGAGATACTTCTCGGCGAGGGCCTCGAACTCGGCCAAGTCGCGAACCGGTTTGTCGAGATCGAGCGCGAAGATGAAATCGCCGAAAAGGACATCGGCACCCGCGTTGACCAGCGCCTGCGCCATGCCGAAGCGGTCGAGCGCGCTGACCATCAGCACCTTTCGGCCGCGCAAATCGATGCCGAGGTCGTCTTGCAGGAAACCAACGGCGGCGCGCTCGAGCGTGTTTTTCAAGCCGCTGCCGTCAACGACCGGCGTGGTTTTGACGGTCTCGAGCAAGCGCAGCCCGTCGCGTAAAGCGTAGCGCTTCGCACCCGCATAAAGATAGACGTCGATTCCGCCCAAGCCCAGCGCATCGACCGTTCCGTCGAGCTCGCGCAGCATCGCGATGGCGCGGTCGAGCGAGCCGTCGGTCCCGACGCGCGCGATCTCGAAGCGCTCGCCCAAGAGCTCGATCGAGGCGCGATGATCGCGCGAAGCCGATCCGAGCGAGACCGATACGACCCGCTTCACTCGCGCGCGAACCTGCGGACCACGGGTTCGTGGCGCACCGGAAAATTGACCGAATTCGCGACGAAGCACACCTCGCGTGCTCGGTCGTGCAGGACGATGGCTCGCTCGATGCGCTCGTCGTCGATGGCTACCTCGGGTCGCAGAAGCGCTTCCGTAAAGCGCCCGCCGCCGGCGCGTTCGCGCATCGTGGCGTGAGCTCGATCGGTATAGGAGACGACCGCGATCCCCTCAAGCGCACACAGCGCTAAGTAGCTGAGCAAATGGCACGCCGACAGCGACGCCAGCAACAACTCCTCGGGATTGTAGTGCGAGGCATCGCCGCGAAAAGCGGGGTCGGCCGAGCCCACAAGAGGCGGTTTGCCTTCAACCGCGATCGCGTGCTGACGCGAGTAGCCGGCGTAGCTGCGAGTCGGGCCGCCTCCAGCAGCGGACCAGCTGACGGTGGACTCGTAACGATGCTCGCGCTCGTCCGTCATACCGCGGTCGCCCGGCGCAGTCCAGCCGCCGCTTTGATCTGCGCAATTTGCTCGGGGCCAATCGCCTTGTCGAAGGCGCGCATCCCTGCGAGCTCAAAGCCGGCGCGCGTCGCCAGCTCGTCGATCTCCCGCACGCGCTCGAGGTCGATGCCGCGCCCGAGTGTGAACGGCTCGGGGCGGTTCTCCAGTGCCAGAACCATCGTCTCGGACATGCACGCCAGTGCAGTCCCGGGCGGCAGGCCGAAATCGAACGGCAGCCCCGGTTCGCGCACGCGCTCGAAGCGGGGCATTCCCGGCACGCGCAAGTTTCCGCCTTCGGTCACGAGCACGTCGGGCCGTTCGAGCGCAACGCGCCTTCCAACGTCGTGCGGAAGCGAAAGTTCGCAGACGACCGCTCCGACGCGCAGATCGGCGGGCTCGATAACTTCCTGCGCCGAGGTCGTTGCGGTGAGCACCAAATCGCCGCGTCGCACCGCTGCGCGCACGTCGGTGGTGATCGACGTCGCGCAAGCCAGCCGTTTAGCGAGGGTCTCGTGCAGGCGGCGCAGCCGCGTCATGTTTCGAGCCACGAGCACGACGTGCGCTACGTGCGGAGCGATCAACTCGACGCAGGCGGATCCGATCGAGCCGGTTGCACCGATGACGACGGCGGTCGCGCCGGCCAGATCGATCTCCATCTCGTGCGCGCCGCGCAGCAAGCTCTTGACGCCCGCGGCGATGGTCAGCGAGTTGCCGGTCGTCACCGCTATCGGCGAGCGGGCGGCGAGCGTCACGCCCGCGTCACCGACGGCTCCTGTCAGCGCTCCTAAGCCGGCGATCCCAGCGCCGAGCTCCGCCCCGATCTCGATCGCCTTGAGGATCTTGGCGTAGACGGTCTCGCGCGGCAGCGCCAGCATCTGCTCGGGCATGTAGTTAGCGGCGACGAACCAGCCTTCGGTCTCGCGGCCGTCCGGCGTTCGAACGCCCGTCACGTGGACCGCGGCATAGGCCGGCATCCACTCCATGATCTTCTCGATCAGGGGGCGGCCTTTGCCGGCCGCGCCCGGCTCGTAGCGTTCGACGTCCGCGAGGGACGTCGGGTGGATGATGAAGGCGAATTTCACTGAACGTGGGCTTACGATTCGGGCCGCCGGTTCCCCCCGGTCGCCAGGTTCTCCACAGGCGCGGCCGCGAAGCTCCTTCGATGATTGAATCGTCGACAGAGCTGCCCGATCTGGCAGAAATCGTACGCATTCCGGCGCCTGCTCCGCGCCCGCAATCGCTGGCACACGACGGTGAAAGTTTATGGCTCGGCTCTTTTGAGACGGGCCATATTTACGGAATCGACCCCAAGCACGGGCGCGTCTTCGAGAAAGCACCGTCTCCGGGCAAGCCGATCGGCTCGACCTGCGTCGGCGACGAGCTGCGCTTCGTTATCAGCGAGAACGGCGAGAACGACAACCGCTTCATCCGGCGCTTCGTTCCCGGACACGGCTTCAAGTCGCACGAAGCGCTCGCGTGCCCGGGCGACACGGGCTCGTTCCTTGCGTATAGCGGCAAGCGGCTGTGGCTCTCGCAACGCTACAACAAGTGCGTCATCGAACTCGACGCAAGCGCCCGGCCGATCCGCACGATCGACGTCGGTGAAGAGATCCTCGGCCTGGCTTGGGTCGGCGAACGGCTGTACGTTTCGACGTGGCTTGGAAAAGATCGTGGCGGCTGCCGGATCGCCTACATCGAACCGAGCGCGGCGACCCCCACGCTCGTCTTCGCGGCGCAATCTCCGTTCGTCGGCGTCTCGCTCGCGCGCGACGGCAACCGCCTCTGGACGAACGATTTCAAGAACCTTTCGATCGTAGCGTTCGCGATTCCCGATTGACGGGCAGCCGTGATTCGCTCCCTCGTGTACCGGAACGTGTTGAGCGCGACCCTGTTCGTGGTTGCGGTGATCGGCATCGTGGTGAAGCTGGGAGAGGTGCACCGCGGTCTCGTCGACGGGATGACGCGCTACGTCTTGGCCGGCTACATGGTGGTTGCGCTCTATGCGGCCGCGTCGATCGCCGTCCGCATCAACGCGCTGCGGAATAAGCGCTGAGCGCGAAGCTTCCGCGCGCTCTGATCCCGCTCTACGGGATCACCTTCCTGAACATCTTGGGTTTCACAATCCTGATCCCGCTCTTACCGTTCGTCGTCAAGCGCTTCGGAGCGCCCGATGCGGTGGCCGGGACGCTGATCACGACGGGAGCGCTCTGCGCGACCATCGCGTCGCCCTTCTGGGGCCGGCTCAGCGACCGGGCCGGCCGCAAGCGCGCGCTGCTCGGCTCGCAGATCGCGGCGTTTACCGGGTACGTGCTCCTCGCCGTCGCGGGCAATCTCACGCTGCTTTTCGTGTCGCGCATCGTCGAGGGGCTCGGCGGGGGAAATCTCGGCGTCGCATCGGCCTACATCAGCGACGTTACGACGGAAGAAGAGCGGCCACGCGCGCTTGCGCTCGCCACCGCCGCGTTCGGCGCGGGATTCATCGTCGGCCCCGTCCTCGGTGGAGCGCTCGCGCATTTCGGCTTCGCGCTCCCGTTTTTCTTCGCGGCCGGTCTGCAAGCGATCAACTTCACACTGACGGCATGGCTTCTGCCCGAATCGCACGCCCCGCAGCCGCGCGCGACCGTCTCCGCAAAGACGCTGCGCGCGACGCTGTTTCGCCACCGGATCGGCAGCGTGATGGTCTGCCGGTTCGCGTACATCTTCGCCTTCACGTTTTTTTTCACGTCGTTTTCGTTGTTCTTGAACGACGTGCTCGGCGCGGGCCCGGAGGTCTCGAGCCTGCTGCTCGGGGTCGCCGGCGTCGTCGGCGCGACGACGCAGATCTTCGGCGTCGGCACGCTCGTGCGCCGCTTCGGGCTGCACGACGTCACGCTCGCCGCATTCGCCGCGGGCATCGTCGCGTACGCGCTCCTCGGCCTCGTCAACAGCGTCGCCTTCTTCGTCGTAACGATCGCGTTCTGGGCCTTCTCCGGGTCGATCTTACGGCCCGCGCTCGACGCGCGCGTCGCGCAACTCGTTCCCGAGGACGAACGCGGGACGTTCTTGGGCTTCGCGGATTCTCTCGACAACTTCTCGCTGATCTTCGCACCGACGCTGGGCGCTACCGTCGTGGGCGCCGCACCGCACCTGGTCGGGATCATCCCGGCGCTCGCACTCGCCCTCGGTTTCGGGCTCACCGCCCGCGAGAGCGGCAACGGCGCTTAGCCGGCCTCAGTAGTCTGTGATAAGCTGTTTTGCGTAGCGCGCGAGCGATCTGTTGTATCGCGGCAGGTATTCGGCGAGGGCGGTCAGGGCGACCGCGACGGCTTCACGCTCGCGCCCCGCATCGACGAGCGCAAGCGCGAGGAAGGCTCGGACGGCGCCGCTGTACGCATCGGTCTCGCCCTGCAGCTCCGCGGTGAGCAAGGCGACCGCTTCTCGCGCCTCTCCAAGATTTCGCAGGGAACTCGCCATCTGAATGATCGCCTGCCGGCGACGTTCGCCGCCCACGCCTGCGTCGAGCGCGGCTTGGTAGAGCGGGACCGCGAGATCCGGCTGACCCGTGGAATCAAACGCTCCGGCGCGCTCGAAGAGCCCGACCGCACTTCCGGCCGGCAGCTCGGCGACGAGGGCGTCCATTCGAGCGAGAAACCCTTTCTCGTCGTGCTCGTCGATCGTCGCCCACAAGTCCTTGAGCCGCCGCTCCCAATCGCCATCCGCGTCAGTCACGCCCGCAGTGTAGCACCAAGCACATGAATGACGAAAACCCTGTCACCCTGAGCGGAGCG
>PMHO01000055.1:76136-93129 GCA_003156715.1 Candidatus Tityobacter terrigena
CCATCGGGCGCGAGAACATCGGGTAGTTCTTTTCGGTCGCGAGCCGTTGTTCTTCTTCGCTCACCGTTGCGGTGCAATCTTTGAGCGTGATGACGTTGTAGCCTTTCTCGTAGGCGGTCCGCATCGTCGACTCGACACAGCAATTCGTCAAGAAGCCTCCCAGAGCGATCGTCGTGATGCCGCGGCTTCGCAGGATGAAGTCGAGATTCGTGCTGGCAAATGCGTCGAGGCCGCGTTTTCCTTCGACCACAATGTCGCTCGGCTCGGGAGCGAGGTCGTCCACGATCTCGGCGCCCCAGGTGCCTTTGATAAACGACTTGCTGTCCACGACGCCTTTAAGAATTCCGTACGGCTCGGGCGAGAGTTCGCCGTATCCTTCAACGAACGTAATCGGCGCGTGGACCACCGTCCCGCCGGCCGCGCGTACTTTCTCGGCCGCGTCCTTGGTGTTGGCGAGCATGTTGCTGCTCTCCATGACCGGCTTAACGGCCTCGTGCAGCGTGCCGCCGGGGGAAGTGAAGTCGTTCTGGTACTCGATGAGGACAAGCGCAGTCGTTTTCGGATCCATCAATGGCACCTCGCTTCAAGCTATCGTCGCTGGTCTGTAGCTTACACCGCCCGCGGTGTCCCCGCAAGCGTTCGGTCGCGCTAGCTTGGGCCGCGCGCGCGCGCCTGCGCCAATCGCTCAGATTGCAGGCCGAGTATTCCGTCGCGCAGCCGGTCAGGGTCCGGATGCAGTCGAACGGAGTAGAGCCAGTTCTGGCGTTGGCCGATCGTTACGAGTCCGGTCTTTGGCTTGTAGGGCTTGACTTCGACCGAGCGAATCGAACGCCACGGCTGCTCCCACTGAATCAAGCGGCCACTGGCTCGATGCTTCTCATCGTCCAGGAGACAAAACAACTTACTCGGTGTGGCGACGAGCCACGTATGCTGCTTCATCGTTTCAAAAAGGAGCATCACGCCAAGAATTTCCCTCGTTCCCCGAGATAAGTGAGACTCGAGAACGACGTGCGTTATTTCTTCGCCGCTCAGAAACCCGAGCGACGGGCTGGTTACGGACGGAGTTCCCGCCGTGGCTTTGCCGGCTTCACTCGAAGTGGAGGGCTGCACATCTTCGGCCGACGCGCGCATCGATGTCGCTTCGAGAAGCAGACGATCCCGTTTCTCGGTCTCGCCCAGGCGATCGGCAATGTGTGCGGCCATCTCGGCGACCTTCGCCGTCTCGAATGGGTCGCTATCCGGCGCGCCCCGTAAGAACTCGTAGCAAGACGCCGCCGCAACGTCTGCTTCTTGGAGCTCCCCGAGCCCCTCGCAAACGGCGGCGAGGTCACGAAGCGTTCTTGGAAGTCGAGGGTCCCCCGGAGCCAATCGGCGTCGCAATTCAACGGCCTTCTCATAGGCCGCTTTCGTGCCGGGAAGATCGTTTTGCGCAGCAAGTAATTCGCCCAGGCTCTCTTGCACGAACGCCTCCGCAAGCGTTTCCTGCGGCGACAGGGCGAGGCTACGGAGTGATTGTCGTAACAGGCGTAGAGCTTCGTCGAAGCGCCCGAGCTTGAAATAGCAATACCCAAGGTTGTTTTGCGCCGATCCAATCGCTACGCACAACGACTCCGAAGGGCCCTGTTCGTCAAGGTCGGGAAGCCGTTGAAAGAGGTCTTCATAGAGGGCTGCCTCGTCGCGATTACGATCGAGGGCGCTAAAGACCGCTCCGAGCCGCATGATGGCATCGATGAGTTCGCTTGTAACTCCTCCGTTCGCAAGTTCGGAGCGCAACTCGATCTCGTGCTTATAGGTTGCAACAGCTTGCTCGTGCAGGCCTAGCGTTACCAAGGCCTGCCCTTCGGCGGTCGTGGCATCGGCAACGTTCGTTGGAGACTTGGCGAGCATATACGCCGATTGGGCTTTTTTAAATTCGAGCAGAGCGTCATTGTGGCGTTCCCGAAGACCTTCCGCCAAGCCGCTATTATAGTGCATATGCCCGAGTAGCGTCATGTCGGCATCGCGAAGCGACGCGGCGACTTCGATGCCCTTCCCAAAAATCTGGACGGCGCGATCGTAATGCTTGGCCGCGATAAGCTCGACCCCAACGTCGTTGAGCGCCCGCATCAGCTCGGCGCGCTGCGCCGCTTCATTGGAAAAGTCGGCCGTCTCCAACTCGGAAAGCGCCCGGTCCATCGCCGCAACATCCTGGAGTTTGGCGGACACGCGCGCGAGCCGTCGCAACACCTCGGGCATGCGCAATCTCGGCTGACCCTCGCCCTCGAACCGCGCGCGAACGGCAACCAGGACGTCGCGTGCCATCTCGAGTTGATTCTGCTGTTCCGCAAGAGCCGAGAGCGCCAATCCCGCGGTAAGAAAGCCTTGCGCATCGCTCCTTTCTGCGGCGAGGAACATGGCCCGCTGATAAACCGCGGTCGCCCCGGTCACGTCACCGCTGCCATGCATGCGATCGGCGATGGCCGTCAGGCCTTCGATCCCCGCATTCGGATCTGTCGCGTAAGACGTGATGAAGTCTTCTGCAGCCGGCGCCAAGCGGCCAAGCTTTTGCGCCAGATTTTGCAGCCGCAGCGCCGCGGACACCGCTGCCGGTTCGCTGAGCCCGGCATCGGTGCAAACCCTGAGGCAGCGAAGATAGTGGTCAAATGCCGCCTCTTCTTCACCGCAACGCTGAAGAAGCTCGCCTAACGCAGCGAGGGCCTGGACGCACAACCGTTGATTCTCCGGCTCCCCGAAATTAACGATTGCGCGAGCGTACAATTGCTTCGCACGATCCCGCTCGCCGAGGCGCCGGTCACAGAGCTGGGCGAGCATCATCATGGTATGGCCTTGCGCACCGGCGGGGGCGTCGCGCGCCGACTCCCACGCTTGAAGATTTTCCAAGTAGCCGCCGGCTTCGCCGTCTCGTCCTTCCCTGCTGAGCGCGAGGGCCAGGTTTATCGTGATGTCGTGAACGAGCGCCGGGTCGCGCGCTCGATTCGCGGCGTGCAAGGCCTCACGGTACTTCTCTGTCGCTTCATGGATTTCGCCGAGGCAAAAAAGGACGTACGCAAGCGAGTGGGAGGCGCGAGCGATGCGCGTGTCGTCGCGCTCCTGTTCGTGCGCGGCCAGCAGATCGCGCAACGCGTCTTCCAGGACGATCGATGCGCCCTTGTAGTCGCCTCGTAACGCGAGCGCCTCGCCCGCGAGGTAGGCGTCGTTTCTCGCCCCCGGCGTCGACTGCAACGCTCCAGTACGTTCCATTAGGGCCCTGCCGAAGAAAATGCCGGGGCGGGCAGATCGGGCTGAGGATCTCCGTCTGGGCCGAATCCGGATTGCCGAGAAGGCCGCGGTGCAGCCGAAGCCGTTGTTGCGGCGGTTTGCAGCCCGGCAATGCCGCCCGCGTTTCGAAAATCGAACAGATCGCCGTGTTCCGCTCGGAGGTAAAGCACCGGTGTGGCCCACTCCAGCCAGTTGGGGGCAAGCATGATGCTTTGGCGTGCGTTCGTCACCGCGCGGTCTACGGGCACGCCTTCGGCAATCGACCGGTAGAAAACGCGAGAAAAGGCCAATGCCGCGTCGTCCGTAATCGAGAACTGCATCCCCACGACCGCCGGGATCCCTTTCTGGACCAGACTTTGAGCCACGCCTGAGAACGGATCTGCCGCATCCGTCCTTGCCCCATCGCACGAATTGATGACGACTAAACGGGTTCGGTGACTTTGAAGCACGATGCCGAGTTGTGCTCCCGAGACGTCTTGTCGCGAGCGGCCCGGGCCCTCGAAAAGGAGGCTGCCCTCGCCCCGGTCTTCATCGAACGTTCCGTGACCGATAAAGTGAATGACGTGAAAGACCTTCGCGTTGAGACGGTCGTGAAGTTCTTGGATCGACGCGCCATTGAGCTCCTCAATTTCAACGCGTCCGACGTCCTCGAGCTCCTTCAGGGCTTTCTTGAGATCCCTGAATTCCGACTTAATCTTCAGAGATCCAAGGCCTTGGACTCTTGGCGCAGCCGTTACGACTAAAACCTTCAGCCTGCCGGAAACGATCAGCGGAGAGATCGGTTGGCCAAGTTCCATGTAGCGGACAATCGGCGTCCGCGGAGCCATTCCGAGGAAGTTGTCATTGCGCCGGTCGTAGAGCAATTCCCACGGTATGTTCATCAGCTCGGGACAGAGTTGGAAACGAAGGCGTACGCGCAATCCCTCAGTATCGAGGCATTGTTGGAGGCTTCGCTCGTAGCACGTTAGGACATCGCCCGCAAATAGCGCCGCGTAAAGCTTTTCCCCGAGACGCTTCGCCGCGGCGGCGTCGGGCCGGTCGACACGCCGGGCAGGCGCACCGCGGATCAGGATCTCTTGGGCAAACCTCTTCAGTTCCGCCGCTGCTACGGGGCGCTTGTCAAAGCCGCAGCGTGCCTCGCCGCTGGGCGACTTGAGAACGCGCGCAACATACGATGAGCCGCTCTTAAGTATCTCGACGTCGAAGTCTTTATATTTGTGTATGTGTGATTCGTCAGACATACAGATAACCCGAACGCTAGCGGCCCAGCGCTTCCCCGCGCGCGCGGAAAACGTGAGGACGATCCGAGGACGATCCGACGAGTTACTTGCTCCTCCTCCGCCTCACCTACCTCCATCGGGCGACGGCTGCTTACGTCAAGATCTTGTAAGACCGCAAGCGCGTCCAAGACGGGCTTTGAGCCGGCGCGACGCGCACCGTTCGGGTCGGCAGGCGCGGCAAACTGGTTCGCGAAACCCGGCGCCAAAACTATTTCGGGGAGTCCCGCGACATGCCGATCGTCTATATCCATGGCGTGAATGTGCGCGAGCCCTTTGACTGGTCGGGAATTCGCGTTTTCTTACGGAGGTACGTCGCTCCAAAGCTCAACCCGGCGGCTCCGGATGACGTGGCGATCGACGCCGTGTTCTGGGGAGACCACGCTGCACGCTTCGCTTGGAACATGCAGTCGTTGCCCGGGAATTCGGTCGCGATCGCGATGGGCAAAGCTCCGGATCCGAGTGCGGACGAGACCTGGAGGCTGGTAAGCCTCGCGGCCGGCAGTGATGCGGCCAATCCAAAAGCGGCCAGAGCCGTTGCCGCCCCCGCGGCGCTTCGCGCCGGTCCGCGGGTCACCTTTGGGGTCGTCCTTACGCGCGAGCAAATCGTCGACGTCCTGATCGCAGCGACGTTCCCGCAGTCGCGCCGGGCAGACGCGCCGGCCGACGTGCAAGCCGATGAAGAGTGGGCGAAACAAGCCGCCGCGATCGATGACGTTGTGGGCGAACGCGTGGTTGATTCGGCGGAGCTGACGCCCGAGTTCGTTGCCGAAATCCTGCGCAGCGTCCAAGAGCGGACGGAACAGCCGCGCGCGCAGGGCGAGAACTTCTTCGCTCGCGCTCAAGCCCGGGTCGAGGATGCTTTGGGATCGTTCGGCGACCGTGGAGCCCTCGCCGCCGCGCGGATGTCGATGCCGGTTCGCCGCAACGCGAACACGTTCGTGTCGCGATTCTGTGGTGACGTCTTCAGCTACCTCCGCTCCCGCGACGACGGTGCTGACGCCGGATGCGTCCCGCGCCGCCTCATGGACAAGCTCATCGAGGTCAGGGCGCGGTCTCCGCAGGACGAACCAATGGTGCTGCTCAGCCACAGCATGGGCGGTCAGATTTCTTACGACGTCCTGAGCTACTACGCCGAGCGGTACGAAGGCTGGGGGACCATGCAGGTTGACGTCTGGGCGGCCGCCGCCTCTCAGGTCGGCTATTTTGAAGAGCTGAAGCTGCATCGGCTCGCGTGTGCCGATTGGGGTGCTTCGCCGAAAACCAAAGCACCGAAACCACAGCGCGTAAAGCTCTGGTGGAACGTTTGGGACCCTGCAGACTTCGCGAGTTATACCGCCGCCCCGGTCTTCGATGGCGTCACCGATCAAGCTTTCGGCAGCGGGCTCTCGCCGGTGGACGCACACGGCGGTTACCTGATCGCGCCGCGTTTCTATCGCCTTCTCGCCGCCAAAGTCGCCGAGTCGCGGACTATCGCGTGAAGCTTCGGCCGGCTGCCGAGCCCGGCGTGTGGAGAACGGACGATTTCGATCCGGGTGCCCCTGGGACGTATGCGCTGATCGTGGGCGTCAGCAGCTATCCTCACCTGGACGGGACCTTCGGGAAGCTTGGACTCGACCCGCTCTCGGTCTCAGCACTGACCGCATATCGCTTCTTTCGATACATTACCGACGCATACGTTTACGTCGACTGTCCGATAGCGGAGATCTGGTTGCTGCTTTCACCGACTGCGAATGAAACGAAGGTTTTCGAGTCGGAAAGCGATATCGATTGCGAGGCGCTAGCGAATGCGCCTCGCGCGACCCTTGCCAACGTCGAGACCGCTGAAAAGGCATTTCACCGTCGTCTCCAAGCGCTCTCTCCTGAGATCGCCGCGCGCAGCCGGGCGTTTTTCTTCTTCAGCGGGCACGGCATTCAGTTGAACATCGATCATCAACTCCTGCTGCCGGAGGACTATCTCGGTGATGGCCGCGTGGGCGGAGCGGTGAGTACGATGAACCTTTGGCGTGGACTCTCGAGCGTTGCGGTGCCCGACGTGTTCCTTCTCCTTGACGCCTGCCGCAGCGACATCGCGCCGGCACGGGGCTTTGCGAACGTTCAAGGGCAGCAGACGTTGGACGTGCCACAGGTTGCACGCACGACCCCGGTCATTATGTATGCGAGCAACCCCGGCGAATCGACGTGGCAGCCGCCGAAGGCAACGTCTCGCGAAACGATCTCCTACTTCGGGCAGGCGGTGCTCGATGCACTGCTGCAACGCGATCCCGAGTTCAAGCCGGATTGCAAGAAAAAACCGTGCCGAATACGATTCATGCCGCTCATGGCGCACGTCGGTGACGCGATGGCGGGGCTCTTGGCCTCGGTCAACGTGATTTCCGACCTTCCGGTCGCGGGTTCGAACGTGCGAAACTCCGTGGTTTCGCACGTCCTCGATCACGGCGGACGCACCATTCGCGGGCTGCCCGCTAGGCTCGTCCACTCGGACGTCAAGAAGGCGGGGCGCGGTCTTCGGGTAGCCGCACGGGCGACGCGTCTACCGAAAGGCGTTCAGGCGCTCGCGCGCGCCGCCGTCTACGAGTGGGAAGAGTCCCAATGGGTCAAAGCGGAGCGCAGCCTTGAGATCCTCGCGCGAGATCGCGCGGCCGACGGCAGGCGCTGGCGGCTGCACTTCGCCCTGCCCAATCCGAAAATGTGGGCGTGGATCCAGACTGAAGGCCTCGGCGTCGATTTCGGATTTCTCGCCCCGCGTACGATCGAGCATCCCACGGCCCTCGCGTTCGACATTCTCCTGAGCGATAGCGAGGAACTCCTCGAAGCACGACTCGGGCTTTCAACGCGCCATAATCTGCCGGTTCTGAGGGCCGTACAAATGGCGTACGACCGCTATCGAACGCAGTCGGCCGATGCCGCCTTGGAGCTCTTCCTCCGTCACGGACCCCAGGTTTCGTCAGATCCGCTTGCGGCAACGATTGCGGCGTTGATCTTGCTTCGCAGTACGAGGCACGAACTTGCGGAAGAGTACGCGCTGAATCTGGCGCGCAAATACCCCTACTCTTCGGATGCTTCGGTCTTCGCAATCCAGAGGGCGCTCGATGCCGGGGAGGACGCCGGGGCCGCATTCATCCTCGAGCAATTCGATCGTATCGAGAGGAACGGCGTCCCGATCACGACCGAAGGTTTTGCGTATTTCGTTCGCATGCTCAGCGACATGTACGGCGAGGGCGCGATGTACGGAGGACGATTGCGACGATTCGCGGGCATCGTGCCGCGTGGCGCTACGACCGGACCGGCCATGGCGCGAATCGTGCTCCTCTCGAGGAGAATGCGGAGCACCGGACTCTTTGCCGGGTTCGCGATGAGCCCCGATGAGTTAGCTTTGATTCGACAAGCTGCGCCGTAAGGGACCCAAACGGCCGCGCGCTTACGCCGTCCGGCGTTGTGCCACGCCGGTCTCCGCTTCGCGCTTGAGCGCGGCCAACATCATCTCGCTGTTCTCTTGAACCTTCCTGTGCAGGGTCGGACCGATCAGTTCGGCCAAGGTCGGGACGCCGAAATCGTATTCGACGCCGAGGGTCACGTACGTCGCGCCATCGCGCTCCTCGAAGGTCCACGAGCCTTCGAACGTGTCGAGGTCGCCTTCGAGCAGACGGTAGTCGACGCGTAGCGCGACGTCGTCGAAAATATCTTCCTCGATCCACTCGATCGGAGCTTCTTCCACGAGTGTCTTCCAACTCGAGACGATCCGCGCGCCGTTACGCTCGAGAATCGTGACCGTCTCGACGTCCGGCATGAAGTCGGGGAAGCGCTCCTGGTCCTTCGCGAGCTCGTAGACGTTCCGTGCCGGCGCGTCGACGACGATCGCCGTTTCGACGAACGGCACCGCTAGGCACCGCTCATGTCGGGGAGGGCGCCCAGGCGCTCGCGCGCGATATGGATCGCGACTCGCAACGCGTCGAGCGCGCGCGATACTTCGGCCGAGGTTACGATCAGCGGCGGCTCGAGGCGGATAACGCGTTGCTGGTTGAGCGTCCAGGCCACGGTGACGCCGGCCTTGAGCATCTCGGGAATAATCGTCCCCGCGTAGCCCTCGTTGCGCAGCTCCACGCCGGCGAGCAGCCCCAGGCCGCGGACGTCGCGCACGACGCTCGGGTATTCGGCCGCAATCGTTCGCGCGCCGTGGAGCAATTGCTCGCCTCGTGCACGAGCGTTAACCACGAGATCCTCGTCACGCAGCACCTCGAGCGCGGCGAGCGCGGCGGCGCAGGCGAGTGGGCTTCCACCAAAGGTCGAGGTGTGAGCGAGCGGCGCGCGCGCGTACGCCGCGTTCCAGACGGATGGCCGCGCGACGTACGCGCCGATCGGCATGACCCCGCCCGAAAGACCCTTCGCGAGCGTCACCACGTCGGGCACGATACCGTCGCGCTCGCACGCAAACGTGTAGCCGCAGCGCCCAAGGCCGGTCTGCACTTCATCGACGATCAGAAGCGCGCCGCTTGAATTGCAGAGCTCGCGCGCGCGGCGCAGATACCCGAGCGGCGGTACGATCACGCCGCCCTCGCCCTGNNACCGGCTCGACGATGAACGCGGCCGCGCCGTCGAGTTCGCGTTCGAGCGCCCCGCAATCACCATACCGAACGTGCGCGACCTCCGGCAGCAGCGGACCGAACGGCGCTTTATATTCATCCCGGCCGCTCACCGTAAGCGCAGCGAAGGTTTTACCGTGGAAGGCACCGGTCGTCGCGACGATCTTCGCGCGCCCGGTTGCGGCGCGCGCGAGTTTGAGCGCACCCTCGACCGCCTCCGCTCCGCTATTGGCAAAAAACGAGATCGATACGTCCCCGGGGGCAAGCTCGGCGAGCGCGCGCGCGAGGCGTCCGGCGAGCGGTGTGAACATCGTCTTGCCCGACAGCGCCATGAGATCGAGTTGCGCGCGGACGGCCGCGACGACGCGCGGGTGCGAGTGGCCGAGGGTGAAGACGCCGTAGCCGCCGGCAAAATCGAGGTAGGCCTTCCCCGTGTGATCCCAAATCGTCGTACCGCTCGCGCGTACCTCGACCGGCGAACCGGAGAGCTTCATCACCCGGGCGAGCGACGGGTTGAGGTACGACTTGACGTTCTCGTACGTCTCATCGTAGAGCGCCTCGGGGCTCGGCGCGCCGTAGCTCGCCCGGTCGATCACGCGCTCAGGCCGCAACCGGTTGGCTCTGTTCGAGTCGAACGATCGTCGCCTCGACGATCTCGAGCGTCTGCGCCGCCGTCTGCGTGCGCATCAGGCGCTCGCGCAACTCGCTCGCACCGGGGAAGCCTTTGAGATAGTACCCGAGGTGTTTGCGCATTTGTGGAACCGCGCGCGCCTCGCCCCACTCATCGACCATCATTTGATAGTGGTGAACGGCGAAACGTAAGCGCTCCGGGGCCGCCGGATACGGGCGCGGCTCGCGGCCTTCGAAGAGATCTGCAAGCGCTCCGACGAGCCACGGATTGCCGAGCACCGCGCGCCCGACCATGATCGCATCGACGCCGCTCTCGCGCATCTTCGCGAGTGCGTCGCGCGGATCCGTAAGGTCGCCGTTGCCGATGACCGGGATCCCGACCGCCGCCTTGAGCGCCGCGATGTGCGACCAATCAGCCTCGCCTTTGAAGAACTGCTTCGCGGTGCGCGCGTGCAAGGTCAGCGCGCGTACGCCGGCTGCCTCGGCGCGCCGTGCGACCTCCGTGTAGACGAGCGCCGTTTCGTTCCAACCCAGGCGCATCTTTACCGTCACCGGACAGTCGACCGCGGCTACGACCGCTTTCATGATCGCCTCGCAGCGGTCGACGTCGCGCAAACAGGCGCTGCCGCCCTCGGTCTTGGTGACTTTCGGCGCCGGACAGCCGAAGTTGATGTCGACGATGTCCGCGCCGCACTCGCGCACGACCCGCGCCGCGTACGCCATGATCGCCGGATCGCTACCCCAAAGCTGCGTCGAAACCGGCTTCTCGACACCGTGCTGGTCGATCATCTCCATCGTTCGCTTGGCACCGTATTGCAATGCGTTCGACGAGACGAATTCCGTGACGGTCAACCCGAAGCCGAACGGCTTGTAGAGCGCCCGCAGGGTACGGTTCGTCACCCCCGACATCGGCGCGAGCACGACGGGCGGCCAGATTTCGTGCGCTCCGATGCGCAGTGGCGGGACGGTCCCAGGCATGACGGCTCAGTATACCACCCCGGCCAAAGGCCGTCCCGCCTGCGCTCAGTGGCTGTGAGAGACGGACTCCTTGGCCGGTGCGTTATAGTCGACCGACGCGCCTCCGACGACGTTGGCGAGCGGATCGACGACTTTGTTGTAGCCCTGCGTGTGGTTTTCGAGCGTCGCCGTCTGTTCGCGGCGATCGAGCTTGAGCAAGACGTCGTCGCCCGCTTTTACGCCCTCGGTGAGCGTTTTCACCGGATGATCGTGGTAGTTGCCCTCGACGTCGAGATCCTTGAACTGGTTCGCGTTGAAACGCACTTCCTGAGTTTTGCCGCGAGCGACTTGGAGCGTGATCACCTCCGTAGCTGCCCCATTGACCTTAAGCGTACCGTCGGGGTTGGTTTCGTGCTCGACCTTTATGCTTTGCACGGTGCCACTGAGCTGCCCGCTGCTCTTATAAACGGACGGTCCCGGCTTGCCGTCGGTAATCTCCGTCACGCTTACCGCGATTTCCGGCATCTTCGAAACTTGCGGCGCGAGGTTGGGATCGCTTTGCGTCTTGACCGTGTTCGCTTCGTGCGAATCGCGCTGGTATTGATACCCGGGCATGTGACGGTGCTCGGCTTCAATGGCGGCCTGCTCTTCACGATTCGTCTTCGTTCCGTCCGGGATGCCGACGAGCACGCGCGTGATTTCGGGATCGCGCAACTCATGCGACATCTCGTGCTTGAGGACGTCGCGCGCCGACATGCTCGCTTCGTTGTGATAGTCGGTCGCGACGTGCTTGCTGTCCCACCAGACGGTCTTCTCCGCAGAACTCGCACGGCTGTTCGCGCCCTGATCTTCTTTGAGGTGGCAGCCGACTTTCGACGCTTTCTCCATCATTGCGGCGAACTCCGGATCCGGTACGCCCTCCTTCATGACTTTGGTGAAATCCGGAACGAGCGCTGCGTCGACGGTGAGCTTGCCGATGTGCAGGTTGTGGTCCTTATCGACCGTCGCTTTCGCCATCAACTGCTGGGTGGTCGTACGATCGGGAGAAACGAGTTCGCCCGTCCCAGGCACCGGTTTTCCGTCGTGCACGGCCTGCAGAACCTCGAGCTGTTTCGAGGACATCTCGATGCCCTTCATGTTCGCTTTGAACTGGGCGTACTCGGCTGCGGTGAAATCTTGTTTGCCCCAGTGGAGGTTATCGCCCTGACCGGTGACCTGGTCGACCAACGCATCACGCTTGGTATCGCGCGCACCTTGGGGATGCAAGAAGTCCCAAAAGCCCATCGTCTCTTCCTCCAGATCGACAAAGTAGCGTCACCGTACGGCGACCGCAAGCCGGTAGACTATACTACGAGACTTTCAGGAGGCTTACCGCGCCAGCCTGCGCGGCGACCCGCGCTCGGGGTCATACGGGCCGGTGGTCCCGTTGGCAGCCCAGCCTGCTTACCGCTGGTCGAGGACAGCGAAAACCTCCCCAACCCAGAGACGTAAACCCGGAAAATCCGGGTGTTCGAAAACGGCGTCGCCGGTCAGCTCGCGGTCCCCGGCGTCTTCGTGCACGGCGATCGCGCGTCGATCTCCATCCACGACCAGAGCCACGGTCGAGCCGGCACTCAGATACGCCTTCAGCTTTTCGGCAAGATATCGGCGGTCGTCCGTAGGCGAAAGGATCTCGATGGCAAGATCCGGCGGGATCTGCGGCAACTCGGCGTCGCTCTGGCCCTTCTCCCGCAGCCGTTCGAAGGCCCAAAATCCGACGTCAGGCAAATATCTGCGCGTATCGTCCTTTTCCGGCGTGACGTTCGTGTCGACTTCGGATGCGACGACGCCGCGGCGTTCTCCGCAGGTCAGCAGCAACGCGCAGAGCTTGGCTTGCAAGCGGCCGTGCGAACTGTACGGACTCAACTTGGGATAATAGCGGCCGCGCACCCATTCGAGATAGGGTCTGGTCGAACTATTGCGCTCGGCCAAATCTTTCGGCGGCGTGTAAACCATGTCACACAAGAACATCACGCCGCGCGCTACCTTTGTCAAGACCACTGCGTCGCGATTAGGTCTTCGAATCCAAGAGATCGGCGGCTGCCTTCAGTTGCGGGTCGCTCGCCGGGTCGCCGCGCTTCGCATTCGCCGGCTCGGCGACGGTGACGTCGGGCTCGATGCCGACGCGGTCGATGTCGCGGCCCTTCGGCGTTGTGTACCGGGCAGTCGTGACCTTGAACGCGCTGCCGTCGGGCAAGGGGAAGACCGATTGCACGACGCCTTTGCCGAAGGTCCGCGTGCCCACGATCGTCCCGACGCCGCCATCTTGGACGGCGCCCGCGACGATCTCGGCGGCGGAGGCCGTGTCGCCGTCGACGAGCACGGCGAGCGGGGCGTGGAAATTCGCCTTTCCGGAGGCGCGCGAAACCGTCGTCGCGCCGTTGCGCTCGCGGGTGCTGTAGATCGGGCCGGAAGCGATGAACGCCGAGGCGACCGCGGTCGCTTCGTCGCCGTAGCCGCCGCCGTTCCCGCGCAAGTCGAGAATGAACGCGCGCGCGCCGTGCGCCTGCAAATCGGCAAGGTCTGCGGTGATTTCGCTGCCAGCATTGTCGCCGAAACGCGAAAGCGCGAGGTACCCGACGTCGCCGAAGCGCGCCACCGTCACCTCGGGATCGTGGATTTCGGCCCGAACGATCGCGAAAGTCAAATGCGCCTCCGCGCGCGCGATCTCGATGCGCACGGTCGTTCCGATCTTGCCGCGCAGCGCGTCGCGCAATCCTTGGCCGCCAATCGCCGCGACGCTGCGCCCGTCGATCGCGACGATGGCGTCGTCCTCCTGCACGCCGATCTTCTCCGCCGGACTCCCGGGTAGGACGCGATCGACGTGCGCCTCACCCGACGCCGGCACGAACGAGACGACCGCCCCGATGCCGCCGATCTTCTCGTTGCCCAAGAACGCGTTGAACTTCTTGAATTGCTGCGGAAAGAACAAGACCGAATAGGGATCCTTCAGCGCGGAGAGTTCGCCCGCAAGTGCTGCCTGGACCAGATCGTGTGCCCCGACGCGCGAACCGTAGCGCGCTAAGCTGCGAAACACGAGCGACTCGATGAGGTCGCCGCCGTCGTAGAACGTGACGCGCGCCGGCGTGTAGGGCAATTCATCGTCGATACCGTGCGCGACCAGATCTGCCGCGATCCCCGTCCGGGCACCGTCGACGAGCACCCGCGGAGCGACCGGCTTGTAGTAGCGGGCGAGGATCGTCGTGTACCCGATCTGCAACTCGATGATGTCGAGTGGCGAAATACCTTGGGCCGGCTCAACCGGCCTGTGGGGGGCCGCTGCGCCGCAAAGTACGGTGAGTGCGATCGCGCTCGCGAAGACCCTAAGCATATAACGACCATTCGGTATTGGAGCGGGACGTCACCCGCATCCATGCGAAGGCTTTGCGCACCCATAGAGCCGCGCAGGCTGGGCATCTTGATTTGCAAGCGAGATAGGAGCGGGGGAAGCTCAAATGTTGCCGCTTCTCGTAGCGGTGTTGCTCGCGGACGCAACGCCGCCGGCTCTCAGCGCGCGAGAAATCTACCTCCGAGCTCGTGCGGCGGTGAGCGCCATCCCCCTACCGCCTTACGTCATCTTCACCTTTACCGATGCGACGAATTATGCGGTGCAGGTGGTGGGACGGCGCTCGTCCGCTCGAGAGCGCCTGCGGATCGCGGTCCGAACGTCGGACGGCCACGCTTTCGTGCAAACGCTTCGCACGTGGAGCGGCTACGTCGGTCGCGTGCCTCCCGTCGTCGTCGGCGACAACGCCATGTTCCCAAATACCGGTGTGTACCGGCTCGGCGACTTCCCGACGGCAGACTTCGGGCTGCGCGAGAACCGAACGCGACCAGGCTTCCTCGAAGCGCCTTCGCCGCCGGAACCGCGTATGTCCGGCGACATGCTGAAGGTAATCGGCACGGTATCGGCGATCGATCTGCCGTACCGCCTGACGCGACTCGCCGACGATACGATCGACGGCCGCGGCATGTATCACCTGAGCCTCGTCCCACTGCGGGACCGAAGCCGCAACATTCTGCGCGAAGTATGGATCGATGAGGAAACCTTCGAGCCGCGCCGCTATGTCGTGGAGCGCTTCGTCGGTTCACCTCCGGCCTTCAGCTATCTCGTCCATGTTGACGAGGCGCGCATTGCCGGGTTCATGCTAAATACCGCCCTTACCGGCTTTCTTCGCGTCCCGATCTCGGTTCCCCGGATCGTTTTTGCACCGGTAGAACGCACCGCGGACGTCGCTTGGTGGGTTTCCGACGTTTCGTTTCCAAGCGTGTTGCCCGATTGGCTCTTCGATCCGAACGCCTTCAAGGCTCACGCGAACGACCCGATACCGGTTGCCCTCGCCGCTTCCGATCGGTCGCTACTGCTGCCCTCGGTGCGTCACCTCGTCTTCGACTTCTCGATTGCAACCAACACCGCGCAAGGGCAGGTCGCAATCGACGTCGTCGCGGCGACTGCCGATGGCGGACTGGCCGTCGACGTTCGTCAAACGCCGGGCGATACGGCGCCGCCGGTGCGAGTTGGCATCGCCTCAAACGGCCATTTATTCTACGACGCAAAGGTCGCGTTGACACTGCCCGAGATCGCCCTCCTGGAGCTCCTTGGCCGCGACGTCATCGGGCCGACGGTACGTAACCCCGGAGAGACGTGGGACATCCCGAGCCAAGGCTCCGGCGACGAGGAAGGCAGCTCGTTCCGCGTTATCGGCGTGCCGTCCCAACAGAACGAAGTTCTCGACATGATGGGCCCGACGCGCGGAACGGTAACCTACAACCCGTCGTTGTCGGTACCGCTTTCGGCGTCGCTGCGGATTCGCTCCACGACGGTCGACCTGACGCTAGTCGAAGATTCGCTTGGAGCAGCGAAATAATCAGCGCAACGCCTTCTATACAGTCCGAGGCGAAGCGGCGATACCTCTGTGGGGTTCAACTGGTCCGGGCTCAACTGGTGGTTTCGAGTTTGCAAACGGCTTCTCGATTCCGCTTGCGACGAGCGGCTCGAATCAAACGGCGGTGCGTAAGACTGGTTCGGTGACGTTCGATACGGTGCGCGCGGTACAGTTGGGTAACGAAGCTCCGACTCCTACGAGCCCTTGCCAACCGTCCGATGTAACCGGCTCATTTGAGTCGGATGCAGCGTTTCGGGTCGTCGGATATAACAGCACGAATTCCATGGGAAGTACCTATTCGCGGACCTTCGATAACGAAGATCTCACGGTGTCGCAAATCGGCTTTGCCATGCCTGGCCTCCCCGGGGACTGCCAGAAATACAAGCTTCAGTACGCGTGGGGTGCGAAAAACCATCCAATTAAGATCGGCGGTGCAGCATCTTGGGGAGCGGGTCCGGACAAATACGGCGCCTGCGAAATCCCCGCCTCCGACCCGCCGGCATCGCAACTCGATAGCCTCCACTGGGACGGCGACACGTTGCTATTCACGACGAACTCCTACGGCCAATTAGACGATCTGAAAATCGATTCTTCCGCCGACTATACGCCGAGCAATGGCGGCTTTGCGGGAGTGACCGTTTGGGGCCGCACCCCCGATGGTACGCCGCTTGCTTGCCACAACACGACTAGTTCCGGCTGGATTCTGCTTGCCAGCCAGTACCGCGAATTGGTTAACGATGTCTGCCAGGGAGCAACTTCGCAAAAACCAATCGGTCCGACGATGGCGGTTGGGGACGGGCTCTCGGTGGTCGGCTACAAGGCGAGTTCCTCCGCGGCAAATAGCGCTATCGTAACCCAACCGGGCGGATGGCTACTCTGACGGCTACAACGTCATCCAGGGCGTACGCGCATTCGATCCGGAGCTTGGCACCTTCACGACGCCAGATGCCTTTGTCGGGGACATCCGTGACCCGATGTCGCGCAAGCCGTTCATGTGGGATCGCAATAATCCAATCCAGTACAGCGATCCAAGCGGCTATGATCCAAACGACGAAAATGAGCTCGTCGTTGACCCCGCATCCAGCATCGCTAAGGACCTGGAAAGTCGCGGTATCGGGTCCTACTTGTCGCGCATGGCTTCAGTGATCCGAAATGCCATTAGTGTGCCCAAAAACGCTCCGCCAATCTCCGGGGCTTCAGCAGGCCACATGTTCCGAGACGCTAAGGGTCACGTACCTGACACTGCCTTAAATCGTGCATTGCTACAGCGGACAGCCGCAGATCCGAAGAACCTCAAGTCGACTCAGCCCGCGGGCGACGGTAGCCAGGGGAACGTGCAAACGTACCAGCAGACTTTGCCGAA
>PMHO01000001.1 GCA_003156715.1 Candidatus Tityobacter terrigena
GGCGCTTGCGAACCGCCTCGAGACCCTTGAGAACCTCGATCTGTTCGCCGGTGTAGCCGTTCATTCGCCTTCTACTTCGGCGCCGAAGGGTTATCCACATCCGCGCGCCCGGCGCGCAAAAGCGTCTCGAGCTCGTCGCCCAGTACGTGACGCAGGAGCGCCGGGGTTACGCGTTCGGGCGGCAGCCCCGATTGCAGCAAGACGTAGGAGCTTGCGATCTGGCGTTCGTGGCGGTTGGGGTTGATGCGGCGGCGGCGTCGCGCGTACTCGAGCATGACCCACCAGCGGGCCAACAGCTCGCGCCGCGCTTGCGCGAAATCGTCCGGCGTACAGGCCGGCGCGTACGCGCGCAAGTCCTCGTGAGAGAGCCACGGCGCCGCGAAAAGGAGCCGCTGGACTTCGGTTCGGCGCGCCCGCTCGGCGGAACCGGCACACGGCGCGCACGGCGGCCCGGCCGTCTCCACGGGCGCACCGCAGACGCTGCAGTGTGCCGCGGCAGCGCGCTGGAACCGCGCCAGGCGCCGGCGTAAGCGATCCAGCGCCGCGCGTTCGTCGGGCGCCTCTTCCGGCGCAGGATCGCGCCGCCGCGGGGCCGGCGGCTTTCGCACCAACGGCAGGGCACCNNCGTGCCCGCTTCACCGCGCCGCTGCGAAACGCCAGCCGCTCGACGTGAGCGGTCTCGGGCAGCTGAGCCAGGCCCGCCAGAATGTGGGGCGAGAGCATCTGCAGTTGCTGGCTCCAGGCGCTCGAGCCGGTTGCTACGAGCAGGGTGGAACCGCTCAAGGAGAGGGGCCAGGCATGCTCGGCGACGCGAGCTCCAACCAGGTCCGGCCAGGCTGCGACGGTCGCCGCGAGAGGGTGAGGCGGCCCGGAGCGCGCCGGCGACCAGCCGGCAAGCACGGCGCCGAGCGAACGAAGCACGTTTAGGCGACCTGGTCGAGGGTTGCGGCGCGGACTCGATAGACCGCCGCGTCCGGGACCTCGAGCGGCCCGGTCGACGAGATGAAGGCTTGACCGTACCCGCCCAGCGCTTGGAGAAATGCAAGCCGGCGCTCGGAGTCGAGTTCCGAGAGCACGTCGTCGAGCAAGAGAATCGGAGCGTCGCCCGAGCGCGCCTCTAGGAAGCCGAATTCGGCGACTTTCACGGCCAGCACGGCGGTCCGTTGTTGCCCTTGGGAACCATAGGCCGCCAGGGCCTCACCGCCGAGGGTGAAACGCAAGTCGTCACGGTGCGGGCCGCACAGCGCGGCCCGCCGGCTGCGCTCCGCGGCACCGAGCAACTGCAACTGGGCGCGAAAGGCGCTTTGCACTCCCGCATCGGTGGGCAGCTCGAAAGCGATGTTGGGAACGTAAGCGAGGCCGAGCCAACCATCGGACGCCCCGGCAAAACTCCGATATGCCGTCCGCGCGCGCTCTTCCAGCTCGACCGTAAAAGCTCGCCGTGCCAGCATGAGCCGTCCGCCCGTTTCAACCAAGCGCTCGTTGTAGACGGCCAGCAACGCCTCGTCGAGCGGCGCCGCATCCCGCAGCAGCGCACCTTTCTGAGTCAGGGCCCGTTCGTAAGCGGCTAGGGCGGCGTAGTACGGAGCGCTGTCCTGCGCCAGCGCTGCGTTGAGCAGCGCGCGGCGAAGCGACGGCGGTCCCGTTACCAGCTGCAGATGGCCCGGCACGAAGCTCACGACGCGCATGCGCCCGAGATAACCTGCGTAGCGCGCAGCGTGCCCGTTGACCGTATACGTCTTGCGCACGCTGCGGCTGCCGAGCGTGATGCGGCAACCCAGCCGGACGCGTGCACTGCTCGCCGTTTGGCGCGCCTCTCCGAAGATGGTTGCGACCGCGGCGCTCTGCCGCACGACTTCACCCGAGGCGCTCGTGCGAAAAGACTTGCCCGTGCCGAGCAGGGCGATCGCTTCCAACAAGTTGCTCTTGCCCTGCGCGTTCGCACCGACGATCACGTTCAACCGCGCACTCGGCATCCAATCGAGGCTTTCGTAGTTGCGCACCTCGCTCAGGATGAGCCGCTCCAAAATCAAGCGCGCGCGAAGTTATCGCTAGGGGCGCGGTCGAGTCCGAGCGTCACTGCCGCAGCGGCATCAGCACGTACATCTGTTGTTGCCCTTCGACCGGCTCGCCCGGACGAATAGCGGCCGGCGACAACGGACCCAAGAACTCCATCACGACTTGCGGCGAATCGACGTGCGAGAGAATCTCGACCAAATAACGCGCATTGAAGGCGATCGCCAGATCGTCTCCCGTTTGCTCGATCTCGAGCTCTTCGTACGCGTTCCCCGTCGTATCGGAGTTGGCGGTGATGATGAGTTCCTGGTTGGCGACGCTCATTTTGATCATGCTGGCGCGGTCGCCGGCAAGGAGCTCGGCCCGCCGCAGGCTCGCCATCAAGGCATTGGTGTTGACCCGTAAAGACCGGTCGAACTGGCTCGGAATGACCTGAGAGTAGTTTGGGTACTGGCCGTCGACGAGGCGCACAACGATCGAGGTACGTTCGGCCGCAAAGGCCAGCTGATTGCCGGCCGGGCCGAGCGCCGATACCTCGACCGTTTCGGTATTGCCGAGATTCCGTGCCGCTTCGGCCAGTGCGCGCGAGGGGACCACGTACTTTACGGTTCCTTCCTCACCCAGACCCCGTGCCAGCTCCGTCTCCCATTTGGCCAGCCGGTACCCGTCGGTGGCGACCATCGTAAGCCGGTCTCCGCTGAGCTCGAGCATCGTTCCCATCAGGACGGCGCCGCGCGCCTCCTCGCTCGAGGCCGCGAAGATCACCGCCCCGATGCCGTCGCGAAAGCGTTTCGCATCGATGGCGAAGGACGCCCCGCGCTGCGCCGAAGGCAAGGGCGGATACTCGTCGGGCGGAAGCGCGTGGAAATCGTAGTTCGAACGCTCGCACTTGACGCTGGCCCGGGTCGGCGTGCCGGAAAGCTCGAGCAGCCCCGGCGGTAAGTTTCCCAGGTAGCCGCTAAAGAGCTTGGCCGGGACGGTGACGCTCCCCGGCTCGACGATTTGGGCCGGAAACTGGTGTTCGAGGGTCAGCTCGAGATCGGTTGCGCGCACGCGAATGCCGTCCTCGGCCGTGCTCAGCAACACGTTGGAAAGGATCGGCACCGTCGTATGCGCGTTGACGACTTTGCTAGCCGCTCCGACGGCAACCGCGATGTCCTTCGTGCTGCACTGAAATTTCACGTACTCACCGTCGGCGCGATCACCCCTGGCTCTTTCTTAAGTGATAGTAAAGATCGTCGTAGTAGTAGTAAGGCGGTGTAAACTGTGAAGAACGGCGCAGAGCCCGATTCGTGAGCGTCGTAGCGCGCCGGAAAAACGGTGAGCTACTACGGTAGGACTCTCCACATTCTCACCGGGCAGGTCTTTCCGGGTGGTTATCCACGCCCGCGCAAGCGCCCTGTACCGCGTCGTTCCACAGGGTGAACTGGGCCGATTCGAGCCCGGCTGAGTTCAGTCGTTTTGGCAGAGCGCCATCAGCGAGAGGACCTTGTTGCGGTAGGCTTCATCCACGGCCATCTGGTTCTTAACCTTGTCGCGGGCGTACATGATGGTGGTGTGATCCTTCTTGGCGAACTCGCGCGCGATGTGCGGAAGCGAGTTGCCGGTCAGTTCGCAGGCCAAGTACATCGCGATGTGCCTTGGCGCGGCGATCCGCTGATCGCGCCGGTGATGGTCCATTTCCTTCACGGTCAGGCCATACGCCCGGGAGACCTTGTCCTTGATGTGGGCCACCGTAATGCGCCGGGCGGGCAAGGCGTTGACGCTGTTCTTGAGTACCTCGGCGGCCAGCTCCGTGGTGATCGCGGATTTGGTGAGCGAGGCAAAAGCGACGACCCGGATCAGGGCTCCTTCCAACTCGCGAATGTTGGAAGGGATGACCTTTGCGATATACGAGGTGACCTCGTTGGGAACGGGGATGTTCTCGGACTCAGCCTTCTTGCGCAGGATCGCTTCGCGCGTCTCGAGATCCGGCGGCTGAATGTCGGTAAGCAGACCCCACTCGAAACGCGAGCGCAGACGGGATTCGAGCGTCTGAATCTCCTTCGGGGGGCGGTCGCTCGAGATGACGAGCTGCTTGCGTGCGTCGTGCAAGGAATTAAAGGTGTGGAAGAACTCCTCTTGCGTTTGCTCTTTTCCCTCGAGAAACTGAATGTCGTCGATGAGCAACACGTCGACGTGGCGGTACTTGTTACGAAACTCGAGCGTCTGGTTGTTCTTGATGGCGATGATGAATTCGTTGGTGAACTTCTCGCTCGAGACGTAGACGATGTTGGAAGTGGGATTCTGGGCTTGGACGCGGTGCCCGATGGCATGCATCAGATGAGTCTTGCCCAGACCAACGCCGCCATAGAGAAAGAGCGGATTATAGGCGCGGGCCGGCGCTTCGGCGACCGCTTGGGCGGCCGCGTGAGCGAAGCGGTTGGAATTGCCGATGACGAACTCTTCGAAGGTGTAGCGCACGTTAAGAGTGCCGTAACGAAGCTCGTCCGATGGGCTGCGGGCCGGGGCCGGCGCGAGCGCGGCGGGTTCAACCGGCGGTTCTTCGGAGACCACCAAGCGCAAATCGACCGTCTCGCCGAGCAACCGGGAAAGGACCTCGCAGATGTCGCTTTTGAGGGCGCTGGTGGCGATCCAGTCGCGCGCGAAGCTGCTTTGGGCAGCCAGGACGATAACCGATCCTTCCACCCCGACGACGCGTATGGGCCGCAGCCACATCTCGAAGACGGGTTTGGTGTAGCGGCCCTCAAGGGCCCCCAAAACGGAGGTCCAGAGATCGTTGGAAGCGTTGGTCTGACTGACTGCAACACCCATGTCGTGACCGCCTCGTGCGTGTTTCTTGATACAACGGGACCCTACGGGGGCAACCGAACCGTCCCGGAGTGAGGTCAGTCGATTGGTCGGCCACCCCTTGAATCCTTTGACTTTTGTCCACCATTTTATGCACTTTTCCACAGGCCGGCGTACACCCAGAAAAGTCCGAAAACGCGGCACTTTCGCCGCGGCGCAGCGACCGAAGTCGGACCCGCAAAGCGGCTGAAAAGAGCTTGCCGCCGGGCTTTCTGCCGAGTCGGCGAGCGCCTTTCCACAGAGATGCTCACAGGTGTGGACAGTTTGGTAACCGTTCGCAACTCGCCGGCTGCGGTTAGGTCCAGGCGTCCTGGTAGTGGGTCAATTTGAAACCGGGCCGCAAGAGCCTGACGGTCCCCTGATCGTGATCGCGTAGCCGAAACGGCTTACTGTGAATCGCCCTGCGCGATTACCCACAACTAATTGCGGTTTCAGACCGGAATCCACCGCGTTTCCTCAAGGATTCGCCTAGGCAAGCGTACATTTAGTGCCCTGCGACTCGCTAGCCTACAATAGGAGGGATTTTGGCGCAGGTAGATCGCGCGGGCGGCGCGTATGGCTGGGGCAATACGTCCGCCTGAGAACAAGGAGGCCCACCAAGCATATCGCCTAGCGAGCCCCTTTTCGTTTGGAGAGTTGGCTGAGTGACTTAAGGCGGCCGATTTAGGATCGGTTGGCGTCCGGTAGCTCGGGCGTCCGAGGGTTTGAATCCCTCACTCTCCGTCGATCGGTTTGTTCGCTCCCGTAGCTCAACTGGTAGAGTACTGTCTTCTGACGGCAGGCGTTACTGGTTCGAATCCAGTCGGGGGCACCGTAGCCCGGCTTCGCAGATCGCAACTGCGGGGCCGGGTTTCTTTTGCCCGTGTACGGGACGGCGGCTCTTGCTTGATTCGGCTATGGCCTCCTGCGTGTTGAGCGGTCGTTTCCGGGTCGGGTCCGCCCCGCCCTGCGAGCCGTGACCATTTTTTCCATAAGTGGTCAGTTGAGCCAGAAGCGCCACTCGTGGTACGGTTTCCCCCCGTGGCGAACAAGTCAACGCGGCTCCGCGCTACCGTCTCCGCTCACGACGAGCGGCGGCTTCGCGCTATCGCAGGCCCCGAGATGGGTGTCGCCGCTTCGACGCTCGCCCGCGAGTTAATTCATTGGGGCCTTGAGCACTTCGCGGAGGTCAAGAAGCGCATTGGGGAGGCCGGTGAAGCGCGTATCGCGGCATGCGACGCTGAGCACCCCGAAGCGTCGTTCGAAGATGAGTCCGAGGAATCTCGCGGCGATGACGCCAGCTAGGGCTACGCCGCTTTACTGTCGCGCATAATGTCCGGCAGGCGAGCCAGATCGTGAAGTGTCCAGATACGATTGGTGAGCCCTGCCTTGATCGCCGGCGTTGTCTTGAGCGTCTGATGCTTGCGGCAGAAATTGTAGTACATGAAATGGAGCGCGAGCGCCCGCTGTAGATTCTGAGCCTTCTTCGAAAAGCCGTTCGTTAGCCGCGTGAACCGGCGCATCGACATACGCATCTTGAGGTTCTGGCGCTCGACGTAGGCCGTCGAAATGTACTCGGGCATGGGCGCACCCCAAATCTCCTTGCGAACCACGCGCTTGACGACCATCGGACTGTACTTACGCTCCGGTGACGCGTCGTCAAGGAGGCCATAGTCCTTGACCTCGGAGCCGTGGTCGGCGCGATACCCGAAGCGCCTCTGAATCGGCTCATTGTAGAAGCTGAACCCGTCCGTCGAGATTTGCACGAACGACGAAATCCGTTGCGAGAGGTCGCGGATGAAAACGTCGGCATCGGCGGCGGTTCGTTTCCCCAGGAACCAGCAGATCACGAGCTCCGTGTCGGCGTCGATCGCGGTCCAGGTCCAGAGGTCGCCAATATCCTGGCCGCGCTCCTCAAACCGAACGCGACGTTCTTTCTTTTGGCAAAAGGACCAAATCTCGTCGCATTGGACCCGAACGCAGGTGAGGTTGCGAATCGTCTCGTCCTGGTAGAGATCGCGGGCGTCGCCGACATCCTCCAGGAGCCGAATAGCGGTTCCCTTGGCGACGCCGGTCATACGGCAGGTCCCTCGGATGGAGTTCCCTTCGACCAAGGCGTTGAGGACTTGGACCCGTAGTTCGAGCGGCAGGCGGTTCATAGGCAGATTATACTTGACCGCTCAAGCATAAGTCAAGGGACAGGGTTAGCTTAGATTTACTCAGTTTACTGGGACAATAAGTCGGACAAAAAAGAGGCATAAATCTAGAAACTCGCGTAATAGTGGGCTATGCCGGTCATAAATCTTCGCGATTTCCACTTGGATTTACGCGACGTTCCGCACCGCTTTTGGCGCCTTTTGGGGGAAGCACAGTCTAAATGCCAGCACCTTGACCAGGCTCCCCTGCTTCCCGCCTTCTCCAAGGAGATGCATCTAGTGGCCCTGGTGAGAGGAGTCATGGGGACGACCGCCATTGAGGGGAACACGCTCTCCACGGATGAGGTTCGCGCCATCGTTGAGCGGCGGTCCAAGCTCCCTCCGTCAATGCAATATCAGGAGCAAGAGGTGGCAAACGTGGTTGCCACGCTCAACGCTGAGATAGGCGAACCGCGCGAGGTGGGCGATCTGCGTGAGGACCGCCTTTGTAAGTGGAACGCCAGTATTCTCAAAGATTTAGAACTCGATACCGATATAGTGCCCGGCGCTTATCGGCAGCTTTCAGTCGGCGTGGGTCGCTATCGGTGCCCCCCGCCCAACGAAATTCCGGAGTTAATGCAGAGCTTTCTGAGCTGGTATCGGGAAACGTTTCAGGAAACGCCGGAAGGGTTCAATCCGATAGAAGTGGCTATATTGAAGGCGCTCGCTGCGCATCTATATTTCGTCTTAATTCACCCTTTCGGCGACGGAAATGGCCGCACCGCGAGGCTGATAGAATGGTTCACGCTAGATTGCGCCGGCGTGCCTACGTCAGCTACGCATCTTCTGAGCGACCATTACAATTTAACCCGGCAGGTGTACGTTCGAAAACTTGAAGAGGCGAGTCTCGGGGGCAATATGATGCCGTTTTTAATCTACGCCCTCGAAGGGTTCGTGGATAGACTTGCCGAGCAACTGCGCACGATCTATCACCAGTACGCTCTGCTGGTGTTTGCGGAGACGACGCGACTTGCCGACCTCGGTAAGACCGATGCCACGGTCAAACGTCGTCGCGATCTCGCGATGGCAATAGCAAACCGTCGCGAGCCTGTTCCGACCCAAGCGGTAAGTGCCTTATCCTTTGATTTGATTACCGCCTATGGCAACACGACGACTAAAACGATCACGCGTGATCTTCACGCTCTGCGCGACGCCAACCTGATAACTCTGGGCAACAATGGGTGGACGCCCCAGCTAAGCCCCTTGTACTGGGGACACCGACGCCGATTTGTGCCGCCAAGCGCCGCCTAAGGTTTCTTTTCCTGAGACCACCGCGCTTCAGCCGCTTTCTTAGCGATCTCGGACCGCTGCTCGGCGGTTAGCGCCTTCGCTCGCGCCGGGCCGCCCTTCTTTCCGCCCTTGCGCCCTAGCGCGACGGCGGCACGGTTTTTCTTCGGAGGAGGGGGCGTCTTAGGGACCTCGCCGGTCGCTTCTCCGGCGATCGCGGCGGCGAGACTATTTATGTCCGAGGGTTTGCTGATTGTGTCCCGCGGCGTGGTGTTGGAAACGGCATCTGAGATTTGAACCCTAGGCGGCATCCGAGAATTGAACCC
>PMHO01000026.1 GCA_003156715.1 Candidatus Tityobacter terrigena
GCGCTTCGCCGGCTCCGGCTCGGGCGCCGCCTTCCTCGCCGAGAATCGCGCTCTTCGGGAATGCGGCGCGCAAGCGCGCGACGATCAGCGCCTCGCTCGCGCCATCGGCTGCCGTTACGAGATCGCCGCGCCCACTTTTTTCGCGCATCTCGAGCGGCTTCGCGCGGTGCGCTTCGAGCAGCGCGCCGGCCTCCTTTGCCGTCTCGATTGCGCATTGCAGCGGATCCATTCGGCCGCTCTTACTCTGGCGCTGGCCGGGGACCTCGCTGTCTGCCCCGAACCGAGCGCGGGCCTTTGCAAGACGAGGCACGTTGTTGACCGTCGGCGCGCAGGCTGCCATACTGACCTTCGATGCGGCGGGCGCGGTCCGCCACGAAGGAAGCGAGGTGTTTGCGGCCATGGCCTTTCACGACGGCTACCTCTCCGAGTTTGCCGGGCGGCAAGCGGTCGTGGAGGGTGACCGAACGCCAACGCGCTCCGTTGGTAAAGTGGTTGACTTTTTCGTCGCCAAGCCCGACGACACGTTCCCCCGCATCGACGGCCTCATTCTGAAAACGAAGGCGGGTTTACGATATAGCGCGCTCAGCGATGTCGTCGCGTTCGATTCCAAGGGTACCATCGTTTTGCGGTCGGAACCGCTCGAGCCCGCACCGCCCGAGAGCGAAGCCCTGTATCTGATTCGCGATCTGTTCGATAAGCAGATCGTCGACGTCGACGGGCGCAAGGTCGTGCGCATCAACGACCTTGAGGTCGCCAATACCGGCGGGACGCTGCGTATCGTCGCGGCCGACATCGGCCTCTCGGGCCTCTTGCGGCGGCTCGGCACGGGCCGGCTTGCGCCACACCTGCTGGACCGCATTCCGCGTACGCTGATCGCTTGGAACAACGTCGCGCCGATTTCAGACGTCAATCCCTCGAACGTGCGGCTGTCGGTGTCGGGCGAGCGCCTCTCGCGCCTGCATCCGTCGGAGCTGGCCGATATCATCAGCGACCTCTCGGCGCGCGACGCGGCTCGCGTCGTGCAGTCGCTCGACGACGAAACGGCCGCCGACGCGTTCGAGCATTTGGACTCCGACGTGCAGCGTTCGCTGATTGACGACCTCTCCACCGAGCGCGCTGCGGGCATCGTCGAAGAAATGGATTCGGACGACGCCGCCGACTTGCTCGGCGAGCTCGACGACGAGAAGCGCGCCGAGCTGCTTGCGAGCATGGAGGACCAAGAGTACGCCGGCGAACTGCAAGATCTCGTTAAGTACGAGCCCGACACGGCGGGCGGCTTGATGACGACCGACTACGTCTGGATCTATCCGCACCGCACGACCGACGCGACCATTTCGAAGATTCGTCAGATCGGGCCGGAGTCAGAGTTCATCTACTACCTCTACGTCACCGATCATAGCCGCAAGCTGCTCGGCGTCCTTTCCCTGCGCACGCTTCTGTTGGCCCTGCCGACGGCTTTCATCCACCGCCTGATGGAAACCGATATCGTATCGGCGCCGCCCGACATGAGCGCCGAGGAGGTGGCCTCCCTGATCGCACGCTACGACTTGCTGGCCGTTCCCGTGCTCGACCCCGACGGCAAGATGCTCGGCATCGTCACGGTCGATGACGCCATCGACGCGATCATGCCGGAGAAGATCGCGCATTCGCTGCCGCGCTTTACGCGGCAGCGCGAAGCGCGCGTAGCCGCGGGCTGAGAAGCTCCGGCCGCCGCGCGCGCCAAAGCGCGCGAGGCCGCCGGTCCGCCACTTGTCGAAAGGAGTTTAGCCCCTGACTGCATGCATCCCAAGGTAGTAGATGTACGCCACGAGGACCACACCCAAAGCTGAGAGAGCCATCACCGTGCCGCGCGGGCGGCCGCGGCGTTCGAGCGCGTTTGCGGCCGCAAATACTCCGCCGGCCACGAGGGCGAGAATCCAATGTGCCGGCGGCGGCGCGACGTGGATCGAAAACCACACGCTTAGGCCGACCACGATCTGGAGGGCCAGCACATACTGAACCAGCCGGCGCGCCCGCGCGTTGACGAGCGCTGCCAGCGCGAAAATCAAGACGATGGCCCCCAGGGCATAATGAACGTTCAACATCGGACGCAGGCTTCGCGTGGTCGATAGCGTCGTCATGTCGGGCGAAGGGCTCGTCGACTTCGCCGAAGGCCTAGCCCGTATCGCGAGCACCGGCGGCGGCCCGAAGGCGCTCGCGGCGTACGTCGCCGCCAGCCTAGACGCAGCGGTGCTCGTTGAGGACGCGGATTGGCGCCACGTAGCGTTAGCGGGCGCAAGCACCCGCTCGATCCCGGCCTCGGCCCGCGAGCCGATCGGGGCCGCTCAGCGCAACGGGGCCGAGGCCGCGGTGCGCCTGCCGACGCCCGGCGAAGCGCCTGAAGGGATCGCGGTCCCGATTCGGGGCGGCGACGCTCCGCTTGGCTGGCTCTCGGTCTTCCCCAATGGCGGGGCGGCTGCGCCGCGCATTGGGTTCGCGCGCCTGGCGGCGGCAGCCATCGCCGTGGAGCTCTCGCGCGACGCCGGCGGCGGCAAGAACCGGCGCAAGTCTTTTTGGGACCGCCTGTTAGCGCGGGCCTACGACGACCCGATCGAAGCCCGTGACGACGCGACCTCACGGGGCATTCCGCTCGCGATCGGTTACGTCGCCGTAGCGGTTGAAGCCGAGGGCCTGGAGGAGTCGAGCGCTCAGGCCAAGCTCGGCGAATTGCGGCGCATTTGCGTCGACTCGTTACGGTCGGGGACGGGCGAGGTCGTGGTCCTCGAGCGCGGCGGCGGATTCGTCTTCCTGTGCCCGGCGCCACTCGAGGTCGACGCGCAGAACGCCCGCACCGCCGCAACGCTCATCCCGCGCCACGCGACCAAAGCTCACTTTGGAGCGAAGGTCGTCGGCGGTGTCGGCCGGCCGGCCGAGGCGATTGCGGCCTATCGAACCGTGGATGAAGCGCGCGAGTCGATGTTCATCGCGCGCCGGCTGTTCGGCGGCTCGTGCGTGATGCCGTACGAGGACCTTGGCGTTTATCCCCTGCTGCTGCGCGGCGGCACCACGGCAGATGACCTGCGCGCCTTCGGCGATCGGATCCTCGCCCCACTGCGCGCTTACGACGAGAAGCACCAGACCGAACTGGTTCGCACCCTGCGGCTCTATTTCGATGTCGGTCAAAACGTCAAGACGGCCGCAGCCGAACTCTCGGTGCACCGCCACACCGTCTTCTACCGCCTCCGTCAGATCGCCGAGATCACGGGGAACGACCTCGACTCCGCCCACGACCAACTGACGCTTCGGACTGCGATGGCCATCGATGCACTCAATTCTCACGAACGGTGAGCGCAAGACGCTGAACAAACGGGATGCCCTTCGACTCGCGAAGGAGCGCAGCGTCCGCTTCGTCAGGCTGTCCTTCGTCGATATCCTGGGAATCACCAAGAACGTCACCATTCCGGCGAGCGAGCTCGAGCGCGCGCTCGACGGCAAGGTGACCTTCGACGGCGGCTCGATCGACGGCTTCGTGCGCGGCGAGGAGGCCGACATGATGCTGCTCCCCGACCTGAGCACGTTCGCGGTGTATCCCTGGACGGCCGGCACCGACGCCGTCGAGGCGCGCCTCATCTGCGACATCGCGACATCCGACGGCGAGCCCTTCGAGGGCTGCCCGCGCACGACGCTGCAACGCGCGATCGAGGACCAGCGCGAACTGCTGACCTCCGTGCGGAGCGGTCTTGAAATCGAGTTTTATCTCTTTGCTCTCGACGACGACGGAACGCCCACGACGCGAACGTCGGATGCCGGCTCGTACTTCGACGTCAGCGAGTGCGACCGTGGTGAAGCGGCTCGCACCGAGATCGTGATGACGCTGGAGGCGATGGGGTTGTCGGTCGCCAGCGCCCACCACGAGCACGGCGCGGGACAGCACGAAATCGACCTCAACGAGGTCGGCGTGCTGGCGGCCGCCGATGCGTTGACGACGATTCGCACCGTTGCCAAGCACGTCGCGGCCCGTTACGGGCTGCACGCGACCTTCATGCCGAAACCGCTCGAAACGCTGGCCGGCAGCGGCATCCACGTCTACTTCACGATGGGGCAGGAACCGGCGCCGGACGAAACGGCCCGCGACGACCAACTCGACGAAGTCACGCTGTGGGCGATCGGCGGTCTGCTCGCGCACGCCCCGGCGTTCACCGCCGTTTGCAATCCGACCGTGAACTCGTACAAGCGACTGGTCGCCGCATGGGATGCGCCGATTTACACGGTGTGGTCATATCGCAGCGCAAATTCGCTCGTGCGCGTTCCGGCCTCGAACGGCGGACGCCGCATCGAGGTGCGCAGCGCCGATCCGTCCTGCAATCCGTATCTTGCGATGGCGGTCCTGGTTGCGAGCCTGGCCGACGGGGTGCGCACGCGCACGCTGCCCGGCGATCCGCTGACCGGATCGACCTACGAGCTGAGCGAGCTCGACCGAAACAAGCGCCGCATCCGCACGCTTCCCAAATCCTTGCGCCAAGCGCTCGAAGCACTCGACGCCGACCCGGTGGTGCGCGGCGCCCTGGGAGACCACGTCTACCACGCCTTCCGCGACGCAAAGATCGCCGAGTACGAGCGCTACCGCCGCGCCGTCCATCCCTGGGAACGCGACGCATACCTACGGGTTTATTAGGCCGAGCGAAGCGGAGAGCGGTTGACGGCGGTATTCGCGGCGAGCTTCTCCTGCGCCCACTCTCGCCACGATTGGGGAAGTGCTTCGAGCGCGAGCAACTCGGCCGCATCTTTGCCGCCGCCAAGATAGATCTCCGCGAAGCGCGCGATCGTGACGCTGCGCGCGGGTCGCGCGACGACCGCAATCGCGTCGCCGGCAGCCACGTCGCCCTCGTCGACGATGCGCAAGTACGCGCCCGGGCGCAGCGCGCGAGCGAACGTCTTGACGAACGCCGGGTCGTCCATGCGCATCGCGAGCTTGTAACAGGGAATGCGCGGCGCAGCCACCTCGAACCGGGCGCTTCCGATCTGCCAGCGTTCACCGACGACTGCCCCGCCGACGTCGAGGCCGCGCGTGGTAAGGTTATCGCCGAAATACCCAGGGCCGAGAAGCCTGCCGCGCTGTGCTTCCCACCAAGCATAGTCTTCTGTTGCGTAAGCGTAGAGCGCCATGTCGGGTCCGCCGTGGACGCTCCGGTCGGCCTGGTCGTCACCCGCCGCGTTGACGCCTTTGACCGCGACGCGGCCGGCGACCGGAGACTTGAAAATGCTCGTCGCGATCGTTTGGCCACGCCACTCGATCGTGCGCGGCGTGCCGACGTTAACGGAAAGAAGTCTCGGGTTGCTCGTCATGCTGGGCTCGAGCGGCAAGAACCGTGGCCTTCGAGGCGAGTTGCGTCGGGCGGCTGGTTTAGCGGCGGCGCTGCGGCCCGGCGAGCCCCGGTCGTCAGCGCTGGAGTGCCGCGCCGCTATGGGCCGCAGAGCGCAGGACGCGCCAAGCCGTTTCGACGTCGTCACGCGTCGTGCGTTCGTTGCCGATGGCGACGCGCAGCGCGAGGCACCCACCGAGTTTGAGCGACGAGATGAAGATCTCGCCCCCAGCGTTAACCTCGTCGTGGATGCGCGCGTTCAAGGCGTCAAGCGCGTCTTCGTCGAGCCCGGCGGGGGCGAAGCGAAAACACACGACCGAAAGCGGGTGCGGGGCGAGTACCTGCCATTCGGCTTCCGCCTCGATCCAGCCGGCTAGCTCCTGCGCGAGCGCAATGTGGCGTCGCAAAACGGCGCGCACCCCGCGCGCGCCGTAATGGCGCAGGGCAAACCAAAGTTTGAGGGCCCGAAAGCGCCGCCCGAGCTGCAAGCCGTAGTCCATGTAGTTGCGCACGTCGCTCTCGGCCGTTTCGAGCATGAAAAAGGTGGTCGCGAAAGCCCGCCGCAGAATTTCGGGATCGCGAACGTACAGCACCGAGAGGTCGATCGGCACGAAGAGCCACTTGTGCGGATTGAGCACGAGCGAATCGGCGCCCTCGCATCCGTCGAGCAGATGCCGCATCTCGGGTAGGATAGCGGCCGGACCGGCGTAGGCTGCGTCGACGTGCAGCCACACACCATGTCGCGCGGCGATGTGCGCGATGCGGCGAACCGGATCGCTCGCGGTCGTGCCCGTCGTACCGACGGTCGCTGCGATGCACATCGGGATCATGCCAATGCGGCGGTCGGAGGCGATCGCGCGGTCGAGCGCATCGGCCTGCATGGCGAAACCCTCGTCGACGGGAATCCTGACGACGTTCGTTCGCCCCAGACCGAGCGCAATAGCCGCCTTTTCGATATGCGAATGGGTTTGATCGGTGATGTAGACGCGCAGCGGCGCCAGATCCGAGCGTCCGGCCATGCCGCGTTCGCGTATGTCGAGGCCGAGCGATTCGCGCGCGGCGGCGAGAGCCGTAAATCCGCCGATCGAAGCCGTGTCGTAGACGATGCCGCGCAAGCCTTCGGGCAGGCCGAGAAGCCTGCGAAGCCAGTCGAGGACAACCTCTTCCAGTTCGGTTGCCGCCGGCGACGTCCGCCAGAGCATTGCGTTCACGTCGAGCGCTGCCGCCAGCGCCTCGGCGATGATGGTGATGGGAGCCGCGCTGATGGCAAAATAGGCAAAGAACCGGGGGTGGTTCCAGTGCGTGATGCCGGGTAGAATGAGGCGCTCGAAATCCGCGAAGATGCGATCGAACGGCTCGGGGTCTTCGGGAGCTTCTTCGGGCAAGGCCCGATGCAAATCGCCCGGCTGCGAACGCGAAAGCACCGGAAAGCGGCCCGGATCGGCGTAGTAGCCGTCGATCCAGCGCGCAGCGCGATCGAGCGCTTCGAGAAACTCACTCACCGTTTGCGAGCTTGTTCGCGAGCAACGCTGAACCTGCCGCGCCGAGATGGGCCCGGCGAGCGCAACCGGCCCGACCGCGGATACCGCCTACGTTCTTGCGGGCGCGGCAGCCGGAGTCGCGGCCCTCGCGCCGAAGAGGCGGCGCGGAGGAAGCGACACCGATGCTATACCGAACCTATCCGAACTCGGATTTGACCGTGAGCGCGGTCGGCTTCGGGTTATGGACGACGGCGACCGGCTGGTGGGGCACGGTGAGCGACGATCAAGCCGTGGCTTTGCTGCACGAGGCGCGCGATTTGGGGATCACCCTCTTCGATGCAGCGGACACCTATGGCAACGGGCGCAGCGAAGAGCAGCTCGGCCGCGCTTTCGGCGACTCCCGGGATGGGCTCGTGTACTCCACGAAGTTCGGTTACGACTTTTACACCTACGCCGGCGAGCGGCGCGGGCAGAATGAGATCCCGCAGGATTTTTCGCCCGCTTTCGTGCGTTATGCGCTCGAACAGTCGCTGCGCCGGCTGCGGACCGAAACGATCGACATCTACTCGATCCATAACGCCCGTCTTTGCGAGATCGAGAACGACGAGCTCTTCGCGCTGCTCGAGACCTTCAAGGCCGAGGGGAAAATACGCAGCTACGGGGTCGCGCTGGGCCCGGCCATCGGCTGGCTCGTCGAAGGACTTGAAGCCGTCAAGCGCCGCAACGTGACGAACCTGCAAATGATTTGGAACATGCTCGAGCCGTTTCCGGGCGAAGAGATGCTGCGCGCCGCGCGCGAATCGGGCGCGCACACCGGCTATCAGATCCGCGTGCCGCACTCGAGCGGAATGCTTGAAGGCAAGTATACGCTCGAGACGACCTTTCCGCCGCAGGACCACCGCAGCCACCGGCCGCGCTCGTGGCTGGTCAACGGGGTCAAGAAGATCGAGACGCTGCGTTTCCTCGAGCGCGACGGGCGAACGCTCGGGCAAGCCGCGCTTCAGTGGCTTCTGACGGAACCGCGCGTCATGACGGTTCTGCCCAACATCTACGATCGCGAGCAGCTTCGCGAGTTTGCCGGGGCCTGCGACGCTCCTCCGCTCTCGCCGGATGAGCTCGAACGCATCGCCACGTTGGCGCGAACGAATTTCGGGGTCGACGAACCGCCGATGAAGTACAAGGGCACGATGTCGTACGCGGAACTTCCCCAGCCTGCCAACGCCTGACGATGAGCGCTTCGCAACGGCAGGCGGACCGGGCCGTCCTCACCGAGTCGGCGCCGGCTCCGATCGGACCCTACAACCAAGCCATCCGGGCCGGCGAGTTCCTGTTCTGCAGCGGGCAGATTCCACTCGACCCGAAGACCGGCGAACTCGTCACCGGCGACGTCTCCGCGCAGACCCGCCAAGCGCTCTCAAACATCGCAGCGGTCCTAGCGGCGGCCGGAGCGACCTTCGACGACGTCGTGAAAACAACGATCTTCCTCATCGACATGGGCGATTTCGGCGCCGTCAACGCCGTCTACGGCGAGTCCTTTCGAGCAACTCCCCCCGCCCGCTCCACGGTTGCCGTCGCCGCCCTCCCCCGAAACGCCCGCGTAGAAATCGAAGTCATCGCCCACCTGCCGCCAGTCTAAACCCGCCCAATCCGCGCTACGCTCGCGTAGGAAGCGCTGGTTTCGTTCAGGGCGGACGAAACCAACGCTTCCCTAGATCTGTGCTAGCCTTCTGGCGGCTTCGCGAGATATCTCCGGCTCGTTCGACTTTGTAGCGCGCTCGAATTCGGCGCGCGCGAGGTCGAGTTTTCCTTGCTCGACGTAGATGACGCCGAGAAGGTAGTGCAACCGGCCGTCGCCGGGAGACACGGACAGCCCCTTCAGGTAAGCGGCCTGCGCGAGCGGATAGAGCCGGTGCTGGTCGTAGTCGAACCCGAGGTCGACGTATGCATCGCGCGCGAACGGGTCTACCGCAATGGCGCGAAGATAGTATTCGACCGCTTTGTTCCAGTCGTTTTCCTCGTCTTCGAGGTAACCGAGATTGATCAGCGCTTCCACGCCGTCGGGGCGCAGACTATTGGCGTGATCGAGCACTTCACGCGCCTTCACGAGCTCCTGCCGCCCGAGATACGCCGCACTCAAATTCACGAGCGAATCGTAGTTCTCGCGGTCGCGGGCCAGGCAATCCTCCAGCACGTCGACGGCTTTGTCGGTCCAGCCGAGGTCGAGATAGGCGCTGCCGAGAGCCGCTAAAGGCGAGCAAGCCTGGGGCGTCATCGTCAACGAAAGCGCTTGTTGCAAGTACGGAATGGCCTCGGCCGGGCGGTGCTCGTCGACCAGGATCACCCCGTATGCGTACTGGGCCTTTGCGTCGTCGATATTGCCGTCCGCAGCTCGCCGGTATCGAAACTCGAAATCCGCCAAGTCCCCCAGGCGCCGGTGCAGATCGACCAGGTGCCCGTAGCCCGCCGGGTTCGGCAAACTCTTCGTAAACTCGTTGACCGCGTCCTGAATCCGATCTTGCGCGGCGTAGATCCCGCCCAGCCGATCGTGCGTGGCCCGCTCGTCGGGGTGGTACCGCAGGACTTGCAAATAGATGCGCTCGGCCGATGCGAAATCCGCTTGCCGGTAATACAGGTCGCCGAGATAACGTGCCGGCTCGACGATTTCAGGATGCGCTGCGACGTAGACCGCTAGCGCCCGAGCCGCACCGTCGAGGTCACCCGCGGCGACCCGCTTGCGGGTCGCGTCGATGATCGCCCGAGGATCTCCGGGAAGCAGGGCGGGCATGGAGCTCGCAGGAGGGCTCGTGCCGGCCGTTTGAGCCGAGGCGGCCGGGCCGCACAGGAACCCCGCGATTCCGATCGCGGCAGCGACGAGAGCCGAGCGAAAGCACGGTCCGCGCATCATATCCCCTTCCACGCGGCTCCTTCGCGGCGCACGGCTGCAGCCTCCTGCGGCGGGCGCGGTTTAGGGGTGCGTCATGTCCTTGGGGACCACGAAGCGGTCGAAATCCTCGGCGCCGACGTATCCGAGCGCGAGCGCCGCTTCCTTCAGGGTGCTCTTTTCTTTGTGCGCCTTCTTGGCGATCTCGGCGGCCTTGTCGTAGCCGATCTTCGGCGCGAGCGCCGTGACGGTCATCAACGATTCGCGCAGATGCTTCGCGATGACGTCCTCGTTGGCTGTCAGCCCTTCGACCATATGCACGCGGAACATCGTGCACGCGTCGTGCAGCAGCGTCGTGGAATGCAGAAAGTTGTAGATCATCACCGGGTTGAAGACGTTGAGCTCGAAGTTACCTTGCGAAGCCGCGAAGCTAATTGCGAGATCGTTTCCGTACACCTGCACGCACACCATCGTGACCGCCTCGCTTTGAGTTGGGTTCACCTTGCCTGGCATGATGGAACTTCCCGGTTCGTTTTCCGGCAGCGAGAGCTCGCCGATCCCCGCGCGCGGCCCCGAGCCGA
>PMHO01000023.1:0-47072 GCA_003156715.1 Candidatus Tityobacter terrigena
ACCTGATCTTCAACAACATCGTGAACGCGGGCGTAAAAAAAGACCGGCACTACTTCACGATCGACGCTGAAGGCTATCGCGCGCGCCGCGCCGACATGCTCAAGGCGCTCGCTTTGCAGACGCTCGAGCGCGCGATTCGCGAGCGCCGCCCCATTCCGCTCGAGCCCATGTTGCCCTCCGAGCGAAAAGTCATCCACCTGGCACTTGCCGACAACCCATACGTTTCGACCGAGTCAAGTGGTGTCGAACCGGAGCGCCGCGTCGTCGTCACCCCGCGACCTACCTAACGCCGGCGGCTCGCGCGGCGACGCCGGAGAGGCCGTGGTTTCGATCGCGGTGAGCGAAGACACACGGTTCGATTCAGACGGCGACCGGCGCGACACGATCGCGGCGATCGCCACGCCGGCCGGGCGCGGCGCGGTCGCGATCGTGCGCGTCAGCGGTCCCGCCGCTCGGACGGTAGCGCGCTGCGTGTTTCGCTCGCGGCGCGCATTGCGCCCGCGCGTGGCGACCTTCGGCGCGATCGTCGATCAGCGCGGCGAACGCATCGATGAAGGCCTGGCGCTTTGGTTCGAAGGCCCGCATAGCTACACGGGCGAGGACGTGCTGGAGCTGCACGTGCATGGCTCTCCCGCGGTCGCTCGCGACACGCTGATTGCGACGCTCGCCGGCGGGGCGCGGATTGCCGGGCCGGGCGAGTTTACCCGGCGGGCCTTCCTCGCCGGAAAGATGGACTTAAGCGCCGCCGAAGCGGTCGCGGATCTGATCGCTGCCGAGCACCGGTCGGCCGCTCAGTCCGCGCTTGCGCGCCTATCGGGGGGGTTAGCGCACGAGGTCGATGGCGCGCGCAGCCAGATTGCCGCCGTGCTCGAAGAACTGGCCGCGGCGATCGACTTTCCGGACGAGGTGGAAGATCCGCAGCGGAGCCGGCTGGCCGAGCGCTTACGCGCGATCGAGCAGCAGCTTGCCGGCTTGGCCGCAACGTGGGAACGCGGCCGGCTGGTGCGCGAGGGGGCCGGCGTCGCCATCGTGGGACCGCCCAATGCCGGTAAGTCCTCGCTGCTCAACGCGCTCCTCGGCGCCGATCGGGTACTCGTCTCCGAACTAGCCGGGACGACGCGCGACACCGTCGAGGAGTTGCTCGCGCTCGAGGGATGCTGCGCGCGGTTGATCGACACGGCCGGTCTGCGTCGCGCCAGCGACCGGCTCGAGGTCGCCGGCGTTGCCCGCGCCGAAGCGGCGCTCGATACGGCCCGCATAGCGCTCGTCGTCGTCGACGGTTCGCGTTCGTTGGATGCGGACGCGAACGCGGTCCTCGAGCGAACGCGCGCCCGCCAGCGCCTCGTGCTGTTCAACAAGCGCGACCTCGGCTGCCGCGGTTACGACGAGCGCGATCCGGCCGAACGCGATGCGCTGTTCGGCTCCGTCTTCGATGCCGCAACGCTCGAGCGGCTGCGGGCCGCTTTAACGGCGCTGATCGCGGGCGGCGAGCAGATCGATGTGGCTCGTCCGCACCTGGGCACGGCCCGTCAGTTCGACGCGGTCTTGCGAGCCTGGCGCGCGCTCGAGCTAGCGCTCGAGACGCTCGACGCGGGCGACCCGGTCGATCTGATCGCCGGCGACCTCACGGTCGCCTTCGCGTCGCTTGGCGAATTGAGCGGGAGCGCGGCCAACGAGGCACTGCTCGATGCGATCTTCGCCCGCTTTTGCATCGGAAAGTAAAGGACTGAACCTTCTTGGCCGAGCGGCGTCTAGCGAACGCGCGAACGGGCGCCATCGCGCGCGGCCGCGCGCCCTGTGGTAGCATGGTCCGCATGGGTCAAGTGCGAGCGGACGATGCCGCCGTTCTCGTTGTGGGCGGCGGGCATGCCGGCGTGGAAGCGGTGCTGGCCGCTGCACGGATGGGCGCACCGGCGCTGCTCATCACCGGCGACCCCGAGCGCATCTGCACGCTCGCCTGCAATCCCTCGATCGGCGGCAGCGCCAAGGGGCAGATCGTGCGCGAGATCGATGCGCTCGGCGGCGAAATGGCCCGTATCATCGACGGTTGCGAACTGCACGTGCGCTTCCTTAACGAGGCGAAAGGACCGGCAGTGCGCGCCTTGCGCGCGCAAGCCGACAAGGCAGCCTACACTCGCATCGCAAGCGCCACGGTGCACGCGCAAGCCGGGGTCAGCGTCGTCGCGGGGCTCGTTGAAGACCTTCTGGTGGTTGCCGGCCGCGTTGCCGGCGTCGTGCTCGACGACGGCCGGCGCTACTACGCGCCAAGCGTCATTCTGGCGACCGGGACGTTTCTGGGCGGGCGCATCTACCGCGGCGACTTTTCGGAGCCGGCCGGTCGCCTGGGAGAAGCGCCGGCGCTCGGCCTATCGAGTGCCTTGCGGCAGCTCGGCTTCCCGACCGGCCGCCTCAAGACGGGCACCCCGCCGCGCGTCGAGCGGGCCTCGATCGACTTCGCGCAGGCCCGCGTCCAGCCGCCGAGCCGGCTGCCGCTTCCGTTCTCCTACCGCAGCGAAGCACGCTTCCCCGGGCCGCAGCTGGACTGCCACATCGTCGGGACGACCGAAGCGACCCATCGCCTCGTTCGCGACAACCTTCATCGCTCGCCGCTGTACGGGCTCGACCTCATCAAGGGCATCGGACCGCGCTACTGTCCGTCGATCGAGGACAAGGTGGTGAAGTTCGCCCACAACCCCACGCACCAGATCTTTCTCGAGCCTGAGGGCTGGGAGAGCGACTCGATCTACATCGGCGGCTTCTCGACGTCGCTCCCGGCCGAGGTCCAGCTGGCGATGCTTCAAACGCTTCCAGGCCTCGCGGCGGCTCGCATGATTCGCCCGGGCTATGCGGTCGAGTACGACTACGTCCCGCCGGTCGAACTGCATGCGACGCTCGAGACGCGGCGCATTGTGGGGCTTTTCCATTGCGGGCAGCTCAATGGGACCTCCGGATACGAGGAGGCCGCGGCTCAGGGGCTGGTTGCCGGCATCAATGCGGCGCGCCGCGCTGCGGGGCGCGAGCCGGTCGTTTTCGAACGGTCGCAGTCGTACATCGGCGTCTTGATCGACGATCTGGTCACCAAGGGCGTCGACGAGCCGTACCGGATGCTCACTTCGCGGGCCGAGCACCGCGTGCTGCTGCGGCACGACAACGCGGATCTGCGCTTGTCGCCGCTCGGCTACGAGGTCGGCCTGCTGCCGCAAGCCGATTACGAGCGCTTTCGGGAGCGGGAGGCCAAACTCGAGGGCGCGCGCCGGCTGGCCGACGCGACGCGCTGCTTGGACGGGATGACGGTTGCGCAGGCACTGCGCCGTCCGGAAGTCGCTTTTGACGACGTCGCGGCGGCCCTAGACGTCGATGCTGCGACGGGCGAGCGGCTAGCCATCGAGGTGAAACTGGAAGGCTACGCGCGGCGGCAGCAACGCGCGGTCGAGCGCGCCTCGCGCGACGAGGCGGCGCGCCTGCCGGATACGTTCCCGTACGCGGAACTGGGCGCACTTTCGCGCGAGGCCCGTGAGAAGTTGACCCGGCACCGTCCGCGTTCGCTCGGCGCGGCCGCGCGTATTCCCGGAATCTCTCCGGCGGACGTCGCAATCGTTGCCGTGCACTTGCGGCGCGCGCACCGCCCCGAGCCCCTGCCTGCCGGCGCTGGCGCGAGATGACGAACGCGCTTGCCGATGCGCTGCGCGACATCGGCCGGCCGCAGGATCGCCCTCGTCTCGCAGCGTTTACCGCCCTCTTGCTCGAGCGCGGGGCGCAGCTCAACCTAACCGCCGCGCGCCATCCGGCAGCGGTGGCCGCGCACATCGCCGACTCCTTGACGCTGTTGCGGCACATTCGCGATCCGTTCGTCGATATCGGCAGCGGGGGCGGCTTTCCGGCCATTCCGCTGGCGCTCGCGAGCGGCTATCGCGTCACGCTCGTCGAGGCCACCCTCAAGAAAGCGCAGTTCCTGCGCGAGGTCGCGGTTGCGCTGGACCTTCCCGTGACGGTCATTGCCGAGCGGGCCGAAATTGCTGGCCGGCGCCCGGATCTGCGCGACCGTTTCGCAAGCGCCACGGCGCGTGCCGTGGCGAGCGCCCCGGCGGTCCTCGAACTCACGTTACCGTTTCTCGCGCCGAATGGGATGGCGGTGCTGCCACGGGGGGAGTTGGGCGATGCGGAGCGACGCGCGACGGCCGACGCTGCGCTCGTGCTTAACGGTGAGCTGAGCGGTGAGATCGAGCTCGACGGGCGGCGCCGCATCTTGCTCGTTACCAAGCGCGGGCCGACCCCGTCGCGCTTTCCGCGCCGCGCGGGCGTCCCCGAAAAGCGCCCGCTATGCTTTGCGTCGGCGGCGGCGCGGCGCGGGGACGTAAAGCGGGACGGCGGGCGCACGGCGCCGTTGTGAGCCCGAACGAAATCGGGCTGATCGACGCGGCGCTGGCGGCGGCGTTGCCGGCGGGGACGCTCTACGCGGTCGGCGGACGCGTGCGCGACGAGGTACGCTCGACGCTCGACGGGATCCCGCGGCCGGCCAAGGACCTCGATTATGTGGCAGTGGGCATCGAGCTGCCCGACTTGGTCGAGCGGCTGCGTCGCATCGGCAGAGCCGACGTCGTGGGCGCCGCCTTCGCTGTCGTCAAAGCCACCTTCGAAGGAGCGACCGTCGACGTCGCGCTTCCCCGGCGGGAGCATTCGACCGGCGGCGGCCACCGTGACTTCGCCGTCGAGTTTGGCCCCGGCGTGTCGCTTGAGGACGATTTGGCGCGGCGCGACTTCCGTATGAACATGCTGGCGCGCGCGATCCCGGGTGGCGAACTGGTGGACCCCTACGAGGGCCGCCAAGACATCGAGTTGCGGCGCATCGATCTCCTGCGCAAAGCGGCTTTCGAAGAGGATCCGCTGCGCATGCTGCGGGCTTGCCAATTCGCGGCGCGTTTCGGGTTTGCGGTCACACCGGGCACGATGGAAGCGCTGCGGCGCTCCGCCGCGCTCGTGGTGACGGTCTCGCCCGAGCGCGTGCGCGACGAGTTGGCGAAATTTCTCGCCCTGGCCGAGCGGCCATCGGTCGGCTTCGATCTGATGCGTGCGGGCGGGCTGCTGCCATACGTTCTGCCGGAACTCGCTGAAAGCGTCGGCGTCGAACAGAACGAGTGGCATGCGTACGACGTTTACCGCCACAGCCTGGAGACGCTCGACGCGACCCCGCCGGACGACCTGATCCTTCGCCTCGCCGCCCTCATGCACGATCTGGGGAAGCCGCGGACCAAAGACGGCCCGCACTTCTACCGCCACGAGATCGTCGGCGAGGAGATGGCGTCGCAACGGCTCGGCGGGTTGCGCTTCCCCACCGAAGTGGTCGAGCGGACCGCCGCGCTCGTGCGCAACCACATGTACAGCGCCAACCCGAATTTGAGCGATGCGGCGATTCGCCGTTTCGTGCGGCGCGTCGGCGTTGACAACCTCGGGCGCCAGTTCGCCTTACGTGCGGCCGACATCGTGGGAAGCGGTTTGCCAAAACGGAGCGACGAAAACGAGCGCTTCCAGGCGCGGGTCGCATCGGTGCTGGCCGAACGGCCGCCTCTGACGGCCCGCGACCTCGCACTCGGCGGCGAGGACGTCATCGACGAGTTGGTGGCTGCGGGCAAACTGCCCCGCGGCTCGCGCGGCGGACCGATCGTGGGCGAAGTGCTCCAGCACCTCCTAGAGCAGGTGACTGATGACCCAGCTATGAACGAGCCGAGCCGGTTGCGCGATGCCGTCCGCGCATTCCTCACCGGAGCGCATTCGGGCCGCCCCGGTGTTTCACGCGAAACGTGGTGACCGGTCTCGACATGCCCGGGGTGCTGTGACTCGTTCGATCGCGATCGTCAACCAGAAGGGTGGCGTCGGCAAAAGCACGACGGCCGTCAATCTGGGCGCCTCCTTGGCGCTACAGGGCCGCCGGGTGTTGCTTGTCGACCTCGACCCTCAAGGCAACACGACGAGCGGGTTTGGCATCGACAAGCGCTCCCTAGAGGGCGACGTCTACGGGATGTTGCTCGGCGGCATACCAGCCGAGCGCGTCATTGTGCCGACCGCGGTTGCGGGCCTCGATCTCATCCCCGCCACGATCAACCTGGCCGGCGCCGAGATCGAGCTCGTCTCGACACTCTCGCGCGAGACGCGCCTCAAGCGGGAGCTCGAGGACGTCAGCCGGCGCTACGACTACGTCCTCATCGACTGCCCTCCGTCGCTCGGACTGCTCACCTTGAACGCCCTGACCGCGGTCGACGAAGTGCTCATTCCGGTTCAGGCCGAATACTACGCCCTCGAGGGGCTTTCGCAATTGACGACGGTGATCGCGCGCATCCGCGATGCGCTCAACCCGTCGCTGCGCATGGCCGGAGTGCTCGTCACCATGTTCGACGGTCGCACCAAGCTAGCAAGCGAGGTGCTCGAGGAAGTCAACGCTTACTTCCCTGGGGTCGTGTTTCGCACGCAGATTCCGCGCAACATCCGGCTCTCGGAGGCGCCCTCCTTTGGCAAGCCGGTCGTGCTCTTTGACATCAAGAGCCGCGGGGCACAGGCATATATTGCGCTTGCCCGGGAGGTCGTAGCCTCCGAGTGCCCGGTCGACTTGAAACCTGCGGTCGGAGCTCAATCGTGAGCGTGAAGCGGGGACTGGGTCGCGGCTTGGGCGCGCTCCTGGGCGACGAACGGCCTTCGGGGGCGGTGGCGCAGCTGCGGGTCGACGCGATTCGACCGAACCCGCGGCAGCCGCGCAAGGCCTTCGCGCCAGGCCGGCTCGCCGAGCTCGAACAATCGATCCGCGAGCTCGGGGTACTCGTTCCGGTCATCGTTCGCATGCTTTCCTCGGAGGGCGAAACAAGTGTCTACGAGCTGATCGCCGGCGAGCGCCGCTGGCGCGCCGCGGCCGCCGCGAAGCTCGAGACGATCCCCGCCATCGTGCGTGAAGCCGATGACCGCACGAGCCTCGAAGTGGCAATCGTGGAAAATCTGCAGCGCGAGGACCTCGACGCCCTCGAGGAAGCCATGGGGTTTGCGCACTTGATCGATGAGTTCGGCTTCACGCAGGAGCGATTGGCCGAGCGGATCGGAAAGAGCCGCCCGGCAATCACGAACGCCCTACGGCTCTTGAGCCTCTCGGACGACATCAAGGCGCGTTTGCGCAGCGGCGAGCTAAGCGCCGGCCATGCGCGCGCGCTCCTGGCGCTCGATCCGGCGCTCCGCGAGGCGCTCGCAGCGCGAATCGAGCGCGAGGGCCTGACCGTTCGCGAGATCGAGCGGATGGCGGAAGGCGGAAGGCTGCCCGGTGCGCGCAAGCGGCGCGGATCGCGCCCGAAATCGGCCGACATCGAAGCGGTCGAAACGCGGCTGCGCTATCGGCTGGCGGCGCCTGTCGCGATCGTTGCGAGCCGAACGGGCGGCCGCATCGAGATTCGATTCTCGGGCGACGACGAACTCGATCGGTTGGTGGAGACGATTGCCCCGGAGGGAGGCTGATGCACCGCGTTGCGGCCTTCGCGTTATCGCTCGGACTGATCGCCGCGTCGCCTGCCGTCGCGCCGCTGCCGGCCTCCGATCGAGAGGTGCTCTCGCGCTATCTCGGTGCCATCGAGCGCGGCGATTACGCGCGTGCCTTTGCCCTCTTGACGGGCCAGGAACGGCGCTACTTCGGCAACGCCGCCAACTTCGCATCGATCTTTGCCGCCGACTCCTTCAAAATCGACAAGTTCAGCGTGCTCGCGCATCGCGACGTTCCCCCCAAGAGTGTGGTCGTCATCGTCTCGGAGGAGTTTGAATTCTTCGATCACGCGCGAGCGGTTTCGGGGTCGGCGACCGGTCGCGTCATGTACGGCCTTATCAATGAGGGCGGTACGATTCGCGTCAAGGACCCATACCATCCGTGGCGCGCGGTCACGCCGCCGAATGCCACCGTCACGCAGAACAAGCTTCGCATCAGCGTGCGCAAGCTGTCGTTCTTTACGAGCCGGCTAGAGCTGGTCGTCAACTTCGCAAATCTCGGCGATGAAACGGTGACGCTGCTGCCCTATGGCCGCTCGGTCTTGCGGGACGACCGCGGCCGCGTTTACCACCTGATCGAGACGAAGCTGCCCGCGTTGACCGACCGTCAATTGCGCCTGGGCCTGCGGCTGCCGCCGGTCGGTCAGTACACAGGCACGTTGACCTTCCTCACGCCCGATCGCTTCACACCGAAGGCCCTCAGTCTCACGATCGCGCCCTCGCTGCGAGACGGGGCCGACCAACCGTTTTCGGTCGACGTCCCGCCGATTGCGCTGTGAAAGCCGCGCGCGCAGACGCCGCAGCAACCTGCGGCACGTCGCCCTTGCAGGCGCTGGAGGAGACGGCCGCCGGGGAGGCTAACTCGCGACCCGGACCGGCGGCGTCCCTTTCAGAAGGCCGTCGACGGTTTTCTCGTGTCCGACGGGAGTACACACGAATGCGTCGTCTTGCCCTCTCGCTCGTTGCCCTCTGCGGCCTGACCTTGCTGGTCGCGTGTTCGGGAGGCACCGGTTTGTCCGGCAGCAACTCTTCGTCGACGTCGATCGGCCGGATCACCTTCACCAACGGCTCGGCTCAGGCCGATGATTTCTTCGTGTCGCCAACCGGCAACGCTCCGATCGAAATCAACGGGATTGCGTACCAGACCCAGTTCAGTAATCTGATCGTTCCCAACGTCCAGTTCACGTGGTCCGCCGTGTATGCTCCCGCGGGAACGCCCTATCCGCGCGGCCCCGCCCCCAATGGGAACGGCGAGTGCGGAACGCCCGCGGCCACGACCGCCATCGAGTCGCTCTTGACGCAGGTCGCGTCGAAAGTCAACCAGCCGGCGCCGACGGGCCAGCCGTACGGCTATCCCAATCCGTTCTATCCCGGATACGTTCAGTTGACCGACGCAAACAATCCGGTCGGCACCACCCCGAACTACGCCACCAACCTGCCGAACTACACCCAAACCGCCTCGACGATTTTCGTCGGTCCGCCGCTAACGCTCAACACCGTTGCGAGCCTGGGCCCGGTTGGAATCGATACCGATACGCCGATTGCGCCTTCGGCCGGCCCGCCGGCCTCGACCAACTACTGCTTGCTCGTCACCGCTGCCGCGCGCGGCGTCAGCGGAACCGTCATCGTAGTCGTCACGAACTCGCCCTAGCGATCCACGACACGGCTGCCCGTCATAGAGGAGGGCTGCGTGCCAGCCCCCCTCTATTTCTTTTACCGGAATGCCTTTACGCGGAATCTACGCGCTGGTCGACGCGGGGCTGACCGCTCGGCCCCTCGCGCTCTTAGAAGCCATCTTGGCCGGCGGCGTGCGAATCGTGCAATACCGGGCCAAGAACGGCGTCGACCGCACGCTCGTCGCGCGGCTGCACGAGCTGACGCGCGCCGCATCGGCGCTGCTGATCGTCAACGACGACCTGCAAGCCGCGCTCGATGCCGACGGCTTACATGTCGGGCAGGAGGATCTGGCCCTGCTCGACGCGTCCGCCCTGCGCGTTGCGTTGAGCGGACGGCTCCTGGGGGTGTCGTGCGGAACGCCCGCGGAGGCGCGAGCGGCTGCTCGCCTGGGCGCCGATTATCTGGGCGTCGGTCCGTACGCGCGGACGGTGACCAAGGACGATGCGGGCGACCCGCTCGGCATCGAAGGCATGCGCGAAGTCGTCGCGGCGAGCAGCGCGCCGGTCGCAGCGATCGGGGGAATCGGCCGCGACCAGCTGCCGGGCGTCGTCCGGAGCGGCGTGTCGATGGCGGCGATCGCTTCGGCGATTGCCCTGGCCCCCGATCCACTCGGCATGACGCGTGAGCTCGTGACCGGGTGGAACGCGCTGACGGCGTGAGCGACGGCGGCCCGATCTCGACGACGAGGATGCGCGTCGTGTGTGCGGTCGGCTCGACCGATCCGTGGAATGCGGCCGGCCTCGGCCTCGACCTGTTGGCGCTCGCCGAATGCGGTGTGCGTGCGGTGATGGTCGTGGCGGGCGTTACGGCGCAGGACGAAGCCGGCGTGCGCGCGCTGCTGCCGGTTCCCGCCGAAATCGTGCGCGCGCAGTTCGCGGCTCTGGGAAGCTTGACGATCGACGGCTACCGCGTCGGCGCATTGCTCGATGCGGCAAGTGCCGCGGTCGTCGCCGAGCAACTCGCCGTGGCGGTCGGGCCGGTCGTGTACGACCCGGTCTTTGCACCGAGCGGGGGCGGTTCGTTTGCAGGACCGGAGTTGATCGAAACGATTGCCGGCCGGCTGCTCGAGCGGGTCGACGTCCTGACGCCCAACCTCGCGGAAGCCGGAGAGCTGCTGCAACGTACCGCGCCGAGAACGGTGGCGGAAATGGCCGACGCTGCGCGGCGGCTGGTCGCGCGCGGACCGCGTGCGGTGCTGGTCAAAGGCGGCCATCTGGAGGGCGATCGTGCCGTGGACGTTTATTTCGACGGGGAGCTGCGCATCTTCGACGACGCGCGTATCGACACGGTGCTGCGCGGCACGGGATGCCTGCTTGCCGACGCGATTGCCGCGGGGCTCGCGCGCGGCTGCGCGACGTCCGCGGCGGTCGCGCAAGCGCGCGCCTTTGTGCGCGGAAAGATCGAGCGCGGCGCTCCGCTCGGCCCGATGCGCACCGCATACTAAGCAGCGTCGTCTCGTTCGAAGGGTGCGCCGGCGCCGGCGGCGCGAGGCTTCTTGGGAGCCTCTCTAGCATAGGGCGAGCGGTGATGCAGGAGACGCAACGTTCGGCCGACGTTCTGAGCGAGGAGGGTTCGAACTCTGCCAAGCGGCGGATCATGTCGGGTATGCGACCGACGGGGCGGCTCCACATCGGTCATCTCTTTGGAGCGCTCGGGCAGTGGGCGCAATTCTGCAAAACGGACGAAGCCTTTTTCGAAGTGGCCGACCTTCACGCGCTGACGACGGCCTTCGAGCACCCCGAGCAGATTCGCCACAACGTGGTCGAATTGGTGCTCGATTGGTTAGCAGCCGGCGTCGACCCGGCGCGCAGCGCGATCTACGTCCAGTCGCACGTTCCGGAGATCAGCCGGCTGCAGGTGTTGCTTTCGATGATCGTACCCGTCGCGTGGCTGCAGCGCGTGCCGACCTTCAAGGACCAGATCGAACAGCTGGGCGGCGAGATCGCCACCTACGGATTTCTGGGTTATCCGCTGATGCAGCTTTGCGACATCGCGATCGTGCGTGCCAACACGGTGCCGGTCGGCAAGGATCAGCTTTCGCATCTCGAGTTCGGCCGCGAGGTCGTGCGCCGTTTCAACCATCTGTACGGGCCGACGCTGGTCGAACCGCACGGCACCCTCTCGGAGTTCCCCGACGTCGACGGCACCGACGGGCGAAAGATGCACAAGTCGTACGGCAACACGATCGACATCGCCGACGACGACCGAACCACCGAGAAGAAAGTGCGTTCGATGGTGACCGATCCACAGAAGATCCGCCGCAACGATCCCGGGCGGCCGGAAATCTGCCCGGTCTTCTCGCTGCACGAGCTGGTCAACGGTCCGCGCGTCCCGTGGATCGAGGAGCACTGCCGTAGCGGAGCGCTGGGCTGCGTTGACTGCAAATCGGAGCTGGCCGAGCGCCTCAATGCGTCCTTGCGTCCGGTCCGTGAGCGGCGCGCGAGCCTCGATGCGGCGCAAGTCGACGAGATTCTAGCGGACGGCGCACAGAAGGTCCGCGCTATTGCCGTCGAGACGCTCGCCGACGTCCAGACGGCGATGAAAATTTAGACGGGGTGACGTTGTCGAGCGGCTCGACGCAGGCCGGGTTTAAGAGACGAGGCGGTGCTCTAGCAGGCTAGCTGAGATGCCTCCAGCGCCGCATAGCGGCGACGCCGCGTTCGAAGATCGCGGCCATTGCCGGATCGGCCAATGCGCCTTCTCGGGGAACGACGATGCGTTGCGCCTCACGCGGCTCGATCTTTAGCATGCCGCCACCAAGCGGATGACCCTCGATCTCGCAGCTTAATCGCGCCAGCGGCGTATCCCAGCCGCGCTGGATCAGGTCGAACGGGCAGCCTGCGTTCATCGACACGACGTGGACGGAGTTGGTGGCGACGCAACCGGCTTTGTTTTGGATCAGCGAGACGCGCTCGCCGGACATGTACGTGAGAAACCCGTCGGGCACGCTGACCGCAGGCACCACATACCACGGCTTCCTGACGCGGCACTTGTAGGCGGTCCGAGCCTTGTCTGCGGCCGGCGTCGCTAAGTACCTACGGATCGCATGCTCCTTGCGAGCCTGCGCAGTCAGGTACAACAAGAACAGTGGCTTGTCGGCTGCGATCCAAGTCCGCACGTGGGAAACGGTAAGTGCTTTGTCCCGCGGCAGCGATTCGCCCTTGCGTACGGCCGGTCGCAAGAAGCGTTTCGGAATTGCGAGACGTCGCACATCGGAGGGGCGCAGATGAAAGAAGTCGTTCGCTCCCGTGACATAGCCGATGCCGACGTAAGCGACGTCTCCGAGACGCACGACGCCGGGGCCGGTTTGCACCGTCTCGTAGGCAATGCGAATGTCGTCAGGCAAAAGCCAGCGTCGAAGGTGGCCGTGCTTGGAGGTTATCGCCTCGATGGGAATGCGCTGCGCAACCGCGGGGGGCAGCGGACTCTCTTCAAAAGAGTCGAGGATGCTCAGATGAATCTGCGACGTGTCCCCGCCACGTCCTCGGCAGTATAAGAGCCACGCGTCCTCGGCGAGTTCGGGAAAGAGCTGCCTTCGGAGCGCCACGATCTGCACGTACGAGAAGCTCCTGCACAGGGCGATAAGGAGCGGCTTTGCATAGGCTGCGTGGCCGATTTCAGCGGGGACGACGAAGGCGATTCGGCCGGCGGGTTTGACCAAAGCCGCCGCCGCCGCGACGAAAGGCGCCCACGAGGACGTAAGCGCGGGGAGGTCCGCGCCTATTCGTTGCGCCATCGCAAGCGCACGCTGCCGAGTGCTGCCCGCGAAACCTTGATAGCGAATAAACGGTGGATTGCCGACGGCCGCCTCGAAGCGCTCGTTCGAGCGCGCGGCCCACTCGAAAAAGTCAACCCCCGCGTGAACGAAAGCGCGAGGAGCACGTCTGGCCGCCGTTGCGGCGTGCTCCGTATCCAGCTCGACCCCGACCGCGCGATCGTGACATGCCAAGAATTGCCCGTCGCCGCAGGCTGGGTCCAAAATGCGACCGTTCGCATCGGCGAGCGCCCAACGGACCAACGCCCGCGCAACAGTGCGGGGTGTGAAGAACTGCCCATATTGTTTGGCGCGTCGAACGGCAGCGTTATTCATCAAACGATGGGCGCAGCGTGCACCGAAATCGAGTATGCGGTCACGCCTTGCCGCTTAATCGACCTCGCGCGCGTTGTGATCGAGCAAGACGCCGTTGATGCCGCTGGAACGGTCGCTCACAAGAAACGCGAGCGTTTCGGCGAGCTCTTCCGGCGTCGAGGCGGCGGCAAAACTCTGCGCGTCGAGATAGTCTTTTGCCGCCTCGGTCGCGACGGCCCCGAGAACCAGGGCGTTCGAAACGATTCCGTCGGCCTTATGCTCGCGCGCGATCGCCAGCATGAACGTATTGACGGCTGCCTTCGCGGCGCCCATCAAGCCGAAACGCGGCTGCGGCGTGCGCGAACTTCCGGCGGTGACCACGACCAACCGGCCGCGGCTACGCGCGCCTGGGCGCTGGTCCTGGGCGAGCATGTGCCGTAATGCCGGCAGCATCAGATTGTAGTTCGTGACGGCGAACCCGCGCAGATTGATCATGAAGTCGTCGAGCGTGGAATCGGCGACGGCGACGAACGAGCCCCGTCCGGAGAGGTTCGCAACGCCGTCGAGCCGGCCGAAACGGCTTACCGTCTCACGGACCGCCCGCGCGCCGTCCTCCGGTGCGAGCAAGTCTGCGACGACGACCTGGACGCGGCCGGCCGCGCCGCGAGCATGCGTCGCGATCGTTTCCTCGGCGGCTTGCCGCGTTCGCGAGAGCAGCGCGACGGAGGCGCCTTCGCGTAAAAACGCGCGCAAGCTGGGACCGCCGACCCGTCCCGTTCCCCCGGCCAGCAAGACGACGTCATCTTCGAGCAGCATCGCGCGCACTTTGCCGCCGGAACGTCGCGCCCATCCAGGCCGCCGCCCGGATTGCGCCGGCGAGTGGGAAAAAGGAACGAAATGCTCCCAAAAGCAGCCACGCTCTCGCTCATCCTCATCGTCGCTGCGGCGCCGGGCGGAGGATCCGCTGCGGCGCAAACGAGCGCGGCCGCGACCGCGTGTCCTTTCCCGGCTCCTCCCGTGAAGACGGCCCTGGCCGCGCCGCTTGACGGTTCGACGGGTGCTCCGACGCGTCTGCGCCTCATCGTGGTGCAAGCCGACGTTCCGGTCGGCAACAATCCATCGATACCAAACATCGACGAGCAGCGAGTCGTGCTCGACGACGGGTCAGGTTACCCGGCCGAGGGCGGCATCTTGAGCTTGGTCGGAGGTGATCAGTTGCCCGAACCGCACGCTCCGCTCATCGAGTTGCCGGGACCCCTAGCGGCGGCGGGAACGATGCGCTACGTCGGGACGTGGGTGCCGCCACTGAAGCCCCAGACACGCTACGAGGTGCGCATCGTGCTGCCGTATCAAGGGAATTGCGCGTACGCCGACGTCGGCTCGTTCACGACCGGAACGGGTTAAGCGGCGGGGAAGTGCGGCAAGGCGGCACCGATTCGCTCGATCGCACGCGCGATCGCTCCGAGCGAGTTTGCGTACGAGAAGCGCATGTAGCCGCGACCGGCTTCGCCGAACGACGAACCGCCCAGAGCCGCTACGCCGGCGCTCTCGAGCAAAAACGAAGCCAGGCGCCGGTCGTCCGTAGTGATCGCGCTCACGTTGGGGAAGGCGTAGAACGCGCCTTCCGGCGTCTTGCAGGTGACGCCCGGAAGCGAATTGAGACCAGCCACGATCGCATCGCGGCGCCTGCGAAACTCGGCCACCATCGTTTCGACCGCGTGGTCCGGTCCGTCGAGCGCTGCAATTCCCGCATGCTGAACGAAGGTTGCCGTGCACGAGTAGCTGTTTTGACCCAGCAGCGCGACGGTTTTGGCGATGCTTGCCGGCATGACGCCGTAGCCTAAGCGCCAGCCGGTCATGGCGTATGCCTTGGAGAAGCCGTCGAGCAGGATCGTGCGCTCGCGCATCNNCCGCCCGTCGGGTTGTGCGGCGAATTGAGAATCAGCACTTTGGTGGCGTCGGATACGGTCGCGCGCAGGCGATCGAGGTCGAGGCGAAAGTTCGTGCGCTCGAGCAGTGGAATCGGGCGTGCGCGTGCCTGGAGATAGGCCGAAACGGAGGCGTACGAAGAGTAGGCGGGATCCGCGAACACGACCTCGTCGCCCGGGTCGAGCAACGCCCCGAGTACGTTCCAAATCAAGGCCTTGAGGCCCGGGCTGACCACGACCTCATCGGGCCGAAACGGCGCGATCCCGCGCAGGCGCGCGGCGTATTGGGCGATCGTTTCACGCAAAGCGCCGATCCCGGCCGAGGGCGAGTAGTGCGTTTGGTTGGCCTCGATTGCCGCGATGCCGGCGCGCTTGATGTTTTCCGGCGTGTCGAAATCGGGCTCGCCCACCTCGAGGTGAATGATGTCGCGCCCCAGCGCCTCGAGCTCTCTGGCCCGAGCGAGCACTTCGAAGGCCCCTTCGCCCGACAAGCGCGAGGCCGCAGCCGAGGTCCGGATCTGATGCGCAATCATGGTCCCGCGCTCTTCTGCACCGGCGTGCCTCAGCCCGGCAGCTTCTTGTGAAAGTACTCAGCCAGAACGCGCTGAGCGACCGGCGCCGCAACTTGCGCGCCGTAGCCGCCCGTGCGTTCCATGAAGACCGCTAGCGCCAGCTTTGGGTGGTCGCTCGGGGCGTAGGCGACGAACCAGGTCGTGTTCGGCCCATTGCCGCCGTCGGTTTCGACCGTTCCCGTTTTCCCCGAGAAGGGCAGCCCCGCGATGGCGAGCCCGTAGGCAGTGCCCCAGGGCTCGGTGACCTGCGCCATCCCGGCCCGCACCTCGCGCAGCGACTCGGCGGTGACCGGCACGCGCCGGATCACTTCGGGCGCGTAACGTTTGATAATGCGCCCCTGCGCGTCGCGCACGGCTAGCAGAAAATGCGGCCGGTACAAGGTGCCGCCGTTGATGACGGTCGCCGCGATGTCGGCCATCTGCAGCGGCGTGGCTTGCATTGCGCCCTGACCGATCGCAAGCTGGCAGACGTCACTCGGCTCGAGCGGAAGCCCGTAGGTTTTCATCGACCACTGGTTGGTCGGCCAGTTGCCGGGATATTCGCCGGGGATGTCGATGCCGAGTTCGCTGCCAAGCCCGTAGGCCAGCGCGTAGTGCCGCAATCGCTCGTGTCCCAGGCGGTCGCCGAGTTGATAGAAGTAACCGTCCGACGAGGCGGCAAGTGCGTGCACGAAATCGGTCGTGCCAAGCCCACCCGCGGCCACGTCGACGAACGTGACGCCGTGGCAGTACCAAGCGCCCGAATCGTACAGCACTTGATCTTTTCCGATGACCCCGGTCGAGAGCGCTGCGCTTCCGGTTACCATCTTGAACGTCGAGCCGGTTGCGGTTGCGGCTCCGATCGCGCGGTTGTAGAGCGGCCGTAACGGATCGTCGAGATAGGTGCGGTACGTGCTCTCTCTGATGCCGTTGGTGAAATCGTTCGGGTTGAAATTCGGGTACGAGGCCATCGCTAAGATGCCGCCGTCGTACGGATCGATGGCCACCACGGCGCCGGCGAGGCGGCGCTTGCGCGCCTTGCCCCACGCCGCCAGCTCATCGTGCAAGGCCGCCTCGACGATCTGCTGCAAACGCCAGTCAACCGTCAAGATCAAACTGTCGCCGGGAACCGGTTCGACCGGGCCGAGGCGGCGCACGAGCTGACCCTGCGAGTTGACCTCGATCTGCTCGCCGCCCGGCACACCGCGCAAGAGCCGGTCGTAGTCCTCCTCGATGCCGTCCTTGCCGACGACGTCATTGCGCTGATAGCCCTTGCCTTTGAGCGCGCCGTACTCGTTCTCGGTGATCTGCCCGACATATCCGAAGATGTGCGAGCCCGCTCGGCGGTAGGGATAGTCGCGCACCGGCTGCGCTTCCAAATCGACGCCGGGCAGTTGCGCCTGCGCCTCGGCTAGGCGCGCCATCTGAGCGTTCGTCAAATCGCTTGCGAGAATGACCGGACCGTACGGCTCGTAAAGGGCGACCTCGTCGAAGGTACGATAGTTGACGCCGTTATGGTGCAGCAGCCGCGCCTGTAAGCGCGACTCGGGAATGCGCAGCGTCTCAGCCAGCACGCGCAGGGTAGCATCGGCGTCTCTAATCTCCGAGGGAATCAGCGCGCAAACGAACGACGGGCGACTGCGGACGAGCAGCGTTCCGTCACGGTCGTAGATGCGGCCGCGCGGCGCGGAAACGGGAATGCGCCGAATCTGGTTCGCGCGCGCCGCGGCAGCGTACGCAACGCCCTCGACAAGCTGTACCTGCGTGAGACGGAACGCGAGCAAGCCGAGGGTCGCGCTCACAAAAAGCGCAAGAACGATGAGCTTCCAGAGATTTTGGGAAGCGCCGCGCGCGCGTTCAGGAGTCGGCCGCATACCGGCCGCGGAGTTGCGGAAACACGAGCATCAGTGCTAGGGCAACGAGGCCGTCGAGCGCGCTCTGCCACAAGACGGTATGAAAGGATTCGCCGAGCGGGCGCCGTTCGAGGTGCATGATGAGCCCGAAAACGGCGTAGCGCAGCAGCGTGGCGACGACCACGAACGGCACGAGCCAAGCGCGCGACTCGGCAACGAAGGTCGAGCCGGCGCGTCCGGCGGCAGCACCGATGAGCGCCGTTGCGAACGTCCATGCGGGTGCCGTCAAGGGAGACAGTGCGTCCTCGCACGCGCCGGCGATGAGGCCGAAGAACAAGCCGCGGCCCCATCCGGTGCGAAAGCCGTACCAGATTACAAGCAGCAGGATCCAACTGACGACGGCGCCGCGCAGCGCGAACGCGGGGCCGAGAGTCGTCTGAAACAGCAGCGCAGCCGCCAACGCTAGGGTAACCGCCGGCCAGGCAGGCGGTTCGGCCACGCGGTACGGTTCGGTGGCGGCCGGCCTAGATATGCGGGAGGACAATGACGTTGCCGAGCCGCCCGAAAGCGACCGCCGGTTCGAGCAGCGCCGTCTGATAGAGGGCGCCTTCGGGGTGGTAGATCGCTCGGATCGTTCCGAGCGTATAGCCGGCGTGGAACGAGCGTCCTTCGCCGGTAACGACGACGTCGCCGACTCGCAGCTTGGCGTCTTGCGAAACGTACTGGAGCGCAATGCGCGAGTTCGTACCGGTCGCGATGCCCCACCAGCGCCCACGCTGTACGACCGCCGGCACCTTGCTCTCGAGGTCGGTGACCAGCAATACTTTACTACTGAACGGTTCGGCTTCGATGACGCGGCCGACGACGCCGTCCTCGTCGATGACACCGGCGCCCGGGCGGACGCCGGCATGCGAGCCCACGTCGAGGGTTACGACGCGTGACTGGTTCTCGGGATCGTAACCGATGGCGCTCGCGATGATGCCGTTCGGCTCGAAGAACGCCGCCCGGTCGACGGCTTCGCGGTCCGGCACGCGCGCGAGTTGCTCGCGCAACGCCGCGTTGGCGCGCGCCAGGGCTTGGTTTCGTTCGGCCAGGCGGCGCGTTTGCGCGTAGAGGTGCGGCACGTCGGCGATCGACCCGAACGCAGCGCGAACCCCTCCGGCCGCGCCGGACACGGCAAACTGAAACGCGGCCGCGGTCGAGGCTACGCCGACCGTAATGATGCTGGGCTTACCGGATTTGGCGGCTTCGAGTTGCACTAGCGCAATCGAGGCGGCAGCGATCACCGTGCCGACTACGGCGAATAGCTTTCTCTCATCCCGATACGTAGCGATTGGTACCACCTCGTGAGCCGGTCCGCGTGAGGGCGCAGCCGCTCGAGCAGCGTTGGCGACCCAAGAATCTCACCGGCGCCGCGGGCAACGCAGGTCAAGGGATCGGGTGCAACCGTAGCCGGCACGTTGGTGCGCAGTCCGATCTCGGCGGCGAGCCCGGCAATGAGCGCACCTCCGCCCGTCAGCGTAATTCCGCTCTCGAGAAGGTCGGCCGCAACGTCGGGCGGAGTCGTTTCCAATACCGCGCGAACGCTGCGCACGATGCGTTCGATTCCCTCGGCCATCGCTTCGCCGACGAACTGCTCGGTCACTTCGCGCCCACGCGGCGCACCCGCATCGAGGTCGATGCCGTTGACGATCGCGGGGGCACGCCCCGGGGCACGCCCCGCGAAACCAAGCTCCAGCTTGAGCGCTTCTGCGCTGAGCGTCCCAATGTCGAACCGGCGTCCGTGCAGCTTCGCGCGGATCGCGGCGTCGAAGTAGTCGCCGCCGATTTGCACCGACTCCAGCCGCACCACGCCCGCGCCTGCAATGATCGCAATCTCGGTCGTGCCGCCGCCGATGTCGATGACCATTTGCGCCATGAGGCGTTGCACGTCGAGACCCGCGCCGACTGCCGCGGCGACCGCCTGCGGTACGTACGTCGTGAAGCGCGCGCCGGCGGCCCGTACGGCTTGCTCGACCGCCTTGCATTCGATGTCGGTGGCGCAGCCAGGCACCGACGCAACCAGGCGCGGCGCTAACCGGGGACGCGTTGCAAGCGCGCGGTCGACCAGGCGCGCGACGAGCGTCTGGGCCGCGCGGAAGTCGGAGATCGTCCCGCGCCGCAGCGGTCGCACGACCGATATCCGGCCGGGAACGCGCCCTTCCATCTCTTTGGCCGCGCGGCCGATGGCGATGATCGAGTCACTTGCGACGTCGTACGCTACGACCGAGGGCTCGCTTACGATGACGCCGGCTCCGCGCTCGTAGACGACGGTGTTGGCCGTTCCGAGGTCGAGGCCGATGTCGGGACTCAACGTCGCTCGGACGGTCCCGCTCCAACTCACGTTGCGACCTGCGCGAGCGTCGCGGGGAGGCCTAGGCCAAGTTCGCGCAAGGCCCGCACCACTTGCCCAAGCGGCAAGCCCATCACGGTGTAAAAATCGCCTTCGATACGCTCGACCAGGGGCGCCCCGCGTCCCTGGATGCCGTAGGCCCCGGCCTTGTCGAGCCCGTCGCCGGATGAAGCGTAGGCCTCGATCTCGTCCTCGCCGAGCGGGTAGAAGCGAACCCGCGTCGAGCTGCTGCGCCGCAGCCGCCTCCCACGCGCACCGTCGATCAGGGAAAAGGCGCTGTGCACGACGTGCTCGCGCCCGCTCAGCGCGCGCAGCATCGAGGCAGCTTCCGTTCGATCTTGCGGCTTCCCAAGCGCTGTCCCGTCGAGGTCGACGACGGTATCGGCGCCTAGAATCACGTGCTGCGGTTCGCGAAGGAACACGGCTTCCGCCTTAGCCTCCGCGTGGAGTAGCGCCAGGTCGAGTGGACCATAACCCGGGCGGCCTCCTTCATCGACGAAACTTGGAACGACGCGTACCCGCAGTCCGAGCGAAGTCAGGAGCTCATACCGTCTGGGCGAAACGCTGGCCAGCACAATTTCGGAGAGTTCGCGCATCGACTCGATACAAACAGTATAGGAAACGGCAACTTCGTTTGTATAGCGCGCTGTCGGAAAACTTTCATGAGAGGTGACATGAATGTCCTAGCTCGTGGTCGCTTAGCGGCCATTAGCGGTAGAGACGGCCCTCGACCTCGACGTATCCGCTCGGGTGGCGTCCCCCCGGATCGTGATGCGTGTAGTGGATCAGCCCACCGCGCGGATCGAAGATGTACTCACCGCGGACCTCGACGCTTTGGCCGGCTTGGAGCGGAATGGGACCGGTGATGTCGACGTTGTCTTCGACGCGAACGGTCAGGCCGCGTCCGCCGGCCCCACGCAAATGCACGAGAAAACCTTCGTGCCGTCCGCTCGGTCCCTCGCGCGTGCCAAGGACGCGAACCACGCTGCCGCTGGCAGTGACCTCGAGGCGCGAGCGCTGGTTGGCCCACGCATCGTAGACGGCGGCGTTGCCGTCGTCGGAATGCGTCGAGCTACAACCCCCAAGCGCGATGCCGAGGAAGGCGAGCGTGACAGCAAGCGGATCACGCATGGAGATCGGTCCGCATGAGGTCTTCGTTGGATTCTCGCCGGACGACCGCCCGGTGGCTTCCGCCGCCCGCAAAGACGAGCGCCGGCCGCGGGAAGCGATTGTAGTTCGAGGCCATGCTGAACGTATACGCGCCGGTCGTCAAGAAAGCCAGCACGTCGCCGGCCGCGATGTCGCTCGGGAGGGGTGCGGTGACCAGTTCGTCGTTTTCGCAGGACCGGCCGCACACCGTCGTTTGGCGCTCGGCGGACGACCGGCCCGCGGCAAGGCGTGGGTGGTGGTACGCGCCGTAAAGCGCCGGTCGGGGATTATCGCCCAAACCACCATCGATGATGACGAAACGCCGCGAACCCTGATCTTTGACCGCGAGCACCCGATAGAGACTCGTCCCGGCCTCGGCCACGATCGCCCGGCCCGGCTCGATGCCGAGCCTCGGCGGCGGCATGCCAAGCTCCGAACTGCGCTCGCGGTTGAGCGCCGCTAACGACGTCACGATTGCTCTCGGGTCGGACTGCGGGCTGCCGGGTCGCGAATCGACGCCGAAGCCGCCGCCGACGATGACCTCGCCCAAAGAGGTTGCGCCTGCGCGCGCTTCGGCATAGACCTCTAGCATGGCGAGTAAGCTCGCGCGGTACGGTTGCTCGTCGAAGAGCTGCGAGCCTAAATGCGAGTGCAAGCCGCCAAGCCGCAAGCCGCGCGCTTGCGCCACTCGAGCGCTGGCCGCAACGACGTCGCCGAGCGCGAACCCGAACTTGGAATCCTCACCGCCGGTGCGCACGTAGGCGTGCGTGTGCGCTTCGATGCCGCTGTTGACGCGCAGGAACACCTCGAGCGGCCGTGCCTGGGATGCTAGCTCAACCAGCCGCTCCAACTCCGTTCGATGGTCGATCACCAAGCGGCCGACGCGTCCGGCGACTGCGGCGGAGAGCTCCTCGTCGCTTTTCCCGCAGCCGTGCATCACGATACGCGCCGCCGGAAAGCCGGCGCGCTCGGCCACGACGAGTTCGCCGAGCGAGCAGACATCCAGGCTTAACGACGTGCCAATGAGCCGTTTCGCGAGAGCCCCGACCAGCAGCGCTTTGCCCGCATACGCAACGTCGAGGTCGAGCTCGGCGCCCAAGCTCGCGAACATCTCGAGCTTGCGGTCGAGGACGTCGGCGTCGAGCGCAAGCAAGGGCGTCCCGTAGACCTCCGCCAGCGTCCTCGCGTCGACGCCGCCGACGCTCAGTGCTGCGTCGATTTCGACCCCGTTTCTGCGCGCCCCGAAGCGTCGGCATACAGCCGCCGCGACGCGATGTAGCGGTCGACGAATTCGGGGACGAGATAGCGGATGCTCGCGCCTCGCGCGAGTTGCGCGCGCACGAGCGAGGCCGAGCCGTTGAGGGCCGGCAGATCGAGGGTCACGATCTGTGCGCGTTCGTGAGGCGCGAGGGCTTGTAGAAACGCGTCGACGGCAGCCGGGGCGCGTTCGGCGCGCGGTGCGATCGCGAACACGTCGAGGTTGGCGAGCACGACCTCGAAGCGTTGCCAGGGCGACTCCACGAGCGAATCGCCGCCGACAACGAACGTGAGCGAATCGTCGGGGTAGCGCGCGCGCAAGCGGGGCGCGAGGTCGGCGGTGTAACCGCTTGCGGCCGGATCGAGATCGCTCTCGTCGATAGCGAAATGGGGGTTGGATGCGATCGCGCCGCGCAACATCGCCAGGCGGTCATCGATCGAAGCCATCGGCGACGCACGGTAATGTGGGCCACGGGTCGGCACGAAGATCATGCGCTCGATACCGAGCTCGACGCGCGAGGCTTCGGCGACGAAAAGATGCGCGTTGTGGACCGGATCGAACGTGCCTCCGAAGAGTCCGAGTTTCAAGGCGTCGCGCTGGATGGCGGCTTCGGAACGACGACCTTAACAGGCGACGCGTGCACGATCGCTTGATAGCGCCGCGCGCGTTCGAAGCCCATGCGATAGCCGGCCGCGTACGCGAGCGACATCAACAGCGCGAGGGCGATCGCAAAGCCCGTATAGAATTTGACGGTGTTGTTCACGAATACACGAACTCGTTGCCCGCAATGCGAACCGTGTCGCCGTCACGCGCGCCGAGTTCGCGCAGGCGCCGCTCGACGCCGATTTTGGCAAGCACCGCTTCAAAGCGCGCCAGCGCCTCGTCCGAGTCGAAGTCGGTCATCGCCGCTAGGCGCTCTACGCGCTCGCCCGTGATGACATAGGCTCCATCCTCGGCGATCTCGATGTCGAACGGCTCCTTGGGTGTGAGGATGAAGCGTGGGGTGTCGACTTTGGGGAGCTGCGGCGCCGGGGCTTCGCGGATCGTTTGGTACACCGCGTAGAGCAAGTCGCGCACGCCTTCGCCCGTCGCGGCCGAGATACCGCGCAACCCCGCCACATCCGAGCGCAGCGTTTCGAAATGCTCGCGCGCTTCGGGTAGATCGAGCTTGGTGATGACCGGCAGCGTGGCGCGAGTCGCCAGCGCCGGATTCCATAACTCGAGCTCGCGCTCGACGGTGCGTTTTGCATCGAGGATGTCGCTGACGTCGTGCGTCCCGTCCATGAGGTGGACCAAGACGCGCGTGCGCTCGACGTGGCGCAAGAAACGATCGCCCAGACCCGACCCGGCGTGTGCGCCTTCAATGAGCCCCGGCACGTCGACCATGACAAACGATTCTTCCGGCGCCAGCCGCACCACGCCCAACTGCGGCTCGAGCGTCGTGAAGGGATAGTCGGCGATCTTGGGGCGCGCCGCGCTTACGGCCGCGAGCAACGTCGACTTGCCCGCGTTGGGAAGCCCGATGATGCCGCAGTCGGCGAGCAGCTTGAGCTCGAGCCGCAGGGTGTAGGCCTCGGCCGGCTCGCCTTTCTCAGCGAAGCGCGGCGCCTGTCGCGAACTGGTCGCGAAATGCTGGTTCCCAAGGCCCCCACGTCCCCCGCGCGCGACGCGCAGCCGTTGCCTCGCAGCGCTCAAGTCACCGACAAAAAACTCAGGCGTCCCGTCGGCAAGCCGGTAGACGAGGGTGCCCAGGGGCACGGGAATCACCAAATCCTCGGCGCTTCGCCCCGACTTGTTGGAGGTCGACCCGGGCCGGCCGGCCTCGGCCCCAAAGTGCTTCTTGAAGCGAAAGTCGATCAGCGTGCCGAGCTCCGGGTTGGCTTCCAAAACCACGTCGCCGCCGCGGCCACCGTCACCCCCGGCGGGACCACCCTTTGGCACGTATTTCTCGCGCCGCCAGGCCACGACGCCGTCCCCGCCGCGGCCGCCGGCGACGGTGATCAACGCCTCATCAACAAACTGCACCTTGCGGGGGAAGCTCTGGTTTAGCCCAGGCCGTCGTTGCCGCCGGGCTCATGTACGTCGAAGTACACTTCGCCCGGCGGCTGCTCGGCCTGAGCGAAATTAGAGCTTCGCCGGCTAGGAAGCAAAAGGAGCCCGCGGCGAGCTCCTATCGGCTTCGAGGCCGCCCTGGTTTTAGGCCGCGGCGACGACGTGAACGTGCTTGCGATTGCGCCGCTCCAAAAACTGCACGTGTCCGTCGATCAGGGCGAAAAGGGTATGATCGGTTCCCATGCCGACGCCCTCGCCCGCGTAAAATTTGGTGCCGCGCTGCCGCACGATGATGTTGCCCGCGGCGACGAGCTCGCCCCCGTAGCGCTTGACCCCCAAACGCTGCGCGTTCGAGTCGCGCCCGTTGCGCGTTGAGCCGCCTCCCTTCTTGGAGGCGAAAAGCTGAAGATCGAAGGTGAACATGGCGCCCCCAACTATAGCAGGCCGCTTGGCTTTCACGCAACGGCAGGGGTAGAAGGCAGGCAGAGGGCTTGCGGAGGCCGCTTCGTCCGGAAGCGATAAAGCTGGCGCCGGCCGGACAATGAGGGGAGAGCAGTGGTAAAGACGCGCCGCCCGGCACACCTGCCGCTCGCCGTGGCCGCGCTCGGCGTGGTGTTCGGCGACATTGGGACGAGCCCGCTCTACGCCCTCAAAGCGTGCTTCGCGTTCAGCGGTGCGCGGCCGGTCTTCCACGACGTGCTCGGCATCTGCTCGCTTTTGGTCTGGGCGCTCGTCGCGGTCGTGTGCGTCAAGTACGTGGGCTTCGTCATGCGCGTCGACCACGACGGCGAGGGCGGAATCCTCGCCCTGCTGGCGCTGGCCGCGCACCCGCCCCGTGGCGCGTTGGTCGCCGGCGGTGGGCTGACCCTGGTCGTGGTGGTCGGCGCCTCGATGCTCTTCGGGGACGGCATCATCACGCCGGCGATCTCGGTCGTCTCGGCAATCGAAGGGATCGGGGTGGTTTCATCCGCCCTGCAGCCGTGGGTCGTCCCACTGTCGGTGGTCGTCCTGGTCGGACTCTTCATGCTGCAAAGCCGCGGGACCGAAGCGGTGGGAAAGCTCTTCGGCCCGGTCATGGTCGCTTGGTTCGTGGCCATCGGTCTCTTGGGAGCGCTCGCGATCCAGCATGACCCGATCGTGCTCTGGGCCATCGATCCGCGCAATGCGGTCGCCTTTGCGGTACGCCATGGCGTGGGTGGCTTCTTCGTGCTCGGGGGCGTGGTGCTGGCGGTCACGGGGGTCGAGGCACTCTATGCCGATCTGTCTCACTTCGGTCGCGGGCCGATCGTGCGGGCCTGGTACGGGCTCGTCTTTCCGGCGCTCCTGCTGGCCTATCTCGGGGAGGGCGCCCGGCTGCTCGCCGATCCGCACAATCTGGCCAACCCGTTCTACGCCCTTACGCCCGGGTGGTCGTTGATCCCGATGGTCGGTTTGGCGACGGCAGCCACCATCATCGCTTCGCAAGCCCTCATTTCGGGCGCGTTTACCTTGGTGGAACAAGCGATGGCGCTCGGCCTCGCGCCGCGGATGGAGGTGCGCCACACCTCGAGCCGTTTGCACGGACAGGTGTACGTGCCGTTCGTCTCATTGGCACTCGCGCTCGGTTGCATCGCTCTCGTCGTCGCGTTTCGTTCGAGCGACCGGCTGGCCGCCGCCTACGGCCTTGCCGTCTCGGTTACGATGCTCGCGACGTCGATCGCTTACTATGCCGTCATCCGCTACGTTCGCGGGTGGCGCCGGGGCGTAGCACTCCCGCTGGTCGGCTTCTTCATCCTCATCGACGGCTCGTTCGTGGCGGCCGGACTGCAGAAGTTTTTCGAGGGCGCCTGGTTGCCGATCGCCATCAGCAGCGCGCTCAGTGTGATCGCGCTGACCTGGCTCGAGGGCCGGCGGCGCATGGCAATCGCCTTCAAAGCGCGGGCCACCCCAATCGATGAGGTCGTGCGCGAGCTCCCGCGGGGCGGCGATCCGGCCGCCACGATGGTCTTCCTGACCTCGGACCCCAACACGGTTCCGTTTATCGCAGACCATCGTTGGATTCGCGCTCGCGCCCGTGAAGAGCGAATCATCCTGCTTCATATCGCGCCGGTGCGCAAGCCGTACGTGGCCGAGCGGGAGCGAGTCGTGGTGGAACACCTTGGGCCCCGCCTGGTTCGCGTGCGCGCCGGGTTCGGTTACATGGAGCCGCCGCGCATCGAGCCGATCGTGCAAGCGTGCGAAGCGCACGGGCTTCTCATCGACGACGATGAGACGTCCTTTTTCTACGCCCATCCGACGCTCGAATGCGCGCCGACCGGCGCGCTGCCGGAGTGGCAGCGCCGGTTGTTCGGCGTGCTGCAACGGAACTCGCGCCCACTGCCCGACGACCTGGAGATCCGGGCCGAGCGCCGCATTGAGCTAGCGGTCCCGGTCGGAGTGTAGCAGCGTTCGCAGGGCCGAGCGGTCATCACGCCGTGACCCCGCGGCGTGCAGGCAGGCGATTCGCAGAGTCGCGGCATAGCACCAGGGCGGCTTTGTGGGGGCGGCCGGCGATGTCGCCCCTTCGCATGAGCGCGGAGCCGCCGGCTTGAAGCGAGACGCCCCGGGAGGAACGTAAGGAGAACACGGAACGCCCTTGGAGAAGAGACGAGTCGCGATCACCGGACTCGGCGCGGTCACGCCGCTCGGCAATACCCGCGACGAATTTTGGCGCCGGCTCATCGCAGGTGAAAGCGGCGTGGCGCGCATCTCCGCGTTCGACCCAGAAGCCGCCGGTCTGCGAGCGAAGATTGCGGCCGAGGTCAAGGGTTTCGAGCCGGACGTGGTGATCGGCCGGCGTGACGCCCGCCGCATGGATCGCTACGCGCAGTTCGCCTTTGCTTCGGCCAAAGAGGCGCTCGAGGATGCGGCCTTCCCCGAGGACGCCGAGGTTCGCGATCGAACCGGCGTGGTCGTTGCGACCGGTATCGGCGGGATCATCACGATCCAAGAAACCGTGACCAAGTGCCGCGAGATCAAGACGGCTAGCCGCATCTCGCCGTTTTTCATACCGATGCTCATGGGCAACGCAGCGCCCGCGCAGATCTCGATGAAGAACGGCTTTCGCGGCGCGGTCTTCGCCGCATCGAGCGCGTGCGCGAGCTCCAACGACGCGATCGCCATTGCCTACGACACCATCGCGCGAGGCGACGCGGTCGCGATGGTGACCGGCGGCTGCGAAGCCACGATCACCGACATCGCGATGGGCGGCTTCGATTCGATGAAGGCGCTTTCGACGCGCAACGACGAGCCGACCCGGGCGAGCCGTCCCTTCGATCGCGAGCGCGATGGCTTCGTCCTGGCGGAAGGCGGCGCCGTGCTGATCTTCGAGGAACTCGAGTTCGCCAAAGCGCGCGGCGCCCGTATCTACGCCGAAGTGCTCGGCTACGGGCAGTCGGCCGACGCCTACGATCTGGTCGCCGTCGATCCGAGCGGAAGCGGCGTCGAGCTCGCGCTCGAGCGCGCCTTCGCCTGCGCCTCCATCGCACCGAGCGACGTCGATTACGTCAACGCGCACGGCACGTCGACTCCGATCGGCGATCCGGCCGAATCGAAGGCGCTGGGCCGCGTCATCGGCGCCGGCGATCACGCCTTTGCGGTAAGCTCGACCAAAAGCATGCACGGCCACGCCCTCGGCGCTGCGGGCGCAATCGAAGGGGTCGCAACCGTTCTCGCGATCTACCACGGCATCATCCCGCCCACGATCAACTACGAATTCCCCGATCCCGAGTGCACGCTCGACTACGTCCCGAACGTGGCGCGCCGCGCCGACGTCCGCGTCGCGATCTCGAATTCGTTCGGTTTCGGCGGACACAACAGCGTCGTCGTCTTCGGGAAGTATACCGCGTAAGGTTGTGTCGGGTGAATCACGCCGCCGGCGACTGCGCGCACTGCTTGCGCAAGCGGGTGCGACGCGCGTCGACCTGGCCGAGATCGAGGCTGCATTCGTCCACGAGAGCGCGGTGCGCGACCGATTGGCCGATCGCTCCAACGAGCGGCTCGAGTTTCTCGGTGACGCGGTACTCGGATACGTCGTCGCGCGCTGGTTGTACGATCGTTATCCTGACGCGCTCGAAGGCGAGCTCGCGCTGCGCAAGTCGTCGCTCGTCAGCGACGCAGCGCTGGCTGCGACCGCCGAAACGCTCGACCTGGAACCACTGCTCGTGCTGAGCGCGGGCTTGGCGCGCTTGCCGCCCGCGCGCCGCCGGCAGGCGCTGGCCGATGCCCTCGAAGCTCTGCTCGGGGCCCTTTCGCGCGAAAGCGGGCTCGATGCGGTTGCCGAGTTCATCGCACGCGCCCATTTGGAGCCGCGCGAACGCGCCCTCGACTCGATCGACGATCCGAAAACGCTCCTGCAAGAGTGGACGCAGAAGCACTTCGCGACGACCCCGGCGTACAGCGAGCGCTTCGAGGGACCACCGCACGAGCCGGTGTTCACCTCAGCGGTCGAAGTTGAGGGAGAACGCTTAGGCGAGGGCAGCGGATCGAGCAAGAAGAGTGCGCAGCGGGCCGCCGCGGCGGCGGCGCTCGAGATCCTGCGCGAACGTTACGACGACCTCGGACCGCGTGCGTTCTCGGCGCCGGTGAAGCTCCAAGGAAGCAAGCGCAAAGGGCGCGCGACGGCTCGCAAAGCGCCGCGCAAGAGCAAGGCATCTGCGGCAGCGCAAGAGACGCCCGCGTGAGGCTGAAGGCCCTCCGTCTCTTCGGTTTCAAGACATTCGCCGACCAGACGGTGCTCGAGTTCGAACCCGGCATCACGGCATTGGTCGGACCCAACGGTTCGGGCAAGTCGAATCTCGTCGACGCCATTCGTTGGGTTCTGGGCGAACAGAGTGCCAAGTCGCTGCGCGCCGGCAAGACGGAAGACGTGATCTTTGCCGGTAACGAGCGCCGCAAGCCGCTCGGCATGGCCGAGGTTGCCCTCACCTTCGACAACGACGACCGGCGCCTGGCGCTCGATGCGACCGAAGTGCAGATCACACGCCGCGCGTACCGCGCAGGCGAGAGCGAGTTTTTCATCAACCGTCAGCAAGCGCGCTTGCGAGACGTCGTCGACCTGTTGATGGGGACGGGACTCGGACCCGGCTCCTACGCCATCGTTTCGCAGGGTCAGATCGACGCGATCCTTTCAGCCAAACCGTCCGACCGGCGCAGTCTCTTCGAGGAGACCGCCGGCATCAACCGCTTCTTGGCGCGCAAGGCCGAGTCGCTACGGCGCCTCGAGCAAACCGAGCAAAACGCCATTCGCTTGGGCGATCTTCTCAGCGAAATCGCAGCGCGTTTTCCGGAACTCGAAACGCAGGCCCGGCGCGCGCGCCGCTACCAGCGCGCCTCGGCACGTGCGCGCGATCTCGAAATCCTTTCATTCTTGCGGGCGAGCGCTTCGCGCCGGCTGGAGCGCGAGAGCTTGCAGCGCGAGCTCGAGCGGTTCGAGGCCGAGCGTGCCGCGGCCGCGGCACGAGCGGCGGAGCGCGAGGCCGAATTGAGTGCATTGCGCGCGGAGCTGTACCGTTCGGAGAGCGCTCTCGACCGGTTGCGCGAACGCGCAACCGAGGCCCGCGCTGCGGTCGCCGAGCTCGAGACGCAGCATGCCGCGCATGCGGCGCGGCGCGAGGTGCTCGAGTCGCAGTCTTCGCAGGTCACTGACGATCGCGAGCGCGGCGAAGCGGAGCGCGCTGCGTTGCACGCAACGGTAGCCGCGCTCGAAGCGGAGCTCGGACCGCAAAACGTCGTACTCGAGGCGCAGCGCGTGCGCGCACGGCAGGCACAGGAGGCGCTCGCAACGGCGCGCGCCGCACTGGATCGCATCTTCAGCGCGCTACGCGAGGTCGAAGCGGCCGCGGCGGCCGATGCGGCAAGCGACGCCGAGCGCCGCGCTCAATTGCAGGCTGCGCAACTCGCGTACGAACGGCTCGAGCGTGAAGCCTTCGAGCTGCGCGAAGCGGCGCGGGCGCAAAGCGAGGCGGCGGCCGCGCAGGCGCACAGCCTCGAGCGCGCGCAGGCGCGACTCGCGGATTCGGAAATGCGTTTGGCCGCGGCCCAGGCGATTACGAATGCGGCCGAGCATCGCGTCGCCGCCGCCGGCGATGCGCTGGCGCGTGCCGAAGCGGCCTACCGCGCGGCCACGAGCGAACTTGCCGGTGCCGAGGCGCGCCTGCACACGATCGAGGAATTGGAGGCCAACCTCGAGGGCCACGTGCCCGGCACGCGGGCCGTTCTTGCCGCAAGCGCGCGCGGAGAACTCAGCGGCATCCATGGCGTCGTCTCCAACTTGATCGGCGTCGAGGAAACGTACGCCCGCGCGCTCGACGTCGCGTTCGGCGCAGGGTTGTCCAACATCGTCACCGAGACGTCGGCCGATGCGGAGCGCGCGATTACGTACTTGCGCACGAACGAGCTCGGGCGCGCAACCTTCCTGCCGCTCGATGCGCTGGGCCGGCACCCGCGCCGCGATGTGGGCGAGCTTCCGCAAATGGCCGGCGTCATCGCGTACGCCCAAGCATTGGTCGAAAGCGAGCCACGTTACGCCGGGGTCATCGCCTTCCTGATCGGGCGCGTTCTGATCGTCGAAGATCTCAGCGTCGGCGTCCAATTGGTGCGACGCCATGGCTTCGCGGAGGCTATCGTGGGGCTCGACGGCGACGAGATCCGCGACGGAGGCGCGATGAGCGGGGGACGTTATCCACGCGAGCGCTCGATTCTCTCGCGCCGCGCTCAAGCCCGAACGCTCTCCGAACGGATTCCCATGCTGCGCGAGGGGTTGGCCGAGGCCGAGGCGCTGGCTCAGCGCGCTCGCGAGGAGAGCGAGGCCGCAACGCGCGAACGGGCCGACGCAGCGCGCAGCGAGGCGGAACTCGCAATTGCGCGCCGTGCCGCGCAGGCCGAAGCGGAAAAGCATGCAGCCGAGCGCGTGCGCTGCGAGAACGAGGCGGCGATGCTTCTCGCTCGGGCGCAGGAGCGCGACGGCGAGACGGCTGCAACACGCGGCCGGCTAGCGCTGCTCGCGCGCCCGGCGATCGATCAGAGCGCCGCACGCACCGAACGCGAACGGCTCGAGGCGGCGCTGACCGAGGCGCGCGATACGATCGCACGAGCGCACGATGCCGAGCGCGCCGTCGTCGCGGAGATCGCGGGTTCGCGCGAACGCGTTGCGGCGATCTCCGCGAAGCACGACGGGCTGATCGGACGCATCGCCCTGCTCGATGCGGATCGGGAGCGCGCGGCACGAGCCCGCGATAACATGCTGCACGAGATCGCTTTGCTCGCCGCGCGCGTGAGCGAAAGCGAAAAGGCGTTGCAAGACGCGCGTTCCGGCGTCGCCCAAATCGAGGCGCAAGCGGATGCGGCCAAGGCGGTCCGCGAGGCGGCCCTCGGACGGGCTGCCGGTCTCGAATCCGACGTGCGGCTGGCTGCGAACGCCGAACGCGACGCCGCGAACGCAGGCGAAGGCGGACGCTTGCGGCTAGCCGAGATCGATGCGGAACTCGGCATGCTGGCAGCCCACTTTGCACAGCATCCGGCGACCGCGCAGGAATGCGCAGACGTCGAGGCGCGGTACGCCCGCGATCAGACGGATCCGGCGCCGGAGCTTGCGCGCTTGCGCGAAGAGCTCGGCCGGTTACAGAACGTCAACCTCAATGCCGCCGCGGAGATCGAGGAACTCGCCGAGCGCGAGCGCTTCCTCAAGACGCAGCTCGATGATTTGGCGAGGGCTCGCACGACGCTGCTGGATTCGATTCGCGAGATCGAGGCGACCGCGCAGACGCAGTTCCACGAGACGTTCCGCCAAGTGCAGGCGGCGTTTGCCGAAGTCTACGCGCGGCTGTTCCCGGGCGGAACGGCCGCGATGTGGCTCACGGACCCAGAGCAAACCTCGCAAGCCGGCGTGGAGATCAGCGCGCAGCCGCCCGGCAAGAAGATGATGCCGCTCAATACCCTCTCCGGCGGCGAGCGCTCGATGACCGCTTCGGCTTTGATCTTCGCACTGATCAAGGTCAAGCCGTCGCCCTTCTATCTGCTGGACGAGATCGACGCGGCGCTCGACGACGCAAACATCGTGCGCTTCTCGAACATGGTGCGCGAGGTCGCCGCGAACGCGCAGCTGCTGGTCGTCACGCACAACAAGATGACGATGGAGCTGGCCGAGCGCATGTACGGCGTGACCATGGCCGAGCCCGGTATCTCGGCCGTCATCGCGACGGATTTGAGCGTTCCGCGAGCGGTCGCCGGGACCGGAGCGGCACTTGCCGGCTGAACCCGTCGCCCGCGACGCGGCGATCCTCTCGGTTTCCGATCGAAGCGGGATCGTCGGCTTGGCGCTCGCCCTTGCAACGCACCATGTGGCGTTGTATGCGACCGGCGGGACGCGCTCGTATTTGGCCGAGCACGGCGTTGAGGCTCGCGACGTCGGCGAACTGACCGGCTTCCCGCCGCTCTTTGACGGACGGGTCAAAACGCTGCACCCGTATCTCTTCGGCGCGATCATGGCCGACCGCGACAATCCAGCGCACGAACGCGAGCGCGCGCAGCTCGGTTTGCCGCGGGTGCGGCTGGTCGTCGTCAACTTGTATCCGTTCGAAGCGACCGTGGCTCGAGACGGCGCGACCTTCGACGAGGCGATCGAGCAGATCGACATCGGCGGCGTCGCGTTGATCCGTGCCGCCGCGAAAAACTTTGCGCACGTAACCGTGCTCGTCGACCCCGAGCAGTACGCGCTGGTCGAAGCGGCGCCGCTCGACGTCGATTTGGGCGTTCGGCGGCGGCTTGCCACCCGCGCCTTCGGACGAACCGCCGAATACGACGGCGCGATCGTGCGCTACTTGGAGGCCGGAATGTTGGCGCACGAGCTGCCCGGCTCGCTCGCCCTTACGCTGCCGCTCCGGCAGCAGTTGCGCTACGGCGAGAATCCGCAGTCGCGAGCTGCTTTTTACCTTTCCCGAACGGAGCAGCTTCCCGAGCAGCTCGGGGGCAAGGCGCTCTCTTACAACAATTTGCTCGACCTCGACGCCACGCTGCGCTTGCTGCTGCGCGCGCCCGTTGCGCCGCTCGACGGCGAACCAGGCGAAAGCGGCTTCGCCCCCTACGAATGCGGCCGAGCTGAGGTCGTGCGCGCCGCGATCGTCAAGCACACGGTTCCCTGCGGCGTCGCCGAGCGGTCAACGTCGCGCGACGCGGTGCGCTGTGCCCTCGATGCGGATCCGATATCGGCGTACGGTGGCATTATCGCCCTCGACGGGCGGGCTGACCTCGCGACCGCCGACGCGCTCGCCGAGTTCTTCTTGGAGATCGTCGCTGCGCCTGAGTTCGACGACGACGCGCTCGCGCGTCTGCGCAAGAAGAAGAATCTGCGCGTGCTGCGTTACGATCGCCGGCTGGTACCGCATCTCGCCGAGGAGCTTCGTGTTCGAAGCGCTCTGGGGGGTGTGCTCGCCGAGAACGACGACCCCGATGCTGCGCCCGAACGGTGGCGCGTCGTCTCGCGCCGTCAACCCCAAGCGGATCAGTGGCGCGACCTAGCCTTTGCCTGGGACATCGTGCGCCACGTCAAGTCGAACGGTGTCGTCATCGTGCGCGATGCGGTCACGCGCGGCATCTGCGCCGGACAGACCAACCGGGTGAGTGCCATCCGCATCGCGGGCCTGCGCGCCGGGGAGTTTGCCGCCGGTTCGGCTTGCGCGAGCGACGGCTTCTTCCCGTTCCCCGACGGTCTTGAGGTTGCGGCCGAAAGCGGTTGCGCCGCCGTCATCGCGCCGCAAGGTTCGATCCGCGATGCGGAGGTCATCGAAGCCGCCAATCGTTTGGGCATTGCGCTCGTCTTTTCGACCTACCGCTACTTTTTACACTAGCAGCCGGAGCTGCCGGAGTTCAGTGTTTTCCCGGATGTGCGAAGATCGTCCACCGGCCTATCTTCATCGACGAACCGGTGCGAGAGTGCGGCGCAAACCGGCTTCCACCGCAAGCTGCTTGCGGCTCTACGACGAGAGGACGGATAATGACCAATAAGCTACATTCGCACGCCCAGCGCGTGCGGGCGACCCGCTTGGCGAGCCTCGCGCTGGCCGGCGCCGTAACCGCCGTGAGCGCTTTCGCCATGGCGAACGCGCAGAGCGGCGCATCCCACCAGGTGCGTCCCGAGAAGGCGAAGACGTGCAGCTCACAAAGCGGCTGCCTACAGGCCACCAACCAATCCAGCGGACCCGGCGTGCTTGGGATCAATGCCGCGACGGGGTACGGCGTCTTGGGTGAATCGCTGGGCAGCAACGCCGGGGTGGGGGGCTTCAACAGCGCGACCAGCACCGGCGCATCGGGCGTCTACGGTCAGTCCGCGAACGGCCCGGGTCTCAACGGATATTCGACCAATAGCTACAGCGTCTGGGCGCAAGGCTCCGGCAGTCAAGATAATGTTCCGCTCGTGCTGACGCAGCCGTCGGGTAGCGGCTACGTGTGGTTTGCCTCGAACAATCTCACTGCGACGTTCCAGTTCTTGGGTGGGTTGACGTCGCTCGGCGACCTCGATATTCCGGGGCAAATTTTCACCGGCGGGTCCTGCCGGGATGGCTGCACTCGCACCCGCCGCGAAGCAACGTTTGCTTCACGCTCGAGCCAGCCGACGCTCGACGACGTTGGGGAGGCCACGCTGCGTAACGGGGCCGCAAGGGTGAGCCTCGATCCGGCGTTCGCCAACGTGGTGGATCTAGCGAAACCGTACGTCGTGCTCTTGACAACGGAGGGCGACGCCGCACTTTACGTCGCAAGTCGTACTCCGAGCGCGTTCGAGGTTCGGGAGGTCGGCGGTGGCCACAGCATGGTCTCGTTTGCCTATCGGATTGTAGCCAAGCCATACGGTGTGCCTGACGAACGCCTGCCTTTCCGGACCGTAGCGGCGCCTCACCGCTAAAGGGCACTGCATCCTCGACGTTCTGGACGGACTGCGCGCTCCGCTCGCGAAGAAGCCTGCATGTCACGCTACCTGCATACCTCGATCTTCGTCAGCGACATGGACGCATCGATCGATTTCTACACGAAAAAGCTTGGACTGCAACTGCTCGACGGCCCGCTTCACTATCCCGGTAATGCCGACATGGCCTTCGTCGGCGCGAGTTGGGATTCGTACGTCGAACTCGTCTACGACCTCGAAGATCATCCGCCGTACGAGATCGGCAACCGGTACGAGCATCTCGCCGTCGAGGTCGACGGCGACTTGCCGGCTTTCGTCGATCGCCTGCGCACCGAGGGCGTAAAGGTCCTCAAGGACCCGAAGAAGTCGCCCGGTGGAACGCGCTGGATCGCGTTCGTCGAGGACCCGAACGGCATCCCGGTCGAGTTGCTCGAACCGCGCCCGGGAAAGGTGACGTAGCCGCACTCAACGGTACAGAAACGGATCCGCCGGCCTACTGACGGCGTGCCAGGTCGCGACGTGAAGCGCCACGCCGTCGCGGCCGTTCTCGAAGGCGCCGTCGGCTTCGACCCAGGCGCCCTCAGCAACCGGAAATCGACGCAGCGTCGGCACGACGACCGGCGTTGCGTCGGCTCGGCAACACGTGATGACAAAACGCACGAGCCGGCTCGTTTGCCCGTCGTGCTGCACGGCCCCGACGAAGTGCAGGTGCTCGCCGGCAAATGCCTGATCGAGCGTCGTCGCCGACGCGTCGTAGCGGGGCGCGGGCGAGCCGAGCGCGAGCGCAACCAGGAGCGCTAGGGCAAGAGCGATCGGGCTTCGCGCGCGCGTCTGCGCCGTGGCGCCCCGCACGGCCCACACGCAGGCGAAGGCGCCGGCCGCGAGCAGCGGCACGAGGCGCGGATTGACGAAGCCGGCCCCGCCGCGCGCGACGAGCAACGCGCCGCCAAGTGCTGCGAGTGCGAACGCGCAGCGCCCGTCGTGCAACGGGCGGCGCTCCAGGTGGAGCTGGGGTACGCGAATCAGTCCGGCGCTCGCCAGCAATCCCGCCGTCGCGAGCGGATGAGCGCCGCGCAGCATCGCAGCGGCGCCGATCGCGGCCGTCGTGCAGGGAGCGAAGGCGCCCGCCAGCAGCCCGGCGCCGAACGAGAGCAACTCGCCGAGCGGGTGGGCGAGCGCGGGTCCTGGATGAGCGCCCAGGGTCTCTAACCCCAAAGCGAGTCCAAATGCGGCCAGCCCGACGCCTTCGAGCTCGGCCAGCGGATCCGGCAGCGCCGCGCTCGGACCCGTGCGGCGCGCTGAGAGCAGCAGGACCAGCAATCCGCCGCCCATGCGCAAGACGGCTACGAGCGGACCGAAGGCGAGCCAACAGAGCGCGGCCGCCGGAAGCGAAAGGGCGGCCGGGCCGCCGGAAGGGCCGCAGCCACAGCCCGCCAGCGGCACGATCCGGGCCACAATGGGCCGGCGGACGAGGGCGCTGACAAGAACAAACGGCAGCGCCTCGAAGACCGTACCGGCCGCCGAAGCGAGCGCGGCGTGCAGCGCCGCTGGCGGCACGGTTGCCAGGAGCGCGACGAGTGCGAGCCCGCCGCCTGCGCGAAGAGAGCGTGTCGGTCGAGGCATCGGTGTGAGTGGCCGGCCGAAGAAAGGTCCGATGAACAAGCTTGCCGCCCCGCGAGGAACGGCAGACCTCTATCCCCCCGAGAGCGCTGCTTGGCAAGCGCTGGAGTCGGACGTTCGCGCGATCGCCCATCGCTTCGGGTATGGCGAAATCCGTACGCCGGCGTTCGAGTCGACCGACCTCTTCGTGCGCGGCGTCGGCGAGGCGACCGACATCGTCGAAAAAGAAATGTACACGTTCACCGACAAGGGCGGCCGCAGCCTGACGTTGCGTCCGGAGTGGACGGCCCCGGTCGTCCGTGCCGTCCTCGAGCACAATTTGCTCGCGTCGGGTCCTTTGCGTCTGTATTATCTGGGCCCGATCTTTCGCTACGAGCGCCCGCAAGCGGGGCGCCTGCGGCAAGCCCATCAGTTCGGGGTCGAATGTTTCGGATTCGCCGGGGCCGAGGCCGACGTCGAGGCGATCGCGCTTGCCTACGAAGTGCTTCGTACGCACGGGCTGTCGGTCGAAGTGTCGCTCAACTCGATCGGTGACGAGTGCTGCCGCCCACGCTACCGGCAAGCGCTGTACGACTATTTTGCGCCGCAGCGAGCCGCCTTGTCGCTCGATTCGCAACGCCGGCTCGAGCGCAACCCGCTTCGCATTCTCGACAGCAAAGCACCCGAGGACCAGGCCTTGCTCGAAGCCGCGCCTTCAACCGTCGAGCTGCTATGCGCGGAGTGTGCCGGCCACTTTGCGCGCGTGCGCGCGCTGCTCGACTCGATCGGCGTGCCGTACCGCTTGGACGCGCGCATCGTGCGCGGTTTGGATTACTACACGCGCACGGTCTTCGAGTTCATCTCGGACGATCTTGGCGCGCTCGCTACCGTCTGTGCGGGCGGTCGCTACGACGGCCTGGTGGCGTCGCTCGGCGGCCCGCCAACGCCCGGAGTCGGGTTTGCGATGGGCATCGAGCGGCTGATGATGATCCTGGCCAAACGCGATCTCGAGCGCGCTTGCGCGCGCAGCGGAATCGCGGTCATGGCTTTGGGCGATGGGGCGCGCGAGCGGCTCGTTCCGCTGGTCGCGGCGCTGCGCCGTAACAGCGGCCCGGTGCCGGTCACGATCGACTACGGAGCCGCCAAGGTCGCCGCACAGTTCAGAAAAGCGGACCGTGCAAACGCGCGCGCCGCCCTGATCGTCGGCGACGACGAGCTCGCCGCCGGCAACGCGGTTCTGCGCGATCTCGCGACCCGCGCGCAGGACACGATTCCGCTCGAGCCTGACGACGACGCAGCAGCAGTTCGCGTCCTGCGCTGGTACGCTGCCCTTCCGCCGCAGCCGGCAATGCGCTCGCAGGCCGCGTCGTGACCGAAGAGCAGGCCCTGGCCGAGATGCTGGAGATCATGCGGCGCCACGATCTGGACGCTTTGACCGTGCGTCTCGGTAGCTCGACCTACGAATTGGTCCTGCATCCGGAAGACCCGGGCCGAGGCGCGGCGCCGGCCGCCGCGAGTGCACTGCCGGCCGGACCGCCCGCCCTCGGTGCGTCGAGCTTTAAGAAGGTGACGGCGCCGGTCATCGGTGTGTTCTACCGTTCCGCGTCGCCTGGGACGGAGCCGTTCGTCGAGGTCGGGGACCGCGTCGAAACCGGCCAGGTGTTGTGCATTCTCGAGGCGATGAAATTGATGAACGAAATCACGAGCGACTACGCCGGCGTCGTTCGGCGCATCCTTCCCGAAAACGGCGCGCTCGTTTCGTTCGGCGAGGAGATGTTTTGGATCGAGGAATAGTTGACTCGAAGCGACGGTCTTTTCGCGAGATGCTGGACGACCGGCGCGGCCTGCTCGACGCCGACCGCTACGAACCGGTCGTCGATCGCATCGCGCGAACGATCACGGCAGCCTTTAGTGCGGGGCGCAAAGTGTTGTGGATGGGAAACGGCGGAAGCGCCGCCGACGCCCAGCACCTTGCTGCCGAGTTCAGCGGCCGGTTTCTGCGCGAACGTCGGGCGCTTCCCTCGGAAGCGCTTTCCGTTAACCCGTCGGCGCTCACGGCGATCGCCAACGACTATGGCTACGAGCGCGTGTTCGCACGGCAGGTCGAAGCGTTCGTTCAACCCGGGGACGTCGTGATCGGCCTGACGACGAGCGGAAACTCACCGAACGTGGTGGCCGGTCTGGAAGCGGCCCGGATGCTCGGCGCAACGACGATCGCCTTCTCAGGCAACGGCGGCGGCGCGGTCGGAGAGGTCGCCGACATCACGCTCGTCGGTCCGGACGGCTACGCTGCGCTCGTGCAGGAGGTGCACATTACCCTCGGCCACATCGTGTGCGATCTGGTGGAGCAGGCGCTGTTCGCGTGAGAGGCCTTTGAAAACGGCATTGCCGCTCAAGCGCCGGGCTGCGTTCTTGGACCGTGACGGAACGCTGATGGAAGACAGCGGCTACATCGGCGATCCCGACCGCATCAGCGTGCTCGACGGAGTCGCTGAAGCGCTGCAAAGCTTGGCCGCGGCGGGCTACGAGCGCGTCGTGATCACCAACCAGTCAGGCGTTGCGCGCGGGTTGTACCGCGATTGCGACGTCGAGCGCGTGCACGCGGAGTTGCAGGCGCGGTTGCGTGCGCGCGGGGCCGACGTGGAAGCCTTCTACTATTGCTCGCACCTCGAGGGTTGCGATTGCCGCAAGCCCGACGTTGGATTGGTGCGGCGCGCGGTGCTCGACCGCGACCTCTCGCTCGCCGACTGCGTCGTCTTCGGCGATCGCGAGAGCGACATGCGCCTAGCCGAACGGCTGCGCATCCCCGGCGTCTTGGTCAACGCGAGCGCTCGCTATGCCGGGCCCGAGCCGGCGCTGCGCGCATCCCGCTTGGACGAAGGCGTCCGGCGCTTTCTTGCCGGTGACCGTGCGTAACTCGGTGGCGCTGGGGCACGCCGCCGATCTTTTCGATCGGATGAGCGGGCGGCGCGTGCTGGTCGTCGGCGACGTCATGATCGACGAGTGGGTGTGGGGGGGCGTTTCGCGCATTTCGCCCGAGGCACCGGTTCCGGTCGTGGTCGTCACCGACCATTCGTTCACACTCGGCGGTGCGGGAAACGTCGCCAACAATCTGCGTGCCTTGGGCGCCCGCGTAACGTTCGCGGGCGCGGTTGGAAACGACGCTGAAGGCGCGCGAATCGTCGAGCTCCTCGACACGATCCAAGTCGATCGCAGCGGCTTGATCAGCGTCGAGGACCGGCCTACGACCCGCAAGACGCGCATCGTGGCGCACAACCAGCAGGTGGTGCGAGCGGATTGGGAGTCGGTCAAACCGCTTGAGCCGGCCGACGAAGCGCGTCTGTGCGCGGGGGTGGCGCGACTGGCGCCCGAGCACGATGCGGTCGTCTTCAGCGATTACGCCAAGGGTCTCTTGTCGCGCAAGCTGGTTGAAGCGGCCTCGGGCGCGCCCGTCGTTACGGCCGATCCCAAGCCAAAGAATATGGCCCTTTTCAGCGGCGTGACCTGCGTCGCGCCCAACGTGCTGGAAGCGGCAACGGCGACCGGCATCGCAATCGAAGACGAAGCGTCTCTCTTTCGCGCCGGCGACATGCTGCTCGAAGAGCTAGGATGCCGCTATGTCGTCATCACGCGGGGCGAGCACGGGATGGCGCTGTTCGGCAAGGACGGCGAGCATCTGTTGATTCCGTCAGTCGCGCGCACGGTCTATGACGTGAGCGGAGCCGGCGACACGGTGATCGCAGTGCTGGCGCTGGCGCTCGCCGCGCAGACGCCGATTGCGCTGGCCGTGCGCTTGGCGAACTTTGCGGCAGGAGCGGTCGTCGCGAAGCTCGGTACCGCGACCGCCTCGCCCGACGAGATCCTCGCTCTGGTCGCAGGTTCGCGTGTCTGAGCCGGGCACGGCGCAGCCGCCGCCAATGCCGGCGCTCGCGCAGCGCGTGGTCGAGCTCGACGAAGCGGTTGCGTGGCGCGAAGCGTTGCGCGAACGCGGCCGCCGCGTCGTTTTCACCAACGGCGTATTCGATATCGTGCATGCCGGTCACGTGGCCTATCTGGCATGGGCGCGAGCGCAAGGCGACGCGCTGATCGTCGGGCTCAACACGGACGATTCCGTGCGCGCGCTCAAAGGCCCCGAGCGCCCGATCGTGGCCTTTGCCGGGCGCGCTTCGGTCGTGGCCGGTTTGCGCAGCGTCGACCTGGTCGTCGGCTTTTGGCAGCGCACGCCGGAGGCGATCCTGGAGCGTTTGCGTCCCGACGTGCACGTCAAGAGCGCGCAGTACCGCCTCGAAGATCTGCCCGAACGGATCGTCGTGATCGGCGCCGGCGGTGAGATCCGGTTCGCTCCGCACCTCCTTGGAAATAGCACGACCGATATCGTTGCCGAGATCAAGCGCCGCTACGGAAGCTAGTGGACCTCATCGAAATCCCCGCATCCGCCGCCACGGCTCTGGTGCGGCACTAAGGTGCGCCTCGCGATCACGAGCAACGGACCAGGCGAACTGGCGGGCTGGGTGCGGCCGCTGGCCCGCGCGCTCGAGCGGCTGCAACCGGCGACGGAACTGTCGCTTTTCTTCGTGCCCGACGATTACGCGACCGGGCGCGAGCCGGAGATCGCGCACGCCCTGTTTCCCGCGGCGCGCATCGTCGCACCGCGGGAATACGTGCGCTTTGCGCTGGGGCATAGCGTCCCGGACGCGCCGCAAAGAGCGGATGTGGTGCAGTACCTCGGCGGCGATCTGATGCATGCGGCACGCGTTCACGCGCGGCTCGGCGGCGTTGCCTGCACCTATAAGTTCTCGCGCCCGCGCTACGCGCGCACGTTCGCGCGCGCATTCGCTCTGGACGAGCGCAATGTGGCGGAGCTCGAGCGTTGCGGAACCCCGCGCGAGCGCATCGCGCTCGTCGGCAATCTGGCCGTCGACGGAGCCCTGGCCGAGGTGGCCGGCCCGATCTCGGGTGCGTCGGGCGACGGGGAACTCGCGCCGGGCGGGGTGCTTTTCATGCCCGGAACCCGGCGCCACGAAATCGCCAACCTGATCCCGTTCTTCTTGGCTGTCGCACTGCGGCTCGCGCGCCTGCGGCCCGAGCTTCCGGTGGGCTTCGGCCTGTCGCCCTTTACGAGCGACGCGGAACTGGAGCGCGCGCTCGAGGCCGGCGGTCATCCGAAGGTCTGGGGTGCGCGCGGCCGCCTCGCCGGCGCGAACGGGGGCGTCGCCATCGAGGATTGTGATGGGCGCGTCCGTCTGCCAATCGTGCACGATGCGCTGCGTCACGCCGTCGAAGCCACACTGGTCGTCACGATACCGGGGACGAAGTGCATCGAGTTGGCGGCGCTCGGGGTTCCGGCCATCGTGTGCGTGCCGCTCAACGCTCCGGAAGTCGCCGTGATCAACGGTCCTTTGCAATACATCGGNNCCGAACATCGACGCGGGGGAGCAGCTCATGCCGGAGTTGCGCGGCACGCTGACCCCCGGGTATGTCGCCGAGCGGATTGCCGCCTATGCCAACGACGACGGCGCTCGCGCGGCTGCCTCCCTGCGTCTGCGCGAGCTCTATGTCGCCCACGCGGGCGCTGCCGAACGCATGGCGCGCAGCCTGCTCGAGGCCGGCGGCGGATAGTGTTGTCGGTCATCATCGCCACCAAAGATCGCGCGCCGCTCCTCGCGCGCGCGCTCTGCTCGCTCCAAAGGCAGCGGGTCGCGGTGCCGTTCGAGGTCATCGTCGTCGACAACGGTTCCTCGGATGACACCGCGTCGCTGATCGCGGCGCGCCGCGCGACCGCCCCGTTTCCGTTACGCAGCCTCTTCGTCGGCGAACCAAATCGGGCGGCGGCGCGCAACGCAGGGATCGCGGCAGCCTCACAACCGGTCGTCGTCTTTGTCGATGACGACGTGTGGCTCCCCGAAGGCTTTCTGGCCGCGCACGCAGCAGCGCAACGGCGTGCGCATCCGCGCGCCGTCTCCGGGCCGATTTTGAACGTTCCGTCATACGAAGCGCGGCCGCGCCCGACGCTGCTCAATTATTCGAACGCCTTCTTCTGCACGTGCAACGTCTCCGTGCCGCGCGCTTCGCTGCTCGCGCTCGGCGGTTTCGACGCGCGTTTCAACCTCTACGGATGGGAAGACACGGAACTCGGCTTGCGGCTGCGTCGCAGCGGCGTGCGCCGCGCCTTCGCGTGGAACGCGTACTTGTACCACATCAAGCCGCCCGCCGGCGAGTCGTTCGACGTCGTTCTCGGCAAGACGGTGGAGCGGGCCACGATGGCGGTGCGGTTGCTCGAGCGCGACCGGAGCTGGCGAACGCGTCTGGCGACCGGCGCCTACGCGGCCAATCTCTGGCGGGCCCGCGTGGTCATGCCGCGCTGGGCGCTCGACCTGTACGGGCGCCTCGCGAACGACGAGCGTTTTCCGCGCGCGCTGCGGCGCTTCGCGCGATCGCAGCTGCTCGACGGCGCTTACACTGCGACCTTGCAACGACTCGTCGGGGAGGCCCGCCGTTAACGTCTTGCTCGTCCGCGTCGATGGGATCGGCGATGCGCTCGTCTGCGCGCCCCTCGTCGCAGCCCTGCGCGATGCAGGGCACACGCTCGGTGCGCTGCTCACGACGAGAAACGATGAAGCGTTCGCATCCAAGACGTTCGAGCGCGTCCACGTTGTCGAGCGCATCGCTTGGCCCGGGCACGGTACAACGCCCGAGAGCCGTACGACGGCGCTCGCCGGCGTTTGCGCTGCGCGCTACGACGTGGCGTTGATCGCATCCGAAGAAATGGACGCATTGCGCTTTGCGCGCGACGCGCGCATTCCCACCCGCCGGGGCTTCGTCAACGGTTGGGAGAAACCGTTCAAGACGTTGTTGGTGAGCGGGCTGCTGAGCAAGCCGCTCGTGCGCTCCGCCTCCGCACAGCGCGTTTGCGAGCACGAGGTCGAGACGCTCTTCCGGCTGGGTGCGAACCTGCATCGCGAAGCAGCTCCGACGCGCGACCTCGCACGGCTAGCACCGCTTGTAAGCGATGAAAGCGTTGAGTTCCACGGCCGGATCGTCGTGCAGCTTTCGGCGAAGTACGAGCAGAGCGGTCTCGATCTCGCCGCCTACACCGCGCTGATCGGCGCATTGCGCGCTTCTTTCGGAACGCCCTTCGTGCTGAGCGATGACCGAAAACTGGCGGCTCAACTGCAGCGTGCGACCGGCATCGAGGTCGAACAGCCGCACGGCCTGCGTCCCTGGAAGCGCTGGATCGCCGGAGCGCGAGCGCTCGTAACCCCCGACAGCGGGGCCTCCCACCTGGCCGGGATGCTCGGCATACCGTCGGTCGTGGCTTTCGCCGCCGGCCCCGCCGTCGCGCGCGACATCGTGCGCTGGAAACCGTGGGCGGCGCCGTCGCGGGCGCTCGTTCTGGACCCGCGAGCCGACCGTCGCGCATTCGCCAAGCACCTCTGCAACGAACTCGACGCGCTGCTCGGCTATGCCAAGGCAGAAAGCCGTCCGTGAAGGCGCTCGTGGTGTGCACTGGCGGCGGCATCGGTGACGTCCTGCTCGCGACGCCGCTCGTAGCCGCGCTGCGCTCGCGCTATCCCGAGGTCGTCGCGCTGACGACGCCGCTCGGCCGCGAGGTTCTGACCCATGACCCAGCGCTGTGCGAAGTATGGACCGATGCCGTCGATTTCCCGGCGCAGGCAGCGCGCATCGCAGCCGGCGGCTTCGATGCCGCCGTCGTCACGTGGGCCTCCTTACGCGCGGCCGCGCTTCCGTACGTTGGTCGCGTTCCGGTGCGGGTCGGTCAGTCGCGCCGGCTCTATTCCGGGTTGTTCACGCAGCGCGTCGACGTCAGGAGCGAACGGGGCGACCGCACGACGCACTGGACGCAGATTCTGTTGGACTTTGGGCGCGCGCTCGACTGCGATACGGCCGATGCGACGCCGCAGTTCGTGGTCGACGACGGCGAACGGCTGCGCGCCGCCGAACTCCTCGTCGAAAACGGGATCGCCGAACCGTACATCATCCTGCATCCGACGCGCGGCATCGCCGCCGTGCGGCAACGCTGGCCGGCCGAACGTCTGGGCGAACTGGGCCGCGCGCTTGGGACCGCGTACGGCTGCAGGCTGATCGTGAGCGGCACGCGAGACGACGCCGCCATCGCAGACCGGGTGGCGGAGCGGGCGCGCGGGGTTTCGCTCGCGGGGCGTACGAGCCTCGGCGTCCTCGGGGCGCTCGCCGCGCGCGCTCGCGCCGTCGTTGCGATGGATAGCGGGGTCATGCACGTCGCGGCCGCGGTTGGGGCGCCGACGCTCGGCATCTTCGCACTCCAATCGGACGAACCCGACCGCTGGCGACCGCTCGGCCGGCGCACGGCGATCGTTCGCGCGACCTATCCCTGCCCACCGAAGCATCGCAAGGAAACCTGCCCCGACTTCGCCTGCATCGCGGACCTCGACATCCAGCGGGTGGTCGCGACCCTGGACGGGCTGCTAGCCGAGCGAATCGGGGCCTCGTAGGAGCGTGCTGCCTGCCACGATCCAGCTCTGCACCTACAATCGCGCGCACCTGTTGGGACGTGTGCTGGCGGGCTGTTTCGAGCAGACCGCTCCGGCGCAGTCGTACGAAGTCGTGCTGGTTGACGACGGTTCGAGTGACGCGACCCCGGCGGTCATTGAAGCCATGCGCGCGCGCGCCGAGTGCGCGTTCACGGTGCTGCGCCAACCAAACGCAGGGCTCGCGGCCGCTCGCAACGCGGGCATCGCTTGCGCCGCCGGCGAACGCATCATCTTCATTGACGACGACGTACTGCCGACGCCGGCCTTCGTTGCGGAACACCTGCGCTCGCACGCTCGCGCGCCCCACGCCATCGTGCGCGGCGGGGTCATCAATACCGCAAGCTTCGAGCGCCTGCCGCCGCCCTACTGGACGCTGCTCGACTACAGCGGCAACTTTTTCTGGACGACCAACGTATCGTTGCCGCTCGAGACGTTGCGCCGGGTGGGCGCTTTCAATCGAAGCTTTCTCGAGTACGGTTGGGAAGACATCGAACTCGGGATGCGGCTGCGCAAAGCCGGCGTGCGAGCGGTCTTCAATCGGGAGGCGCTGGTTTACCATTACAAGCCGCGACTGCTGGGTTCGAACGTCGAGGGTTTGCTGCGGCAGGCGCGCGCTCAGGCCCGAACCGCTCTGCAGTTGCGCCGGATTCACGCGCACTGGCGCGTGACGCTGGCAACTGGGAACGATCCGCTGCAGCGAACCCTGCACCGCTTGGCGCGCACGCTCGCGCGCGACGCATACTTCGAGGAGCTGGACCGCGCTGCGGCCCGAACCCGATGAACGTCGTTCTCACCCGCCTCGACCGCGTGGGCGACCTCATCCTCTCGACCCCCGCAATCGCGTCGGTTCGGCGATCCTGGCCCGATGCGCACGTCACGATCGTTTGCAGCCGGCACAACGCCGTCGTCATGGAGAACAATCCCGACGTCGACGCGGTCATCGTCGCGCCCGGCGAAGTGCCGCCCGAAATCTTTGGCCGTCGCTTTCGCGGAAATTGCGCGCTAGCGATGGCGCTCGCGCCCAACGCCGCCGATCACCGGCTCGTCGGCGCGACGCGCGCAGCGAAGCGCGTCGGCTATACCTACGTGCGGCGTTACGCGACGCGCCTGATGGCGCGCCGCTATCTCACGCGGCTGGTGCTCTCCGAGGCCGATCCCGCGCTTTGCGAGCGCATCCCAGGGCGCGTGGTGCGACACGAGGTCGATCAGGTGCTGAGCTTGATCGAAGCGGCCGGGGGAACCGCGCGCTACCGCGAGCTCGTCGTCGTGATTCGCGAGGTCGACCGAGCTGCCGTCGCACACGTCGCGGGCGATGGGATCGCCTTTCACCTCGGCTTACGGTGGTTCAGGAGCGGGAGCACGCCGGAAAGCGCGGTCGAGCTGATTCGAAGTCTGCGCGCTTTCGGGCTGCCGGTCATCGTGACGTACGGAGTCGATGCCATCGAGCACGCCGCGGCAGTGCGGCAAGCGGCCGTCGCCGACGCCGTCGTCGGGGGGCTCTCGTTCTCGCAGTGGGCGGCGATCTTCGAAAAGAGCCGCGTCGTCGTCACGGTCGATACCGGTGCGACTCATGTCGCAAGCGCGACGCG
>PMHO01000023.1:47088-48760 GCA_003156715.1 Candidatus Tityobacter terrigena
AGCGGCGCCCGCGGCGACGCCGCTCCGCCCCTAGGATTTAAACAACCGCCTTGACGCCCGAACTCTCCGTCGTCATCCCGACGTACAACCGCCTCGACACGTTGCGGCACGTACTGCCTGCATTGCTGCGCTCGCAACTGGCCCCCGAGCGCTACGAAGTGATCGTGGCCGACTCGCTGTCGAACGATGGCACGAGCGAGTATTTGGCTGGGATCGCAGCCGAGCATCCGCGCGTGCGTCACCTCCCGGGTCCCTACACCGGGCGCGCCATGGCGCGCAACGCGGGGATCGAAGCGGCGCGCGGCGAGATCGTGCTCTTTACCGACGCCGACATCATCCCGTCGGAGGATTTGCTCGAGCGCCATCTGGTTCACCACCGCCCCCGCGAAGCGGTCGCCGTCATCGGCATGGAGCTGCAGATTGGTTCGCTTGCCGAGTACGAGCGTCTGCGAGCGCGTCCCGACCTGCGCCGGCCGCTGCATCCCAAGACCCGTAAGCGCCTGACCTGGCTTTACTTCCTCACCGGAAACGCTTCGGTGCGCAAGGTCGATCTAGATCGCGTAGGACGCTTCGACGTCGACTTCACCGGCTACGGTCACGAAGACTTGGAGCTCGGTTTCCGGCTCGAGCGCGCCGGCGTGACGATTCGCTACGAGCCGCTAGCCGTAAACTACCATTGGCATCCGGTTCCTCATGCCGAACAGAAAGAGAAAATGCGCCTAGCCGGGCGTTCGACCGTCCGTTTCTATCGCAAGCACCCGACGTGGGTCGTGCAGGCGCGCCTTGGAATGACGCCGATTTCGCTTGCGCTGCACGGCGCGGTCTCCAGTCAGCCGAGGTTGCTGAGCCGGCTCGAGGGAAGCGCCGAATTGCATCCGGGAATCGCCCGCACGATCGTGTACCAATACCACTACGTCAGCGGAATCAAAGACGCATTGGCAGGCGAGGGTGGGCGCCATTAAACGGTCGTGCGGAGACCTCAGCGTCGAACGAATCGGTGAGAGCGCCGAGCTGAACGGTTGGGTAAACCGGCGGCGCGATCACGGCGGACTGATTTTCGTCGATCTGCGGGACCATGACGGAATCTCGCAGGTCGTCTTCGATCCCGAGGTGCCCGCGGCGTTCGAGACGGCCGGCACGCTGCGCGCCGAGGACGTCGTGCGCGTGCGCGGCGTCGTTCGCAGGCGCCCCCCGGGGACGGAGAATCCAAAGCTCGCGACCGGCGCCGTCGAGTTGGCCGCCGGCGACGCGACGGTTCTTTCGCGCGCGCTCACCCCGCCGTTCCCGATCGCAACCGACGCGGACGTCGACGAAGCGATCCGTTTGCGTTATCGCTATCTGGACTTGCGCCGCCCGCGCCTGCAGCACAATCTCGCGGTGCGCCACAAGCTCGTCAAAGCGATTCGCGACTATTTCGACGAGCGCGATTTCTTGGAAATCGAGACGCCGTGTCTGATCAAATCGACGCCGGAAGGGGCGCGCGACTATTTGGTGCCGAGCCGCCTCCATCACGGTGCCTTCTACGCACTTCCACAGTCGCCCCAGATGCTCAAGCAGATCCTGATGGTCGGCGGACTCGGGCGTTACATGCAGATCGCACGCTGCTTCCGCGACGAGGATCCGCGCGCCGACCGTCAGCCGGAGTTCACCCAGCTCGACGTCGAGATGTCGT
>PMHO01000060.1 GCA_003156715.1 Candidatus Tityobacter terrigena
CCAGCCGGGTGTCGTCATACACCACGCCGCGGGACACAATCGAAAACAAAAACACGGCTACGAAGAAGCTCCGACGCGATCGTTCGGTCGCGTAACGCTGTCAGGTTCGCCAAAGCTCGCAAGCCTTTCCTGAGCCGCCGGGAGTGCAGGCCTTGCGGCGTAGCCGTGCCGGCCGCCCAGTACGGGTCACCCGAGCGCTCGGCCTAGGCCCGAATGCCTCCGGAAGAGGTGGTGTTTTCACCCATAGACGAGGCGGCAGGGCGGGCGCATACTAGCGGCCCATCGTTTCTACGGCGTCCCTGACGCGTAGAGGGCGGGATGGTGGCAGACGAACTGCGCTTGCGCTCGGAGGGATAGTATGATCTTCGCTCAGTTACAAGCGTGCCGGGCAGCGGCACGCCAACTTTCGGTCTTGCTCGTGCTGGGTGCGGCAGCCATGACGACGATTTCGCTTGCTGCGTGTTCGGGCTTTTCGTCGGCGCCCGGGAGCCGGCTCACCGGGAGCGGCCTGGCCGGCGGTTCACCGCAGTCTATTCTTAACGTGCGCTTTCCAAACGCCGAGTCGCCTGCGGCCTCTTCTGCATATGTGCTCTTCTGCAGTTATCCCGGCAACGATTGCGGCGTCATCTCATCTTCAGGCAGCCAGGTGTCGACGTTGACCAGCGGTATTTCCGGCCCCGACGGCATCGCGGTCGGTGCCTCCTCAGGTGACTGGTACATCGCAAATGTAAACGACAGCAACGTGCTCGTCTACACGCTCAGCGCAAAGGGCCAGCCGACGCTCATCAAGACGATCGACGACGCCGGTCAGCAACCGATCGACGTCGCCGTTTCGGAACGGGGCACGAAGACGATCAAGGCTACGGTTGCGATTTCCAACCTCGACACCACTGGGGGTACGGATCCGTCGGTCGCGGTGGTGGAGGCGAGCGGAAAGACGAAGACGCTCCGCGACAAAGCCGCAGCCAACGGCGCCGGTATCGGCATCGCGTTTGACTCTCAAGGCGACTGCTTTTGGAGTCTAGACGAGACTCACAGCGCAAACGCAGGGCGAATCGACGAGTTCAAGAAGTGTTCGGGAAAGCCGACTCCGGTCGTAGAGGGCATCGATTATCCGGGCGGCGTGGCTTTCGACGGCGGCGACAACCTATGGTACGTGCAACAGGCCAATCCTGGCGTCTACAAGTGTTCGGGCACGTCAAACTGCGCGCTGGCATTTAGCGGCTTCGCCGCTCCCTTTTATCTCAGCTTCGATAAGACGTTCGCCAACCTGTATGTCAGCGACGTAAGCAATTTAACGATCGACAAGTGCGCAGTGTCGGGCACGACCTGCACCACGTTCTTCACGACGGGCTCGGGCGACCCGCCGTACGGGGTCGCCGTCCTACCACAAGGCAAATCGTAACAACCAATCCCGTGATGGCAATACAACCAGCACCGGAGCATCGATTGGCACGAGCGGGCCGCTAAACGCGGGCCAAGAAAGCAGACTCCCAACGAGCAACGTTCGGCCCGTTGCAACAGGAGCTCATGCGATCGTACGCAGCTAAGCGGCTGGGCCCAAACCCGCCCGCGAACACGTTGGCTTTTCGTGCCGCCCAGCTTCCGGGAGACTACTGAGGCACCGTTATGATACGTGGTGCACTTCCCGCAGACCATAGACCGGCGTGGGGATGCCTTCCATGCGTGCCTTGAGTTGCAGCGCGAGAAACTGCGAATAGTGGCGCGACTGATGTAAGTTACCGCCGTGGAACCACAGTGCCGGCTGCTGAGTCGGCTTCCACATGTTGCGCTGCTCGCCTTCCCACGGCCCGGGATCTTTCTTCGTGTCTGAACCGAGACCCCAGACCTTTCCGACCTTGTCCGCGACTTCTTGCGAAATGAGCTTCGCGGCCCAGCCGTTCATCGAGCCGTATCCGGTCGCGTACACGATCAGATCTGCGGGCAGCTCCGTGCCGTCGCTGAGAACGACCGAGCGCTCTTTGATCTGCTTGACATCGACTCCGCTCTTGAGCTTTATCTTCCCGTCCGCGACGAGTTCCGACGCGCCGACGTCGATATAGTAACCCGAACCGCGGCGCAGATACTTCATAAAGAGGCCGGAATTATCGTCGCCCCAGTCCAGCATGAAGCCGGCCCGTTCGAGTCGCTTGTAATACTCGGCGTCTTGCTCGGCGATCGTCTGATAGATGGGAATCTGAAACACGTGCAAGATGCGGTAGGGCAGCGACGCAAAGATCATGTCCGCTTTGTCGGTCGTCATGCCGCCCTTCACAGCCTCCTCGGAATAAAGCCCGCTGAGGGCGTGCTTCATCAACGACTCCGATCGAACGACATGTGTCGACGAGCGCTGTACCATCGTAACGTCGGCGCCGTGCTCGTAGAGATCGGCGCAGATATCGTGGGCCGAGTTGTTCGAGCCGATGACGACCGCTCTCTTGCCCGCGAAGGCCTCACCGCCTGGGTGCAGGCTCGAGTGGTGGTGGACGCCCTTGAAGTCGGCCATACCCGGAAACGTCGGCATGTTTGGGATGCCTGACATTCCGGTCGCGAGAACGAGCTGCTTCGGCTTGAGCGTGACGGTCGCGCCGTTTCGGTTGACGAGGACGCTCCACTCCGCGCGGTGCTCATCGTACGTAGCGCTTATGGCCTCGGAGTTGCTCCAGTAATTCAACTCCATCACCTTGACGTAGCTCTCCAGCCAATCCCCGATCTTGTCCTTGGGCGAGAACACCGGCCAGTGATCGGGGAACGGAAGGTACGGCAGATGGTCGTACCAGACGGGATCGTGAAGGGTCAACGACCGATACCGCTTGCGCCACTGATCGCCGGGGTGCGGATGCCTATCGACGATGATCGTCGGCACGCCGAGCCGCTTCAAGCGAGCACCGAGCCCGATGCCGGCTTGACCGCCGCCAACGATCAAGACGTAGGGCTGGCGCTTGAAGCCGAGTTCTGCTTCCTCTTGCTCTTTGCGCTCGAGCCACGAGGCGCGTCCCGGAACGACGCCATGCTCGACGCCCTTGTCGCGCGTCGCACCGCGTTTCTCTTCGTATCCCTTCAGCTCGACCAGCGTGGTCAAGAGCGTCCAGCAAAGACCGGCCACGAGCCGGATGTGTCCCTTGCCGCGTCCCACCTCGGTCTCGAACGTGATCCACGCTTCGGTCACGCCGCCGGCCTCGGTCGCTTCGCCGTCCAGCTGCCAATTTCGCGGTTTGACGTGCGGCAGCGTTTCTTCGATCATCGCCTGGATGGCGGGACGGCCCTCGGCTGTGGTGAGGTTCCAGGTGAACGACACGAGATCGCGCCAGTAGCTCTCCTCTGCGAAGAGAAGCGCTGCGCCGGCGGCATCGGAGCGCGAAAGTGCATCGCCGAACTTCGACAGCCATCCCGTTACGTGTTGGCTCGCTACGCTTCCGTTGATCATAAAAGCCTCCTAATGACCAATGCGGCACACGGGGTCGTATCACGAAGATTTTCGGCTTGGGCGCGAACTCCTGGGTGCGATGCGAGTCTTGGTGACAGCTTGTCAGCACCACGCATACGTCACGCGACGGCTACGCGTCAAACCGGTTCCGCGTTCGCATAATCAAGAAGCGTAGCGCCGCGTCGATGAACAAGCTCAGCTCGCAGGTGGTCGCCGTATCCCGCCAATCCGACCTATCAAGCATAACCGAGGTCAAGGCGCAGAAAGCGAGCCAGGAAGTGAAGATCGGGCTAATCCCGCAGTAATTTCGTAGTCCCAGACGGGTCCAGGCTCTCGGGCGTGGAACGCCGCGTGCGATGTTGATCGTGACCGGTCGCGTGACGGCGCACAAGGAGAGCTTCGGCCGTCTCTTGGAACTATCGCTCGCGCACGTGCACCGCTCGCGCGAGGAGCCCGGCTGTATCAGTCACGCGGTGCACGTCGATTGCGAAAACGCGCTGCGTTTGGTGTTCCTCGAACGCTGGGCTGACCGCGCCGCGCTCGGCGAGCATTTCAAACTTCCCGAGACCCTCGCTTTCGTGCGCACGTTACGCGAACTCGCGAGCGCGCGCGAGGGTCCGGACATTTACGAGCTTACGTCGTCAGATTAGCCGGGGTTCTGGCCTTTCGCGATCCCGGCTACTCGATGTCGCTAAATAGGAACTTTACGCCTCCGGTGCCGAGGCGCAGCGCGTCGCCCGCGTACGCCTGGCCTTCCGGCGTCCCGACTGCGGCGCAGGCAGCCGCGTAGTCGTCGAAGTACAGATCCGCGGTCCGGTATGCGGGCGTCGGCGAACCATCTTCCTTAGGAAATACCTTCGCGAGTTCCACGCGTTTGACGTTCGGGATCTTCTTCGCAAGCGACATGTGCCGTTCGGCGTACTGCTTTTCGAACGTTGCAGGATCGCTTGGATTATCGTAGATCACGGTAATTTTAACGCTCATGGTGTGTCCTATTTGAAGGTGAGTTTCGTCTTCGCCGAAGCGCGCAATCATACAAAGCTTGTGCGCTCGCGCAGGCAAGCTAAGAAGCGTTCGCGCGATCGAAGAACGAGGAAGGCACGGTTCTATGCAGGCAGGCGGTCATCCCTCTGCTCGGCATAGGAGGCGATTTCAGCAGGCCGCGGGCATCGTAAGGCGCCGCCGGCGAAGCCCGCACCTCACTGCGGCAGCGGCAGGTTGACTGACGGCGTTACGGTCCGCCGCGTCCTCCGGTGGCACCGAAGACCTGACCGCTCAGATAACTCCCTCTCGTTGAAGCGAGCTCTACGTACACCGACGCAATTTCGGCAGGCTGTCCGGGTCGCCCGAGCGGGGTATCGTCACCAAACTTGACGATGTTGTCTTCGGTCTGCCCGCCGCTTACCTGTAACGGCGTCCAGAATGGGCCTGGAGCGACCGCGTTGACGCGAATCCCACGCGGGGCCAGTTGTTTGGCCAAACACTTGCTGAAGATCATGATCGCCCCCTTTGTCGACGAGTAGTCGAGCAGGTTGATCGAAGGTTCGTACGCATTGACCGATGCCGTGTTGATGATGGCCGAACCGGGAGGCATGTGCGGGACGACCGCCTTTGTGATCCAAAACATGGCATAAACGTTTGTCTTAAACGTCCAGTCGAAGTCTTCCGTACTGATGTCGAGTATCGAGTCGTGGCTGTGCTGCCAGCCGGCATTGTTGACGAGGATGTCGATGCCGCCCAAACCATGCAGGGCGCGGTCGACAAGTTCGGAGCAATATGCTTCGTTTCGGATATCCCCAGGTAATGAAATCGGCTTACGTCCGGCCGCTCGGATGTATCCCACGACTTCTTGCGCGTCGCTTTCTTCGGCGGGAAGGTAGCTAATCGCAACATCTGCTCCCTCCCGCGCGAATGCAATGGCTGCCGCTCGCCCTATTCCAGAATCGCCGCCAGTAATCAGAGCTTTGCGACCGGCCAGCTGTCCACTTCCTCGGTAACTCGTTTCGCCGTGATCGGGCCGCGGCGTCATCTTGCTGGCGAGTCCGGGCCAGGGCTGCGACTGCTCCGAAAAGGGCGGCTTTACATACAGTTCGCGCGGGTCCGTAAGGCTTAGCGTGCCGGCGGCGTTGTTTGGTGCCGTTTGTTGCCCTGCTGCTGGTCCAGCCATCGATGTCATCAATCCTGCGGCTGCCCTTGCACGACAGCGCGACGTGAGGGGGCAGTGGGGTTCATTTGGTTCCGTTCGATAAGCGCCGTGCGCGGGAACCGCGCTCGAAATGAATGTTTCCCATTCCTGCCCTGGACCGTAAGCATTTAAACTGGGCGTCGACCGGCTAACGCGTGAAGATTAGTGGAGGTCGGTTGCTGGGCTAACGAGTTGCTTTTTCTCGGTTCCCCCACCCCCGTAGTCTCGACGCCCGCACGCAAAAAAAGGCGGCACGCCGTGTCACCGGCGTGCCGCACTTGCCTTGCATATCCTAAACGCTACAAGCGCGTTGAACTTCTCCGCGGAACTTCACTAGTAAGCAACGGCTCCATCGGAGGTGACAAGGCACTCTACTAAAGGATGCCCAGTTCGGCAACCCAGTCGAGTCCGGTCTTCGCGCCCGTTATGATGTGCTCCGGGGCGACATTGCCGTTCGATCCGGCCGCGAATACCAGAATGCTGGACACGTTGGTGTCGTACTGAACGCCTACAAAAATACTGCCATCCTTGCCGGCTGCGATGCTGAGGGCGCCGTACCCCGATCCTGGCTGTGGAATGAGCGTGTTGCTGCCGCTGATCACGGCAACGGGCTTCGCGTTTCCGCTTGCCCCGGGCGCGAACACGCGGACATCGTTCGCGTTGGCGATGTAGAGGTAACCGTTCTTGTCAACCGCGATGCCGTTGGCTTGACTGAGGCCCGTCTTCGCGCCCTCGATGACGTTGAACGGCGCGACGTTACCATTGTCCGAGGTGTGGAACTCTAGCACGCCGTTTCCGGACGAATTATAGATCGTTCCGCCCGCTACGGCGATGCCGCCGAAGCTGCTAATGCCGGTTTTCGCACCGAAAAGGACGTGCTTACCGGTCACGCAGCCTGACTGCTCGCTCGGCTTGTATACCTCGATCGCGTCGCTCGGAGCATGGTACCCTCCGTAGTACTCCGCGTACAGATTACCGCGCTCGTCGAACGCAATCTGTCCCGGCACGCCAGGGTCGCCTCCCCGACCGCAGGTGATGGTACCAACGGGAGCGACATTGCCGTTCGCGCCGGCAGCATAGAGCGTGATGTCGTTTCCAGAATCCGAAACGGCGACCTGGCCGCTCCGGGCCACGGCGAGCCCTACCGGTTCGTAAATCTTGGTCTCGCTGCCGGAGATGTCGACCGTGGGGGCGGCGTTTCCGTTTGCAGATTGCCGAAAGGCGGTTACCGAATACCCGTATTCGTTGACTGCGTAGACGAGCGTCGGCGACGCGCCTTCGGGAACGACGGCGCGCGCGCCCGGCACCGTTCGTCCTAACGCAGCCGCGCCCAGAAGCGCGCCCAGAGCGACCACATTCAGGGCACCGATTGTTGTAACGCGAGAAAAAGCCATGACGCGGGGAACTCCTTCACGTGACGTCGGGTTGGAGAAGCAGCTTCCTTCGCTGATGCTTTCGAACGAAAGTGAAGAAAGTCTGAATGTGTGCTACCAGGCGTTCAGGCAAGGGCCCGGCGTTTCAGGCAAGACCCGAACGGGGTGCCTTATTGACCGGTTATTGAGTCCAATTGCCCCGTCGTTATGCTGTTGACGGTCCAGGCCATCATGCCGCCGTAGCCGTTCGCGTTGACCCAGGCGGCGAGCTTTTTGAGCGATTTGTCCGTCGGAATCGGCTTGTCGTCGATATCGACGCCCATCATAATCCTCGATTTATCGAAGATCTGACCGTATGCGGCGACGTCGCTCTCCGTTTGCGAAACGTTGTTGTTCTCGTACGACATGACGTTGACCCACGAAAGGGCGCCGGCAACGTTTGAGTTTTCCAGGATTCGATCGTCGCCGTACTGTGTCGGCGTGTTCCAAGCCGGATAGGTGACGATCGCGCCGGTCATCCCGATCGAATTAAAGTAGTCGCGCGTAACCGGGATCAGCGTCGTGAGCGTCTTTACGCGATCCGGCGTCGCGCCGTGCTCCATGTCGAAGTCTACGCCGTCGAGGGGCAGCGTTGCGAGAACGTCCGCCAGGCTCTGCTCGAAACCTTTCACGTTGCCGTCGAAGACGAACGAGTCCTTGGGGCTCCAGCCCCCGAGCGAGAGCGTCACCTTGATGCCGCGCGAGTGCAGCTCGTTGATGTCGTCCGCGGTCACGTAGCCGGAGTCGAGGCCCGAGAGCGTTATCGTGTGGCCGCGTAAATAGCCGAAAGCGATCGGGATCTCGGTAACCCCGCTCGGCGTATCGACGAGATTGTTCTTCTGCCAGCCGTCCCAGTAGCCGACGAATTCAGCCGGCGAGGCGGCTCCCCGCACCGCCGTAAGGGGCGCCGGCACCGAAAATGAAGCGCCCGGACCGCCGCTCCCTCCGCAGCCCGCGAACGCGGCGCACGCCGGCAGGAGCAGAATAAGCTTCGCGCGCGTCTTCATTCCGATGTCAACCGCTTTCTCATGGTCGGGACGCAAAGGAAAGTGCCGTTGGGGCCGGTGTGCCGCTTTCGCCGTCTCAATGAAGAACTCGGACGCATGGGCGAGCGCTACGCGGGTTCCTGAATCTTCCAGCCCCTAATCAACAGCCAAAGCATGAAGATGACCTCCCCAAAGAACGTGATGAAGATGAATCCAAGGTTGGCGTCGGGATACAGGTACGGCTGCAGGCTATTGATCACCCAGCCCAGCCCATTGATAAACAAGAGGATGCCGAGCCACCAAGGTATGTAGCCGGACCGGACGATGAGATAGCCGACTAGCAGAAGGTGAATTCCGAACAGTACGAGCGCCAAGGAATAATCGGATCGAAACGAATGGAGCAACAGATTGACCTGCGCCTGGAGAGGGCCGGCCCCAAACGACGTGAGGTACTCGGGGGTCGTCAACATGCGATACACCATCGCGAGGTTAAATAGGCCGACGAGCGAGATCCCGGTGTAGACCAACTGAAACCAGGCAGCAAGCAGTGCCATTGCCCGGTTCACGGGCGCGAGCAGAATGTAGAGCCCCCAAGCAATGATAATGTCTTCGGTGAAGTTAATGAGGTAGCAGAAGAGCCCGGCAAGAAAGAGCCCGTGATGGGAGCTGATGTTTGCAACGGTCTCCGCGATCTTGCCGGGAATGACGAGTTTCGGGTAAATTGAGAACTCGGCATAGCTGACGGGGTTGAGGAGGTAAGCAAAGCCGACAATGAGCGCGGCCTGACGTAGCGACACTCCGTGCGAACGCACTGAACTCACCACGGTATCCCCCACGTGACTCATTTCAAAGCCCGGATGTTAGTTGGCGTAACTTTCGTTCGCTTTCGGAACCGGGTTCGGCCGTATAGACGATGACCCGCATGTCCGGTGAATCCGGCACCAGCAGCGCCGCGTGGTCGAGTGTGATCTCGCCGACTTCAGCATGATAGAAGCGCTTTAGACCCTCACTTACGTCACAGACATCGTGTTGCGCCCACCAGCGCCGGAAATGCTGGCTGTTCTCTTGAAGCTCGGCGATCAGCGATAGGAATCGGATGTCGTCTGGATAGCGCGCCGCGACGGAGCGGAATTGCGCGACCAGGTTTGGGCCGATCGTCTCCCACGGACAGCTCGCGCGGCGGCTCGCGTCCATAAAAAAACGCCACAGCACGTTCTTCGTTTTCGGCTCGGCGGCTTCGTCGTAATCGAAAACGGCCTTCGCTGCGCGGTTGGAGGCAAGCATGTCCCAGCGCCGGCCACGCACCCAGGCGGGATTCGGATCGAACGCCGCCAGGACGCGGCGCAGGATGGGGCTGACGGTCTCGTCAGAATCGCCGTGATGGTCGGGCATCGTCTGGCCCGCCAGCAGAAACAGATGGCGCCGCTCGGTTTCGCTCATTCGCAGCGCTCGCGCGATGCTGTTGAGCACCTGCGGCGAGACGTTGATCAGCAGGCCCTGCTCGAGCCGCGTGTACCAGGTCTCTCCGATGTTGGCCAGCAGCGCAACCTCCTCGCGCCGTAAGCCGGGCGTGCGGCGCCGCACGCCGCCGAGCAACCCAACCTCTGAAGGCGAGAGCCGAGCCCGTCGCGACCGAAGAAAATCGGTGAGTTCCGCGCGGCGTTCGAGGATGGGGCGTTGCTCAAGCATGCGGTATCACTGTCAGTACTAGGATAATTAAGAGTCTACTCATAGGATATCTGTGGGCGTATCCTACCACCAGGCCGCCGCTCTGTCTATGCGATCCCTGGCCTAGAGAGATCCCGACTCGATGGAAGGCGCACTTCGCCAGGCGAACCGCGCACCGGTTTCCGTTCCTAAAACACCGCCCGTTGCACCGGCCGTTGCGCCGCCGACGGTCGAATACGGCGCGCGCCGGGCTCTGATCGTGGCCGGCACGATGCTTGCGGCGTTGCTGCAAACCGTCGACGCGACGATCGTCAACGTCGCGCTTCCGAACATCCAAGGCAATCTCGGCGCAAACGTCGACGAGGCGACCTGGATCGTCACCGCCTACGTCATCGCCAACGTCGTCGTCATTCCGATGACGCCATGGCTGATACAACGCCTCGGTCGCAAGACCTACTTCCTGACGTCGATCGTCGGGTTTACGGTGGCCTCGATGCTGTGCGGCATGGCGACGTCGCTCGACGCCCTCATCGTCTTTCGCGTCGTGCAGGGCGCGTTCGGTGGTGGTCTTCTGCCGCTCGCGCAGATCGTGTTGCGTGAAACCTTCCCGCCGGAAGAAGTCGGCACGAGCCAGTCGCTCTTTGCGATGGGCGCGATCCTCGGCCCCTCGATCGGCCCGACGCTCGGAGGCGTCATTACCGACAATCTGTCGTGGCAGTGGGTATTCGACATCAACCTCGTTCCCGGCATTCTCGCGACGCTGCTGCTCGCGCTGTACCTTCGCAAGGGGGCGCCGAAAGCGAGCCCGCTCGACGTCCCGGGCATCGCCCTGCTGATCGTTGCGATCGGAAGCTTGCAGTTCGTGCTCGATCAGGGCCAGCGCGAAGACTGGTTTTCGAGCAGCGATATCTGTTTCTTCACGGCGAGCGCGCTTGCCGGTGCGGCCGCGTTCGTTTGGTGGGAGCTTCGCACGTCCCATCCGATCGTCGATCTGCGCGTTCTTCGCAACCGCGCCGTCGCAGCGGCGGCGCTGATCGGCGCCGCAATCGCGGTCAATATCTACGGCGGATTGCTGCTTCTCCCGCAATTCACGGTCGGCGAGCTTGGGTTCACCGCGACCCTCGCGGGCATCCTGATCGGTATCCGAGCCTTGCCCATCGCGCTTCTAAATATTCCGGTCGGCCGGATCGTCAACGCGAACCGCATCGATTTGAGATTGATGATCGGAGGCGGCCTCGTCGTTTCGTCGTGCGGTTCGCTCTGGCTTTCGCAACGGATCTCGACCGGAAGCACGCTATCGACCCTCGGCCTTCCCTTGCTCGTCGTCGGTTTCGGAATCGCGTTCGTCTTCTCGCCGCTGCTCGTTTGCGCCGTGCGCGCGGTCGCGCCGGCCGATGCACCGAAAGCCGCGGCCTTCGTAACGCTGGCGACCCAGCTCGGCGGCTCGATCGCCTCCGCCTCGCTCGTCGCTTTCGTCGATCGCCGCGAGCAGTTCCATCAAAGCATCTTGGCGGCGAACGTGACGATGGCGCGCCTGCCTGTTACGGAATTCTTGCGGACCCATCCCGTTCGCGAGCTGTACGGGCTCGTCGTTTCTCAAGCCACGACGCTTGCTTTTGCCGACGCCTTTTTGGCGGTCGGCTCCGTCGGTATCTTGCTTAGCCCTCTCGCGCTCGCGCTCAATAGACCAAAGGAACGTAAGCATGATGCAAATGCAGTCCCTACCACCGGTCCGCCAAAACCGCAACTTGCACTCCACGTTGCTGGCGCGCATACCGGCCGAGGCGATGGACGTCGCCTGCGACCTGTGGCTCTCCTTGATCGAAGTAACGATGCTCCACCCGAGTCGACCCACGCAGCGGCTGGCGCGGCTTGCAGGATTGCTTTTCCTTCACGCCCTGAATGCTAACCGGCCGGAGGTCGCGCGTGACGGCCGCTGGCGCCGCTTCGTGGTTGCGCTGCACCGTCTCGCGCTCGACACGAAGTCGGCGGAATTTCGAGCGCTAGCCTCAGAGAATGCGGACTTGTTGGACAAGCAGCACGGCGCCTGGACCGGGTCTCTTCCGTGATGTTTTCGCAGGGCCGCGCCGTAGAGTTCCACGAACCTCAGATGCATGGCGACGAAGCATTTGCAGATTCACCACGTCATCATGCATAGTCCGGGGCCGAAATGGCTCGACGGCGTCGATTTTCGAGAGCAGCCTACCGTAGACGAACACGTAGCGTATTACTCCCGGCTATCCGAGGAGGGAAATCTGTTTGAAGGCGGTCCGTTCCTGGATTCAAGCGGCGGCATGATGGTGCTATCGGCGGGCGTGACCAAGGAAACGGCGGAGCAGCTCGCGCAGGCGGATCCAACCGTCATAGGCGGCCTCCTGGTGGCGCACGTCCATCCGTGGTTACGCGCATTCACTTCTTAGCCGCGCCGATGAACGGCGCGTCGCATGCCTCGCGCGTTCGCGAGACCTACGGGCAACGCCAAGGAGCCTGCCGGACGATTCGTCTGGCTGGCTCCCGAGCGCTACGCGGCTGAACGCCCGCCACAGCGGGCGATTCGACCGGGTCAGCTCTTGACGCAGTAGACGTCGAAGAGGGCCGTGGTGCCCGACGGTGACCCGCCCGGCCAATAGAAGTGCCATCCATATTCATTGTAATTCACCGGGTTTTCGTCGATGCGAGGGCCGTTGTACGTAACGTATACCCCAGACGTCTGACCCACTGAATTAAGAGCGTAAGCGCCGCTCGAAGCATTGTAGCCGGAGGGACAGCTCGTGCCTAGCTGGATCGAAGTCGTTCCCGCGGTAAAACTGAAGCTCGTGACACCCACCCAACCGTTGGAGCTCTTGTGCGGCGTCATGGTTAGCGGAAGCGATGTGATGCCCGCCTGAGCCGGAAGACTGGAGACGCCGGCAAAGAGGCCCGCTGCCATGACGAAACCAGCTATTGCCGCGCCGATTCGAGCGCGTCGCTGGACCATCGTGACGATCGTATCGTGTAACATGTTCGTGTGCCTTTCTGTGATTAGCTTAGAAGGTGCGCCGGACACTAGGTGGTCCGGCTCAACCCATGCTAACCAGGGGGCGTCTCCAAACCGTCTCCGCGTATCGGCGCAACCCGCCGTTGGTTGGATCCGGTCGCCACTCCGGCTGCCGCCGCCCTATGGGCCCGTGGGCGCACCCAGCCGCCAGGCTACTCGTACTCGTCCGAACCAAGCACCCAGATAAACGACTGGATGTCGATTAAGTCGCGCGGATGAAGGTCGCTCACGTCGGCCTGCACGGTCTCTGCGAACGCAAGATAGTTCGCATACACGCTCCATGAAGGCCGTGACTCGTAATGGAAGGGGAAGCCATAGATTTCGGCGGCTCGCCGCGTAACATTTGGCTTGAGGAAAATGTGCCTGTCGGGTTGGGCGATGAAACCGAACGCCGTCGCCATCGGCCACGTCAGCACGCGTGTCTGTTTTCGAGGAAGGGTGCCGATGACTGCGCACCAATCGTCGAACCTCCGCCTGTCGCCGGCCCGTCCGTACAAGAACGCAAAGAGCCCTTCCGCGAACGCTTTGGCGCCGGCCTCGGACTTCACGGCGTCGCGCAAAGCCATCTTTTCGAACGAAAAGAGTAGGTTTGTGCGAGACTCGATTTTGACGGCGCGCGAGGCGATCTCCAGGAATGCGCCGGCACCAAGCAGATTTGAGAAACGCGTCCGCCCGAGTATGTCGCGCCATCTCTCGTGGGCTTCCCACTTGTAATCGCGCTCCCAATCCACATAGGTCGCGTCGTAGAAACCGCCGGGAAAGAACTTTAAGAAGGTACGCCGGCAGCGCCTCGCGGAAAGCATGCGAGCGCCCGAACGAGTGGCGACCGGCCGTTCCGCCACGCTTGCCGATTTGGCCCACATAGAAACCGGTTTCCCAAAGCTCCCGAAGCCCAATCGTCGCGCGAACCTCCGAGTGCGAACTCCGGTCGTATAATTAAAATGACCCAGGGCGCTTGCGGCTCGCTGCGCACGAAAAAGTGAGTCGCTAAGCCCTCGAAGCTGTGTTTACCGCCGCAGGGGCGCGCTGCAGGAAATCTTCGCGCTCTGCATCGTGACGCTCGGCTTGATCTACGGCGATATTTTGAAGACGGTCCCGTCGCCGCTTGCACTCGAGAGACCGGCATCGCTCGTGGTCCCATACAGCGCGCCGCCCGCGGCGATCAGACCGGCCGCCGGGTTTCCGCCTTCCGTGCCGCCTTGGAACCGGTGGAGCACGCTTTCCTGACCGGACTTATTGACCTCGAAGACGATTCCGTTGCCGTGGCTGCTTGGAGCAGCGGTGCCGCCAAAGTACGTGGTGCCGTAGAGCTCGCCGCGCACGGCGATCAAGCCCGCCAATGGGCTTGCGCCGTCAAGCCCGGCTTGGAAGCGATGGAGTATTCGTTCTCTGCCGGACAGGCTCACTTCGAAAACGGTTCCGTTACTGATGCTCGGGTTAACCGAACCACCATAAGTGGTGGTTCCGTAGAGCTTGCCGTTCAGAGCGATGAGGTTCGCTGCAGGGGTCTCGCCATCCAGTCGGCCCTTAAAAGTGTAGAGTACGTTTTCTTCGCCGGAAGTGCTCACTTCGAAGACGGTGCCGTTGAGGGTTCCGCCTCCGGCCGTGGTCCCGTAGAGCTCCCCATTCAGGGCGATCAAGCCGGCTAATGGGTAAGCGCCGTCCGGCTGGTTCTTGAAGTGATAGATGACGCTTTCGTTACCGGACGTGCTCACCTCGTAGACCGTTCCGCCCCCGCCGGTCGGACCGCCACCCTCCTCCGTGGTGCCGTAGAGCGCACCGTTCACGGCGATCAGGTTTGCATACGGGAACGCGCCGTCGTCCAGCCCTCCTTTAAATCGGTGGAGGATGCGTTCTTTGCCCGACGTGCTCACCTCGAAGACCGTACCGTTGCCACCGCTCGGACCGTCGCCGCCAAATCGCGTGGTGCCGTAAAGCTTGCCGTCCACGGCGATTAGGCTCGCTTCCGGCGATGCGCCGTCCGTCCCGCCTTTGAAGCTGTAGAGCACGCGTTCGCTGCCGGATTTGCTCACTTCGAAGACGGTTCCGTCGTTATCGGAACCGCCCCCGGACACCGTCGTGCCGTAAAACACTCCGTTCAGCTCGACTAAGTTCGCTTGCGGGCTTGCACCGTCCATCCCGCCTTTGAAGGCGTAAATGGACTTGAAACCGGCGCTCGTCCAAGGGTCCAACATGAACGATTCGTTCGGACGCTGCGCTGCAACCAGCGACGATATGGCGCCATCCGGTACGCCGGCCGGAAGCGGCAAAGAACCGCCGCTACCCTTCGAGCAACCCGCAAGCGCGGCGCCGCAGACGACCGAGAACAACATTCGAAGCGAGCGCGCTCGCGCCACGTAGGCAAAATCGGACCGTGCTATAAGCATTTGACCCGCCCTTCACTCGGTGTCGCGGAACCAGCCGCTTGGCTCGACTGCAAGGTTGATGTTGATCTGCTTGACCTCGGTGTACGCATCGTAGCCGTAAGTGCCAAGCTCGCGGCCGATCCCCGATTGTTTATAACCGCCCCACGGAGCTTCGTTGTACGTCGGGTGGTAGGCGTTGATCCAGGTGATGCCGGCACGGAGCTTTCGGATTACGCGCAGCGCTCGCGCTGCGTCGTTCGTGAAGACGGCCCCCGCGAGGCCGTAGGGCGAATCGTTGGCTAGCGCGATTGCGGCCGCTTCGTCATCGAAGACCTGCACGGCGAGCACCGGTCCGAAGATCTCTTCCTGCACGATACGCATGCTCGGGCGCGTGTCGGTAAAGATCGTCGGAAGGATGAAGTTGCCGCGTTCGCCGAGTTCGCCGCCGAGCCGCGAACCGCCGCAGGCCAGCGTCGCGCCCTCCTCGGATCCGATCCGGATGTACTCTTCAACACGGTCGCGTTGGCGACGGCTCACGAGCGGCCCCATCTCCGTGCGCGGGTCGAAGCCGTCGCCCACCACGATGTTCTTCGCGCGGCGCACGAGTTCGGCGACGAAGCGGCCGGCCAAGGTGCGCTGAACGAGCAGGCGCGAGCCGGCCGAACACACTTGCCCGGCATTGGCGTAGATACCGAACAGCGCGTAGTCGACCGCCGTTGCGAAATCGGCATCGTCGAAAACGATGTTGGGCGATTTCCCGCCGAGTTCGAGCGAGATCTTTTTCACGTTGAGCGCCGCTGCACGCATGACCGACTGCCCGGTCCGCACGCTGCCGGTGAAGGCGATCTTGTCGACGTGCAGGCTTTCCGCGAGCGCCGCACCGGCAACGGGTCCGGCACCGGGAAGCACGCTGAGCACGCCGCTCGGAAAGCCGGCATCCTGCGTCAGCTTGGCCAGCCAGAGCGCCGAAAGCGGCGTGTATTCCGAAGGCTTCAGGATGCAAACGTTGCCGGCCGCGAGTGCCGGCGCGAGCTTCCAAACGGCCATCAAAAGGGGATAATTCCAAGGCACGATCTGCCCGCACACGCCGATCGGCTCGCGTACGGTGAAGCTCTGCGACGGTGCAGGAACGTCGAAGGTCTGCCCGTGCGGCTTGGTCGCGAGCCCTGCATAGTACCGAAAGCAATTGGCCGCGTCCGCAACATCGTATTCCGCCTCGCGTAGCGGCTTGCCGCAATTGAGCGTCTCCATGGCCGCGAAATCGACGGCGTTGCGGTCGATCGCGTCCGCAAGCCGGTTGAGCAAACGCGCGCGTTCGAGCGCGGAGGTTTGCGGCCACGGACCGTCATCGAAGGCCCTGCGAGCGATGGCGATTGCCCGTTCGGCGTCTTTCACGGTGGCTTCCGCGGTACGGGCGATGGGCTCGCCGGTCGCCGGGTCGACGAGTTCCCGCGTGGCGCCGTCGGAGGCGGCGTGCCATTCACCCCCGAGGTATAGCAGCACGTCGCCGGACGCGCCGCATTCAAGGTGGCGCAGCGAGGCGGCGCGATCGGCCGCGGGTCGTTCGGCTTGTAACATGGGAATCTCCTCGCAGGTCGTCATTAAGCGGAGAGCGCGATGCGCTCGCCTTTCATCGCGGCGAGAGCATCGGCAAGCACCGCGAAGACGGTGTCGGTTTGCGCGCGCTCGATCGTCAGGGGTGGTTCGATTCGGATCGTCCGTGCGTTCACGAGCGTTCCCGCGACGAGCACGCCGCGCTCGAAAAGGTACTTCGAAACGGCGAAGCCGGCAGCATCGTCCACGAACTCGAGCGCGATCAGCAGCCCTTTGCCGCGCACGTCGACGACGACGTCCTCGTGGCGCCGCACCGCGCCGCGGAGACCGGCCAGCACGTATTCGCCCATCGCGGCGGCACGCTCGACCAAGCGCTCCGCGATCACGACGTCGATCGTGGCAAGCGCCGCCGCGCAGGCGAGAGGGTTTCCCCCGAAGGTCGTCGTGTGCAAGAACGGGTTACCGAAGAGTCGCGAAAATACGGCTTCAGTCGCTACCGTCGCGCCAATCGGCATAACGCCCCCGCCCAAGGCCTTCGCCAGGCACATGATGTCGGGAACGACGCCCCAATGTTCGCAGGCGAACATCTGGCCGGTCCGGCCGAGCCCGGTCTGCACTTCGTCGAGGATGAGGAGCGCACCGAATTCATCGCAGAGCCTTCGGACAGCGGGCAGGTAGTCGTCCGAGGGAATGTTGACGCCGCCCTCGCCTTGGATCGGTTCGAGCAGCACCGCGCCGACGTCGTCGCCGGTCATCCGGCAGGCGTTGAACGTGTCGACTAATGCCAGCACGTCGTTGAAGGGAACGTGTTTGAAGCCGGGCAGCATCGCGCCGAAAGGCGTCCGGAAGGTCGCCTTTCCGCTGGCGGAAAGCGACCCGAAACTCTTGCCGTGAAAGCCTTTGGTGGCGACGACGATCGTGGGCTTCGCCGGGTCATAGGCGCGCGCCAGCTTGAGGGCTGCTTCGATCGACTCGGTGCCGCTGTTGCTGAAAAACGTGTATTTCAGGTCGCCGGGTGTTAGCAGCGCGAGCGTCTTGGCAAGCATCGCGCGCAACGGATCGAGCAGATCTTGGCTGTGCAGAGCTTGCCGTTCGAGTTGTGCGCGCACCGCAGCGACCACCTTGGGATGGCGGTGCCCGACGTTGAAGATGCCGAAGCCGCCCAGGCAGTCGATGTATTCGCGTCCGTTCACGTCGGTGAAGACGTTCTTCTCGTCGGACCACTCGACCGCAGCACCGAGCGTTCCCTTAGCGCCCGCCTTCCGGTACTCGAGAAATCCGGGATTAACGTGGTCGCGGAAGCCCTCGACGGTTTCGCGCACGATCCAATCCGCTTGCGCGCGATCGACCGCCGGGGTGTGGATCAGATCTAGGACGCGCTGCGTATAGGCGCGGACGTCTGCGAACTTGGATGGTTCAAGAATTTTGGACCTCGCTCAATGGCGTGCGGCACTAGCTTGAGAGAACGCGCTCGCAGCCGCTTTCAAGCGCTTCGAAGCCGAGCGCGAGCTCGTCGTCGCTCGCCAGGAGTGGGACGAGGATGCGCACGGTATTGGCGTTCGGACCGGCGGTTAGTAGGACCACGCCGCGTTCGAAGGCGGCGGCGACGACGCGCTGCGCGACCGACTTTCCGCTCGCATCCGCGCCGCCGCGAAACTCGATCGCGAGCATCGCGCCGAGTCCGCGTACGTCGGTGACGTCTTGGGGATACTTGGCGGCCAGCGCCGCAAGGCGCGCGCGAATCGTGACGCCGAGCGTCCGCGCCCGTTCGAGCACGTCGCCGTGCTCGAACAGGTCGAGGGTAGCGAGTGCCGCCGCGCAGGCCAGCGGATTACCTGCAAACGTCCCGCCGAGGCCGCCTGGATCGACGGCGTCGACGATTTCCGCCCGGCCGACCACGCCGGCCAATGGAATCCCACCGGCGACGCTCTTGGCGAAGGTGATGAGGTCCGGGACCACTCCTGCTTGTTCGATCGCGAAGAGCGTTCCAGTCCGTCCGAAGCCGGTTTGAATTTCGTCGGCGATCAGCACGATACCGTGCCGGTCGGCCAGCCCCCGAAGGGCGCGTAAAAAGCCGAAGGGTGCAGGTACGAAGCCGCCCTCGCCGAGCACGGGCTCGATGATGATCGCGGCGACCTGCGCGGCTGCCACGCGGGTCTCGAAAAGCTCCTCGAGGGCCGCGAGCGCGCGGTCGGTATCGTAACCGCGCCGCGCGTCGGGAAACGGCGCCTGGTACACCTCGGGTGCGAACGGTCCGAATCGCTGCTTGTAGGGGGCGACCTTTCCGGTCATCGACAGCGCGAGGAGCGTACGGCCATGATAGCCATAGGAGAATCCGACAACCGCCGGACGCCCGGTCGCGCCGCGCGCAATCTTGACTGCGTTTTCGGTTGCCTCGGCCCCGGTCGTCAGCAGCAACGTCTTCTTCTCGAAATCGCCCGGGGCAAGCGCGTTGAGCCGCTCCGCCACGGCCACGTAGCCTTCGTACATGGCGACTTGGAAGCACGTATGCGTGAAAGCCTCGAGCTGTGCTCGGATCGCGCCGGCAACCTCGGGGTGCCCGTGGCCAAGGTTCATCACGCCGAGCCCGCCGGCAAAATCGATGAGCTCGCGGCCATCGACGTCCCACAATCGCGCTCCCTTGGCCCGCGCCACGAAGAGCGGCAGAGCGGACGAGACGCCGCGCGCGACAGCCCGGTTCCGACGATCGATGAGCTCGCCAGTTCGGGTAGTTGTCGCTTGCACGGTAAGACTCCAAGAAGGCAGCGTCTGCCTGTCTTCTCGGCACGCCACCAGGGAACCCTCGGCGCCGGTTCGCCGATTGGCCGGCTGAGGGTCATCGCGGCGCGGCACACGGTGTGGCGGAAAGCAACCGAGCCATTGTAGGATAGGCGGAACGCGAAAACAGCGCCCGCTTGGAGCGATGGGCTGGTTCGCCGTTCGCATGTTTCGGGAGGCTTCAATCTTGCTGCTACGCCGTTTCGTTGCCGTCGCGCTGACCGTGGCGTTCGCATTCATCCTGGCGGCCCCGGCCTCGGCCGGGACGACCGGCGGTCTGCGCGGACGAGTCGTCGATCAGGCTTCGGGCACCGGCCTTCGAGGGGTCGTGGTCACGGTCGCGTCGCCGTCCGGAATTGCGACGGCACGGACCGACGCCAACGGCGATTTCGTCTTCATTTCGCTCGAACCGGACACATACACCGTCTCGCTCGAGCTGCCCGGCTACAATTCCATCTCCGCCTCCGGCATCACCGTGCAAGCGGACCAAGTGCAGAACACCGGCACCTTCCGCATCGCCAAGGCCCTGCGCACCATCGGCACCGTTCGTTCGCGTTCAACAAATGCGCTGGTCCGCCCCGGAACGACGAGCGACGTCTATTCCGTAAACGCGGCAGGACAGGATGCCGCCCGGGCTGTCGGGGGCCCCGGCAGCCTCAACCAGGCCTATAGCGCGATCGCGACGGCGCCCGGCGTCAACGTTCCTCAGGGGCAGCAGGGTTGGAACCAGCTCGTCTATATTCGCGGCGGCGACTACAGCGACGTCTCGAACGAGCTCGACGGCATTCCCGTGCAGCGCGCCTCGGACTACGCTCCGATCACGACCCTCGCGAGCCTCGGCTCGCAGGAAGTCCAGACGTATACCGGCGGCACCCCCGCCTCAGCCGAAGCCTCCGGTCTCTCCGGCTTCATCAATCAAGTCGTCAAGACCGGATCGTATCCCGGTTACGAAGAGGTGAATCTGGGACTGGGGGCTCCGACCTTCTATCATCAGCTCAGCGTCGAAGCTAGCGGCGCGACCAACAACCGCAACTTCACCTACTACCTGGCTTTCGGCGGCGAGAACGAGGACTATCGGTATTCCGATCAGTTCAACGGGGCGGGCGTTCCGCTGTTCTTCTATCCGCTTTACATCCCGACGAACAACGGTACGGTTTACGACGGCAGCGGTACGCCGCTCTTTTCACCCGGCCAAAGTTACGCGATTGCAAACACGAGCGAGCGCGACAGCATCGCTAACTTCCACTTCTCGATACCACACGAGAACGGCGGGCTCAAGGACGACGTTCAGCTGCTCTACGTCGTCAGCGACGTTCAGTCGCAGTTCTACAGCTCGCCCTTGGATCTGGGGGAATCGAATTTTATTTCCGCTTACGGCACGCCGACGTATGTCGACGAGTACATCTACAACGGGCTCCTCTACGCTCCCCCGAATCCCGCCGACATCGGCATCGCTTATTCGCCGTCGAGTCCGCCGCACACGCCGTTCGACGGCGTCATCGCGCCCAACACGCGTGACGCAGACGACCATCAGGCCTCGATACTCAAGCTTCAATACCAAAAAAACTTCAATACGAGCTCGTACTTGCGCCTCTTCGCCTACAGCGAGTACACGACGTGGTTTCTCAACGGGCCCGTCAGCGCCGATACGACGTTCGGCGGCGAGCTCCAGGATTACGAAGTTCACGGTAACGACTACGGCGTGACCGCGAACTATGCGAATCAACTCGACTCGAAGAACCTGCTGACTGCGACGGCGTCGTATCTCACGCAAAAGCTCGAGACGTATAGCGGCGACACGTATCAGGGCTCGATCACTTCGAATCTGGTGGACGCGAGTGGAAATTGCTACAGCCCGAGTAGCGGGCTCTACGCGAGCTGTTACGCCCCGATCTACAATTCGAACGGAAGCGTGAATCCGTCGGGCGGCCTCAACGAATACGGCTTTTTCGGTGAGCCGGCGCCGGGCTTCCCCGGCTCGAGCCTGACGCAGCCGATCACCGCGCCGGCAGGGTCGCCGGCCGTCCTCAACGGCGCGAAGTGGGTCATCACCGGCAACGGCCAGTTTGCCCAGATCGACACGATCACTCCCTTTTACAGCGCCGTTTCGCTGACCGACCAGTTTCGCCCGAACGACCGTATGACGATCAGCGCCGGTCTGAGGGCCGAGAACTTCAACTACCGGCTCGACAACACGGTCTCAGGCTATCCGGCGCGGGCGTTCTGGTACGACGCGTACGATCGCGAATATTCCTTCAGCACGAGCTCGACCGCCGTCACCCAATGTACGGACGCGGCGGGCGATATCGGCGTGAACCCGCTCACCGGCGCGTCGCTGTGTGCGCCCGGTACGAACGCCGATCTCGTCAACGTTAGCCCAAAGACTATCAGTTTCATGGAATATCAGCCTCGGCTATCGTTCACGTACACCGTAAATCCCGACGTCGTTCTGCGCGGATCGTACGGCCGCTACGCCGCACCAGCGCCCACCTCTTACCAGCAGTACAACGTGGTGCAACAAGATGCTCCCACCTTCCTCGGACAATTCTTACCCTACGGTTTCAACACGCCGTTCCACATGTCGGAGCCCTCGATTTCGAATAACTACGATTTCTCGGTCGAACAGCAGTTCAGGGGCACGGATCTCTCGTACAAGCTTACGCCGTACTACCGCTCGACCCAGAATCAGCTCGCCAACATCCCGATCGGGGCGCAGGGGGTGCTCGACGGCCTTAACGTCGGCCGGCAGCGGAATTACGGCGTCGAGTTTCAGATTCGCAAGGGCGATTTCGACCGCAATGGATTTTCCGGGTTGCTGAGCTATACGTATACGCGAAGCCGCATAACCTACGACACCTTCGTGAACGGCAAGACGAACGAAATCGATTACCTCAACACCTACATTCAGAACTACAACGCTTATACCTCGGCTTGCGCGCCGAGCGGCGCAAAATATGGAACCGCAGACTGCGGTACGACGAGCAACGGCGCCGCGGCCGCACCCTGCTACACCCCGGGCGGCGCTGCCGTGGCGAGCTGCGCCGCGGGCGACATCGCGAACCCGTACTATAGCGCAACGCCGCAGCCGCTGATGGATCCGTCGGGGTCGTATACGCCGTACGACATCCTGCCCTCGCCCTTCCAAGGTGCCAACGGCTATGAGACGCCGAACGTGTTCACGCTCGTCCTCAACTACAAGCGCAACCGGCTCGCGATCACGCCGAGCGCCACGTTCACTACCGGATCGTTCTACGGCTCGCCGCTGACATGGCCCGGCTACGATCCGGTCACCTGCACCGGTACGACCACCGGCAACCAAGCTGATACGACGACGTGCTCGGGCTATCTGTTCATCCCCGACAAGTACACGGGGACATTCGATACGTTCGGAAGCTTCAAAGAGCCGGCGCGCCTCACCGCAAACTTGCAGCTCACGTACGCGGCGACGCCGGCGGTGAAGTTCTCGCTGACCATGACCGGCTTGCTCGACGAATGCTTTCAGCGGGGCGAGCCGTGGGATAACCGCTCGACGTGCGTATACGCGCAGTTACCCTCGAACTTACTGGCACCAGCCGGCAACTTCGTCAATAACCCGCCACCCCAGCTCGCTTACCCCTATTCGAGCTGGTACAACAATTCACAAACCGGCTTTGTCGGCCAAAAACTACCATTCAATGCTTTTCTGAGCGCCGATATTCGCTTGTGAGGATGCAGCGGCGGGCGTTTCTTCGGGGGGCCGGAGCGGCGTTTGCCGCTCTGGCCGGCGGCGGCCCCGCCATCTCGCCTGCGGCCGTCGTCGCTGCGAAACCGCGCGTTGCAATCGTCGGCGCCGGGATCGCGGGGCTCGCGGCGGCGCTCGTCTTGCAAGACCACGGCATTGACGCGACCGTTTACGAGGCACAGCAGCGCGTCGGCGGCCGCATTCATTCGGAAACGTCGCTATGGAGCGACGGCCAGGTCAGCGAGTATGGTGCCGAGTTGATCGATACCGATCACACGCTGCTTCAGGCGCTCGGCAAGCGCTTCGGACTTCGACTCGCCGACGTCCTGGCCTCTGAAGCGCAAGACGAAGAGCAGACGATCTACCAGCACGGCCGATATTACCCTCAGAGCAAGCTTTTCGCAGCGTTTCGGCCGGTCTACCATACGCTCGTGACTCAGGTCGCAGCGGCCGGCATAGCGACAACCTACGCGCGGTCGACCGCGACCGGGCGAGCGCTCGATCGGATGAGCCTGACGCAATGGATCGAGGCTTTCGTGCCGGGAGGTTTGCGCTCCGACGTCGGCACGTTCATCTACTTGCAATACATTGCCGAGTACGGGATCGAGGCGGAGCGTCAGAGCTCGCTCAACATGGTGTATTGGCTCGGGCGGCAGCCGCAATACGACGCGCGGTCGGGCGAGTTCGTTGCGCTCGGGCCGTCCGATCAACGCTTTCACATCGCCGGCGGAAACCAACGGCTGCCGCGCGCAATCGCCGAACGCCTGCCGGAAGGCCGTCTGCTGCTCGGCCATCAGCTCGAGCGCATCGCACGCCGGCCGGACGGGCGCGTCGAGTTGACGTTTGCACGCCAAGCCATCCGCATCACGCAAGTCGTCGACAAAGCCATCATTACGGTACCCTTTTCGGTTTTGCGAGGAATCGACATCGCGGCGGCCGGATTCGACGAGCGCAAACTCGCAGCGATACGGGAACTGGCTTACGGAGATCATTCCAAGCTGATCGTCCAATTCGACGACCGGTATTGGACCGGCAGGGGAGCGTGGCCGGGGCATTCGACGGGCGACATCACCTACGACGGCCCTTTCATGCAAACGTGGGACGCCTCGCGTGCTCAGCCCGGCAGGAGCGGGCTGATCGTCGATTACGCAGCCGCCGGCCAAAGCGCGGCGCTGCGCCCGCCGCATCCCTACACCACCCAGTACACGCCCCAAACCTACGGCTACGCCGAGGCTTTCGTCCGCCGGCTCGACGTCGTGTGGCCGGGAGCGACGCGGCACTTCAACGGCAAAGCTGCGCTCAGTCACGTCGTGGATGACCCCTTTGCGCGCGGCAGCTACGCCGGATGGCTGCGCGGGCAGTACACGCGCTTTGCGGGATACGAACGCGTGCGCCAAGGGAACGTCTTGTTCGCGGGCGAGCACTGCTCGGTCTTGTTGCAAGGCTTCATGGAAGGTGCGGCGCGCGAAGGCGTCCGCGCGGCCCGCGAGGTGCTCCACGACTGCGGGGTGCCGACGCGCGCATGAACCAACTGCGCACCGGCTGCCTCAACCTGTGGGAGGTCGTCGCCCAATCGATCGCAATGCTCGGCCCGACAATGACGCCCGTGCTGATCGTACCCTTGATGTACGGCTCGGCCGGCAACGCGAGTTGGCTTGCCTATGCCTTCGGCTCGCTGATGCTGCTTGCGGTCGCACTCAACATTCGCACCTTCGCAACACGTTCGGCGTCGGCCGGTTCACTCTATGAGTTCGCTCGCCGCGCGTTCGGCGCGCGCGGAGGTCTGCTCTGCGGCTGGGCGCTGCTCTGGGCCTACGCGCTCGTCGGCGTCGCGGGACTTACCGGCTTCGCCGTTTTCTCAAACGCCTTGCTCGGAATGGCCCACGTTAGCGTGCCGGGTCTGGTGCCGTTACTCTTCTGCCTGGCCGTCGGCCTGGGCTTCGCGTACCGTGACATCCGTCTCTCGACGATTACGCTCTTACTGCTCGAGGCGGGGTCGGTTACGTTGGTCCTGATCCTATTTGCCTTCGTCTTGCAGCATCGCGGCTCGCTCTTCGACCGCGATCAGATCGCACTGAAGGGCGCAAGCTTGCCCGGCGTCGCGCTCGGCGCGACGATCGCCATCTTCTCGCTCGTGGGCTTCGAAAGTGCGACTTCCCTTGGCGAAGAAGCGCGCGATCCGCTGCGCACGATTCCGACGGCCGTGATCCTCAGCGTGCTCGTTTCCGGCGCGTTCTTCGTGATCTGCGCATACGTCGAAGTGCTTGGCGCCCACGGGCTTCCCACGCCGCTCGACAAACTCGGCACCCCGCTCGACGCGCTCGCCGACGCCGCTCGCGTCCCGGCGCTAAAGGCCGCCATCGACGTCGGAGCGCTGCTCTCGTCCTTTTCGGTTTCGCTCGCCGCGCTCAACGCCGGTGGCCGAATCGTCTTCACGATGAGCCGCACGCGCCTTTTTCCCGCGTTCCTTGAACGCTCGCACCCCGAATTTCTCACACCGCACGTGGCGCTTGCTTCCTTCGCGGCCGTGGTGGGTGCGGTCGGAGGCGGTATGCTCCTCACCGGCGTTACGGCACTCGATGCGTTTAACGATACGGCGACGCTTGGCGCGTTCGGTTTCGTCGCGATCTACTCATTCGTCGCGCTGGGCGCGCCCCTCTATCTCAGGCGCCGCGGCGAACTGCGGGCGGGGAATATTGCGCTTGCGATCTTCACGCTCGCGCTGCTCGTGATTCCGGCCGCCGGCAGCCTGTACCCGGTTCCGCCCCCACCGGCAAACACGTTTCCGTACATCTTCGCCGCCTACTTCCTCGCCGGCGTGGCGCTCTTGTGGGGCCGGAGCGGTCGTCTCGTCCTCGACGAGCCGGAGCTAGCCGCAGCCCGACGCTCTGCGTGATGCCGGATCGATGATGGTACGGCCGCTCGAAGCGCGCGACGTGGATGCCTGGACCAGGATGCGCGCGCGCCTCTGGCCCGACGCCGATGCCGTCAGCCTCGCAAGCGAAGCGCGCGCGTTCGTCGCGGGATTACCCGAAACGATCCTTGCCGCGGCATTCCTGGCCGAGGACGAGGAGGCTGAAGCGCTCGGTTTTGTCGAGGTCGCAGTCCGGCCGTTTTCAGACGGGTGCGATTCGATGCCTGTCCCCCACGTCGAGGGTTGGTACGTCGAACCTGCCGCGCGCGGCCGCGGCGTTGGGCGGCGGCTCATGCACGCGGCCGAGCTTTGGGCGAGCACTTGCGGTTTCAAAGAGATCGCTTCGGACACGGAGCTTCACAACGAATCGTCGCGGCTCGCGCACGAAGCATGCGGTTTCGAGGAAGTCGATCGCCTCATAAAATTCCGCAAGCCGCTGCTCTTCATCGCTCGCGCGCCGCTGGGCTGAGCGCGATCGTTCTTTCGATCCAGCGCGCAACGCTTAGCAGGCGCGAGTCGCGCCCCGGGGCGGCGATCAACTGCATACCGATCGGAAGGCCTTCAGCGCTGCGCATCATCGGGATGGTCATCGCGGGAACTCCCCAGTACGACCATGGGCCAAGCGGCATGACATCACCGGTCGTTCCGGGTTCGGGGGCAGCATTTGCGAGCCCGAGCAGCACGGCATCGAAAGGCTCGAGAATCTCGACGATCTCCGGACGCGTGCGGCGGCGATGCTCCACCGCCTTGTAGTAGTCCGCGTACGTCGTCCTCGATCCACGTTCGACGAGCCCGTCGATTTCGGGCGGAAATCCGCGCGGACGCAGCCGGGCGAGGACGGCATTTGCCTCAAACGCAACGATCGTCATCAACGGCTCGATCGACCCTCCGATGATCTCCGGCAGCGTCAGGGCCGCGACGTGCGCGCCGGCGTCACGCACTCGCCGCGCAGCCGTTTCGAGTCCGAGCTGCACTTCGCTTGTGAAGCGCTCGGCAAAGAGCTCCGGCGCAAAACCGATTCGAACCGCACGATCGCCTGACGCCTCGTTCGGGATCGCAAAGACATCGGCGACGCTGCGAGCGACTGCAACATTCGCTGCCAGCCAACCGACGTGGTCGACCGACGGCGCGAGCGGTCCGACGCCGCTCGCCGGAATCGTTCCGTAGGTTGGTTTGTAACCAACGACGCCGCAAAAACTGGCTGGTCGTAGAATCGAGCCGATCGTCTGGGTGCCGAGGGCGAACGGCACGTGCCCGGCTGCGACCGCCGCCGCACTTCCCGAACTCGAGCCTCCCGGCGTGCGGCCGGGATGGTGCGGGTTGCGTGTCGGCGCCGGATCTTTGTACGCGAAGGGCGTGGTCTGCGTTTTGCCGATCGGCAAGGCCCCCGCCGCGCGCAACGCGGCGACGCACCACGCATCGATACGGGCCGCTTCTGCCTTCCACGGCATGCCGAAGCGCGTCGGCAGGCCGGCCACGTCGATGATGTCTTTAACGCCAAATGGCATACCCGCAAGCGGGCCGCCTGCAGGTGTCGCGGCCGCTGCGCGATCGACCAAGACCCAGGCGCGCAACTCGGCGTCGTCGCGAGCAATTCGCTCGTACGCGCCGGACAAACCCGCGCTTGCATTCACCGCGTCGAACTTCAACGCCGCCTCGATGTGACCCGTCGGCATCGATCGGCAAGAAGCCGCAGCGACGCGAGCGAAGCGCGCCGAGCCATGATTCGGTCGTCGTTGCTGGCCGTCGTTTTGCTGCTTGTCCTACTCGTAAGAACGCCGGTGCGCGCGATGGGAGGGCACTGGGAGCCGCCGGGCCTTCACCCGACGGCCGCGACGCTAGCTGCGATTCTTTCCGCCTACGAAACGTCGCGCGGCAAACCGGCCGCCGACTATGCTCAGCGCATCGAACGTTACAGCCTCGTCGCCGGAACGACGCGGTTGGCGACGACGGCATACGTACGCGACGCGGATTTTCGCTTCCATACCGAGATCGCGGGCGCTGCGTACGAATCTGGACGCAGCGCGACTCGACGCTGGCGACGCACGCCCAATGGGCTGGTGCGCATCATCGCGAGCGACATTCAGGGCGACGACTTGGACCGCTGGCCCCTGGCGATCTTCCCTTTCGACGCGAGTGATTGCGTCGTTGCGGGAGAAAGCGGCGGCCCGCAGCTGCTCTGGGTAATTCAGTACCGCCCCGAGCACGACGTACCGCACTGGTTCTACGTCGATGAAAAAAGTGGAGCGATCGTTCGCGAGACCTTCCGAGAGGGTGCTCGCATCGTCACGTTCGCCTTCGAAGATTTCCGGACGGTTGACGGCACTGAGCGACCGTATCGGTGGCACGTTAGCGGCGCCGGGGGTGAGCTCGACGTCACGGTCGAGCAAATCGAGTTGCTGCCGGTTTCGGTCGACCAAGTTGCTCTACCGCCTCGAGGAGCGGCGCCGTTCGATCCGCCCATCGACGAGCCGGTCACCGTACCAGCTATCTTCCGCGGCCGAAGAATCATTCTTGAAGCGAACGTCGATGGGAAACCCGAGGCGATGTTCCTCGACACCGGCACAACGCAGATCTTGCTCGACGAGTCGGCCGCGCGCGAGGCCGGGATTCGAACGGTCCTCGGGCACGGCATCGCTTCCGATATCAGCGTAGGGCCGGTTCACCTGCATGAGGTCGCCATCCAGACCGTTGGGCTCGGTGGGTTTCGCGCCCAGGGCATCCTTGGCTACGAGCTCTTTGCGGGCGTGGTAGTACACGTCGATTACCGGGGCCGGCACGTCGAGCTGATCCCGCGCAACGGCTTTGAGCCCCCGGCGGACGCCCAGCGCCTCGACGCGTGGTGTGAGGAAGGAATGCCGTTAATCACCGGTCGCGTCGGCGATCGGTCCGCCGACCGCTTCGTGCTCGACACGGGATCCGCGCGCGTCGTCCTCACGCGCTACTTCTGGGAACACGACGGTGGCGAACCGGGCCTCGTGCATCGCACGGGCTTCCTTCGGTCGAACGGCTACCTCGAGGGAACGATCGTGGTGGGTTCCGGCGAGATCGCCGAGTTAGCGATCGGGGGTGTCGCCGTCAGGAAACTGCCGGCATCCGTCGAGCTGACGGGTCAAGGCGACACGGTCGAGTTTCCGCTCGACGGCATCATCGGCACCGACGTCCTGGGCGGCTTTGAATGGTGGTTCGACTACTCGGGCGATACGGCGTGGTTCCGGTTGGCACTCTGATCGCAATGCCGCGTGTTTGCGGGATCCCCGAGAAAGGCGGGAGCCATCACGCGAGGAACGACTTTCGAGATGCTGATCGGCACGATCGCCCTTGCCACCGCTTTGCATTTGGTTCCGGTGGGCAGCTGGATCCATAGCAACCCGGCAGTGTCTTCGGCGCACGCGGCCTCCACGGCAGGCGGACCCAAGTCGATCGTCGTCGGCACGCAACTCTTGCATCGGTGCCAGGCGACGGAGCCGGGCTACTGCGGCAACCTCATCGTGCCGCTCAATTGGCTCGACCTGCGCCAGGGCACGATCGGCATTCACTATGAGTTGATTCCGCCCCGCAGCGGTGTTGCGAAACATACCATCGTCGCGGAAGAAGGTGGGCCCGGCTACGCTTCGATGGGCACCGCCGCCTCGTACGTGCCCCTCTTTGCTCCCATGCTCGGCAACCACAATCTGCTGATGATGGACGAACGCGGAACCGGCGGATCGGCGGCAATCGATTGCAAGCCTCTGCAAGCCTTCGTGGCAGATTACGCTAGACCAGCTTATCTTCGAGTGGCAAGGGATTGCGGCGATCAGCTCGACCGGACGTACCGTGCCGGCGGAGCGTACGTTCGGGCCAGCGACTTGTTCGACACGAGTCAATCGGTTCGCGACCTTGCGGCGATTCTCGCATCCCTGCAGCAGGGCCCGGTCGACCTCTACGGCGATTCGTACGGCTCCTTCTTCGCGCAGGTTTTCGCGGCGCGCTATCCCCAGCTGCTCCGCTCCGTCGTACTCGACAGCACCTATGCGACGATCCATCAAAATCCGTTCGATGCGTACGGCGAGGCTGAAATCCGCTTCGCCTACGACGCGGTCTGTCAACGAAGCCTCGCATGCAGCGCCGACGCTCCGGGCAACTCGGACGAGCGCATTCATCGCCTCGCCGAGCGGCTCGACGCAGCCCCGCTCGTGACGACGACGCGAACGCCGCGGGGCGCCTCCGTCCGCATCCGGGTCGACTCTCCCGAGCTCGAGACGCTGCTTGCCGCCGGAGGCTACGATTACGAAACCTATCGCAACCTCGACGCCGCGCTTCGCGCCTGGCTGGAGCGCGGCGACGACGTGCCGCTTGCGCGGCTCTTTGAATTTACGCTCTACGGTCCGGCGTTTTACGCCTACGGCTACAAGGAGTTTTCGGCCGGTATGGGCTTAGCGGACGAGTGCACCGTCTATGCCAATCCCTTCAGCCTGCTCTCTTCCATCCCGCAGCGCCGCCGCGAATACGCCCAAGCGACCGCGGCGCTGCCGCCGCACTTCGGATATCCGGTCTCGAACGCCGACGCCTTGAATGCGACCGACGAGGCGTACGATGAATGCTTGACGTGGCCAAGGCCTACCCTCGACGACCCCATCATTACGAATCACCCGCCGCTCGTGCCGGCAACCTTGCCCGTGCTGATCGTTTCCGGAGATATCGACACGGTTACGTCGCCCGGCGATAACGAACAGGCGTTCAGACAACTTGGACCCTCCGCTCGTCTCGTGACGATCCCGAACGAAGGGCACACGCCGGCACTTGGCGGCCCGTATCTCTACGATCCCTACCACTGTGCCGCGCGCATCGTGCGCGCCTTCGTTACCGATCCGAGCGCTTCTCTCGATACTTCCTGTACCGCGCGCATCCCGGAGATTCGCACCGTCGGCGTTTTCCCAACGGTGCTGGCCGATCAGCCGCCCGCGGCGCCGCTGCGCGGCAACCAGGCGGATGCTGACGAACTGCGGCTCGCCGCACTCGCGGTCGAGGCGCTTGGCGACGTCATTTGGAATGCGGGCTACCTTAACGACGAGTACCTTCCGAACTGCGGCCCGGGGTATTGCGGCGTCGGCCTGCGCGGCGGCACGTACCGCGCTTCAAACGACCTCACGCGCATCATTTTGCAGCGCATCGCCTATTCAAACGACACGACCGTCTCTGGGTCGGCCGCGGTCCTCGGTACCGCCTTCATCGGCGCACCCGGCGAAGTACGCGCGCGCGGTATCCACGCGGCCGACGACAGCGGACGGCTCGCACTGAGTCTTGACGTCGCGTGGAGCCAATTCCAGGTCCACGCGCTGGCCCGCATCGACGGGGTGACGCGTGCCGGCCGCGCGATTCACGCAATCGTGCCGGCTCCCTGAGCACATCTCGCCGGGCGCTGGGATGAGCGGACGCCGCGCCGGCTTGCGCTTCGATGCCGAGCAGGGCGTTACGACGGAAGCCTTGATCTTTCTAGGCGACCTTGACCCGGAGGCGGTCGGCGCAAATATCGAGTTTGCAACGCATTACGAGCCGACGCCGGTCGACGAAGCCGAGCAACTGCTTTCCCTCGTGCCGATCGCCCCGGAGCGCGCCGCCTTCATCGATCTCGGATCCGGCATGGGGCGCGTCGTGCTGCTCGCGGCGCGGCGCCCGTACCGCCAGATCGTGGGCGTCGAGATTTCGCCGGCTTTGCACGAGGTCGCGCGCGAGAATCTCGGCCGCGTCGATCGCACGCGGCTGCGTTGCCGCGACATCCGGTTGGTGCGGCGCGATGCCGCGCGCTATGCCTTCCCGGCGGGCGATCTGGTGGTCTACATGTACAACCCGTTTCGCTCGGTCGTGCTCGAGCGCATCGTCGGCAAGCTCGCGGCCGAGCGTAGCGGCGAGATCGTCGTGTTGTACCACACCCCGCTCGAGCGCGAGCTCTTCGAGCGGGGCGCGCCTTTCACGCTCGTCGCCCAGACGCCGTTCGGCATCGTCTATCGGCGCGTGCCTACTGCGCGGTAAGGCCTCCGTCGATAACGAGCTCGGATCCGGTAACGAATTTCGATTCGTCCGAGGCGAGATAGACGATCAAGTCGGCAATCTCTTCAGGCTGGGCAACTCGCCCGATCGGCACCGCCGCAGCGAGGGCGTTTTTCGTCCACTCCGGGTCGCGCGTCCCGGCCACGACTCGTTTGAACATCGGCGTGTCGACGAACGTCGGGTGAACCGAGTTGCAGCGAATGCCATACCGCCGCTTCGCGCAGTATAGCGCCACCGACTTTGTGAGCAGCCGCACCGCGCCTTTCGACGCATCGTAGGCGACTAGGTTCGGCGTGCCGATGATCCCCGAGACGGACGAGATGTTGACGATCGAGCCGCCGCTCTCTTTCATCGCGCGAACGGCGTAGCGGCAGCCAAGGAAGACACCCTCGACGTTAACGGCCAAGACGCGCCGGAATGCTTCCAGCTCCATCGTCTCAACGTCGCCGACGACGACGATGCCTGCCCCGTTGACGACGACGTCGAGCTTGCCGAAGCGTCGCTCCACCTCTTCCACGACGCGCGCCCAGCTCGCCTCGTTCGTTACGTCGAGAACGAGTGAGGTGAGCGCATCCTGCTCGGCATCACGTTCGCTTGCGTTTTCGGCGACGGCGAGATCGCCGATGACGACCTGCGCGCCGTGCGCCGCAAAGCGCAACGCCGTCGCCCGCCCGATGCCGCTAGCGCCGCCGGTCACGAGCGCCACTTTTCCGGCGAGCCGAGGCGCGCCGGTCACTGAGTTAGCCACCCTGCGACGGGGCCAGCACGCTCGTGCAGAACTTACAACGGCGAGCGTTGAGCGGAATCTCGCTCAGGCATTCGGGGCAGGTCTCGGCGCTCGGGGCTTCCGCGGGTTTCTTATAACGAGCGGTGACGACACCCATTGGAAGCACCACGAAATAGTAGATCGCGGCGGCCACGAGAACGAACGAGATGAGGGCGTTGATGAAGTCGCCGATGGCGAATTTGCTGTTGTTGATCGTGAAGACCAGCGCTGAGAAGTCGGGCTTCCCCACCAGTGCGGCGATCAGGGGCGTTATCAAATCCTTGACGAGCGCGGTGACGATCGTTCCGAACGCAGCGCCGATGACTACGGCAACGGCCAGATCGACGACGTTGCCGCGCATGATGAAGGTTCCAAAGCCTTTGAGCATGCTGAGCTCCCTGCAAAGCGGAGAAGTACGAAGCGTGCAAGTTTTAGAGAAGTCGGGAAGGGCTCGGCGTCGTGTGCGGCGGCCGAATGGGTTCGTCCTTCGCACGCGGCCGCCTCCGGCGTATCGGCGAGAACGGCGGAGCGAGGCGAAGCGCACGGACGTTGACGATGAAAGAGGGCAAAGCCGTCCCACGGGGGTATAACGTGCGCCCCAAAGGAGGGTGCAGCGAATCCGATGAGCGCCGAGGAGCCGATCTCGGAACGGCTCGACCTCGACGAGGCCTATCGCTCGTCGCAGGTCGGCGAGATCTTAAACCAGCTCGACCGCGAGCTGGTTGGTTTGTCGCCCGTGAAGACGCGCATCCGCGAAGTCGCGCACCTGCTGCTCATCGACACGCTGCGGCGCAAGGTGGGCCTCGCGGCCGAACCACCCCCGCTGCACATGTCCTTCACGGGGCGCCCCGGCACCGGAAAGACGACCGTCGCAATGCGCATGGCGGAGATTCTCTTCCGCCTGGGCTACGTGCGCAAAGGTCACCTCGTCGTCGCGACGCGGGACGATCTGGTCGGCCAATACATCGGGCACACCGCGCCCAAGACGAAAGAGGTCCTGAAGCGTGCGATGGGCGGCGTGCTGTTCATCGACGAAGCCTACTATCTCTACAAGCCGGAAAACGAGCGCGACTACGGCGGCGAAGCGATCGAGATTTTACTGCAAGTGATGGAGAACCGCCGGGAAGATTTGGTCGTGATCTTCGCCGGTTACAAAGACCGCATGGACCGCTTCTTCGCTTCGAACCCGGGCCTGAGCTCTCGGGTCGCCAATCATATCGACTTCCCCGACTATAGTGCGGCCGAGCTCGTCGCGATCGCACACTTGATGCTCGACAAGCTCAACTATACGTTTACGGCGTCGGCCGAGGGCGCGTTCGAAGAGTACATCGAACGCCGAATGAAGCAAGCCCAGTTTGCCAATGCGCGTAGCGTTCGCAATGCGATCGACCGCGCGCGCCTCCGTCAAGCGACGCGCCTCTTCGAGCACGGCGGCACCGTGACCGCGGACGATCTGCGGATGATCGACGAGCCCGACATCCGCCGGAGCCGAGTCTTTCAAATCGAGCAACCAGCGGAAACCTGACCGAGCCCGGCACTTGGAAGCGTACGCGGTGCGATGAGGTGCACGTCGCCGAACTCGTGCCAAAGGTAACCGCCCTCCAGCGCGGCCCGGTAAGCACTGGACAAGGAGCGCTCATCCAAGAAGGCGCCGAGCATTGCTATATGCGAGGCCTGCGGCTCGTGCAGGCCCGTCAGCAATCCGTCGACGACCGCGACGCCGCGCTGCGGGGTTACGACGAGGTCCGTCCATCCTTGCGAGGCGATGACCTCCCCATCGCGGGCGGCGCTCTCGAGCGCGCGAACGACCGTCGTACCGACCGCGATCACGCGACGTCCGGCGCGACGAGCTGCGTTGACGCGCAGCGCCGTACGATGCGGAACGGCGTAGGCCTCCGCAAACGGAGGCTCGTGAGACTCCTGGCTCGCGACGCCAGCGTGCAGTGTCAGCGTCGCGATCTCGACGCCGGCCCGCCCCAGATCATCCAGCACGCGAGGGCTGAACGGGCGGCCCGCGGACGGCATCTCGGCTGAACCCGGAGAGCGCGCGAAGATCGTCTGATAGCAAGAGATCGGAAACTCGCGCGCCACGTAGGAATAGCGAATCGGATGCCCGTACGCGGAAAGATACTCAACGACGGGCTCGGCGACTTCCAATCGCGTGTACCATAAGCGGCGCGACCGCGCGTCGACCGGAGCGAGCAGCGTCGCGCGCCCATCGCCCGGCAGGTGCAGGACCTCGGTAGCCTCGACGTCGCCGCGCGGCTCGGCGGTCCAGAGCGTTCCCGCAACGTGCGTCGAGAGATGCAAGGCTATCTCGCGACCATTGCGTTCCGCCCAGGCCTCGAGCGCCGCGGGCAGCGTTGCGGAGTCATTGATCACCAAGAGATCGCCGCGACGCAGGAAGCCGGCCAGCTCGCGAAAGCGCGCATGCGCGAGCGCCCCGCCTGCGCGGTCGCTAACGAGGAGGCGGACGTCGTCGCGCTCTAAACCGCGACTTTCGGCTGGTTCGCGTGCTTCAAGTTCCGGCGGCACGCTGAAGTCGAGCGGCAAACGTTCGAGGGCCGCCACCATTAGACGGCCGCCAGGTCGAGCGCTTGCAGCGTAAAGCGCGCAAATGCCGCGCGTGGAGCGGCGATCGCAGCGAGCAGCGCAGGGGCGACGTTTTCGGGCAACGGGAGACCGGAAAGGTCGACACCGGGCTCGGCGTCGCGGTGCATCTCGGTGTTCATGTCGCCGGGGTCGGCCACGATGACCGTGACGCCGCTTCCCTCGAGTTCGGCGGCGAGCGTGCGCGAGACGTGCTCGAGCGCCGCTTTGCTCGCACCGTAGCCGCCCCATCCGGGATATGCGTTCACGCCTGCATCGGATGAGACGTTGACGATCGTTCCGCCCGAGTCGCGCAGCAGCGGCAGGCTATGCTGGATCAGATGCAACGGCGCGAACACGTTGGTCATGAATAGACGGTCGAAGGTCGCCGGCGATACGTTTTGCAGTGCCGGCATCGGCGAACGGCCAAGCGTCGAGGCATTGTTGACCAGGAGATCGAGGCGCCCGAAGCGCTCCTCGACGGCCACGACGAGCGCGTGGACGTGCGAGAGGTCCGCGACGTCACCAGGGAGTGCGAGCACGTCGGTTCGTTGCGCCAGTTCCGCGGCCACGCGCTCGAGCTCGTCATTTCCGCGTGCCGTAAGGGCCACGCGCAACCCGCGCCCGGCCAGTTCCATGGCTACGGCGCGGCCTAGTCCTTTGGAGGCACCGGTGATGAGCGCGACGTGCCCGCGCTCGAACCAATCATCAATATTCATGTCCAAAAGGTACGCTCGGCGGCGACGGGCCGCACCGTTCGGCCGGCCGGACTCGCACCTGTCCACAAGGACAGGTGCGCCGCTCCGAGCCCGACGCAGCTCGCTCGGATGACGAGGTCACGAGTTCGGTACGAAAGCATTCGCGCAGGCGATCCGAGGGTGCCGCGCGCAAGCCGCCCTAATCATCGAGCGGCCCGTTCGCGGGCTACACCAAGCCGCGGCGCTGGGCGATCGCTACGGCTTGCGCGCGGTTGTCGGCTTCGAGCCGCCCTAAGATTTCGCTGACGTGAAACTTGACCGTACGTTCGGAGACACCCAGCAACGCGGCGATCTGCTTGTTGGAAAGACCGGCTGCGAGATGACGTAGGATCTCTCGCTCGCGTTCGGTAATGCGCAGGCGGCGAGGCGCGTGCAAGGCGCCGACGACCTGCGCCGCGATCTGCGGACCGAGGTACGTTTCGCCGGCCGCTACCGCGCGCACCGCACGGATCAACTCGTCGCTTGGAGTGCCTTTCAAGACGTACGAATCGGCGCCGTCGCCGAGCGCGGACCGGACCCGGTCCTCGCCGGCATAGGCCGAGAACACGACGATCCGCACCTTCGGCAGAAGCGCCTTGAGCTGCGCAATCGCCTCGAGGCCGTTGCCGTCGGGTAACTCGAGATCGAGAATGACGACGTCGGGCCGTTCGCGCTCGACGATCGTGCGCGCTTGCGCGAGGCTGCCGCCGGTTGCAACGACCGCCAACCCCTCGGCGGCCGCAAGATTCGCGACGATGCCGTCGCGCACGATCGGATGATCGTCGACGACCGCCACGCGAATCACGGGCGCAAGGGAACGCGCGCCTCGACGAGCGTTCCGGAGCCGCTCGCCGCTGGGCCGATCGCGAGCGTTCCGTCCAGCGACCGGGCGCGTTCGATCATGCCGACGACGCCGTAATGGGCCGTCTCGTCGTCGCCCGGGGCGTAACCTACTCCGTCGTCCTCGACGCGCAGCAACGCTTCGCGCGCAGAAGCGTCGAAGGCGAGCCGCACGTCGGCGCGATGCGCCCGTGCATGCCGTCGCACGTTGGTCAGGGCTTCCGCAGCGATCCGGAAAAACTCGACCTCGAAGGCATGCGGAAGCGCGAGCGGCAGGCCGTCGTGAAGCGTCGCAACGATGCCGCTCTGGGAAGTGAAGCCCCGAACCAGCGACGCGAGGGCCGCGGCCAGCGGCTTTCCACCGAGCGGGTCGGAGCGCAGCGTGAGCACGGAATCGCGCGCCTGCGCGATTGACGAGCGCGTCACCGCCAGCGCCGTCTCGATGCGAGCGCGAGCTTCGGGCGCAGCATGCTCGAGCTGCCCGAGTGCGCTTTCGAGTTGGAGCGCGATCGCGGTGAGGTCCTGCGCTAGCGTATCGTGGATCTCGCGCGCCAACCGCGTCCGCTCCTGAGTGCGCGCGAGCGTCGCGCTCACCTCTGAGAGGCGAGCGAGCTCCACCGCCATGCCGACTTGCGCGCCGATCGCCGAAAGCACGCGCAGCTCGTGTTCGGACAACGCGTGCCAGTGCGGCCCGCTGACGTTCATGATGCCGAGTTGCCGTTCGCCGAAGCGCAGCGCGACGCTCGCATGATACTTGAGCCCACCGGTCAGTTCGGGACTTCCGTGCTTGACCCCCTTGCTCAAGCGGCTGCACTCGATGACGTCGACGTTTTTGGAAACGAAGTCGCCGTCGTGATACGACTCGATGCACCAGCACGATTCGCCCGTCATCTGCACGGGTTGCTGCAAGTACGGCGGCAGACGGTAACTGGCCGCAAGGTAGAAACGGTCGCTTTCGGGATCGATCAGCCACACCCAACCAGACGCGAGCCCCAGCGCTTGCGCGACGATCGCGAGGGTTCGCTCGAGCGCCGCCGCCGGTTCCGTGCTTTCGCTGAGCGCGCGGGCGATCGCCTCGAAGATCGCCGCGTCGTCGCTCAGGACATCACGGGTTCGCGTGCGATCCTCGCCAGCAACCGAGGCGATTGGGTTCCTTCGATGAAAGCGGGAAGCTCGGCAATAGAAAACTGCATTCCGGTGAAGAACGGACCGAAGCTTGCGTACTGGGCGCTGGCCGCGTCGAAGCGCATCTCGTAGATCAAGCGTTTGAAGACCATCGGATCGTCTGCGTACAGGTCGACCCCCCATTCCCAATCGTCGAAGCCGATCGAGCCGGAGATCACTTGGGTCACCAAGCCGTGGAAAGAGCGTCCGATCTTTCCGTGATCGAGCATGAGACGTGCTCGCTCGGCGTAAGGAAGCGCGTACCAATTGACCTGCTCGCCCCGCTTCTTGTCCATCGGGTAGAAGCAGACGTAGCGACGCGCCGGAACCTTCGCCCAGAGCCGCGCGGCGCTGCGCGGCTCGACGGCAGCTTTTGCAAGGAGCGCATCGAAGGCCTCATTCCAATCGCCCGAGTGCGGTTTGAGCCCGCGCTCCGCGAGCTCGGCGTGAAACTTCGCAGTCGCTTCGTACAAGCCGAGCTCGAGCACCGAGACGTACGACGAGGCAGGCTCGAGGAAATCCGACAGCTCGAGTTTATCGAACGCTGCCTGCACCACCCCCAGTTCGTCGAAGCTCTTGGCGTAGTGCGTCACCATCAGATCGCACTTGTGCCCGATCATCGCCGCGAGCGAAACGTCACCCTCGGTATCCGCGGCGAGCGGCTCGAAGAAGGCGCACGCTTCACGGACGATGCCGTCGCGCCGTGCCGCGCCGAGCGCGTCGAGCGCGCGCCGCCGCAAGCGGAACATGCGATGCAGGATGTGCCATCCGTCGAGTGCTTCAGGAACGTCAGGATGTCGCATGCTGCGGCTTTCCGCGGGCGTCCGCACGGCCCCTCATCAGGCGCGGGCGTGCAGGTCGAGCGCTCGCCGCTCCTCGGCGTCGACTTCGGCTAGCAGTGCTTGCGGGCGCTCCCGATATTTGGCCCAGAGCTGCGGCATGTGCGCGATGTCGCTCAGAACGCGCCAGAAGGCGGCGTTGACCGGCGTCGGTATGCCGGCCGACTCTCCCGCAGCGGCCACCGCGCCGTTGAGCACGTCGACCTCGGTTTGTCCTTTCGCGAGGCGCAAGTCGAGCAGGAGCGAGGGCGGCTTGCGGCCGCGCGCGCCTGCGATCCGGCTCGCCAAGATCATGCGCGCGACCGGCGTCGGCAACGAGATCACGCCCTGCAGCGCGCGAACCGAGTATCCCGGAAGGTCGACCGAGCCCAGCCCCAGTGCGTTCATCACCGCGCGGCATTCACGCATGGCGCGCATCTCGAGAGAAAACATATGATCGAGGTGAACGAGGCGTTCCGGCAACACGTTAAGGATCGCGCACGACGCATTGGCGACCATGTTGAGCGAAAGTTTCGACCACTTCAACGCTCTGTAATCGGCGCTCACCTTGACGGGAATCTTCGACTCGCCGAACGCGGCTACGAGCCAGTTGTGTGCGAGGTTGCCGACCGGGGCGAGCGCAATGCCGCCCGCATTCGAGGGTATCATCGAGCCGTTGCGCGTTCGCTCGACGGGCACGGTGAGCGCGCTAGAGACGATCGCGTCGGGACCGAAGACCGCCGCCAGCTTTTCCTCGTTGCCGACGCCGTTTTGCGGGCAGAGAATCGTCGCGGCCGGATTGCTCCCGAAGGCACGGCGCAGGGTTTCGATTGCGCCTTCGGTGTCGTACGACTTCACCGCGACGATGGCGAGTTCGGCCTCGACCGGAACCACGTCTTCGAGCGCGCGCGGCGCGTAGACGACTTCCGTCGTCTGGCTGCGCAAAAGATCGCCGAGGTACGTTCCGACCGCGCCCTTGCCGACGATGTAGACCTTCACGATTGGTCTTTCGTTGGAGCGCCGGCGAGGCCCGTGCTGCCGAAACCGCCCTTTGCGCGTTCGGTCGGCGCAAGCTCGGTCACCTCGGCGAAGTCCGCGCGCGCGACCGGAGCGACGACGAGTTGCGCGATGCGGTCGCCGCGCCGCACGACGAAGGGCTCCGTACCGAAGTTCGCGAGGATGACCGAGACCGGCCCGCGGTAGTCGGCATCGATCGTTCCGGGGGAATTGAGAAGGGTGACGCCCGAGCGCAAGGCGAGGCCGCTACGCGGCCGCACCTGCACCTCGTAACCCCGCGGAATGGCGAGGGCAAAACCGGTCGGCACGAGGGCACGAGCGCCGGGAAGCAGGGTCAGCTCGTCGTGAATCGCGGCGACGACGTCGGCCCCCGCGGCGTCGGGCGTCATGTAGGCCGGCAGTGGAAGCCCGGCCCCTTCCGCAAGCCGCTTCAGCGCGACCCGGACGTCACTTGGCAAGCTCGGCTAACTCGGCTTGGAAGCTGCCGATGTCGTCAAACGAGCGGTAGACGCTTGCGAAGCGGATGTAGGCCACCTTGTCGACCCCCTTGAGCGCCTCCATGAGCTTCTCACCGATCATGGAACTCGGCACCTCATTCTCTCCACGGGCGAAGAGCTCGCGCTCGATGTGGGCGACGATGTCGTCCATTTGTGCCTCGGAAACCGGCCGCTTTTCGCACGCGCGGCGCAGCCCGGCGAGGACCTTGTCGCGGCTGTATTGCTCGCGCCGGCCGTCCTTCTTGACGACGTACTGGCGGGGCGCTTCCATCCGCTCGTACGTGGTGAAACGGAACTTGCAGCCCAGGCACTCTCGCCGCCGGCGAACGACGCTTTCGTCGTCGCGGGAGTCGACGACGCGTGTTTCATTTTTCCGGCAAGTGGGACAGATCAGGTTGAGGCGGCCTCCGCGAAGCGGCCCCACAAGATATGGGGCCCTCCCGAGTATAAGGCACAAGCCGCTTGGCGGGCAAACGGCTTGCGGGACGCCTTGCTAAGCGGCCCCGATCTTAAACATCTTGGTCCCGCACACCGGGCACGTGCCCTCGGTCGCGGGCCGACCGTTCTTCATCTGGATTTGGACGGCATTTTTCATCTCGCGCTTGGCCTTGCACTTGACGCAGTACGCTTCAGCAGCCATGTTTCGGGGAGCCTCCGGTGCGGCCGCGAGCCTCCCCAGGTTTGTGGGAAGCCAGGCCGCAATTCCCGCGGTCCATTCTCAGGGCGACCCAAGTTTCCTCGCAGGAACGGCAGCACGCCTTTTTTGCCCTAGGGAGCAACCAAGCCAGAGCGGCGCCTCGTATTCACGGCTGAGAGCCCTGGCTTGCGCGCCGGTCAGTCTGCGTGAAGATGGAGTCGAATGGATGCCGTGCCGCCGCGCTTCGCGCTCAAGTCGGAGTTCCTTCGCGCGCGCCGCGCGAGGGCGCTACACGTTCGCTTCGACGGCCTTTGGATAACCGGTTCGATCGCCGGGCTCGAGCGCCCGACCGTCGCGGTCGTCGGAGCGCGGGCGCCCTCCCAAGCAGCGCGTGCCCGTGCATTCGCCCTCGGTAAACGCCTCGCAGAGGCCGGCGTCTGCGTGGTGTCCGGGCTAGCACTCGGCATCGACGGCGCGGCGCATCTCGGTGCAACCGAAGGCGGGGGACCGACGATCGGCATCTTGGGTGGCGGTCACAATCACTTCTTCCCGCCCAGCAACCGCCCCCTCGCCGAGCGCATCATCGCGACTGGCGGCGCGGTGCTTTCGCCCTTTCCGCCGGAGGAACCGGCACGACTCTCCCAGTTTCTGCAGCGCAACGGGGTCGTGGCGGCGCTAAGCGACGCCGTCGTCATCGTCGAAGCAGCCGCCCGCAGCGGCGCTCTCAACACCGCGAGCTGGGCCGCGGATCTTGGGATCGACGTCTTCGCCTTTCCCGGCGACGTCGAGCGGCCGAAGGCGGCGGGCTGTAACGCGTTGATCCGCGACGGCGCGACTCTGGTGCGCGATGCGGACGACGTGCTCGCAGGAATCGGGCTTACCCGCGCGGCTGCTGCATGCCGCGCCGAACCCGCTCGTCCGCGTGCGGATCCGCTAGAACGGGAAATCCTCGAAGCACTGCGTGAGCCCGCCGAGCTCGACGAATTGCTCGAACGCTGCAGGCGGCCGGCGGGCGAACTACTCGCTGCGCTCGTGCGGCTCGAAATCGATAATCTCGTCGAACGCGAAGGCGCGCTGGTATCGCTCAGCGCGCCACGCGGACCTCGATGCGCACCAAGGGTTTAAGTGTGGCTTGGTGAGCCAAGCGTCGGCGCGGTCTCGGAACGTTCGTAATCCTGTTTCTTTCCGAAACTGCGACCGACGCCTTACCCGAGCTTATCGAATCGTTATTCCCTGCGGGCTCTGGAGCGTCGTCGCCGTGCCGGAGAAAGCGTTGATGGGCGCGGTGTGGCCCTTTGCCCCCGGTGGGTACTCGTTGACGCCGGCTTCTGTCTTGCCTTGAGCGACACCGATCGCGACGTAAATATCGCCGCTGGAATCCACGGCAACGCCGTCAGCTGCGGAGAGTCCGGTCTTGTGACCATAGAGCCTATGCCGCGGCTCGACGTCGCCGTAGGTACCGGCGCTAAATTCGTCTAGGGCGTCCCCGTCCGTAACGAAGACGTTGTCGCTTGCGTCCAAAGCGAGATTTTGCGGCGATCTGAGCTTGGCGTCGCGGCCTAGTTGGTATACTGTGTATGACATAGCATATGATACACAGTAACGCCGACCTCGCTTTTCAGAACCTGCGACTCGAACTTCGGCGCGGCTGCTTGACCCTGGCAATTCTCGGCCAGCTGCGATCCGAGCTTTACGGTTATGCGCTCCGGAAAGCACTGGAGGAACGGGGGCTGGATGTCGACGAGGGCACGCTTTACCCTCTCATCCGCCGGCTCGAGGCTCAGGGCTTGCTGGAGAGCGAGTGGCGCGAGGAGAGCAAGCGTCGCCGACGCTTTTATCGCCTGTCCACCGCCGGAGAGATGATGTTGCGAAAACTTCTGGATGAGTTGCACCGGCTCAACGCATCCCTTACATCGATTCTTCAGGAGGCCTAAGTATGGAACTGCTCGAGCGATATCTGCTTGAGATTCGCCGAAATCTCCGCCCGGGTGACGACCGGGATGACGTGCTCGCGGAGATCGCAGACGATGTGCAGTCGCAGCTGGAATCCCGCGCGGATGCGTTGGGGCGCCCGCTGACGTCCGACGAGCTTGCGGAACTCATTGCGAACTACGGTCATCCACAAATCGTCGCGTTCCAGCATCGACCACAACGCTACCTCATTGGCCCGCTGCTCTTTCCGTTTTATACGTATGTGCTGCGACTTGTCGTTGTGGCAGTCGTGATTCTCGATTTGCTCGGGTCGACAATCACGGCGCTGGGTACCGCGAACCCGTTCGCGACGTTCGTTTCGGGCGCAGAAATGCTGTGGCCCGGTATCCTTTATCCGGTCGTCGCCGTCACGATCATGTTTGCGATCGCCGAATGGACCGGCGCGGAAGACAGCCTGATGAGGCGCGTGCTCGCCTACCGCTGGGATCCCCGAACGCTCCCGCTGCTTCACGCAGAACGCCTGTCGCCGGCATGCCTTTTGGTCGAGGCCTTCGTGCTCGCCGGCGGCGCGCTATGGCTGCTTGGGATATCCGCCGTTCGCGAGAGCCTCCTGGGCGCTACGTGGCATTGGTTCTTTGTCGCCATCTTCTTGGCCACGGCACTTATCGTCGTTTCTGATGCGATTCTCGCCGTGCGCCCGGAGCTGACGCGCGTCCGTCGTGCCGTTCTGATCGCCGCTAACGCTATTTGCCTCATTGGCACGGCTCTGGCACTTCCTGCCGGTCCATTCCTGAGAGCCGCGCACGCCAATCCGGCACAGAGTGCATCGACCGCGGCCGTAAACGACGCGATCCTCGGCATGGTAGCGGCCTTGGTGCTGATCTGCGTTGCTCAAATTGTCAAGAATGTGCAGGCGCTCTTGCGCGGTTCGGACGCATCGCAGATCAACACCCTGCGCGGCGGGTTGCGCGCCTAAAAACATCGCCGCTACTGCTCGCGCGTCACGTCCGCGATGAAAGTTTCCCACGCGCGCCATACGGCTCGCCCGAGATGCCGTTGGGCCGGAACCCAGCCGGGAGCGCACCCCGACCTGCCCTTCGGTCAGCGAGGCGGCAATCCGGCGACGAAAAATCTGCGTTATATGGGCAAACCCCGCCGGTTACATGCAACGCTATTGGAGTCGATCTGTGAAGTCTGCCTTATTCGTTTCTCTCGTCAGCGCGGTGGCTGCGACCGTTATGTTACCGCTCGTTTCATCCGCGGCAGATATGGTTTCGTCTGCGGACCGGGCCTTCGTCGCCAAGGTGAGCCAAGGTGGCATGTTCGAGGTCGCGCTCGGACGGCTTGCGCAGACGCAAGGCTCCAGGCAAGACATTCGGGACCAGGGAGCCACCGAGGCCCACGATCACATGCTCGTGGGCGCGAAGCTGAAAGCCGTGGCGGGCGACGCCGGCATTACGTTTCCGAGCACGCTGAACGTGATGTTCTCGCAAAAGCTCGCTTCGCTCCGGGCCCTTTCGGGCCGCGCGTTCGACGCCGAGTACTTGCAGGCAATGAAGGACATCCATGCCAAGGACGGGGCCGCCTTCGCGAAAGAAGCCGCCGACGGAACCGATCCCAAGCTGCGCGCCTTCGCGAGCGAAACGCACCGCATCGTGCTCCGACATATCGGCGAATTGGGCGCGATCGGTCCGTAGCGCCGGATCTGAAGGGGAACCGGCGCTACTTCGTGCCGGAGCCGGCGCTCGGCACGGGCGAGAGCATCTTCCGAGACGAGCCGACCTCCGGGGCCTGCCCCTGTCCGTTCGCGGTGCGCTCGTGGCCCACTAGGTCCTCAACGCCCGACTGAGCGATCGCGAACGCGAACAAACCTTGCTGCTGCACGAGCGCATTTCCCACGGGAACGCCGCCTGCGCTTACGCCCTCAATGGCGAGTCTCGACGGCGCCGCCTCGTTCGTACCACGCCAGCAGCGACGGGCTGAAATAGGGCGTGATCGATGTCCATAGGCACCGTACCCATAAGAGCCGCGTCGGGTGGGAACCGTCCAGCGCTAGTCCTGCCGCCCCCGACGTGTCGAGCGCCACGTAGCGGCCCGAATTGCTAGGGCATAGAGAACGCTATCGTATCCGGCGCCCTGCGAGCGAGTCGGATCGAAGACCAGGTGACTCTTCCCGAGGGAATCGCGCACGTACAAATTTGCGGCTTCTTCGTGCGGCGCGAACAACTCGTAGAAGAGGTTGCGACCGCCAATTTGAACCGGTAGGGACTGCTCGTGAGCTACGATTCTTCGATCGACGCAATGCGCCCAGCGATCGCGGCGCGGGAAACGCGCGGGGCCGAGCAACACTCAGGGCGCGCACTCAAGAGCAGGAATAAGAGAGTCTCACTCTAACGGCGGGGCCGGTGTCAAGGTTCGAGACGATCGCAACGCCGTGAAGATCCGACTTGTCGCGGTCGGCAAGATTCGCGAGCGTTACGTCGCGGCTGCGGCCGATGATTTCCGCACGCGGTTGCGCCCGTACCACGTCTACGAGGAAATCGAAGTTGCCCCGTCGCGCGGGACCGATTCGCAGCGCGCGATGCGCGAAGAGGCGAGCCGCGTTCTGACTTCGGTTTCGAGCGGCGACGTTCTCTGGCTGCTCGAGCGCAGCGGAACGCAGCTTTCCAGCCGCGAGCTGGCCGAGCGCGTGCAGGGTCTCGAGCGCTCTTCTGCCCCGCGGCTGGTGCTCGCAGTCGCCGGCACCCACGGCGCCGGCACCGAGCTGATCGCACGAGCCGACTTTCAATGGTCGCTCTCGCGGCTGACCTTCCTTCACGAGTGGGCGCGGATGCTCGTGCTGGAACAACTGTACCGCGCGGCGAAGATCGCGCACGATGAGCCCTACCACCGCTGACGCGTCGAGCGACGTGCTTGCGCGCCTCGGCGCGGCGCTGGAGCGTGCCGCGTCGGCCTTGGTCCCGGGCGAGGAGCGCATGCCGAGCGTTGCCTTCGAGGCCCCGCGCAACCCCGACTTCGGCGATTTTGCGACCAATCTCGCGCTCCAGCTCGCGCGCCGGGCGCGGCGCCCGCCGCAGCAGCTGGCCGCGGAGCTCGTCGAGCGGGCCTTCGAAGAGGAGCCGTCGCTGCGCGAGTTGATTGCGGAGGCCACGCCCGTAGCCGGATTCATCAACATCCGAATGGCGCCCGCGTGCTGGCAGCAGTTGGTCGCCGAGATCGTTCGGCGCGGTCGCGACTACGGCCGCAGCGCCCCGAACGGGACGCGCATTTCGCTCGAATTCGGGAGCGCGAACCCGGTCGGCCCGCTCGTCGTCGTCCAAGGCCGGGCCCTCTCGCTCGGCGATTCGCTGGCTCGAGCGATGCGCTTCTGCGGATTCGACGTGACCACCGAATGGATCGTCAACGACGAAGGCTCGCAGTTGGACACGTTGGCACGTTCGCTCCACGCGCGCTACCGCCGGCTCTTCGACCCTTCGTTTCCCTTTCCCGAGGATGGCTATCCCGGCGATTATCTCGTTCCGATCGCCGTGCGCATTCGCGATGAGGACGGCGCACGCTGGGTCGATGCCGAGGCCGCCGAGTGGATGCCCTATTTCGGTCGCTACGGACGCGACGCGATCGTGGCCGAACAGCAGACGACGTGCGCGCGCTTTGGAGTGCATTTCGAACGCTGGCAGAGCCAGCATGATTTAGCGGCGAGCGGTGCCATCGAAGCCGGAATCGCGGCGCTGCGCGCGCGGGGATTCGTCTATGAAGCCGACGGCGCGACGTGGGTACGCACGACCGAGTTCGGTGACGACAAGGATCGTGTCGTGATTCGCAGCGACGGGCGCCCCGCGTACTTCGCAGCCGACGTCGCGTATCATTACGATAAGCTCTCTCGCGCCGACCGGGCGATTCTGATCCTTGGCCCGGATCATCACGGCTACGTGGCGCGCTTGGTGGCGATCGCCGGCGCGTTCGGGAAGCCGGGCGCGATCTCGGCCTTGATCGCTCAACAGATGACGCTGCTGCGCGACGGGCAAGTCGTCTCGCTTTCAAAGCGGGAGGGCAACGTGCTCGCGCTCGACGAGATCGTCGATGAGGTCGGGGTCGATGCGGCGCGCTTCTTCTTCCTTTTGCTCAACGCGGACACGCCGCTCACCTTTGACCTGACCCTCGCCGTCGAACAGTCGAGCGAGAATCCGGTCTACTACGTGCAGTACGGACACGCGCGGATCGCGTCGATCGAGCGCAAGGCGCCGCGCGAACTGCTCGAGCGGGCGGCCCGCGGCGAGGCGGTCGAGCGGCTGACGGAGCCGCCCGAGCTTATCCTAGCAAGGCGTTTGGCCGAGTTTCCCGCGATCGTGCGATCGGTCGTCGATGGGCTGGCCCCGAACCGGTTGGCCCGCTACGCACGCGACGTTGCGGCTGACTTCCACCAGTTTTACATGGCGTGCACCGTGCTCGGCGACGACACCCAGCTGACCGTCGCGCGCTTGGCCTTGGCGCACGCCACCAAGATCGTGCTCGCCAATGCGCTCGAGCTGCTCGGCGTCAGCGCCCCTGATTCGATGGAACGTTTGGCAAGCGATCCTGAAGCTAGATCGGTTTGACGACCTCCACGGGAACGATCTCGACCGGCGCCGCCTCGATGACGGCGATGCCGCCGGGAGCGATGATCTCGGCCGTGGGGTCGGCTGTTTCGGTGCGGAAGAAGCGCCACGCGATCTTCGCCAGCGCCGCCGCCGGGATGCCGAAGAGAAGGCCGGGCAAGCCGAACAGTTCGCCGCCGGCGAACACCGAGAACATCACGACGATCGGCGAGACGCCGACGCGCTCCGACATGATCTTCGGCGTCAAGAGCATGTCGGCGACGCGATACGCTACGAAAACCGCAACCTGCACCCAGATCGTCGTTTGCGGTCCCTGCGGCGCCGCTAGGACGAGCGCCACGACGTGAGCCACGACCTGTCCGACGAAGGGAACGGCATAGGCGATTCCGCCCAGAATTCCGAGCAAAAGCGCGAACTTGAAGCCCGTCGCGGCGGTCATTGCGACGATCAACGCGCCCGTCAGCGTGCACAAGGCCGCCTGACCCGAAACGTAGCTGCCGAAAACCTCGGCCGTTTCGGCGCCCAGTGCGCGCGCTTGCGCGCGGCGGTGAGCGGGCAACAGATCGTAAAAGGACTCGGCGACCTGCTCGCCCTGCACGAGGAAGAACGCTGAAAGCACGAGCGCGGAAAAGGTGATGAAGACGGCGGTGAACGCGTTAACGAGAACGTTCGTGAGCGAGTTCAAAGATCCGGTAAAAACGGCGGTGACCTTCGAAGCCAGCAGCGTCTGCAGGTCGCTGTATCCGGGCGGCAGGTAGGCGTTGCCCAAACGCGCGCGCAACGAGTGTTGCGCAAGGTCGAGCCAGCCCTGCATCGTGGCGATGTAAGCCGGCGCGTTCGCACCCAGCGTCTGGACCTGCGCGAACGTCGCCGGCACGACCAGGAACGCGAGAACCACGACCGACGCCAGCAGGCCGACGTAGACGATCGCGATTGCGAAAGCGCGCGGCATGCGGCGCTCGAGCCAAACGACGATCGGATAGACGCCGAACGCAACAAAGGCCGCGAAGGTAAAGACCGTGAGCGTCCGCGGAATGCGCGAAGCGAACCAAAGCGAGACGGCCGCGACCGCGACGATGACGAGCCAGCGCCACGCGCGCTTGCGAGCGAGCGGCGAGCTCAGAGTACTTTGCACAGGATCCGCCGCTCGGTCAGAAAGCCGAGGTGCGCGTACAGCGAACGAGCCGCAAGGTTCTCTTCGCTGACCACGAGGGACAGGTAGCGAACGCCGGCCGCCTGCGCGGCTTTTTCAGCGACGTCGAAGAAGGCCCGCGCGATGCCGCGACGGCGCGCGTACGCCTCGACGGCGACGTAAACGCAAAAGAGCTGGGGCGTCCCGGTCGCATCGTCGGGCGCGTCGTCCAACCCCAGCATGAAGCCGAGGCGCTCGCCGCCGGCTTCGGCAATCAACAGCGTGTGCGGCTCGGACAGCGCGAAATTCACGCTGCGGTCGAACGCTGCGGCCGCATTCGAAGCCGGTGCATTGCGCAACGACGACAGACCGTCGTCGACCGTGCGCCGGCCCAGATCGAAAACGAACGGCACGTCGGACGGACCGCCGTGGCGGATCGTGTAGTCGCCGCGCTCGCTCAGCATGCCGCCGGGGAAACGTGCGTGCGCCAGCCCTCGAGCGCCGCTTCGAAGGCCGCAACGAACGCCTGGTTTTCGGCCGGCGTGCCGACCGTCACGCGCAGGTAGCGCGGCAGCCCAAGCCCATCTCCGGAGCGCACGATCACGCCCCGGCGCAGCAGCGCGATGTACGCCTCGTCGGCAGTCACCGGAACCCCTACCGCAAGGAAGTTCGCCGACGACGGATAGACGTGCACGCCGAGTCTGGCAAACTCGGTGAACAGGTAGCGTTTCCCGAGCTCGTTGTTCTCGATGCTGCGCGCCACGAACTCATCATCGTCGAGCGCGGCCAGCATGGCGGCTGCGCTCGGCCGCGCGACGTTGAAGGGCAGGCGCACGCGGTTCATGGATTCGATGACCGCGGGGCTCGCGTATCCATACCCGAAGCGCACCGCTGCCAGACCGTAGATTTTCGAGGCGGTGCGCAGCACGAGCGTCTCAGGGCGGCTTTTCAGAACGTCGACTCCGTCGGTCGCTCCGGAGTCCATGTATTCGCGGTACGCTTGGTCGATCACGAGCAGCACGCCGGGCGGCAAGGCGCCGGCGAATCCCAAGAAGGCGGAACGCTCGACCCTCGTCCCGGTCGGGTTGTTCGGATCGCACACCATAACGAGCCGCGTGCGCGGCGTCACGGCGTCCAGCATCGCGGGCAGATCGTGAACGCCGTCGTCGAGCGGTACCTGGACGGCGCGTGCGCCGAAAAGCTGCGCGTTCTTGCGAAACAGGGAAAACGTCGGCGTCGCCATCACCGCTTCGTCGCCAGGGTCGATGAAGGCCGTGAAAGCGAGTTGGACGAGCTCGTTGCTGCCATGGCCGAGAATGACCGCGTCGCCGGCGAGTCCGTAACGCTCGCCCAAACGCGCTTTGAGCTCGCGGTGGTCGTCTTCGACATAGACGCTCAAGGAATCGACTGCGCGTAGTGCAGCCAAGGCCCGAGGGGAGGTACCAAGCGGATTCTCGTTCTGCGAGAGCTTGACCGGATCGGAGATGCCGAACCGCGCCCGCACCTCGCCGACCGAGGTCCCCGGCCGGTATGGCTCAAGCCCGTCCAGCGTCCGCCGAAGGAGGTCATCGGGCGGCGGTGGCATTACGTTTGCCGATTCGACGCCGTACCGCGCCCGCCATGCGTTGACAGTTTCTTGACGCTTCCCTGATAGGATGAACTGTGTGAGCCTGCTTGCTCTTGTCGCCCTGGTGTCGGTTACGGCCTCTAACAAAATCGCCGAGGCCCCGAAGTGCCCATCAATCGTGTCCGCTGCGATTTCCGTACCGGCTACGCCGGCAGCGGTTACGCACGAATGGATCTGTCCGGCCCTCGAGCTTTCGGGTCAGGTGCAAAGCGACGGCCTGCTCCTCGATCCGGCCTTCTCCGAGTCCGCCCCACTCGCCGATCTCGCCCGCCCGGGAACGTCCGGCCATGCAACGCTGCAGGGCTACGGCGCCGACGGACGCACGCTATTCACGTTTCCGTTTGATGCGAACGGACCGTTCAAGCTCATTTTGCCGCTTGACGCGAAGACGCAGAGCGAATTGCGCCGCTTGCGGCTGATCTCCGGCGGCAAAGCGGTCGAACGCACCGCCGCGACGGGAGGGACACCCGATGCGGAGATCATCGACGTCGACTCCTCGCACGTGCTCGTCATCTGGGACAGCACTCGCTTCCCGGCGATCCGCGTGCGCGACATCCGCACCGGCCGCATTCTCGGCTCGGGTGAGGGCAGCAGCACGTATACGCAGGTTACGTTCCTGACGAGCGCGCCGGAGGTCCAGATCGAGTTCTCGGACGGGCTCCACACCGCAAGCCAACGCTTCACCGTTTTCGGGCGCTCGTAAACCGGTACGGACGCCTTTGGTCGTCGTCAGGTAAAACGCGAGCCCGGTTCGACGAGCGGTTCGCCGCGCGCGCATTGAACACAGTCTGCGGCATCATATGATTCGAACGGCAGGTCCAAGAGCGCTAGGGTCGGTACGCCGAATTCGACCGGCTGCCGGCGCACGATGACGCCGGCTGCGACGACGTCGGCTCCCTGCGCGCGAACGACGTCGATCACCTCGCGCACCGATAAGCCCGTGGTCACCACGTCTTCGACCACCAGCACGCGCGTTGCAGGAGCGAGAGCGAAGCCGCGCCGGAGCTTCGGAAAGCCGCCTTCTTTCTCGACGAAGATGGCGAGCGTTCCCAGTTGCCGCGCGACCTCGTAGCCCAGTACGATTCCGCCGACCGCAGCACTAACGACGACTTGCGGCGCAAAGGGACGGGCCGCATCCGCTAACGCCCGCGCCACCGGCTCGACGAGCCGCGGGTCCTCGAGCAGACGGAATTTTTGGATGAAGCGGTCGCTGTGGCGTCCGGACGAAAGGCGGAAGTGACCGTTCTGCAGCGCTCCGCGCCGCTCGAGCTCGGCGCCGAGATCAAAGGGCTCCATGAACTCCGGCGGCCTCGATCTCGGCGAGCACCGCGCGCGCCGCTGCCAAGGGATCCGGCGCTTCGGTGATCGGCCGGCCGACCACGATGTAGTCAGCTCCCGCCTCGACCGCATCACGCGGCGTGGCCACACGTTTTTGGTCGCCGTGAGCGCTGCCCAGCGGGCGGATCCCGGGGCAGATTGCCTCGAAGCCGGCGCCGAAATAGCGTTTGAGATCGCGCACCTCGTGCGGGCTGCAGACGACTCCGGCACAGCGCGCATCGCGCGCCAGCGCGGCCAGCCGCATCACGTTTTCGCCCGGTCCGCCGCGTAAGCCGAGCTCGTTGAGCTCCTCCGGGGCGATGCTCGTCAAGATCGTCACCGCGAAGATCTTCGGTGGATCGATGCCCAATTCGGCGGCGCGCTCATCGGCCGTTTCGACGGCGGCCTGCATCATCTCGTTCCCGCCGATCGCATGGACCGTCACGATCCGGACGCCCGAAGCGACGATGGCACGCGTTGCGGCGGCGACGGTGCGCGGGATATCGTGCAGCTTGGCATCGATGAACGACGATGCGCCGGTTTCCTGGAGCCTAGCCCGAATCGCTTCACCGTAACCGAGCAGCGACTCCAAACCAACTTTGAAGATGACGCCGAGCGGCTCCAAGCGGTCGACGAGGGCGACCGCGTCGGCCAAACGCTCGACGTCGAGGGCGACGATTAGCCGCGGCGCGTTGCTGGAGCTCATGCCGGCCCGAGAAACCCTGGATTCGCTGTGCCGACGATCTCGCGCAACGAACCGGCGCCGCGCTGCGCAAGATACGTGCGCAGCCCGCTTGTGACATTGAGCGGAACGCGAGGATCGGTGAAATTTCCGGTTCCAATCGAGACGGCGCTCGCGCCGGCTAAGAAGAATTCGAGCGCATCGCGAGCGCTTTCGATTCCGCCTTGTCCGACGATCGGAATGCGCACCGCGGCGGCAACGTTCCAGACGGCAAGGACCGCTATCGGCCGGATCGCCGGCCCCGACAGACCGCCCGCGGCGTTCCCCAAGCGCGGCTCCCGTCGATCGACGTCGATCGCCATGCCGCGCACCGTATTGATGACCGCTAACGCATCGGCACCGGCGCCTTCGACGACGCGCGCGATGGCGGCGATGTCGGTGACGTTGGGTGAAAGCTTCACGATCAGTGGTTTGGCCGTAACGGCACGCGCGGCCTTGGTCGCCGCCTCCGCCAGGTTCGCGTCGCACGCGAACGTCTCGCCCTCCGAGCCGACGTTGGGACACGAAATGTTTAGTTCGATTGCGTGGATCTCGTCGCGAACCGCCAGCCGTTGGGTGACGTAGGCGTAGTCGTCGACCGAGAATCCCGCAACGCTGCCGACGACCGCGCATGGCCGCGAGGCGAACTTTGCCACGTCGTGCGCTAGATAATGCTCGATCCCGGGGTTCTGAAGGCCGATCGCGTTGAGCAGGCCGCTCGGCGTCACGGCAAGGCGCGGCGTCGGATTGCCGAGGCGCGGCAGACGGGTCACGCTCTTGAGAACGACGGCGCCGATCTCGGCGAGATCCGCGAAGGGCGCGTACTCTTCGCCCGAACCGTAGCAGCCGCTCCCCATCAGCGTCGGCACGCGCAGGCGCAGCGCGCCGAGTTCAACCTGCAGGTCGGGATGTGTTTCCAATTTCACCAGCGCAACTCGTCCGACCAAAAGACCGGCCCTTCCTTGCAGATGCGCGCGTAGACATACTCCGATGCCGATGCCGCATCCGCGTGCCCATCCCAAGCGCTAGAGGCCTGCGGGAAGCGCGGAGCCTGCGGGCTGGAACGATCGATCGCCACCACGCAGCCCCAACACGCTCCGACACCGCATGCGAAGGTTTCCTCGAGCGCCAATTGGGCGCGCACCCCGCGAAGGCGCGCGATGCGGCCGACGGCGCGCAGCATCGGCGACGGCCCGCACGCGGCGAGCACATCGTGGGCGCGGCCGTCGCGCTCCAACAGCTCCGTGACGAAGCCGTGATAGCCGCGCGTACCGTCGTCGGTCGCGACCGAAACGCCGATGCCAAGCTCCGCGAATTTGCTCTCGTCGACAAGCGCTTCCGCCGTGCTCGCACCGTAGTAGAGGTGCGCCCGCCGGCCGCTCGCGGTCAGATGCTGCGCCGGCAGAAGCATCGACGCGAGTCCGACGCCACCGGCGACCAGGGCGACGTCATCGCGCAATGCCTCGAGGTCAAATCCGTTGCCGAGCGGCGCGAGCAGATCGAGCTTCGCTCCCACTTGCAAATTCGCTAGCTCGCGCGTCCGCACGCCGACGACCGCCAGCATCAAGGAAATGCGCTCGTCGCGTGCTTCATAGACGCCCAGCGCCGTCGCAGCCCGTTCGCCGCCCGGCGGAACGGCCATGGCGTATTGACCCGGGCGCACCAGCCGTGCGATTTCAGGCGCGTATAAGCCCAAGATGACGATGCCCGAAAGCGTTTCGCGCCGGTCAACGACGACCGTTTCATGAATCGCCGGCGACGTCGCGAGGGCGCGCATGTGCCCAAACTTCCGCGCGGAGTGGAAGAAATCCCCACGCGCGCCGATACGCGCAACACCGAACGCCGCTCTCGAAAGCTTTTCCGAAACTTAACCCCTTTGGACAGAAGACTCTAGAACATTTTGGGCAACTGGCCGTTAATAAGGATAAGAGAGAATTCCGGAAAGGAGGGTCGAGAGCATGACAGGTCTACTGGTCTTCAAATCGCTGGCCGACGCGCTGAGAGCGGGCTTCCAGATTTACGATCGTACCCAAGACGGCTACCTCGTCCGGACGAAAACGCCCACGGGCTGGGCGATGGCGCTCGTTACGTGTAGGTAACCGAGCTCACGAAATCCGAACGAGAACGATAAGAGATGGGACGCACTACGGTGCGTCCCATCTTCATTTTCCGGCTCGGCGGCATGGTTCGGAATTTATCTTCGGTCCAAGGGCGGCGGGGGCGGGCGCAATTCCTGGGTCGAGCCGGGCCGATAGGTATAGCTTCCTTCGTAGGTCGGAGACGGGCCGGGCGCGGCCGGCGGCGGCTCGGAGGGCGGCACCGTGTAGAGCGGGGGCGGTTGACCGAACGCCTGCGGCGCGCGGATTGTCGCCCCGGCCAGCACGGCGCTTAAGATCTGCGCGACGCCGATGAAGGTTGGGATCAGGCCGCCCAGCAGCCAGGGGCCTGGCGAGATCTCGCCGTGATCGTAGCCGATGAACGAAAGGCCCGTCGTCACGGCGAGCCCGATACACGTGAGCCGAATCCCCTTATGAAGGGCAGCTTGCGGCCCGCGCGGATCGAAGGGCACCGGCGCCGGCTGGGGGTGCATGCCAATGCCGGCGCTAGCTCCCGCGCGGTTCCCCCAATCCTTGGCGCCCGGCAGACCGCCGGGAGGGGGAATGATGCCCCGCCGCATCATCTCCATTCGTTCGCGGTGCGCAAGCACTCGGGTAACGATCCAGCCAAACACCGGCAGGCCGAAGACGCAGAGAATCGCAACGATTGGTATGAGGCCGGAATCGTCGCTCATGCCGGGCGCTCTTTCGACTGGCCGCGGGCTGCGGCTGCTGCCGGCGCGAAGTGCGCTCGGCTTCCCATGTCCCTCACAGTATGCTCCTCATCGAACCGGACTCAGCCGTTCGCCTCAGATACGGCGCAGGCGGAAATCTGTTTCGCCGCCGAGCCTCCCGCCGCGATAACGCTTTGGGCGCGGGCTGAAACCTTGCGTGCACGAGGTCCGTACGTGCGGACGTGGCAGCCTTGGCCGAGATCCATGCGCCCATGAGCGTCCCGCTCGAGCCGCAAGTCCTCGACGCCGAGCTCGTGTCGCAAACGCTGGCCGGCCGGGCGGAGGCCTTCGGCACGCTGGTGGAACGCTACGATCGCGCCGTCTATCATCTCTGCTTCCGCACGCTGCACGACGTCGAGGAGGCCAAGGACGCGGCTCAGGAGGCGTTCTTCAAGGCCTACCGGGGTCTGGGGACGTTTCGCCCCAGCGCCAAGTTCTCGACCTGGATCTTCTCCATCGCATACCACGCCTGTTGCGACCGGATCGCCCGGCGCAAACGTTACTCAGATGGGCCCCTGCCGGACCGCGCCGACCCCACCCTGGGCCCCGAAGCCATCGCGGAGCACAACGACGAGGCGCGCGCACTGCGCGCCGCGATCGATGGGCTCCCGGAGAAATACCGGACGGTCATCACGCTGTACCACCTGCAAGGACACCAATACGAGGAGATCGCAAGGGTGCTCGACGTACCCCTCGGCACGGTCAAGACGCATCTCTTCCGGGCAAAGGAGCTGTTGCGTAGAGAGCTGGCCGGGTTGCGCGAGCAGCCTGTCTCCGGTGAGGTGACAGAAGAATGAATCCACACGACGAGCTAGACCGCGCCCTCTTCGCATTACCGCTCGAAACGCCGCCGCCGGGTCTGCGCGAAGGCATCCTGCGCGCGACGATCTACGCGCAACCGGCCGCACAGCCTGCCCTCTTGAGCCTTTGGGAGACGGTGGGGCTTGGGGTCGTGCTTGCAGTCGCGTCTTGGCTAGCGCTCGCGCTTTCAACCAATAAGGTGCTCGCGTGGCAGATCGGGCACGTCTTCGGCGCATTCGGCCAAGCCCTCGCCGACCCCGGGACGCTCGCCTGGCTCGCAGCCGGCGCTTTCATCGCGCTGTCGTTGTCGGTATTCAATCTGGGCCTCCCAGGCCCGGCCGTGCGCGCCGAGCGCTCGTGAGCGAAGACGACGAGCGCCCCTTCAAGGTTCTCGTCGTCGAAGACGACGCGCAGATCGCTCGCGTCCTCAAGCTAGAGCTCGAACATGAAGGCTACGCCGTCGAAACGGCAGCCGATGGCCTCTCGGGCCTCGAAAAGGCACTGAAAGAACCCGATCTCGTAATCCTCGACGTGATGCTGCCCAAAATGGACGGGCTGGAAGTTTGCACCCGCGTACGCGCCAAGAGCCGCGTCCCGATCATCATGCTGACCGCCAAAGACCGCATCCCAGAACGCGTCAGCGGTCTCGACACGGGTGCCGACGACTATCTCACCAAGCCTTTCTCGATCGAAGAACTGCTGGCCCGGGTGCGCGCTCGGCTGCGCGAACGCCATCCCAAGTCCAACGTGCTGACTGCCAAGGACCTGGTCATGGAGCGAGACAAGCACGAAGTGCAGCGCGGCGGAAAGCCGATCGCTCTAACGGCCAAGGAGTACGCGCTGCTTGAGTATCTGCTGCTTCACCGCAACAAAGTGCACACTCGCGACGAGCTGTTCAACGGGGTGTGGGGCAGCGACTTCTTGGGCGATTCCAATTTGATCGACGTCTACATCCGCTACTTGCGCGGCAAGATCGACGACGGTTTTGAAGACAAGCTGATTGCGACGGTTCGCGGCGTGGGCTACACGCTCAAAGATTAAGATCAACTTTCGCTCGCTGCGCTGGCGAATCGCGACTTTTTACGCGCTGTTGCTCCTGGGCGTCGTCGCAGCGGTGGCGGTCGTCCTGACGGTCCAACTGCGCTCGATCGTGCTGGATACCGCACGCGTGCAAGCGGATCAAATCGGCAGCGAAATTTCGCGCCAGGTTCGCGGCACGAGTGCCCTCAATGCAATCGGCGACACGCTCGGGCCCTACGATGCCCTCACACTTCCAGGCAATCTCGACCGCTATTCATCCCCCACGACCTACGTCGAAATCGACAACGCGCAGGGCTATCCGATCGGCAAGAGTTCGAACATGGGCGGTGCCACGTTCGACCGCAGCCCCGATCCGCGGCCGTCGACGGTCGTCGATTCCGACGAGCACACGCGCCTCGGTGAAGTGCTCGTGCGCGACGAGTTGGTCCAGTACCCAGGGGTTGCGTTGATCGTCAAGGTCGGCGAAGGCGTGCAGCTCTATGACGAGATGCTCGACCGAGTCAGCGGCTTGCTCGCTCTCGTTTTGGTGCTGGCGGCGATCGTCGTCCTGGCCGGCTCGTTTGCGCTCGCTTCGAGCGCAATCGAACCGATTAACCGCCTCATCGCGGCCATGCGCGGCATCGGATCCGAGCAGTTGCATCGCCGTTTGAACTGGCCGAAGTCGCGCCACGACGAGCTTGGCACGCTGGCTCAAACCTTCGACGCCATGCTGGGCCGCCTCGAGGAAGCCTTCGCGCGCGAGCGCCAATTCATTTCCGACGCGTCGCACGAGCTGAAAACGCCGTTGACGATCATCAACGCCAACGCGCAGATGCTGGAGCGCTGGGCCGACCGCGACCCCAAGCTGCGGGCCGAAAGTTTGCATGCGATCGCGAGCGAAAGCGCCTCGCTTGCGCGCATGGTCAACGGGATGCTCGTTCTCGCCAAGGCCGAATCGGGCGACGCCATCCCGCGCGAACCGGTCGAATTCGGCGCGATTGTCGAGGAGGCCGCACGGCTCGCCGAGCCGCGCGCGGCCGAACTGGGCTTAACGCTGCGTTTCGAGAGGCACAGCGAGGGGCCGCTGGTCGTGCTCGGCGACGCGAACTTGTTGCGCCAGTTGTTCACCAACCTGATCGACAACGCCATCAAGTTCACCGAACGGGGCAAAATCGAACTTGAACTTTCGCGCAGCGACGGCCGGGCCGTCGTCGAGATCAGCGATACGGGAATCGGGATCGACGACGATTCTCTCGAACGGGTGTTCGACCGCTTTTACCGGACCGACAAGTCGCGCAACCGTCAGGTGCCCGGGACTGGCCTCGGCCTAGCGATCGTACGCAGCATCGTGCGCGTTCACGACGGCAGCGTCGCAGCGCGGCGCAACGCCGCCGGCGGGGCGCTCTTTCGAGTCACGCTGCCCCTGCTCGAAGGTTAAAAAGAAGCGTGCTTCATCGCTGCTTCATGCACGCGCGTTCCGGCCGAGCTACCCTAGAGCGCGTGCACGCTTTTCGGCCCTTCGCGTTGGGGGGCGTTCTTTGGGTCGCCCTCGGCGCCGCTCTGCCGAGCGTTGCCGCAGCGCGCACCGAGGCGACTTCGATCGATGGGCTCAGCGCCCCAATCGTGCGCGTCAACCTCGAGCAAGCCAACGTCACCATTCGGACGTGGAGCCGCGCCGAGGTAAAGGTCGAGGGCGACGCAGGCACGTTCGTCGTGCTGCACGAGATCAGACGGATCCCCGAATACCTTCCGCCCGCCCCGATCGCGCCGGCCGTGACGCAAGGACCGGAGGGCAACACGATCACGTTGCCGGCTGAAAGCTTCGTGATCGCGACCGTGCACCCGGGGCCGCGCGATTTCGTCGAGATCAACGCGCCCGGCTCGGATCAGCCGGCCGCTGCTTTTGCGGCGTTTGCCGGACCGATGACCGTGACGGTGCCGAGCGATTCAGTGCTGGTGGCCGCCCATCTGGTCAACGGCTCGATCGACATCGACAACTACCACGGCGGGACGTTCATCGCCACCGTCCGCGCGGGCCAAGTCTCGCTCGATGACGTGGGGGGCGACGGCTTCGTGCAAGTGATACGCGGACCGCTCGTGGTGACGAACTCAAATCTCAACCGTCTGCGAGCGCGGACGGCGCTGGGCAACATGCTCTTCCGGCGCTGCCGGTCCCGTCAGATACAGGCCAGCAGCGTCGACGGCTCGATCGTCTACGACGCGGGTTCGTTCGAGCCAGGCCTTGCACGCTTCGATTCAGCTCGGGGCGACGTTGCCATCGGCGCGACCGGCGCTTTGCAACTGAACGGTCGCGTTTCCGGAGGAGGGCGCATCTATACGCTCTTCGATCGCGGGGAGCGGGTCGAGACCGGAAGTTATGAGGCCAAAGCGCAGCTTGACGGGGGCGGCCCGGTCGTCAATGCGTCGAGCACGGCCGGCAATGTTTACTTGTACGACGGTTCGCTACGCGCGCATGGACGACTGTCGCCGGAGTGGCGGGCGCCGCGCCAAATCTTGAACGGTCGGGACGTCCCCGAGGCCGGCTACGAGCGTTTCCACGGCTACGCTCCGGCGCGTCCGCACGCGCGGCGCCGTCCCGCAGGCTTCGCGCGCAAGCCGTCGCGGCAGGGTGCGCGAGCGCGCAACGCTGTGCTGCGCGGTCACGCGCCTGCGAGATAGCTGACCGGCGTTACACGACCTCCGAAGAAAGCAGTCACCTCGACACCGTAGGCATCGGCCAGGTTCTGCAGCTCGGTTTCATCGAGCGCAACCTCACCTGCTTCGGCCTCCGCCAAACGCTCCGGATCGATGCGAGCGAGTCCCGCGGCGCGCTCGAGCCCATAGCCGCACCGCGCGCGGATCGAAACCATCTGCTCGCCCGCGTTGGCCAGCACGTGGTCGTTCACATCCGGAACACGCCGAAGTGCGTCGCTTTGAGCGGCCCGTAGGCGGCGCATTCAAGTCCAAGCGCAACCGCCCGGCGCGTGTCGAGCGGATCGATGACGCCGTCGTCCCAAAGGCGCGCGGTCGAGTAGTACGGACTGCCTTCACGCTCGTACTTCTCGAGGATCGGGGCCTCGAACGCCGTTTTTTCCGCGGGGCTCAGATCGCCGTGGACGGTCGAGAGAACGCTTGCGGCTTGCTGGCCGCCCATGACCGAAATGCGGGCGTTGGGCCACATCCAAAGCTGGCGCGGCGAGTAGGCACGTCCACACATGCCATAGTTGCCCGCGCCGAAACTGCCTCCGATGACGACCGTGAACTTTGGCACTTCGGCGCACGCGACCGCGGTGACCAGCTTCGCGCCGTCCTTGGCGATGCCGCGGTTTTCATACTCTTTGCCGACCATGAAGCCGGTGATGTTTTGCAGGAACAAAAGCGGCGTACCGCGCTGCACGCAGAGCTCGATGAAGTGCGCTCCTTTGAGCGCACTTTCGGAGAAGAGGATCCCGTTATTGGCGAGGATCCCGATCGGATGGCCTTCAATGCGTGCGAAGCCGCAAACCAGGGTCGCGCCGTAGAGCGGCTTGAACTCGTGGAAAAGCGAGCCGTCAACGAGCCGGCCGATCACCTCGTGCACGTCGTAGCCGGTTCGTGAATCGTGAGGAATGACGCCGTACAGTTCGCTCGGGTCGTAGGCCGGCGGCTCGGGATCGGTTTCGTCGCGACGCCGTTCGGGCGGAGGCGCAAGGTTGGCGACGATCGAGCGCACGATCGCAAGCGCGTGTTCGTCGTCGTTGGCGAAGTGATCCGCAACCCCGCTGATGCGCGTGTGAACGTCGGCACCGCCGAGCTCTTCGGCCGTAACCACTTCGCCCGTAGCCGCTTGCACCAGCGGCGGGCCGCCTAGGAAAATCGTTCCGTAACCGGCCACGATCACGGTCTCGTCTGACATCGCCGGAACGTATGCGCCGCCCGCCGTGCACGACCCCATCACCGCCGCAATCTGCGTGAGGCCGTCGCCCGACATACGAGCTTGGTTATAAAAGATGCGCCCGAAATGCTCCCGATCGGGAAAAACCTCGTCTTGCTTGGGCAAGAACGCGCCGCCCGAGTCGACCAAGTAGATGCACGGAAGGTGGTTCTGCTGGGCGATCTCCTGGGCGCGCAGATGCTTCTTGACGGTTAACGGAAAATACGTGCCGCCTTTGACGGTGGCGTCGTTGGCGATGACGACGCAGTGACGGCCCTCAACGGTGAGGATGCCGGTGACGATCCCGGCCGAGGGTGTCTCATCCTCGTAGACGCCGGACGCGGCCAAGGGCGAAAGTTCGAGAAACGGCGTCAGCGGATCGCCCAGCCGGTCGACCCGTGCTCGTGCGGTAAGTTTGCCACGGCGGCGATGGCGCGCGACCGCTTCGGGACCACCTCCCTCGCGCACGCGCGCGAGCCGCTCGCGTAGGTCAGCAACGAGACCACGCATGTGCGCGGCGTTGCTTCGATAGGCGGGTTCGTCCGCTGCGACGCGCGTCTCCAGCAGCTTCATGCCGCCTTTCTTCCTCTGCAAGGGTGGTGTTTCCGTCGCCATTAAGTAGCGATTAGACTTGATCCGGCTGCGGCCGAACGTGCAAAGCGAGGCGTTACCATGGCAATCATGAACGCGCAGCCGTCCTTTCGACCGGCCGGGCCGCTTTCGGCCTCGCCGCTCGCTCCCTATACCGGCCCCTGGAACGCGCGTTTAGCCGCTCACCTTCTGCGCCGAGCCGGCTTCGGAGGTTCACCCTCGGACGTTGCAAGGCTCGCCCGGCTTTCCAGCGGCGAAGCGGTGGAAGCGATGCTGTTCGTTCCCGCGGTCGACCCGCTACCGGCTCTGCCCCCGCTCGTCGACGATGAATCGGCGTTGCGCGTCACGGTTCGGAATGCGAAGCACGAGATGGCTGCCAACGAGATGTCGCCCGACGCCTACAAGATTGTCAAGAAACAACGCGGCTTCGAGCGCCACGAGCAGGAACGCGCTGACGTTGCCTGGTGGCTCAACCGGATGCTCGCCACGAACGCCCCGCTTCAAGAGAAAATGACGCTCTTCTTGCACGGGCACTTTGCCACGAAGACGCGTTCCAAGGGCATCTACGGGCTCGACATCGCCGAGCAAAACGCGCTGCTCCGGCGCCACGCACTCGGTAATTTTCGCGAACTCGTGCACCAAATCTCGAAAGACCGCGCGATGCTCAAGTGGCTCGACGGCGCACGCAACGTCAAAGCCCAACCCAACGAGAATTACGCGCGCGAACTGATGGAGCTTTTCACGCTCGGAATCGGTAACTATACCGAGCACGACGTGCGCGAGAGCGCTCGCGCCTTCACCGGCTGGACCTTTCGGAAGCCGGATGGCCCCGTTTACTTCGACGCTGCCGAACATGACGACGGCGTCAAGACGTTCCTCGGCCGTACGGGCCAGTTCGACGGCGACGCGATCGTCGACATCATCATGGCGCAGCCGGCTGCCTCTAAGTTCCTAGCCGGTAAGCTTCTCAACTTCTTCGTTTACAACGAGCCCGAGCCCGAGCTCGTCGAAGCGCTGGCCGCGGTCCTGCGCAAACACGATTTCGATTTAAAGCCCGTCCTTGCGACGCTCTTCCAGTCGCAGGTTTTTTACTCGGATCGATCCTATCGGGCGCTCGTTAAGAGCCCGGTCGAATTCGTCGTCGGAACCTGCCGGCTGCTCGGCGTGAGCGAAGCCCAGCCCGAATTCTTCGCGGTCCTCACGCGCATGGGTCAGCTTCCATTCCGTCCGCCAAGCGTGAAGGGTTGGGATGGAGGCGCCAGCTGGCTCAGTTCGGGTACGATGCTGGCGCGCGCGAATTTCGTTAGCTCGGTCCTAGCCGTGCCTGCCACGATGCAGTCGACGACGTGGCTGACCCAAGGTGCAGGCTTCGATAGCGCAGAGGCATCGCACCGCTTGGTCGACGGAATTCTGCAGGGCGACGCCAGTCCCGAATCCGTCGCCCGCCTCAAAACCTACCTCGACGACGCGGACTCGGGTCAGAAGCTCTCCGTCGAGAACTTCGATCAGCGGATGCGCGGCGCGGCCTACCTGACGATGGCAATGCCCGCGTACCAACTCGCGTAAGAGAAAGAGCAGCATGAAGCGCACTCGTTTCCTTCTCGGCACGATTTCCGGCCTGACACTCGCGGCCCGATCCGATTCGCTCTTCGGGCTGGCGATCGCGCAGCCCGTGCTTCCCGGCAACGGCTCGGCCGTCGCCGAGCGCGTTCTCGTGGTCGTCAACCTTCAAGGCGGCAACGACGGTCTGAACACGATCGTCCCGCACGGTTCGCCCGCATATTATCGCCTTCGGCCGAGCCTCGCGATTGCGCCAAGCGACGTCCTTGCGATCGACCGGGAAATCGGCTTCAACCCCAAGATGAAGTCGCTCAAGTCGATGTACGACAACGGTCTCGTTGCGGTGGTGCAAGGCGCCGGCTATCCGGAGCCCGACCACTCACACTTTCGCTCGACCGAGATCTGGCAGACGGGCGTGCCCGAGCGCATCGAGAATAGCGGCTGGGTCGGGCGCTTCCTCGACGAGTCGAAACTGCCCGAGTCGAACCTCTTCAACGCCGTCGCCGTCTCGCCCGTATTGCCTCAGGTCATGATCGCCCGCTCGGTCGACGTGCCGGCGATCGAGTCGCTGAGCGGCTACGGCCTCGAGAGCGATCGCAATGCTAGCGAACGAAGCGCCTATTCGTCGGTGCTGCGCAACGGACGCATGCCTTTCAACTCGCCGTATCTAGCCACCGTCGCCGAGATCGAGGACCACGCGCAACGCGGATCGGAGCAATTGCCCAAACTGGTCGCGGGCTACAGGACGAGCGCATCGTACCCGGCGACGGGGATCGGCCGCAGCCTCGCCCTTGCAGCCCAAATCATCGGAAGCAAACTCGGGACGCGCGTTATCTACGTACAACACGGGTCGTTCGACACGCACGTCTCGCAAAGGACCCCCCAGGACCGGTTGCTCGGCGAACTTTCCGACGCGTTGAAAGCGTTCTACGACGATTTGGCCGCTCACGGCAACGACAAGCGAACGCTGACGATGACCTTCTCCGAATTTGGGCGGCGGGTTGCAGAGAACGCGAGCCGCGGGACGGATCACGGCGAGGCAGGCCCGATGTTGCTGGTCGGAGGCGGACTCAAAGGCGGGGTCTACGGACAACATCCGGCCTTCGACCGTCTGGACAACGGCGACATCACCTATACGACCGATTTCCGCAGCGTCTACGCAACGGTGATCGAGAAATGGTTCGCGTGCCCGACCGAAGGCATCATCGCCGGCACGTTCCCGACGATCGCGGCCCTCGGCTGACGCCCCGCAAGACATCGGACAGGGCCCCGGCGTACCGCGCCGGGGCCTTTTTGACGTTCGCAAGCGTGACGCCCGGACTTGCGGTTGCCTTGAGAACACGACCTGCGCAACTTGACGGGGTGAAGAAGGCTCCTTAGGGAAGATATGCAGATATGGGGGATTTCGTGAACTTCTTCGTGGGGCAGTCGAGCTCGCTCTCGCGGACGGTCACGGAGGCCGACGTCGAGGCTTTTGCCCGGACGACCGGCGACACGAACCCGGTGCATCTGGACGAGACGTATGCCGGCACGACACGCTTTGGCCGGCGCATCGCCCATGGGATGCTGGCAGCGTCGTATATCTCGGTGCTCTTGGGAACGCAATTCCCCGGCCCGGGAACGATCTACCTGAGCCAGGGCCTCCAATTCTTGCACCCCGTTTATCTGGGAGACACCCTCGCGGTCACGGCCACCGTCACCAAATACCGGCCGGAAAAGGGCGTCCTCACCCTGCAGACGGCGATCCGCAACCAGCGCGGCCAAACCGTCGTCAGCGGCGAGGCGGTCTGCCTGGTAAGCGAGCTGGCGGATTTAAGCGGTAGCGTGTCCGGCGCAGCGGCCGGATGACCCATTGACGAAAGAGGCATATATGTACATAATGCATATATCAGTATGAAGAACGTTGTGGGGAGTAGCCGGGGCTTTCACCCGGACGACGATGAGGGTCCTCACGTCGACCCGACTCACAAGGCCGAGGCGGGGCTTCCTCCGCGCGGCACGCCCAAGAACTACCTGATGGCTTGGCTCCTGGTGATGCTCAAAGATCTCAATCTTCACGGGTACGAGATCATGAAGGCGCTCAAGGAGAACTTTGCCGTCGTTTCAGATCCCGGTACGGTGTATCGAGCGCTTCGGCAGCTCGAGCGCGATGGCTACATTACTTCCTGGTGGGACCCCAAAGAACAGGGTCCGGCCAGACGCATCTACACCCTGACCGACGCCGGCAGCGGGGCCCTCAAAATGTGGAGTTCGGCCCTCGAGCAGTACCGCACGAACCTCGACGCATTCTTCAGCCTCTACACTGGGACGTGGCATAAGGAGCCCCCCAAGAACAATCATGAGGAGTAATGGGATGAACGAAAAGGAAACGACGCCGAGCTATCTCGAGCTTTCGAACCAGGCTTATGGAATCGTGGTCGATGCCTTCGCCTCTGCCAACCAGCGTGGGCTTGACTACTGGAGATCCGTTTGGGAGATCGTTTCGCGTCCGTACTCGTCGACGGCCGTTGACTCGAACGTTCGCGACAATTTCGAGCGGGCGAACCAAATCGTTGCGCTGTCGATCGGCGAACTGCAGGCGAACGGTCAGCGCACCTCCGAGGTTGTGGAGAAGCTCCTTTCCGTTACCGGCAACCTGCAAGATTCGTACGTTCACTCGTTGCGCGGTCTGATGAAGACCGGCATCTCCAATATGAATTTCGTGCGCGAAACGACCGAACTTCAATTCGGCGATCTGGCCCAGCGGCTAGACCAGATCCGGCCTGCTTCCGCCGTCAGCGCTAACTGACGCCAAGCAACGTCCCGCCGCGAAGCGAAGAGGCCGGCATCTCGCCGGTCTTTTCCTTTTCCGTCATGGTTCCACGGAGCTTATAACTGCAAATCGTCCTTAGGAACGCAATGGCGCGGCGCGAATGGGCGCGGCTATGGAAACGAAGTCACGAGCCTCATCGACGGCCCCGGATCCCACCCAGTCGAAACCTCTGCTCGGGCGCGTGGCCGTGGTAACCGGCGGATCGCGCGGCATCGGCGCTTCGATCGCCCGCGAACTGGCGGCGAGCGGTGCGACCGTCGTCGTGAACTACGTACGCGGGGCCGAAGCAGCGGCGGGCGTCGTGGCGCAGATTGAAGCTGCCGGCGGAAGAGCCTCGACCGAGGCCGGCGACGTCTCTAAGGCCGACGACGTCGAAGCCATGTTCGGGCGCGTCAAGGAGAACCACGGGCGTCTCGACGTTCTCGTCAACAATGCCGGGATTTTACGCGACAAGACGTTCAAGAAAATGTCGATCACGGACTGGCACGAGGTCATCGAAACTAACCTCACCAGCGTGATGTACTGCTGTCATTCGGCCGTGCCGATGCTCCTGGAAAACGGCTGGGGCCGCATCATCAACATCTCATCCTTCGTCGGCCAGCTCGGCAACTTCGGCCAAACGAACTACTCCGCGGCCAAGGCCGGCATCCTCGGCTTTACCAAATCGCTTGCGATCGAGCTCGCGCGCTTCAACATAACCGTCAACGCGGTGTGCCCGGGTTTTGTGGAAACCGAGATGTGGAAATCGGTGCCGCCCAACGTGCAGGAAAAGATCCTCGAGCGCATTCCCATGCACCGCGTGGCAAAGCCCGAAGAGATCGCGCGCGGCGTGCGTTTCTTCGCCGTCGAGGGCGACTACATGACGGGTCAGTCGCTCAACATCAACGGCGGAATCTACATGGGCTGGTAAGGCGCCGGGGTCGATCTCAGCCTCGTACATAAGCCTTCGTCACACATGATTTCGATACGCTTCTTAGGAACGGGCGGGGCGCGCTTCGTCGTCGCACGCCAGATCCGCGCATCCGGCGGGATGTGGTTTCGCTTCGAAGGCTCGGGCGGCAGCACGCAAATCCATGTCGATCCCGGTCCCGGGGCGCTGGTGCGCGCGACCTCCGCCCTGCCTCCCTGCGAACCGCTCGAGCTCGACGCGCTGATTCTTTCGCACAAGCATCTCGATCATTCGGGCGACATCAACGCCATGATCGAAGCGATGACCCACGGCGGCTGGCGACGGCGCGGAGCGCTGCTGGCGCCGCGCGATGCCTTCGAAGGGGAGCCGGTCATTTTCCCCTATGCCGCAAAGTTCGTCGCCCAGCGGCACATCCTCACCGAGCGAAGCGCTCCGTATCGCGTCAACGACGTCGCAATCGAGACCTCGATCCGCCACAAGCACGGCGTCGAAACCTACGGCCTGCATTTCACCTTCGAGGGCACGACCGTCTCGTATCTTCCCTGCGGCAAGTTCTTCGAGGGCCTAATCGAAGACTATCGCGCGCATGCACCCGATCTCCTGATCGTCAACGTGCTGCGCTACCGCGACGCCATGAAGGTCGACCACTTGACCTTTGACGAGGCGCGCATGGTGATCGCCGGAGTTCGGCCCAAGGTCGCCGTCATGACCCACTTCGGCACGAAAATGCTGGAGCGCAACCCAAACCGCCTGGCCGCCGAACTCGAGGACGAACTCGGATTGCGCGTCCTGGCCGCGTACGACGGCTGGCTTCTCGACGCCACGACCGAGATCGAAGCGGTCGCCGCCGCCCTGCGCTAAGGGGCCTTCTTGGCTACTCTTGGTCGGGGGCCCAGGCAAAATCGCCGGGGTGGCGATTTTTCAAGAGCCGCGCCACCTCGGCACTCGAGATCGGACGGCGCTCCTCCCACGTCTTGCCGTCGCCGAACTTCACCATGTCGACCGAACAGACGACGTTTTCAATTGCCGGATGGGCGTTGACGAACTGCCAAGTCGGGTCGTAGTAGGTCATTGGCGGCGCGCTCGGCTGCGCTTCCGCGGCTAGTGCTTCGGCCCGAACGTCATGCGCGATCGGGTCGCTTTCGGCGTGGGGATCGAGCCCGTAGGTGTCGTCGGTGAAGTCCGTCTCGAGGTGCTTTCCCAGCCGATCGTAGATGTCGAAGCGAAAATGAATCGAAGCGATCGGTCTGTCGGTCGCGTTCTTGTAAACGGTTCCGATTTCGAGCCAGTGGTCGCGCGGACCGGTCTTATCATCGGCCAGTCCGCTTTCACAGCGGCTGATGGCGACCGGCGCTCTTTGGTTGCGCGTCGCGGTCGTGGTCTGGCAAGCAAAGGCTGCCTCGGCCATCAGTGGTAGCGTCAAGAGGCCGATGAACGCATTTCGCAGTTTCATGACTCTCTCTTGTCTACCGCATGCGGGTGATGCTCCCAAAACCCTCGGACCCAGGTCACTATATGCTCCGGGCAGGCAGCCGCCTCGACGCCGCTGCTCCATAGTGTGATCGCGCTCAACGCAGCAAAGCGCCGTTCGAAGGCCGGACGGCCCCGCTAGGAGCAAGCGGCCCGCACGTTCGGCGCCGAACCGCGCCGCTTGGCCGCCCCACCGCACGCGAGGTCAGTTGCGGGCTGAGCGGGAAGCACGAAAGCGACTAGTTGCGTGGCATAGGGGTTGAGTTTGGTCGTCAACGACATCGAGATCATGTTCGGCGGGCAGGCCGGTGACGGCAGCCTGACCACTGGCGACCTGATCGCCGGCGTCTTCAAACGAATGGGACTTGAGGTTTATACCTACAAGGACTTTCCGTCGCGCATTCGCGGCGGTCACACCAATTACGTTATCCGAGCGAGCGAGCACCCGAACTGGGGCATGGCCGACTTCGTCGACTGTCTCGTGGCGTTCGATCTCGAAGCGGTCGAAGCACATCTCGATGAGTTGCGTCCCGGCGGATTCATCATCTTCGACAACAGCTCCGAGCCGATTCCCGATGGCGTTCGCCGCAGCGACGTGACGTGGTATGAAGTACCGCTCGCCAAGATCGCCAAGAGCGACCTCGGCCTCGAGCTCGTGCGCAATACGATCTCGCTCGGCGTGCTCTCGGCACTGATCGGTATGGATCGATCCATCGTACGCGAGCTCGTGAGCAACGCGTACAAGCGCAAGAGCGAGAAGGTCCTCGATCAAAACCTGCGGGCGATCGAGGCGGGCGAGCAGTATGTCGAGCGGCATTTCGCGGAATGGCCGAGCGGCTACGCGCTTCGCGCCGGAGCCGACGGCGACCGCTTGATCATGATGGGCAACGATGCCATCGGTTACGGAGCGCTCGTCGCAGGCTGCCGCTTCATGGCGGGCTATCCGATCACGCCCGCCACCGACGTCTTGGAATGGATGGCCAAACACGTTCCGCGCTTCGGGGGTATTGCCGTACAAGCCGAGGACGAGCTGTCCGCCATCAACATGGTTCTTGGCGCAGCTTTTACCGGCGTACGCGCCATGACGGCGACGTCGGGACCGGGTCAGGCGCTGATGACCGAAGCGATCGGCTTGGCGGGAGTGCTCGAGATTCCGGTCGTCGTGATCGAGTGCGCGCGCACCGGCCCGTCGACCGGCATGCCGACGAAGACCGAGCAGTCGAACCTCAACCATCTTATCTTCAGCGGCCACGGGGAAATCCCGCGCGTCGTGCTCGCTCCCGGCACCGTAGAAGACTCGTTCTACCTGACGGTTGATGCCTTCAACCTCGCCGAGAAGTATCAATGCCCGGTCTTCGTGCTCTCGGAGCAAGCGCTTTGTCAAAGCAAGGCGACGCTGCCGTCCTTGGACCTGTCGCGCACGTCCGTCGAGCGGGGGAAGCTGCAGACGGAGCCGGTCGTGTTCGGCGAATACAAGCGCTTCGCGTTCACCGCCGACGGCGTGTCGCCACGCGTCATACCGGGCGTCGAAGGTGGAATGCACCTGGCCGCGGGGTCCGAGCACAACGATGCCGGCGTCATCACCGAGAGCGCGCTCAATCGCCGCCGGATGATGGACAAGCGCATGGGCAAGATGGAGTCGATGCGCGACGATCTGCCGAAGCCCATCATTCACGGCGATCCGCAAGCCGAGATCGCGATCTTCGGCTACGGCAGCAACCGCGGTCCGATCGGTGAGGCGCTCGAGCGCCTCTGGCAGGCCGGGATTGCCGCGCGCTTCTTCGAGTTCCGCACGCTCTGGCCGTTCCCCGAAGCTGAAGTGCGCGCTTTCGTCGAGGGCGCGGTGCACGTGTTCGTCGTCGAAAACAACTACACCGGGCAGCTCGAGCGGCTGATCCGATACGTCGTAGGCCCGCTAGAGCACATGCACCTCGTCAACAAGTACGACGGGCGGCCGTTCCGCCCGATCGAGATCATCGACCCGATCGAGAAGTACGCGCTGCTGCGCGTGCCGATGGAGGTACGCCGATAATGGCAGCGGTCTTGACCCCAAAGGACTTCGCGACGGCCACCCCGTCGTGGTGGTGCCCCGGCTGCGGCGACTACGGCGTGCTGTCGGCGCTCAAGGCAGCCCTGGCGGACCTCGGAATGCAGCCCAAGGACGTTGCCTTCATCTCCGGCATCGGCTGCAGCGGGAAGATCTCCGGATACCTGCACTCGTATGCGTTCCACGGAGTGCATGGACGCGCGCTTCCGGTCGCTACCGCCGTCAAGCTCGCCAACCGCGACCTGACCGTGATCGCCGCGGGCGGCGACGGCGACGGTTATGCCATCGGCGCAGGCCACTTCCTGCACGCCGTCCGGCGCAACCCGAACATCACCTACATCGTGATGGACAACCAAACGTACGGCTTGACCAAGGGGCAGTCGTCGCCGACGAGCCAGACCGGTTACGTGACGGGCACCTCGCCGCAGGGCAATCCCGACGCGCCCATCAACGGCCTCGCGGTCGCGCTCGCTGCAGGCGCATCGTTCCTCGCGCGCGGCTTCTCGGCGCATCCCAAGCAGGTCGTCGAGCTGACCAAAGCCGCCATCAAGCACGAAGGCTTTTCGATCGTCGAAGTGATGTCGCCCTGCGTCACCTACAACAAGATCAACACCTACGCATGGTTCAAGGAAAACATCTACTACGTGAACGAGGCGCCGGACTACGATCCCGGCGACCGCTCGCACGCCTTCGACGTCCTTTCGCGCGAAGGCAAGATTCCGCTCGGGATCATCTACCAAGACTCGCGCGCGACGCTCGAATCGCTCTCACACCTCGGCACGACGCCGCTCGCGCAGCTCGACATCGTCAGCCGGTCGCCCGCCTACGCCGCAATGCAGGAAGCCTACCGCTAAGCCAAGGTTTTGCGGCCGGAGCGGCAGGGTTCGGGCGCAGTGCGTCGCTAACTGATGGCCGCGATTGCGCGATCGATGGCCGCCGTGAGGCGATCGAGTGCGGCCTTAACCTTGGCTTCCCGGTCCTGCGGTGCGAACGCAGCGACCGCGAGCTCGGGATACGGGAGAACGTTGCGGTCGATCGTGTGCCAGTACTTGTTGTAGGCCAGGCCGTCGGGCATCCAAAAGACGTCGCGGGCGAGCATCGCTTTGGTCTCGAGCACGTCGAGTGCGCTCGCATCGCCGGCGCGTTCCGCAAGGAAGAGTTGGTGGTCGAACTTCGCCGCAGCGAAGGCGTAGGCAGCGAGCTCACCGTGCAGCGGTTTGAGGTCGACGCCGGCCAGCTGTGGCAGCCTCGCGAATGCGTCGAGGTCAAGCAAAAGCTGCGTCGGCACGGGCGTTAGACGGAGCGGCATCCGCTCGGCGCCGGCGGCGCGCATCGCCTGGACGCCGGTGTATTGCGCCGTGATGACGGCCTGCTTCATCCCCGGATCGTACGTCTTGAGCCCTTCAATGGTGTCTTCGGCCGTGTGGTGCGCGCCGAAGTGGCCGTAGTAACCCGTCGACGAACCCGGAACGCCAAGCATGTAGATGTAGGTCTGATGGTCCGACCCGCCGCCTGGCGGTCGCATCACCGGCTTCTTTGGGGTTTCCGACGCAAGCAAGGGGCGCCCGTCGAGGCCTTTGACGAGCGCCGCGATCTCGCGCCCGAACTCCCACAACTCCAGACTCATCGAACCGACGAACGGCGGGCCGGTCGTCAACTGGTCGGTGTTGATGTACTGCACGACGTGTTTACGCAGGTCCGGCCCTTCCGCATACGCGCGCGACAGCGAGCCGTAGAGCCCAAGTTCGTGACCGTCCCACGAAGCGATTTCGATCGTGCGATCCGGCTTCCAGTTCGCGTCGGTCAGCTTCTTGAAGCCGTCGGCGACTTGCATCATCACCGTCGTTCCGCTACCGGGGTCGATCGCGCCGAACGTCATCGCGTCGCGGTGGCTGCCGATCGTCACGATCTCATTCGGCTTGATGGCGCCGCGCAGACGGCCGATCACGTTCCAGATGCGGACGACTTTGCGCTCCATCTTGACGACCAAATGCACGCGGGTCGCGCCTGCACCGACGCGTTCGACCATTTCAAATCCGTCGTGCCAGCTCTCGTCGGGCAAGACGCTTCCGTCGAGGCTGCGCATAAGCGCGCGCGCAACGGATTGCGTAACCATCAGTTCCGGGATATCGCTGTGCGGGATGTCTTGGTAGTCGAGGTGCTTGATGCCGGGCAGGGGCGCTTGACCCGGCAGCGTGGGATCGCCCGGCGGTGTAAACGCGCCGATGCCCGGCTGCGGGCCGCCGATCCGTTCGGCCATGAAGTTGTTCTTCCAGTTGCCGTTCGGCCACGGCTCGCCACCGTAAACGCCGTCGCTTACCGGATCGTAGTAAACGATGAGGCCCGCGACCTTGCGCTTCTTGAGCTCGTCCCATTTGCGCTGTGCGGCCCATGGATCGCGCGAGAAACCGCCGAGGCGTTCGATGACGACCGACCCGGGCGGCACGACGACGTGGAGGTCGTCGAGCGTTTGCCAGTCGTCGGGATCGCCGTGATTGAGATAAAAGAGCGGCGCCGTCACGTCGCCGTCGCCGGAGTTTTCCATAAAGGGCGGACCGGCCAGCCTTTCGCCCGCGGTGCGATGCGCCGGATCCCCCTCGATCAAGTCGAGCGTTACCGCTTGGGGCGCGACGAGTGCTAGCGATTCCGTGATCGGGCCGGTAAAGAAAACGTCGTAGGGCACGAGCCGTGCGTCGAATCCATCAGCCTGCAGCCGATCGCGCACGAAGAGCGCGGTCGCGTAGTCGGCTTGCGTGCCCGCCCGGTGTGGAACCGAAGAAAGCTTCTCCTCGATGGCGAGTGCGTTGTCGGGCGAGGGAACGCGTAGGAACTCGTCCTCCCATTTGCGTTCGGCGGTGACGCGCGGGCCGCTCGGCCAGCCGATCAGCGAGTCGGCGTTGGCGCGCGCGTCGGGCGTGGGCGCCGGACTCGCGGCCACTCCGGCCGGACCCATCGGCTGGTTCATGTCGCTTGGCAAGTGAGCCCAACCCGGCACGATGCCGAGCGCTACCAGAGCGAATGAAAGCAGGACGACGCCAAGAGCGCGCATGGCTCGATTTTAAACGCCACGGGCGGATTCCCCGTCAGCCGGCTTGGGCCGCGACGGGCCTCCTCAAATACCGGCGTACCACTCGTAACCGTTGTCTTCCCAGTACCCGCCGCCACCGCCGAAGATGCCTTCGAGCCGAGCCGCGAGCTGGATGCGCTTGATCCATTTTGCGCTCTTGTAACCGAGCTGCGTGGGAATGCGCAAGCGCACCGGCGCACCGTGAGCGGGATCCAGCGGTTTGCCGTTGAGATCGAGGGCCAGCAGCGTCTGCGGGTGCGCCGCTTCGACGATGTCCAAGCTCTCGTAGTATGGCGTACCGTCGGGAGCGCGGTCGAAACAGTGAAACACGACGTAGCGCGCGCGAGCGGTCGGCCGAACGAGCGCTAGAAAGCGAGCGAGCGGAACGCCGTTCCATTCGCCGATGGCGCTCCAGCCCTCGACGCAGTCGTGGCGTGTGATCTGGCGCAGGGACGCAAGCGCGCGCAACTGCGCGAGGCTAAAGTGGTGGGGCCGCTCCACTTCGCCGTCGACGGCCAAGGCGTACCTGGCAAATCCGTCGCGCGCGAGACCCCCGTACGTCGAGTCCGAGGGCGTGTCGAAGCCGTTGGTCCGAAAGTTGCGGTCGATGTCGCGTTCCGAATACAGTCGCGCCCGGCCGCGCGTGCCGATGACCGCGTGATCGAGACCTTGGGCCGAGCCGATGATCTTGTGAATCGTCGGGTTGTCGTTGAGTTTGTTGGAGATGCCGGCGCAGCCCGCGATCGCCGATATGCTCGAGGCCAGAAAGAGCTGCCTTTTCACGGCCCGAGACCTTCGTGTTTGCCGAGTTCGTAGGAACCCGTGATCATCGAACGCAGGTTGTTGACGACGCCGGTGCTCAGGACCAAAGTAACGTGAACGAAGAAGAATCCGATGAGCCCGACCATCGCCGCAAAGTGCCATAACCGCGCGAACTGGCGGCCGCCCAACAGGGTCGTCAGCGGCCCCGCGAGCGCGTCGATGCCGGGCGAAAGCGCAAGCCCGCTGAGCACGACGAGCGGAGCGAAGACGAAGAGGACCAACGTGTACGCGAGCTTCTGCAGCGGATTATACTTACCGTACGCTGGGGGTTCTCTGCGCAGCCGCAAGTAGTAGAGCTGCATCGGGACGAGTTTGGGCAGGTCGCTGGGTCGCAGCACGATGAGCGCAAGATCTCTGCGCCGCGCGCCGGCGACAATGTAGGCCAGCCCCGCAATGACCGCGATCCAAGCGAAGAACAGATGCCAGCGCCGCCCGTCGGCAAGATCCTGGTAGCCTGGCAGCGTGATCCAACCGGGGAACGCCCGCCCGGTCTCGGAGCCGAGCCCGTCGTCGGTGAAGCCGAGCGCGTGGCCGGTTGGAATTTGGAACCCAAAGATGCGCAGGTAGCCGGCTGGATTTCCGCTCGGATTTGTGGTGAAGCCGATGTCGACGACGCGGCGCCCCGGATCGCTCTTATCCGAGGCGTCCAAGTACGGTGCGGCATTGAAGATCTGCAAACCGCTCATCACGAGCACGAAGAAGGCCAGCGTGGCGATCCAGTGCGTGAGACGGGTCGCAACCGAATGGCGGTAGACGAGCCGATGCCGCTCCCCCTGCGCGGCGCGTGCCGGCGCCGGACCCGCTGTGGCGTCCATACCTGCATGCTACCACGCGGAGTTCGCGACGCACTGGTAAGGGAGCCGACATCGGTGGGCGAAAGCCGCCGCCATGCAGCCCGCTTTCCTCTCCGAACGGCACGAGGGACCCATCGCGTATGTCACGCTCGCGCGCCCCGAGGTCCGCAACGCCTTCAATGCGGGGCTGATCGCAGCGCTTCACGCGTGCTTCGAGCGGCTCGGTGCGGACCAATCCGTCCGCGCGATCGTCCTGGCAGGCGAAGGAAAGGCGTTTTGCGGCGGAGCCGACGTAAACTGGATGCGCGCTTCCCTCGACCTCTCCCAGGCGCAGAACGTCGAGGACGCGCGTGCGCTCTCACGCATGTACCGCGCGATCGACCGCGTCCCGGTTCCGGTCATCGCACGGGTTCAGGGCGCGGCGTTAGGCGGCGGGGCCGGGCTCGTGGCGGTTTGCGACATCGCGATCGCGGCCGATACGTCGTTCTTCGGCTTCACCGAGACGAAGCTCGGGATTTTACCGGCCGTGATCTCGCCCTTCGTACTCGCGAAAATCGGGCTCTCGCATGCGCGCGCGCTGGCGCTCACCGGCGAGCGCTTCGACGCGCGCCGTGCTCTATCGATCGGGCTCGTGCACGAGGTCGTCCCCGAGGAATCGCTCGGCACCTCGGTCGGGCGCGTCGCCGGCGAAATACTGAGCGCCGGCCCAAGCGGCATCGCCGCGACCAAACGGCTCTTCGCCCAAGTCGTCGAGCGAAGCTACGACGAGACGCTCGAATTGACGGCGGCGGCCATCGCAACCCAACGAACCAGCCCCGAAGGGCAGGACGGCTTGCGAGCTTTCTTGGAAAAGCGCAAGGCCGGCTGGGTCGTCGAGTGATCGGGCGACGCCGCATCACGCGTCTCTTGATCGCCAACCGCGGCGAGATCGCGGTTCGTATCGCACGCTCCGCGCGCGAAGCCGGCATCGTGCCGCTGGGCGTTTATTCGGATGCCGACGCACGGGCGTACTTCCTCGACTTCGTCGACGACGCGGTGCGCATCGGAGAAGCCCCCGCGATCGAGTCGTATCTTTCGATCGAGCGTATCCTCGGCGCGGCACGCGAACTGCGCGCCGATGCGGTTCATCCGGGCTACGGTTTTCTTTCGGAGCGCGCTCCGTTCGCGCAGGCCGTGGAGGACGACGGGCTCGTCTTCGTCGGACCGCCGGCGGCGGCCATCGCGGCGATGGGCGACAAGGCCGGAGCCAAGCGGCGTGCGCGCGAGCACGGCATTCCGGTCGTTCCCGGATATGACGGCGAGGACCAATCGAACGAGCGTCTGCTGGCCGAAGGGCGCGCCATCGGGACGCCGCTCTTGATCAAAGCCGTCGCCGGCGGCGGCGGGCGCGGAATGCGGGTCGTGACCGACCTCGCGGAGTTTGACGAGGCGCTCGAGGCTGCGCGACGCGAAGCACTCGGTGCCTTCGGCGACTCCGCCGTGCTGCTCGAGCGCTATCTCGATCGCCCGCGGCACATCGAATTTCAAATCCTCGCAGACGAGCTCGGGACAACGATCCATCTCGGCGAGCGCGAGTGCTCGATCCAACGCCGCCATCAGAAAGTGCTCGAGGAAGCGCCTTCCACCGCCTTGACGCCGGAACTGCGCGAGCGAATGGGTGCCGCGGCGGTGCGCGCGGCGCGCTCGGTCGATTACTTCAACGCCGGCACCGTCGAGTTTCTGCTCGACCAAGGAGGCTCGTTTTACTTCCTCGAGATGAACGCGCGCCTGCAGGTGGAGCACCCGGTGACCGAGTGCGTGCACGGAATCGATTTGGTGCGCAAGCAGCTCGAGGTCGCGTGCGGCATGCCGCTCGGTCTGGCACAGGAGAGCATCGCCACGCGCGGCTGGGCCATCGAAGCGCGCATCAACGCGGAGGATCCGGCGAACGGCTACTTGCCCGCGACGGGAACGATCGCGGGCTGGAAGCCGCCGAGCGGGCCCGGCATCCGGCTCGATTCCGGCGTAGCGGCGGGCAGCGAGGTTTCGATCTATTACGACTCGATGCTCGCGAAGCTGATCGCATTCGGCGACGACCGTGCCGCGGCCGTCGAACGCTTGACCGCGGCGCTCGATTCGTTCGTCATCGAAGGCGTGCTCACCAACGTTCCGCTGCTGCTCGCCATCGCACGCGACGACGCCTTCCGCGTGGGCGACACGACGACGTCCTTCTTGGTCGAGCGGGCAGAGTTCCTGAACGCATCGCTCGCCGAACCGAGCGATGCTTTCCTGATCGCCGTGGGCGCGGTGCTGGCGGATCCGCGCTCGTGGCGGGTTGCCGGCGTCGGCATCCCGGTCGAGTTGAGCGGCCGGTCACGCCGTTTTTCAGTGGTCGCCTCCCGCATCGGGGGCGGCGACGACTCGTGGCGCCTCAGCGGGGATTTCGAGGGCGACGTCCGCTTCGAATCCAACGCCGAGCGCGTCGTCGTGCATTACGGCGAAAGCCGGGCGAGCGGGCGGGCAGTCGTCGCGACGGACGGCGTCGTAGTCACCTATGAGGGTGCGTCGGTGCGGTTGCATTTCGCAGTGCCCCCGGCCCTGACCGCCGGCGCGTCGGCGGCGCACGGGAAGACTCAGGGCGCGGTGACCTCTCCGATGCCCGGAAAAATCGTGAAGGTCGCGGTGAAGGCCGGCGACGCGGTGGCGGAGCGGGAGCTGCTGGTCGTGCTCGAAGCGATGAAGATGGAGCATCGCATCGAGGCGCTGCGGAGCGGCGTCGTGAAGACCGTCTTGGTCGCACCGGGAGCGTTGGTCGTCGGCGGAGCGACGCTCGTGGAATTCGAGTAGAAAGCGTGGTACCTCCAAGATGAGCGCACTCTCCCTTTCGCAACTGCCCGTGCGCGTCAAGGTTTGCGAAATGGGGCCGCGCGACGGCCTGCAAAACGAAGCGGGCATCGTTCCGACTTCCGATAAGATTCGCTACATCGACCTGCTTTCGCAAAGCGGGCTTGCGTTGATCGAGACGACTTCGTTCGTGCGCCCGAGCGCGATCCCGCAGCTCACCGACGCCGAAGAAGTCATGGCCTCGATCGACCGCAAACCCGGGGTCACCTATGTATGCCTGGTCCCCAACGTGCGCGGCCTCGAGCGCGCGCGCGTCTCCGGAGTCAACGCGATCGCCGTGTTCACGGCGGCGACGGAGTCGTTCACCAAGCGCAACATCAACATGACGATCGACGATTCGCTGGCTGCGTTTCGCGACGTGGTCAAAGCGGCGCGGGCGGACGGCATGTGGGTGCGCGGCTATATCTCGACGGCCTTCGGATGCCCGTACGAAGGCCGCGTACCGGTCGAAGCGGTCGTACGGGTTGCCGATAGGCTCGCGGAGATGGGAATCGACGAGCTCTCCGTCGGCGATACGATCGGCGTCGGCACGCCCAATCAGGTCGTCGAGGTCGCGGGCGCTCTGCAAGAGCATCTCCCGGTCGAGCGCTTGGCCTTCCACTTCCACGATACGCGCGGAACGGCGCTCGCGAACGTGGTGGCTGCGCTGCAGATGAACGTGACGATCTTCGACAGCTCGAGCGGCGGCCTCGGCGGCTGTCCCTACGCACCGGGCGCGACCGGCAACCTCGCGACCGAAGACCTGCTCTACATGTTGCACGGAATGGGTATCGAGACCGGAGTCGACCTCGAAAAGGTGCGCAACGCATCGCGCTTCATCGGCGGGGTCTTACAGCGCGACCTCGTGTCGCGGGCCTACAACGCGCTCGAAGCGCAGCTGCTGCGCGCATGAGCCCCGGCCGGACCGCGCTGCCGGGTCGCAACGGCTGATGCAGCGGCGCAATTACCACAGCGGCGACACGGTGACGCGTTTCAACCAACGCGCGGACGATTACGCGCGCTACCGCCCTTCGTATCCACCTGCCGCAATCGATGCGATCTTCGACGGTTTAGCTCCGCCGCCCAAGCTGCGGATCGTCGACGTCGGTGCCGGCACGGGAATCTCTTCCAAACTGCTGGCCGAGCGCGGCGCACGGGTGATCGCCGTCGAGCCGAACGACGAGATGCGTGCCGTCGCGCTCGGAGCGGGCCTCGATGCGCGCGCCGGCTCGGCACAGGCACTAGGATTAGACGCCGCTTCGGCCGATGTGATCGCGTGCTTTCAAGCCTTCCACTGGTTTGCCGAACCCGCGACGATTGCTGAGTTCGGGCGCGTGCTCGCGCCGGGCGGTCGGCTCGCGATCGTCTGGAACGAGCGCGACGACGGCGATCCCTTTACCCGCGGTTATGGGGAGATCGTCGACCGGTTCGCAAAGCGGACGAATCTCGCCGGTTACGCGACCGCGCCCGAGATGTTCGCAAGACTGCTTCCGGGGACCGTTTTTGGTGAGGTGCGCGCGCGGGCCTTTCCCAACGCTCAGCGCCTCGATCGTGACGGGCTGCTGGGACGCGTGCGCAGCACCTCCTACGCGCCGCGTTCCGGCGACGAAGCCGACGTCATGCTGGAGCGCCTCGAAGCGCTTTTTGAGCGTTTCGCCGGAAGCGGCGGAAGCGTCGAGATCGTTTACCAAACCGAAGTCTACCTGGTCGATAAGGAAGTTGGGTGATGGCGAACGCGCTCGCGATCCGCTTTGGAAAGCTGCACGACAACCTGGGTGAGCCGCGCTCCAACGGCGTCGTCGTGATCGAGGGCGAGCGTATCGCGGCCGTCGGCGATTCCGAGATGCCGCTCCCCGAGGGTGCGCGGGTCGTCGAGGCGGGTTGCCTCGTTCCCGGTCTCATCAACGCGCACGCCCATCTCGAAGGCAGCGGCGAGCCGAACACGATGCGCGTCTTCGTCGAGACGAATGCCACCCAACGTGCCTATGCGTGCGCGGAGAACGCGCGCCGCGCGCTCGAGGCCGGCGTCACCTCCGTGCGCGATCTCGGCGCGACGGGCACGCTCGCCATCGATCTGCGCGATGCGATCGGCGCGGGGAAGCTTCCCGGCCCCAACATCGTCGCCGCCGGTACGGCAATCTGCATGACCGGCGGTCACGGCTGGTTCATCGGGCGACAGGCCGACGGACCGTGGGACGTGCGCAAGGCCGTGCGCGAGATCCGGCACGCCGGCGCGGATTGCATCAAGTTCATCGCGACCGGCGGGGTGCTGACCAAAGGCGCCGTGCCCGGCATCGAACAGCTATCCGAGGAAGAGCTGCGTGCCGGCATCGGCGAGGCGCACACCCACGGCATGCGCTGCGCGGCCCACGCCATCGGAACCGGCGGGATCAAGAACGCGTTGCGGGCCGGAATCGACTCGATCGAGCACGGCCACTTGATCGATGCCGAAGGAATTGCGCTCGCGCTCGAGCACGAAACCTACCTCGTGCCGACGCTGGCTGCGATCCGCTGCATCGTCGATGCCGGGCCTGAGGCCGGAATGCCCGATTTCGTCTTGCGCAAAGCGCGCGAGATCGCCGAACAAGCCGAGATTAATCTTCGTGCGGCGCGCGCGGCGGGCGTGAAGTTCGCGGGCGGCTCCGACGCTGCGACGCCCTTCAACTACCACTACGCGTACTACTATGAGGTCGAGTTGATGCAGACGATGCTCGGCATGAGCGCGCGCGAAGCCCTTTACGCAACCACGGTCAACTCGGCCGATCTGCTCGGACTGCCGCGCGGCCGTATCGCGCCGGGCGCGGTCGCCGATCTGCTCGCCCTCGAGAGCGACATCGAAACGGACCTGCGCGCGCTGCGCACCCCGACGCTGGTCGTCAAGAGCGGCGCCATCGCATTCCAACGTTCCTGAACGCCCGCAGGCGCTATCGATGAAGGTGCGGCCTTTGAGCGCGGCAGCCTTGGCCGTCGCGCTTCTGTCGGCCTCGCCTGCGGCCCGGCCGGCGGCGACGTCCGCACAGGGCGACGTTCTGCGCATCGGAATGACGACCGAGCCGAACTCGCTCAACCCGCTCTTCTCGCTTGACGACTACGAGAGCTACGTCGACCGCTTCATGTTCGACGTGCTGGTCTGCGCCGATGCGAGCGGTCGCGGCTTCGTGCCGCGCTTAGCCGCCGTCGTGCCGACGCTCCGAAACGGCGGCATCAGCAAAGACGGACTGAGCTTGACCTACCATCTTCGGCGCAACGTCAAATGGCAGGACGGCGTGCCGTTCAGCAGCCGCGACGTCAAGTTCTCCTACGACGCGATCGTGAACCCGGCTAACAACGTGCCAAACCGCCATGGATACGATCTCATTGCGAGCGTTGCTACCCCGGACGCTTGGACCGTGGTCGTTCATCTCAAGCAGCCGTACGCGCCGGCCGTCTCGGAGCTCTTTAGCGACGGCGGCCTGGGCGCAATCCTGCCTGCCCATCTGCTGGCGCAGTATCCGGACCTCAACCGGGCGGCGTTCAACCAGCAGCCGGTCGGGACCGGACCCTACAAACTGCTGCGCTGGGACCGCGGCCAGTCCGTCGAACTCGTGCGCAACGACGACTTCTACCTAGGCAAACCGAAAATCGAACGAATCAGCATTCGTTTCATCCCCGACGAAGCGACGGCGATCGACCAGCTTCGTACGCGCGAGCTGGACATGTTCGCGCAGGGCTCGGTCAACGCGTACGGGCAGATTCGAACGCTTCCCGGCATCAAGGCCGCGCTCGTCGACATTCACGGCGCATCGAGCCTGCTCATCAACACTACGCGGCCGGCGTTTCGCGACGTGCGGGTGCGGCGCGCCATCGCCTATGCCATCGACAAACGCGCCATCGTGGAACGTTTCGCGTTCGGGGCCGGGACGGTTGCGACCGAAGACCTGCCGTCCTTCATGTGGGCTTACGACCCGCACGTCCCGCGTTACGACTACGATCCCGCGCGCGCCCGTCGACTGCTAGCCGACGCCGGCTGGAAACCCGGTCGCGACGGAATCGCCCTCAAGGGCGGACAGCCGCTCTCAGCCGTCCTCGCTTTCGCCCAGAACAACGCCACCGCGCGCCTGATCGGCGTGCAGCTGCAAAGCTACCTTCGCGACGTGGGCGTCGACGTGCAACTCAAAGGCTACAACTCCGCGATGATGTTCGCGTCCTATGCCGGCGGCGGCATCTATCAGTCCGGTAACTTCGACCTGGCTTGGTACACGATGACGCTCGGGATCGACCCCGCAAGCGCCAGTCGTTTCTCATGCGATTCCGTCCCGCCCAACGGTCAGAATTACTCGCGCTACTGCAACCGCGAGATGGACGCCGCCCAGCGTGCCGGTCTAACCCACTACGACCAAGCGACGCGCCGGCGCGCCTACGCGCGAAGCCAGGAACTGCTTGCCCGCGACGTGCCGGTCGTGTTCGTCTTCTGGCCCAAGGACATCGAGGTCTACCAGCCGCGCCTTCACGGCTTCGACCCCAATCCCGTCAATCCGTCGTGGAACTGCGAAGTTTGGGAACTGCGCTAGCCACGCTCGAGGAGGGCGTAAATCGTTTCGATGCGCCCTTCTTGGTAGCTGCGATCGACGTTCGCGGCCATGCTTGGGAAGTCGTCACCGAAAACGAGCTGCGGGCCGAGCAGAGGATAGTTCCCCACCGCCCGTGCACGAGCGTGCGAGGCGCGCGCGAAAATTGCCGTGACGTCTTCCCACGCAATTACCTTGAAGCCCGCGGTTTCCAACTTCTCCCGGAGTGCGTCCGCGCCGATGAGGAAGCTGAGCTCTGAGCGCGCCGCCCAGGGCACGGGAAAATGCGGCGCTCCTCCTGGGCCGGCTGTGATCTCGGTGAGCGCGAGTCGTCCACCGACGCGCAGAACGCGCCGGATTTCCGCCAAGAGCCGCTCTCGATCCGCGACGTTCATCGCTACGTTTTGGATCCACGCGCCATCGAAGCTCGCGTCGTCGAATGGGAGTGCGAGCGCGTCGCCCTGCGCAATCGATACGCGCTCGGAGAGACCGGTGCGCCGTGTGAGCATGCCGGCGACCTGGGCGAACTCGTCGGTCAGATCGATGCCGGTAACGCGGCAGCCGTACGCACTCGCTAGAAAGCGCGCCGGGCCGCCCAGACCGCAGCCCACGTCGAGAATGCGATCCCCGGGATGCGGATCGAGCAGCTTCGCAAGATCGGCCGTTGCCTCGCGCCCGCGGCCATGGAGTTCGTCGACCGGTGCGAGATCGTCTGGCGTCAGATGCTCGAGGTCTTTGCCCGCCTCGCGCAGCGCCGCAAGAATGCGCTCGCCGAGCCTCGATCGCTTGCCGTAGTGCTCGGCGATCTCCGTTCTTTCGCTCATCCGCTTACGCTACCATAAGGCGCTGCGCTTTGCGTCGCGAATCGGCTCGTATGGAATCGGGTGACGATCTGCGCGGACTGCGCCTGGCGGTGCTGGCACCGATATCGTGGCCGGCGCCCCCGCCAGGCTACGGCCCGTGGGAGCAGATCGCCTCGAACATCGCCGAGGGGATGGCCGCACGCGGCTTGGACGTGACCTTGTTCGCAACCGGAAACTCCGTAACGCGCGCGAAGTTGCTATCGGTCGTTCCGGTCGGCCTGAACGAGGACCCTGGCCTTGACGGCGAGGTTTACAGCGCACTTCATACGGCACGGCTCTTTGAACGCGCTGCTGACTTCGACTTGCTCCACAACAACTTCGACTGGAAGCCGTTGACCTACGGCCTTGCGACGACGGCTCCGCCGCTCGTCACGACGATCCACGGTTTCTCGCGGCCCCCGATTCTGGCGGCCTACTACGCCGGCGCTGCGCGCAGCTTCTATTGCTCGATCAGCGATGCCGACCGCGATCCCGGCCTCGACTATCTCGCAACGACCTACAACGGCGTCGATCCACATTCGTTCACCTTCGTCGACCGGCCGGGCGACTATCTCGTCTTTCTCGGGCGCTTCCATCCAGAAAAGGGAACGCACCTCGCGATTGAGATCGCCAAGCGCGCCGGGATGCGTCTCAAGATCGCGGCCATTCCTCAAGACAGCGCCTACTTCGAAGAGCAGGTCGCGCCGCACATCGATGGCGAGCGCATCCAGTTTCTGGGCGCAGTCGAGCGCGACGCACGCGACGAACTCCTGGGCGGCGCGCTCGCGCTCGTGCACATGACGACGCGTCCGGAACGCTTCGGGCTGACGATGATCGAGGCGATGGCCTGCGGAACGCCGGTTCTCGGCGCGCGAATGGGCTCGATTCCGGAGATCGTGCTCGACGGCGTGACCGGCTTTCTCTGCGATTCCGTCAACGACGCGGTCGCACGCATCCCAGACCTCTCGAAACTCGACCGCCACGGCTGCCGGCAGCGCGTCGAGTCGACTTTCTCGCTCGAGCGCATGATCGATCGCTACCTGGAGGCCTACCGCAAGGCGCTGCATCTCAAGACGCCGCCCCCGCCCTCACCCGAAAAGCTCGCCGCGCGCGCCGTCGATTATTGGGACCGCCCAATGGGCTTTACCGAAATTCCCCCAAAGCCGCGAAGCTTGAGTTCATCCGGCTAACGGCGGATATCCCAACCGGGGTTTCGCCCTAGACCGGCGCGGTTTGTAACGGGCGCGTCGGCGTCCAGGACAGCAGGGCTCGTCCCGTTTCCGCTTTGGCGAGGGCCGTTTCGAGGCGCGGGTCGACGACCGTGAAATGGCCCATTTTACGGCGCAGTGCGGCGTGCCGTTTGCCGTAGATGTGCAGTTTGAGATCCGGGTCGCGCAGCAGGTCGGCTATGCCTTCGAGGTGGTCGCCTTTGCCCGTGCCGAGGATGTTGACCATGACGGCCGGGGCGAACAGTCTCGGCTCGACCAGCGGCAGATCGCAGATGGCGCGGACGTGCGCCTCGTATTGCGAGATGCTGGTCGCGTCGAGCGAGTAATGGCCGCTGTTGTGAACGCGCGGCGCGATCTCGTTGACGTACGCGCCACCGTCGACGACGAAGAACTCAACGCAGTACGCGCCGACGATTTCCAGCTTTTCGCCGACTCTCAGCGCGATCTCGCGCACCTCGCGCTCGAGCGCGCGCGAAATGCGCGCCGGCACGATCGTCGTGGCGAGGACGCCGTGGTCGTGCTGATTCTCCGTCACCGGAAAGCTGATGGCGTCGCCGTCGGAGCCGCGCGCGCAGATCACCGAGACCTCGAGCTCGAACGGGACGAAACGCTCGAAGATCAACGGCACGCCGCGCGCCGCGGCAACTGCTGCACGCGCCTCGCCCGCGCTGTGCGCGACCCACTGCCCCTTCCCGTCGTAGCCGCCGCGTGCGGTCTTCAGCACCGCCGGAAAATCGATCGAACGCATCGCTTCATCGAGCTGGCGCTCGTCCAGCACGGGCGCGAAGGGCGCGACCGGCGCACCGATCTCTTGCAGAAACGTCTTCTCGAGGATGCGGTCCTGCGCGATGCGCAGAACGTGCGCGCTTGGCCGCACCAGCCGTCCGTCGCTCTCGAGCGCGCGCACCGACTCGAGTGCGATGTTCTCGAACTCGTACGTGACCACGTCGCTGCGTGCACCTAGCTCGCCGATGGCCCGCAGGTCGTCGTAGGCCGCCACGATCTGTTCGTCGGCAACTTGCCCGCAGGGCGAGTTGGGCAACGGCTCCAAGGTAACGACGCGGTAGCCCATGCGCTTGGCTTCGAGGGTCAGCATTCGGCCGAGCTGGCCGCCGCCGAGCACGCCGATCCGCTCGACGACTGGTTCGCTCATACGATCGTCGCTTTGACGCTCTCCGCCGCTGCGGCGGCTCGCGCTTCGAGGCGACGCAACAGGGCAGGATCATCGAGCGCCAGGATGCGAGCCGCGAAGAGCGCCGCATTGAGCGCGTTTCCGATCGCCATCGTCGCAACCGGCACGCCAGGGGGCATCTGCACGATCGAAAGCAGAGAGTCGAGACCGTTCAACTGTTTGCTCGGAACGGGGACGCCGATGACCGGAAGGTGGGTCTTCGAAGCCGTCATTCCTGGCAAATGGGCCGCGCCGCCGGCCCCGGCGATGATGATCCGTAAGCCGCGCGACGCGGCGCCGGCGGCATATTCGAACAGCAAGTCCGGCGTACGATGCGCCGAAACGACGCGCATCTCGTGGGGCACGCCAAGCTCTGCGAGGGTCGTCGCGGCGGGGCGCATCGTCTCGAGGTCCGAGACGCTGCCCATGATGATTCCGACCCGCGCTTCCTCCATGCGCGGGCGTTCGCGCGCGACGATGGAGTGACCTCGACCCACAGGGGCGGCCGCGCCTGCGCGACAATCGGGTCATGGATGAGCCGTTTTCTCCTGGGCGTCAACTACTGGCCTCGAAACAGCGCCATGGCCATGTGGTCGCGCTTCGATGCCGGGGAAATCGACGAGGATTTCGCTCGGATCGCGGGACTCGGGCTCGACGTCGTGCGCTTCTTCATCCTATGGGAAGCGTTTCAGCCGCACCACGACCGCATCGACGGTGCGGCTGTCGAGCGCTTCGAGATCGTGCTCGACCGGCTTGCGGCCCATGGCTTGCGTGCCATGCCGACGCTTTTCACCGGACACATGAGCGGGGCCAACTGGCTGCCGGAGTGGACGCTCGACTCCCGTTTCCCGGCGCACCGCTTTCGTTCGCTCGGCGCATACGGCGAATCGTCGTATGGCATTGCAGACTTTTACTCCGGCGAGATGCTTGACGCGCAACGGATGCTGGCGCGGGTGCTGGGCCGGCGCGCACGCGACCACGCAGCGCTGTTCGTTTGGGACCTCGGCAATGAGTTCTCGAATCTTCGCCCGCCGTCGGATCCCCAAAGCGCGTCGCACTGGAGTGCGGCTCTGACGCACGATCTTTTCGAGAGTTCGAACCTCGGCGCAACGGGTGGTTTGCACGGCGAGGATCTTACCGAGGACCGCAATATACGGCCGTCGTCGATCGCCCAAACGTGGAGGTTCGCGACGATGCACGGCTATCCGGTCTATAGTGCCTTCGCACGCGACCGAAAGGACCCGGAAGTCGTTCCCTTTCTGTACGAATTGACGTCGTCGTTCGCGAGTAAGCGCGTTCTTTTCAGCGAGTTCGGAAACCCCACGTGTCCGGGCGGCGTGGTGCCGCAAGCGCAGCGGCTCGCCTGTTTGAGCGAAAACGAGATGGCGGTCTATGCGCGCAGCGTCCTCGACCGTTTGCACCAGCGTGGCGCCCTCGGTGCGCTCTGGTGGTGCTGGGCGGACTACGCGCCGGAGCTTGCCGGCGATGCGCCCTTCGATCGTGCGCCGCACGAGTTGACCTTCGGCCTCATCCGCGATGACGGCAGCGAAAAGCCCGTCGCGCGCACGCTAGCGCAGTTCGCGTCCGAGGGTCGCCGCGTAATGGAGGCGCCTCCGCCGATCGCGCAGGAGGACGCGTACTACGAGATGCTGCCGGGCGTCGTCGCAGCCGCATACGAACTCTATCGCGAGGCACACGCCTTGAGCGAGGAGATATCTTGAACACCAACCGCGTCATGATCGTAACGGGGGCGTCCTCGGGGATCGGCCGGGCTTTGGCCGAGCGCGCCGCACGTGCGGGCTATGACGTGTTCGCCGTAGGCCGAGATCGCGCGCGGCTCGCCGCGCTCGAGAACGCGGTCGCGCTTGCGACCGGAAAGGTCTCGACGCTGGCGCTCGATCTGCGCATGCGCGGGGCAGCGCAGCGGATCGCCCGCGCAGCCGCCGAGCGCTTCGGCCGCATCGACGTCGTCGTCAATGCCGCAGGCGCGGTAGCCGTCGGGCCGATCTCGCAACAGAGCGACGCGGCTTTACGCGAGCAGCTCCAGGTGCACGTTCTCGTTCCCCTTGCACTCGTTCGCGAGGCGCTTGCTGCGCTACGAGCGAGCCGCGGGCACGTGTTCTTTTTCGGAAGCGGCGTCGCGCGCATCCCCGTCGGGAAGCTCGGCGCATATCCCAGCGCGAAGGCCGCCGTGCGTTCGATGACGCGCATCGTCCGCAACGAGCTGCGCGCCGACGGCATCGCCGTGACGTACGTCGATCCGGGGGCGGTCGCGACCGAATTCATGACGCGCGCCGGATTCGCAGGTCCGCCGGAATGGATCGCCGCTTCGCCATACGCGGTTGCCAACCGCATCTTCGACGCGCTGCGAACGCGTCCGAACGTGGTCAACGCCGTGCCATGGCAGACGCTATTCGTGGCGCTCGGTGAGGCTCTGCCGAACTTGACGGACTACCTGCTCGCGCGCAACCCCGAAATCACGGGCATTAAGCCCGCGCCGCAAACGCCTGCAATGCCGCCGCCGACAGCCGACTTCCCCGAGCCGGGCAACGGCCCCGAGCCGCCGGAACCGAAAGAGCCGGCTTCGTCCGTAGCGCCGGAACGATCGGCGCAGCAAGGGCCACTCGAACCCGCGCCGGCGGCCGAATCGCCTTCCGAACTGGAAATGGCGCTGGCGCCGCTCTTGCCGAGAATGCGCCGGCTCAAGCTGGGAATCGATTTTGTCGCTGGTCTACTGCAGCCAAGCGCTACGCTGGAGCTCGGGAACGTAGCGATGCGCTGGGCGGGCATGCCGAACAAAAACGAGCGGGGTCTGGCGCGCGACGTGCTGGAGCTGCTCGCCGAAAAAGGCTACCTGACGCGGCAAGGTGACGACGTCTACACCGTAGCGCGACCGGCCGGCTGATCGGGCAGGCGCGCGGCCAAGATGTTGCCTACCAGTAAACGTCGTCCGCCGCTTTGCTATCGTGGAACTTTCCGAACGTTTGCGGGTCGCTCGCAAAGAGCGCCTTCAAGTCGGCAATGCGCGCCGAGCTAAAGGGATGGTCGCTTAGCCAGAAGGTCCCCCGGTCGCCGTATTTCTTCGTCATCACCTCGAAGAACCAAATCATCCCGTATGGATTGAGCTCGTTGCTCGCCGCCATGATGCGCGCCCCTTCCTCGTCGGCCTGCGCCTCGATGTGACGGGAAAGATTTGCATTCTGCGCGTTGCCGACCGTGTCGATGGCGTAGCCGGCGCCGATCGATGCCAGCGGCCCGAGCAAGATTTGCGCCGGGATGCTGAGGATCGTGCCGATCGTGTTCGCGACGCTCGCATTCCTCATGCGCCGCAGCACGTGGTGGAGCAGCATGTGGCCCGTCTCGTGGGCGAGCACTCCGCCCAACTCGTCGCGATTGTTAGCGAGCGCCAAGAGCGGCTCGTTGACGTAGACGTGACCGCCCGGCACCGAAAACGAGTTCGCCGAATCGCCTTTGATGACGTAGAACTGCATGGGATAGGGATAGCGATCCTTGACCGTCCGCGCGATGACCGAACCGACCTCGTTGAGATGCTCGTAGTAAGGCGAGTCGAAGAGCAGGTCGCCGTCGTCGCGCAGCTGGAAGAACATCTCGCGCCCGATGGCGGCTTCGTCGGGCGCAGCAAATGCCGGCGCGGCGTGCACGAACGGTGCTAGGCCGGCGGCCACCGCGAGACTGCGGATGAACCCTTCGCGTTGCATGAGAATGACCCCGAACTCGTGTCGAACGCAGCTTCGGTGAGCGCGCATCACCGCCTTTTCAGGTTCTCTGCGATCCTGCTGGGAACGCTCTGTTCGCTCGGCTCTCCGGCGCAGGCCGCCGGCCGGCGATTCGACCTGCCCCGCGCGCTGCTCGGAGGCTACACGCGCACGTTCAAGCTCGACGTCGCGTTGCGCGTCCACCTTGCCGTCGAGCTCGAGCCCAAGGATGAGACCCTCGACACGACCGCCGCGGCCGTCGCAGACCCTTCTTCGCCGATGCATCGCATGACGCTCAGCCCGCAAGCGTTCGCGGCGCGCTACGGCAGACCGCAGGGCGACGTCGACGCTCTGATCGCGTGGCTGCGCCGAAACGGAGCGAGTGGCATCTACGCATCACGCAACCGCCTTGTGGTGGGCGGCGACCTGACCGTGCCCCAAGCGCAAACGGCCCTGCAAACGACCTACGACTTGTGGCAGAACGGAAATCGAACCGTGGTCGCGCCCACTTCGGCGCTCACACTGCCCGTTTCGGGCGTGCGCGCGGTGCGCGGCGCAATCAAAGCCTACACGCCGCGGCTCGCCGTCGATCGACCCGGTTTGCCGACCGACCTGCGAGGATCGTGGTATACCCCGGCGCAGTTCCGTGCCGCGTACGATGCAATTCCCGACGGCGGCGCCGGCACGCGCATCGCGCTCATCGAAGACGCCTCGGACGAAGTGCGGCTCGCCGACCTCGGCCCCTTCGCCGCCGTTGAGGGTTCGACGGTTCCGGGCGAGCCGCCGGACGCGCTCGCGACTGGTGACGACCCGATCAAACTCGATCCGGGGCGCGTGATCGAGAAGCACCTTGCGGAAGCAATCGGCGAAGAAGTTTGCGGGCGCGACGACCGCGGCCAGGAGCCGACGGTCGACGTCGATGCCGCGCTCACGCTTGCGCCGAAAGCCGCGATCGAGATACGCTACGACGAAGTGTGCGTGCGCGGCGGCGAAGGAACGCTCGAAATTCAGCGCGCGCTCGACGACGATCCAGCTCCGGACGTCATCGTTTTCCCGTTCGCTATCGCGCCGCTCTACGGTCCGGCCGCCGACGCGTTCGGTCCGACGCCGATTCCATATCTCGAAGCGATGCTGCGCGGCATCCCGGTCGTCGTGCCGGCCGGCGATGATGGAGCCTACGGAATCCGCGTCGCGGGCGTCGAGCAGCCGGCGGTCACGTATCCTTGCGCCTTGCCCGTGGTCATCTGCGCGGGCGGAACGCAGCTGGGCGAGCGCGCCGGCGCCTTTGACGAAGGACCGTGGAACGATGGAACGCATGCGACCGGCGGCGGGCACTCCTACGATCCGCGTCCGGCCTGGCAGCGCGCTCCAAGCGACTTCGCCATCGCCCACGTCACGCAACGCATGATCCCCGACCTCTCTGCCGATGCTTCCGGCCATCTGTTCGTCTATTGGCACGGCTACGGAACCGGCGGCGTCGGCGGAACGAGCGAAAGTGCGGCCATCGTCGGCGCGCAGCTCGCGACCATCGATGCTGCCGTGCCCAAGGCGAGGCGCATCCTAACGGCAGGCGATCTCTATCTGCTCGCTACGCAGCACCCCAGCGCTTTTCGCCAAACCTTGCGCAACAACGATCGCGGCTACGCCGACAACTCAATGCATCCCACGCCCCCGCCGCTGCCGCTCGGCTATCACGGCGTGCTTCCTTCTCCACCGCCGGCGATCGCCGGGTGCGGCGGAGTGCAGCCCAGCGGTTGCCGCGTTGGCCTCGCCGGCTACAACATGGTGACGGGGCTCGGCTCGCTCAAAGAGAAAGCCGCGATCGCCGCCTTGCAAGCGCCGACGACGCCATCGCCATAAAAAAGACGAGCGTTGCCAAGAGCACGATCGTCGCGCCGCTCGCCGAGTGCAGGTAGTAGGAGAGATACAAGCCGGCGACGGCGCAACTCGCCCCGATCGCAACCGAAAGCGCGAGCATTCGCGTGAAGCGGCGAGTCAACTGATAGGCGCTTGCGGCCGGCGTTACTAGCAGAGCCGCGACGAGCACGATTCCGACCGCCTCGAGCGACACGATGATCGTCAGCGCCAGCATCACGAGCAGCGCGTAATCGATGAAGGCGACCCGAATGCCGCTGGCCTCGGCCACGACCGGATCGAACGAGGTGTAAAGCAGCGGCCGGTAGAGGAGCAGCAGCACGATCGAAACCAGCGCGGAAAGGACGAGAATCAAAACGAGGTCCGCCCGCGAGACGGCGAGGATGTTTCCGAAAAGAAACCCCTGCAGATCGACGTTGTAGTTCGGCAGCCGGCTCATCAGAAACACGCCGAGCGCGAACGCTCCCGTGAAGAGCACGCCGATCGCCGTGTCCAACGAGACCTTGGCCCTGCGGTTGACGAAGCCGATGCCGAGCGCGGTCGCGACGGCGACGATGGCCGCGCCCACGTAGTAGTCGAGCCCACGCAAATAAGCGATGACGATTCCGGCAAAGGATGCGTGCGCGATGCCGTCGCCGATGAAGGCAAGCTTTCGCAATACCACGTACGTGCCGATCGTCGAGCACAACGTCCCGACGATCAAGGCTGCGACGAACGCGCGTTGCATGAATTCGAACTGGAACGGCGCGACGAGCACGTCGCTCACGGAACGGTCCCCGGTTCGGTTCGGGCGTGGCCGTGAACATGCGAGTGCTCGCGAATGCCGGCGTAGGCGCCCGAGGCCAAAACGGTCTCCGGATCGCCGTTGGCAAGGACGCGCCGGTCGACGACCATGAGGCGATCGAACCAGTCTGCGGCGCGATCGAGGTCATGCGTCGTCATCAGCACGGGGAGACCTTGCTTCACGAGGCCCCGGACGAGCTCGAGCAGCGCGTCCTCGGTAGCCGCGTCCACGCCGGTGGTCGGTTCGTCGAGGAGCAGCAAGCGCGGCTCCTGCGCGATGGCGCGCGCGACGAAGGTGCGCTGCTGCTGTCCGCCCGAGAGGTTGGCGATCGTCCGGTTGCGCAAATCGCCCAGCCGCAAGGCTTCCAGCGCGCTATCGACCGCCTGCCGGTCGCGGCGCGAGAAGCGCGAGAGCGGATGCATGCGCGGAAAGCGTCCCATCGCGACGACGTCGGCGACGCTCGCCGGAAAATTCCATTCGACCGCCTCGACTTGCGGGACGTACGCGATCGTTCCCGGTTCCAGACGGCGCGGCGGAACCCCGAAGACTTCGACGATGCCGCTCACCGGCGTCACCAGACCTGCGACCGTTTTCAGCAACGTCGATTTTCCCGATCCATTGGGGCCGACGATGCCCAGGCACTGCCCTTCGTCGAGCGTGAGGTCGAGTTTGTCGAGCGCAACCAGACGCTCGTAGCGCACCGTCACTTCGCGCAGCCGCACCGCAGTCACGGTTTTCCGCCCAGAGCCCTCACGATGGTTTGCGTGTCGTAGCGCAGCATGCTTTCGTAGTCTTTGACGGGACCCGACGTACCCAGCGAGTCGTCGTACAACGTTTGGATGGTCGAGATGCCCGCACTTTCAGCCAGCGCCTGCACGAGCTTGGGACTGTATTCGGGTTCGGCGAAAACGGCCTTCACGTGATTGGCCTTAGCGAGCGCGACGAGGTGCGCGACATAGTTCGGATTCGGCTCCTGCCCCGGGGAAAGCTCGAGCACGCCGATCGTGCGCAGGCCGAACCGGTCGTCGTAGTATTGCCATGCGTTGTGAAAGACGATCATCGCGCGCGAGTCGGGCGGTATCGTCTTGATGCGCGAGGCGATCCAGCCCTGGAGCGCGACGAGGCGCGCGTCGTAGGCAGAGGCGTTACGGCGGTAGTACGCCGCGCCGTCCGGATCGCTCTGGGTCAACGCGTCGCGGATGGCGCGAACGTAGCCGCGGGCGAGCACCGGATCCATCCAAAGGTGCGGATTGATGCCCTTCACCGGAAGGCCGGCAGTACACACCACGATGCGCAGATTCGCGTTGCGGGCGTTGTCGATCGTACGTGCGAGCCACGCCTCCAGGCCCAGGCCGTTCTCGACGAGCACGTCGGCCTGGGCGAGCCGGCCGATGTCTTGCGGCGTCGGCTGATAGTCCTCGGGCGACGAGCCGACCGGAACGAGGTTGGAAACGACCACCCGGTCGCCTCCTACCGCGGCGATGAAGGAGTCGAAGGTCGAGATCGTCGCCATGACGCGCAAGGGGCTTCGCTCCGCAGCGCTTGCGCCGGCAGGCCAGAGGGCGAAGATGACGGCGCAGACCCCCGCCGCCAAGAGTCGCCCAGATTTGCAAATCATTCTGATTTTCGACTATGCGCGGCGGCCTGGCCGAACTCCCGCAGATCCCGGCGGGAGTCCAATCCGGCGCGGAGGGCGGGACGTTATCGGCGTAGTCATTGAAGTCAAGCTCGCTTGGAGTCGCTTTGTGCCGTTGACCTTCCGGCTACGTCCCGCGCTCGTCATCTTCTTTTTATGGGCCTGCGCAGGAGCGGTCCCGGCCGGAGCGCATCCGCTCGGCAATTTCACGATCAACCACCTTTCGAAGGTGGCCTTCGATGCACGCGGTGTGTCGCTGCGCTACATCCTCGACATGGCGGAGATTCCGACCTATCAGCTGATGCGCGAGCAAAGCCCGAGCGGTCGAATGAGCGGTGAGCAACTCGCGCGCTGGGCAGTCTCGCAAGGGAATGTGCTGAGCAGTCAACTCGCATTCAGCGTGGACGCTCGCCCGGTGAGGCTCTCCCTCGACAGCGCGACGGCGCGCACGCGCCCGGGCGCGGGCGGCCTGCCCATCTTATACTTGGTCGCGCTATACCATGGTTCCACGACCATCAAGGGCGCTCACACCATCCGCTATTCCGACGGCACCTACCCCGGACGGCTGGGATGGAAGGACGTCGTCATGGCACCGGGCAGCGAGCCGACCCACGAACTGACCGCCTATCCGAGCGCGTTGCTCGGCTCTCCGCGTTCGCTGACGGCGGTCGAGATTGCAGCATCGGCCGGCGGATCGCTCGCCGTTCGCGCGGTCGACGGAGAAACTTCCTCAAATGGAGCGGTGATGACGGCCGCGCCGTCCGCGGTGCGTTCGAACCAGCTCTCGGACATGCTGGCTCGCGGAACCGGCGATTGGGGGTTCGTGGCGCTGACCTTCCTGGTTGCGATCGCACTCGGCGCGCTGCATGCTCTCGAACCCGGCCACGGTAAGACGCTGCTCGCCATCTCGCTCGTGGGCGCGCGAGCGACGGTCAAGCAAGCCGCGATCTTGGCAGGCGCGCTCACCGTCGCACACACGATCGGCGTCCTTGCGCTCGGCTTTGCGATCGAGCTCTTCAAAGGCGCTTTCGTCCCCGAGACGATCTATCCGTGGATAACGCTCGTTTCGGGAGCGCTGATCGCGGTGATCGGGGCGCGCGCCATCGAGCGGCAACTGCGACTGCAGCGTCCGTTTGCTCACGCTCACGCGCACGGCCACTCACACGCGCACGCCCACGCGCATCCGCACGTGCACCATCCGCACGCGCATCATGCCCACGGACACGAGCATGGCCCAGGCCACACCCACACCCACGCCCAGCACGATGCCCACGGCAACGATCACGAGCACTCACACGACGACCTCGATCACGCGCGCCTGCACGCCATTCCGGGAAGCGCGCCGCTGCGCTTCGGACCGACGATTTGGGCAGCCATGAGCGGCGGGATCGCACCGTGCCCGGCCGCTCTCGTCGTCTTGCTCGCGGCAACGGCGCTCGACCAGGTGACCTACGGCATCCTCGTGATCGTCGCGTTTAGCGCCGGACTTGCCGCAACGCTGACGGGTCTGGGTATTGCCGTCGTCCGCGGCGCGGGTTGGCTACGCGATCGTCCGCGTTTCGAGACGATGGCCCGCTACGGACCGCTGGTGTCGGCCCTCGCGATCTCCGCGATCGGCGCGGTCATGGTCGGCCAAGGCTTTGCCCAACAAGGTGTCGCGGTGTCGCCCCTAACGATCAGCGCGATCACCGCGCTCGCCATCGCCGGCTACGCGTTTTCGCATCCGTTTGCCCATCGCGAACCAGAGGCCGCATGATCTTCCCTGGAGCGTTTGCCGTCTTCGCTCTGGGCCTACGTCACGGCGCAGACCCGGACCATCTGGCCGCAATCGACAACCTCACGCGCAACTCGTATGCCGAGCGCCCATTCCTCAGCCGGTTTGTGGGATCGCTCTTCGCAGGGGGCCACTCGGTGATGGTGCTGTCGATTGCGGCGCTCGTCGGCTGGCTCGGCATGCACTTTCAAAGCCACGGTGCACTGATCGAAACGATCGGAACGTGGGTGAGCATCGTCGTTCTCGTGTTAATCGCGCTCTTGAACCTTCAGCAGTTGCGAGGCGGCGGCACCGGGCGGATCGCGGGCGCGAAGACACGCTTGCTGCCCAAAGCACTGCGCGACGGCTCGAGCCCGTGGCTTGCGATTCCGGTCGGCCTTCTGTTCGGCTTCGGCTTCGAAACGTCGAGCCAGGTCGCGACTTATGCGGTCGCCTTCGGCGTGAATTCGGGCCTCCTCGGAGCGCTACTGGTCGGCGGCGCGTTTTGCCTGGGGATGATCGTCACCGATACTCTCGACAGCGTGCTCGTTCATCGCTTGATCTCGGGGCCGGCCAGTGCCGTGCCCGCAACGACGCGCGTTTGGATCGGTGCCGTTACGATCGTCGCCCTCGCTATCGCCGGTTACGAGCTGGCGCAGGTTCTGGGCTGGCAGTCACCGGTCCCTGACATCTACGTCAGCCTGACCATCGTGGTGGCCTTGCTTGCCGTGTTCGCGTACGTGTTTACGAAGACGCGCAGCGTCGCGACCGTTCGGCCGCCGGTGCAAACCGAAGCCATTTCGTGAAGCCGCGCGCCTCCGCCGGATGGCTCGTTGCGGCCGCGGCGCTAGCGGGCATGATCGCGTGGCCGTTCGTCGTGGCACAGCGCACCGACCTCGCGCGCGCCGATGCGCTGCCCACGATGGCGCCGGTGACGCGCGACTACGAGCAGCGCGACAAGCTGGTCGCGTTCTGGGAAGGTGCGGTAGCCGAGCACCATCGCGGCGACATGCTGAGCCCAAGCCAGCTCTCGGGCCAGTATCTGCAACGCTATCGCGAGCAGGGCGACATCGACGACGTGTTGCGCTCCGAGCGCGCGGCTCAGCTTTCGCTCAAAGCGTTGCCCGGCAATCGAACTGCGCTCATCGAACTTGCCGCCGTCTACTTGACGCTGCACCGCTTCTACGACGCGCTCGCGATCATCCACCGCGCCGAACGAAACGACGCTCGCGACCCGGCACTCGAGCTCCGCGAAGCGAGCCTCGACCTGGAAGTTGGGCGCTATGACCAGGCACGAGAGCTGATCGATCGGACTCCACGTACGAGCGAGACGGCCGTCACGCTCGACACGATCCGCTCGCGCTATCTCGAGGAAACCGGACATCTCACCGAAGCGCGCGATCTGCTGCACGAGGCGGGAGCCATGCAAAATGCCAACTTCGAGGCTCCGGCACAGGGACGGGCGTGGTTCTTCTTCCGCGCCGGCGAGATGGCGTTCGAATCCGGCGACGTCGACGGTGCGATCGCAAACGAACGAACGGCGCTCGAGGTTTTCCCGAACTTTGCCGACGCGTCTCGGTCGCTGGCGCGCTTCGAGTGCGCGACGCACCGCTGGCAAGCCTGCCTGGCCGATGCCGAACGCTCGGCGAGCATCGTGCCCTATCCGGAGACCCTCGGTTTCGAGGCCGATGCTTACCGTGCGCTCGGCGACGCCGCCGCTGCCATGCGAACCGAGGATCTGATCGCGACGATCGAGCGCATCGGGAACGCTCAACACATCTCGGATCGATTGCTCGCGGTCTATTATTCGGAGCACGGCGAACGGCTCCACGACGCCTACCGAATCGCTCGCCACGAGCTCGCCTTGCGCGACGACATCTATACCGAGGATACGCTCGCCTGGGCAGCCGCAATGGATGGCCGCTGGAGCGAGGCACGCGCCGCCGCCCGCAAGGCGACCCGTTTCGATACCGAAGACTCGCGCCTCCAGTACCATGCCGCCTTGATCGCCCTGCACTGGGGCGACCGCAGCGAGGCGAAGGCTCGCTTGGAGAGGGCTCTGAGCCTAAACCCGCAGTTCCACCCGGTCTACGCCGACGAGGCCCGCGCCGAACTCGCTCGGCTCAACTAGGCTTTACGACGGCGGGAGCCTAACCGTCCCGCTATGAGAATCGCCCGCCTGTTCGGCAGCGGCACGGCGCTGCTGGTGCTCGTGATGGTTGCCGTCCTCTATACGAGAACGCCCGTCCGCAGCTTCAACGTCCAAGATTCACCGACGCTCGTGGCCGTACCGGGCGGCGACATTTCGGACGTTTACCTCTTCCCGAGTCCGGCGAACCCGAACAACGTCGTGGCCGTGATGAACGTGCACGAACCGATCACCCCTAGTACAAATGCGACGCCGGCCGCGTTCCTCGACCAGCAGGTGCTCTACACGATGCGCTTCGATAACAACTATCAAAGCGAAGCGGTCGGCGCCCGGCCCATTGAGGATATGGTCATCCAGTTCTCCTTCGGGGCGGTAGTCGGCAACCAGCAGCAAGTCTACATGTACGGCCCAGCCAAACCGAATCAGATCGGAACCTCGACGACACTACTCGGAGGCGGCACTGCCACCGCAACCGGCCTTTTTAATACGGCCTTCACCGCCGGCAATGGCGTCTCGGTGTTCGCGGGGTTGCGGCAGGATCCGTTTTTCTTCGATCTGTCGCAGTTTTACAAGATCTTGCCGGACCGCGACATGGGAAGTACGGCGGCCGGATGCGGTTGCGGCTTTAACACCGTCGGGACGGACTATTTCCAATCGACGGAGGTGCTATCGATCGTGGTCGAGCTGCCGCGGACGACGATCATGCCGTCCGGAACAGGACCGATCGTTGCGTATTGGGCGACGACCAGTACCGAGTCGGGACACTAGGGGCGTCGCGATGAGACAATTCGCCACATTCGCTGCCGTCGCCGCAATCACCATCGCGCTGCTCGGGAGCTGCAGCAACGATCCGACCGTGACGGGAGTGAGCAACACCGGCGCTAACCTGATCTTCCATCAGATCGATCACGTCGGTAACGCGGGCACGACCGAACTGTTCGTGCCCTACGCGCTTCACGATTCGCTCGACCGTATGACGCCCGAGGCTGAGGCGAGCCCTCTCGCCGCCGACATCGTCACGTTCATGACCGGGTTTGCCGGGCGGAGCACCGCTATCGCTCAGTACGCAGCCCAGAATCTGCTGACCCCTGACGTACTCATCGCCGACTTCTCGCAGCCGATCAACGTCCCCGGCGGATACCTAGGCGTTCAAACGCAGGGCCTGCTGACGTGGAATTGCACCGGCGTTCAGCCGTCGACGCCGCCGCTTTTCGGCGGCCGTCTCTTGACCGACGACGCGGCCACCGCGATGCTCAGCGTCGCCTTCGGAAACGTCGTGCCCGTGGTTTCCGCCGCCCTCGCCGGCAAGTACCCGTCACCCAGCTCAACCGCCGTCCCCGACGACGGTAAAGAGAAAAACGGCTTGAACGGCACGCCGCTGTTAACGACCGACAACGTCAGCTGCAGCGACAAGAACTTCACGTTGGACCAGTTCCCGTATATCGGTGCGCCGCCCGCGTCGTCATCGTCAGCCGCGAGGAGACGCTAGCCCAAGGCGGGTCAAGCGGAAAGGGTCCCGGGTTCCGGGGCCGTACTAGGTGCGGTCGGCCAGAGAGCTCAGCTTCGGCCGCCGTGGGGATGTAGCTCAGCTGGTAGAGCACTTGCTTCGCATGTAAGGGGTCGGGGGTTCGAGTCCCCCCATCTCCACCAATAAACTCCGCAGCGGCGGGGGTTTTTGCCTACTTGCCTTGTTTAGCCAGCAGGCTTTTCGGCGCCTTACAACCTTTTTTACAACCATTTGAGGGCAACAGGGCAGTCACCTCGCGCGCCGCCCGTCAAGGACTCGGGGAAGGTCCTGAGGGTCCGCCAGGGTCACTTAGGCCAGCGGTTTGCCAACGAAGGCCCTGGAAGGGCGCCGCGTTCGCTAGTACGAGTTCCGCGGTCTGGCCCGCAGAGCATAGCGCGGCGCCGGATGTAAGCTTTACCGCTATCGAGTCTCGGGGGCCGCCGCAGCAACCATTAGCGGCAGTGCGACCGACTTCGAGGCGGCCCTCGATCACGCGAACGATGATCGTCACGATATCCGCCGAGGATCGAAAGGCCCTTCAGCAATTCGTGAAGGCTCGCTTCGAATCGCTGGAGTCTCTCGTTGAGCAACAAATTGCGCGCACACGTAATTGGTTAAGCAGTCAATTATGCTAGACGCTGGGAGCTATCTGCCGCGTCGTTTCAGTGATCTGGGAAATCGATCGCACTTGAGATAAGTAGACGTGATGGAGCGACTCACCGTATCACTTAGCGAAACTGCACGACTACTCGGCATCAGTAGGAGTACTGCCAAGACACTCGTGCGGCAAGAACAAATCAAGTCCGTGCGCGTTGGCCGGCGCGTTCTTATTCCAGTGACGTCGCTTCACGAGTTCATCGGAAACGGCCCGATTGGCCCGATTGCAGCTAAACCTCAAATGCCGAATGTTAACGGTGAAATTACCAGTGCGATCCTAAGGGTGATGCAGCGGCTGCAGCCTTGTCGCCATTGTCGCGGGCTTGGCGTCACGCTTGAAGAGGGATAGATCAAATTGCGATCGAGGGCGGGCAACAACTGCATGCGTTCGTAGAACTGGCATGACGTGTGCGCGAGCGGTTCGTGGACGACGTGCGAGCGCAGCAGCAACGCGCGGATATCCTCGGCCCCCGAACTGAGATCGTTTGGCAAAATCCGCAAGTGAAACAGTCGCCGCGCTTGACCTACCGTGAAGCTGGCGGCGCCGCGTCGATGAGCACGCCTTCGAGCTCACCAACTGGCGGATGCCGAAGTTAGCGTCTTGCGTTACCTGGCCCCGAGCTATGGCGAGCTTGAGGGTCTCGTTCGCGCAGTAGGCTACGACGTGGTTGCGCGTCTCGGTCTTCTCGACGAAGCTCCAGCGGTGTTCGCAATTCAGCAAAACGGCGGGGAACCGTAGACCTATGGGCGGGCGGCACACGACGCCTGTGCGAGCAGCAGTCTGGTGCGTTCTGAGCCGTCGATGAACGCATACACTGAGTGCACGGTAAGCGTGCCGGGGATCTTTCCTGTCTGGCCGCAGATATAGCAAAGTAGGTCGCACAGGCCGATGAAATTTCCGAAAGCGAGCTTCGAATAGTCGTGGCTGCGATAGACCGCAACCATATCCAAGGATCCGTCGGCGTTCCAGAGGATCTCGAGATATTGTAAGCACGGACCACCCCGTGTACGTGGCGGATCCAACGCCGGTGAACTCAAGTGGAAGACGATCGCGGCGGCTGCGCGCTTCGGCCACGTGTTGATCTTGGTAATCGCTGCTTCGAGCTGGTTCGTCCCCCCGCGAGTGCCGGCGGCGCCGAAGGCAATGAGCCGAAGGACGTACGTGCCCCATGTACTACGGTTTCGAGCCCGCCGCTTGCCACGTGCATAGATCCTCTTGTAGCGTTCGTACAGGTCCGCCCGCGTGGCACAGCGCCGAGCGAGCTTCGCTGGCCAGATCGTGACGGCGACATCACCAGGGGATTTTGCGCCGACGAAGGTTCGGCGTGGATCGTGCGCCGTCAACCAACGCGGATCTCGCACGGTCGTGTCCCTTACTTGGACAAGCAAATTTGAAGTTGGACCCTTGCGCAAGAGGTGCCGAACGGCGCGCGCCTCGCTGCAATTCGATCTCGTCAGGCCGCTTTGCGATCGCTCGAACTCGCTGATGTTTTCAAAGAGTACGTTGCCTTCGAACAGGCCGCCGTATCGGCCCTTTCCGGCAGCGACGCGACGGATTTTGCGACCGCCCTAGCACGTACGAGAGCTGCCGCGGCCAAAGCGCAAACGAGCGCCTCCGCCCTCGCGCGCTAGCCAGGGCGTGTCGGCTGGTCGCGAGCGGTGACGTCTTCTACTCAGTTCCTTGATCGCGAACAATGCGTGTCCCCGCAGAATTTCTCTTCAATCGCCTTACCTGATGACGTCTAACCGAACGTCGCCATTTCGATTCTCGGCGTCTACATGACTCCTACGGCGTTCCAAGCGGCGATTAGCGCTGGCACGGTTGTGGAAGCCATGGCTTGCGCCGTCGCTAGGGTTGTCGCGCGGAATTGGGAGAAGGTTGCCTTTGCCGGAAGACCACTCGCTGTCGCCGCTTGATACCACACCTTTCCTGCGATATCCCAGGCGTTGCCGCCGATCGCAATCGCGTACATTGCGAATGCGCGGTTCGGAATGCCCGAATTGATGTGGACCCCGAAGTTGTCGGCCGGATCCTTATTGAGATTGGCGTAGCAGTCAGGTTGCGGATCAGACCCAAAGGCAAGGTTGACATAAGCGGTGCCCGGATGGAGCAGGTCCCGTACGCCGCGGCAGACTTGACCGGCCTGCAAAGGGTCGGGAGCTATGATGACTGACTCGCCGATCAGCCAGCTCGCACTCGCGGCGTCTTGACCTTTCAGGCGCTGCTTGATCAGCGAACCAAATACATCTGAAAGATGCTCATTGAGAGCGCCCGGCTCCCCCTGATAAATAAGTGCACTCGCGTTTTGGGTAACGCCGTGAGTCATCTCGTGACCAATGACGTCAACAGCCTCGGGAAACTTTGTGAAGATTTTGACCGTCGCCGTCGCCGTAGACCATTTGAGAGCCGTTCCAAAACGCATTGTCGAAGCTGGCTGCGTAATGAACCGTTGAATCGATTCTCATCCCCCGAGCGTCGAGCGAGTCGCGACCGAATAGCGCTTGGTAAAACTCCCACACCGCGTAGGCATTATCGTACGCCGCGTCTACCGCCGCATCGCCAGAAGCCGGGGACCCCTCCCCGCGCACCACAGAGCCGGGAAGGGTCTCTTGATCCGATGCTGAGTAAATCGTGCGCCTCAAGGTGCCAGGAGTGACATCTATTGGATGAAAATCAGCACCGGAGTGAACGAAAACACCCGGAACTTCCGCCGCTTACGCGGCAGATCGCGCCTTGTAGGCCGGTAGACACAGAATCGGAATCGAGATTAATGCAGTAACATTCCGACTGAGGCAACCCGGTAACCGATGTCCGTGAGGCAACACGGCCGGCCAAGATAATTGTCGTCGGCCATCAGGGCTTTCTTTATCTCGTT